>NZ_LKIR01000135.1:106586-118983 GCF_001462205.1 Haloparvum sedimenti
AGCCGCGTGAGGTGGTCGAAGAGGATCACCAACGGCATCAGCGTGTACTCAGCGACCTTCAGCGGCCGCGAGACGCGCAGCGACCACGATTCCGTGTTCTCGACCGCGTACGACTTCGGCGCGCTCTCGCCGAACAGCAGCACGAGCGTCGTGATGCCGAACGTCGCGGCGAAGACGGCCTGCCCCTGCGAGAGGTACAGCGCGAACAGCGCGGTCGCGATGGAGGACATCGCGACGTTGACGATGTTGTTGCCGACGAGGATCGTCACCAGCAGCCGGTGGGGGTTCGACTTAAGGTCCGCCACGATGTCGGCGTGGGGAATCCCCTCCTCGACCATCGAGTCCACGCGGTGTTTTGGCAGGGAAAACAGCGCGATCTCCGAGGAGGAGAAGAACGCGGACATCGCCACCAGAAAGACGATGGCGACGGCTCCCAGTATCGCCTGCGTCTGTCGATCGATCGCCGGAAGCTGGAGGACGGTGACCGCGAGCGTAGTCGGCGACAAGCCCATTCTCACTTACGGTGCGTCGGGCGGCAATTAAAGGGTTCCCCTCCGCCCCCGACTTCGCCGGCTCTCGCGGCGGTCTGTCGGGCCCGCAGACGCTGCTGTGGGGAGTCGCGGCGACACCGGCCAGCCGGCGCGCAGACAGCGGCAATCCGGGCGACCGCCGACACGGTTACCCTTGCGGCGTTCCAAAGCGAACCATGGCCGACTCAGACATCACCCTGTACCGACTACAGGCGTGTCCCTACTGCGAGCGCGTGGTGCGGACGCTCGACGCGCTGGGACTCGACTACCACTCCCGGTTCATCGAGCCGATGCACTCCGAGCGGAACGTCGTCAAGCGCGTCTCCGGGAAGCGGAGCGTCCCCGCCATCGTCGACGAGCGGACGGGCGTGACGATGTCCGAGAGTGCGAACATCGTCGAGTATCTCGAGGCGACCTACGGGGAGGGGGGTGCCTGATGGTCGACTTCGAGGTGGTCGACCTGCCCGAGACGGACCACGTCGCCGCGGGCGAGACGGCGCCCGACTTCACGCGCCCGCTCGTGAACGAGGAGTTCTGGGAGGACCGCTCGCTCTCCGAGTTGACCGACGAGGAGCCCGTCCTCCTGATCGCCTACCCGATGGACGGCGCCTTCCAGGCGACGTACGTCTGGAACGAGGTCCGTGACCGTGGCTGGGCGGACGAGGCGCAGGTCGTCGGCCTCTCCATCTCCTCACCGTACGAGCACAAGACGTTCCTCGCGGAGCGGGAGGTCGACGCCCGTCTGTTCTCGGATCCGGCTGCGGACGTGATCGTGGAGTACGGCGTCGAGAACGACCTCGACGGCATGACGGGCATCGTCGACGCGCGCCCGGCCGTCTTCCTGATCGACGGCGACCGCGAGGTGCAGTACGCCTGGGTCGCCGAGACCCAGCCGGACTTCCCCGACTACGACGCCGTCGCGGACGCGCTGGACGAGCTGTAGCGCGCCGCCGTCGCTGCACCGATGACTGGGACCTCCCGCTCCCCGTCCCGTCACCCTTTTGTGCGCCGCCGGCCCACCCTCGCCCGATGAGCGTCACCGACGAGGACCTCGACCGCGCGGCCGCGGCGATCGCCGACGGCGAGGCGGTCGTTTATCCGACGGAGACCGTTTACGGACTGGGAGCGAACGCGCTCGATCCCGCGGCCGTCGAGCGCGTCTTCGAGCTGAAGGGTCGGGACCGCGACAACCCCCTTTCGCTGGGCGTCCCGAGCGTCGACGCCGCGCTCGAGCACACCCGCCCCACCGAGCGCGAGGTGGCGTTTATGCGCGCGTTCCTGCCCGGGCCGGTCACCGTCGTCGTGGAGCGCGACGCCGCGGTGCCGGACGCGCTCACCGCGGGCCGCGACCGCGTCGGCGTCCGCGTCCCGGACCACCCGGTCGCGCTCGACCTGCTGGAACGCGCTGACTCGCCGGTCACCGCCACCAGCGCGAACGTTTCCGGGACCGGGAGCGTCCGGCGCGTCGCGGACCTCTCCGACCGGATCCGCGAGGGCGCCGCGGTCGTGCTCGATGGCGGCGAGACCGGCGGCGCCGAGAGCACGGTCGTCGACCCGGGGTCGGGGACGGTCCACCGCCGCGGCGCGAACGCGGACGCGATCGAGTCGTGGCTGGCCGAGCACGCCGCGGAGTGATAGTGCACCACGGACGCTCCGAGAGTCGCCCGTAACCGGCGATCGGTGACCGTCACGGTTCCAGCGGGTCGGCGTGCTCCGGCTCGAAAGTCCCAGCCGGATCCTTCAGACGGCAATCGTCCCGTCGCAGATCCTGCTGCGCTGGACAGCACCACCCGGAACACCACGGCCGGCTCTCTGTACCACGCTTTTTGAGTTTCTGCTGCTGATCCTGCTGCGCTGGACAGCACCGTCCAGAAAGCCCCAGCCGGCTCGACCGGCCGTCGTGAGACGGTCCGGGCTGCCTGCGGTAGCGGGCTGCCGGGCTGCGACTCACGGGCTCCCGCTCGTTCCTCGCGGGAACGCGACACCCGCTGCGCTCCTCGGACAATCGCGGCGACACAGGGTCGCCGCGGAACTGCGGTGCTTGTCTGGCGAGACGGTCCGGGCTGCCTGCAGTAGCGGGCTGCCGGGCTGCGACTCGCTGACTCTCGCTCGGCAGGCTCGCGAGAGCGGCGCCGGGGCCGGATCGAGCCGGCTGCCCCTTTCAGTCCCACCCACCGCAACCGCACAGCACCGCAACCGCACAGCACCGCAACCGCACAGCACCGGCAACCGCTCCGCAGCCTCACACCTCCCCAGCCTCGGCCGCGGGCGGGGCGCGGAACCGCACCGCATCGCGCCCCGCCCGCGACCTCCCTCGCGCGCGTTTCTCGCGCGCGCCACGGGCCGATCGGTCCGCCACCGTCGATCATTGGTCCGCCACCGTCGATCATTGGTCCGCCACCGTCGGTCAGTCCGGCCGATACTCCGAGTCCGTGACGAACGACGCGAGCGCCTCGGGAGTGCCGGTGCCCGTCTCCGCGACGTGCCGGGACGCGGCGGCGTTGCCGAGCGCCAGCGCGAGCTCCGGTCGCCAGCCCGCGCCGAGCGCGGCGGCCAGTCCCGCGCCGAACCGGTCGCCGCCGCCCGTCCAGCGCCGCGGCTCGCCCACGTCGAGGTTCCGCACCGCGATGACGCCCTCGGAGGTGGCCATCGCCGCCCGCCGGCGCGCGTGCATGACGACCCCCGAGATTCCGGCCTCCTCCCGGAGCGCCGCGATCCGCCGGTCGTCGGCCGCGGGGTCGGCCGGCGCCTCCGGGTCCGGCGGCGCCCCCTCGTCGCCGGTTATGCCGACCGCCGCCGCGACCGCCCGCACCTCCCGGCGGTTCGCATTCAGGACCACGTCGTAGGCGTCGCTCAGCGCGCCGAGCACCGACAGCAACTCGGCGACCGCGCCGTCGTCACTCCCGACCACGTCGCCCGGGTCGAGAACGAAGACGGGCCGGTCGTCGTCCCCGCCAGGCGGGTCGGTCGCCCGCCGCTCCGCGACGCGCTCGGCGAGCGTCCGGAGCGCCGTCGGCATGTTCGGAAACGACACCCAGTTACAGCACGCCACGGCGTCGGCGCCGGCCAGCGCATCGAGTGCCGCCTCCGGAGAGGGGGCCGCCGCGAGCAGGTCGTCGAACCCCCACGTCCGGATGTCGGGCGACTCTTCCGCGAACATCACTGCCCCGTCCTCGAAGGTCACGATCCGAACCGCCGCGGGCTCGCCCATCGAGTGCGTCCGGAAGGGAAACGCCGTCATGGCGTCGTGGTCGAGGTGACCGAACAGTTGCACGTCCGCGCCGAGCGCGTGCGCGCCGCGAGCGAGGTTCACCGCCTGCCCGCCCGGCTCGCCCTGCTCCGGCACGAGCCGGACCGATTTCCGCTCGCCCGAGGCGATCGCCTCACCGAGCTCCCGGCGAGAAGGGGAGCGAGAGCCCGCGCCCACCTCGGGGCGGCACCGGTAGTCGACGGATCCGTCCGGGAAGGCGACCACCGCGGGGGCGACGGGGTCCGCGCGAAGCCGCTCGGCGAGGGCGTCGTAGACGCGGTCGGGATCGAGTCGGTCCGCGGCGCCCCGAAGCGCCGGTCCGTCGTCGCTCACAACCACGTGGCCTCCGGGTCGACGCGCCCCTCCGGCTCTTCGTCGGCAATGATCGCGGCGACGTCGGTCGCCGCGCGCCGGTTCACCTCCTCGCGGGCGTCCTCGCTGTACCAGGCGGCGTGCGGGGTGACCACCGTGTCCGGCCGCCCCACGAGTGGGTCGTCCGCCGGCGGCTCCTCGGCCAGCACGTCGAGTCCCGCGGCCTTGATCGCGTCCTCCTCCAGCGCCGCCAGCAGGGCCTCGTCGTCGACGACCGGACCGCGGCCGGTGTTGACGACCACTGAACCCTCGTGGAGTCGGGCGAGCGCGTCGGCGTCGACGAGCCCGCGTGTCTCTTCGGTCAGGGGCGCGTGGACCGAGACGTGGTCGGCGCGGTCGAACAGCGCCTCGAAGCCGACTTTCTCGACGCCGTGCGCCGCCATCTCCTCGGCGTCGACGTACGGGTCGTACCCCAGAAGCTCCGCGTCGAACCCGGCGACCTGATCGGCGAACCGGCGCGCGATGGGACCGAACGAGACGATGCCGACGGTCGCCTCGGACAAGCGACCGATGGGGGTGCCGTCGCGCCAGTCCCACGAGCCCGCGGCGACCGCCTCGTCGTACGGCTGGAGGCTCCGAACCCCGGACAGAAGCAGCGCGACCGCGTGACTCGCCACCTCGTCGTCGGCGTAGCCGGGGACGTTCGCGACGGCGACGCCGCGCTCCGCGGCCGCCGATACGTCGACGTTGCTCACGCCGACGGCCGAGCGCACGACCCCCTGCAGCGACGGAGTCATCGCCGCCAGGGCGCCCTCGGGAACCGGCGTCCCGACGTCGGTGACGACGACGGCCGCGGGCTCCTCGCCCTCGCCGCCGGCGGCGGCCTCCACCAGCCGGTTCGCGGAGCCGAGGTCGGCGACGGTTACCGTTACCGGCTCGTCGAGACGGTCCCGGAGCACCTCGCGGTGGATCGCCGACTCGATCATCGGGTACTCGGAGAGGACGACGCGTGTCATACGCCCGCTTCGACCGCCCCGCACTTGAGCGCTGTCGCCGCGGACCGGACGCCCGTGACATGGTCGGAGCGTTCGCTGCCGTCGCATCGGACCCGACGACTCTTTGGTCGGGGCGTCCGTAGCGCCGCGCGTGAGCGAGGACCGACCCGGCCGGCCGCCGCTTATCGCCCTCTTCGAGGAGTTCCGCGTGCGCCGCAACGCGGCGATTGGCGCCGGCGCGGGACTGCTGGTGGCCGCGGCCGCCTACCTCTTCCGCGTGCTCGAGCTGTGGGGCCCCGTTGGTGGGACCCGCGAGTACCCGATCCTCGGCCCGGAGGGCTGGTTCCTGCTTTTAGCGTTCGTGCTCGCGGCCGCGTTCGGCCTGCTCGTGACCGCCGTACTGACGCTCGCGACCGCCGTCTCGCGGACGCGCGCGGCGGTCGCGGCGGACGAGAACGAGCGCTGAGAACGGTGCCGGCCGCCGGGTTGTCTCGTCGATCAGTCCGCCTCGTCGATCAGGTCGATCACGTTCTCGCGGCCGAGCCGGAGCTTCTCGACGGTTCCCTCCTCGGCCATCCGGGAGAGCACGCGGGAGGTCTTCGACTTTGACCAGCCGAGCTCCTCCACGATGGTGGACTGTTTCAGGCGACCGTCGTTGTCCGCCAGCACGTTTCGAACTCGGTCCTCGTCGCTGAGGAGCTCCGTCTCCGCGCCCGCGGTTTCGGTCGACGAGGAGCCGCCGTCTCCGGCGCCTGCACCACTGTCAACGCCCGCACCACCGTCGGCGCCTGCACCGCGGTCTCCGTCGGAGTCGTCCGTGTCCGCCGTCTCACCGAACGCACCAGTCGGGAGGGAGATCAGGCCGGCGCGGGCCGCGACCGCGGCGGCGCTGAGAGCGACCGCAAACAGCAGGACGACACCGGCAGCGGTCCGGAGAGCTCCGCCGTCACCGAACCCGTCACCGCCTCCGCCGCCTCCGCTTCCGCCGCCGACTCCGGAGCCGGCGGGCTCGGTCGTCGTAGTCTCGTTCGAGGTGTCAGGGGCGGCGACCACGCGCGGCCGGCCGTCGGCGAAGTCTTCGCGGCCGGTCCACTCCACGGACTCGGCCCGCGAGTCGTCGGGCGTGGGGTCGACCGACGCGATCCCGTGGCCCGACGGCGCGACGACGGCGAGGGCGTCGTCCTCACCGATGAAGAAGCCGCCGTCGAACACGTCGCCGACGACGACTCGATCGCCCTCGACCGCGGCGAAGCCGTCCCACCGGAACCGGAACGTGACGACCCCCCACCGACGCGGGACCTCCTGGATCGAGGTCTCGGCCGCGAACCCGGTCGCGCGCATCTCGCGGTCGCTCGTCTCGTTCGCGTTCGCGACCACACCGGTCATCCGCTCGCTAAAGGGGTCGAGGTAGCGGCTCTCGTTCGCGCGGAAGGACTCCTGAAACCGCTCGTACTCCGAGACGTCCGCCTCCGTCTCGAGCCGAGTCCGGAGGGTGATCGCCCAGACCGCCGAGCCGTTCTCCGCGAGTTCGATCCGCGTGATCGTGTTGTCCGGCTCCGGCTGGTCCTGCGCGAGCGCGTAGCCGCCCGACTGAGCGAGGAGCGCGGTGCCGAGTAGGGTGGTGCCGTCCGCGGTAGCGACACCGTCCGCGCCGCCGTGGGTGAGTCCCGCACCGACGCCGGCCGGGAGCGCGAGACAGACCGCCAGACCGACCGCGAGCGCGACGACTCTCGCTCTCCTCGGTTGCATCGGCCCGAACTACTGCCCGATCGGGGTTAAACCCACAGATCCGCCCGCGTGAAACTCGCTGCAATCGTCCGAAACGGTCCCGGAATCCGGTGAAACGGTGTGCAATCGGCCGCCACGGTGTCCCCTTTATAAGCCCTCGGCGGACCGTGCGGGAAGTGATGAGACCCAACCGATTGCTGGTCCTGCTCGTGACGGCGGGGCTGCTCCTGGCGTCGATCCCCGGGGCGGCCGTCGTCGGCGCGACCGCGGACCAGGGCGGCGTGCACGCACAGGTCGAGGGCGAGGCGACTGACGCCCCGACGGAGAACGGAACGGAGAACGGGACGGAGGCCGACTCGACGAACGAGTCGACGAACGACTCGGCAGCCGAGTCCGGGAACGGCTCGCAGGCGTCCACCGGGCAGCAGCTCGCGACGGTGATCGCGGTCACCGACGACGAGGTGAGCGGCGACGTGTCGTCCGCGTCGTTCGAGGCGGCGCTCGAGGACGCCAACGAGTCCGAGCGGGCCGCGACCCTCGCCGACCGCGCCGCGGACCTCCGCGAGCGCGCTGACGAGGTAGCGACCGAACGCGAGAACGCGACCGCCGCCTTCGAGGCCGGCGACCTCTCGCGCACGGAGTACGCACAGCGACTGGCCGTGCTCGCGAGCCGCGCGAACACGATCGACAACTCCTTCGAGCGGCTCGACGACCACGCCGAGGACGTCTCCGCGCTGGAGCTGCGCGCCGCCGGCTACGACCGGAGCGCCAACGAGGATGCCCGCGAGGGGCTGGGGCGACTGACCAGCGCGGGCGCCTCCGCGCTGCTGGCGCAGTACACCGGCGAGAGCAGCGGCGAGTTCGAGCTGGAGACCGAGAACGGGCTCTCCATCGAGGTCGAGAGCGAGGACGGCGAGCATTCCCGGGAGCTGGAGCGCCCCCAGCCCGGAAACGGGAGCTTCGTCATGAGCGCGAGCGAGGCGCAGGACGCCGCACGCGGTGCGCTCGCTGACCCCGGCGACGCGGAGGGCGAGTGGACGCTCCGCTCGATGGAGCGCGACGACGACGGCTACTACGAGTTCGGGTTCGCGTTCGTCGGCGCCAACGCCACCGGAGAGGCCGAGGTGAGCGTCGACGGCGAGACCGGCGAAGTGTTCGAGCTCGAGGAGGAGATCGAGCCGCGAGAGGACGACGAGGACGAAGAGGACGGCGACGCAGACGACGAGCGCGACGACGATACCGACGACCGGCCGCTCTCCGTGTCACTGGTCGACGGCACTCCGGAGGCGGGCGCCGAGGTGACCCTGCGCGTGACGGCCGACGGCGAGCCCGTCGAGGGCGCCGCGGTCGAGTTCAACGACCAGTCCGTGGGCAGCACGGACGCGGACGGCCTGCTCACCGTCACGCTCCCGGACGACGACGAGGTCGACGTCGAGGTTGAGGCCGGCGAACGCGAGGGCGAACTCGAGCTCTCGCTTCGCGAGGTCTCCGACGAGGAGCGCGAGAACGCTGAGATCAGCGAGCGGCTCTCGGTCGACGGGAGTCTCGACAATGGGACCGCAACGCTGCGGGTGACCTACGACGGCGAGGGCGTCGCGAACGCGACCGCGTACGTCGACGACGAACGCGTCGGGGCGACCGACGAGGACGGCTCGCTCTCCTTCGAGACGAGCGAGACCGACGAGCTGGAGGTGACGCTCGTGAAGGGCTCCTTCGAGGCGGAGCTGGAGTTCGACGTCGGTGACGACGGGAGTCTCACCGTGAGCGATGTCGACGTTGAGGATCGCGAGGAGGACGAGGATGAACGTGAAGACGACGAACGCGACGAAGACGACGAGCGTGAGGAGGATGACGCCGAGGAGGAAGCCGAGAGCGACGGTGACGACGATGGTGACGAGGAGGAAGACGAGGTGGATGACGATGATGACGACGATGACGACGAGGAAGACGACGAGGCCGATGAGGAGGACGACGAGTGACGCGGCAGCCTCGCGATAGCCGCGGTGCGGTCTCGCTGCTGGCGGCGCCGTTTGCGGTACTGCTGGTCGCCGCGGCCGTCGTCCCCGGGGCGGTCGCCGGGACGGCGGCGCAGGGGACGCCCGCCGCCGACGGCGACTCGGCGTTCGTCGTCGACCTGGAGGCGGACGGCGACGCAACGGTGACGCTCCGGCTCGTGTACGACCTCGCGGACGGGGACGACGAGGCCGCGTTCGACCGGCTCCGGGAGAACTCTTCGAACGTGACCGCGGCGTTCGAGCGGCGGATCGCGGGCGTCGCGGACCGAACCGCGAGCGAGACCGGCCGCGAGATGTCCGTCGGGGACGCCGCGGCGACCGTGACGACCGAGGGCGACCGGGGCGTGGTCGCGCTCTCCGTCTCGTGGACGAACCTCGCCGCCGTCGATGAGGACCGCCTCGTCGTGCGCGAGCCGTTCGCGAGCGGGTTCGATCCGGACCGCACGTTCGTGCTTCGAGCGCCCGAGGGCGGCTCGGTCGTGGAGACCACCGTCGAGCCGGACGAGCGCGGAGACGGCTCCGTCGCATGGGCCCCGGGAACGGACCTGACGGGCTTCGCCGCGACAGTCGACTCCGGCGGCGGCGTCACCGACGGCGCGCTCCCGACGCCGCTGGCGCCGACGCTTGCGGCCGCGCTTGCCGGCCTGCTGGCGTACGGCGGTTGGCGACGGACGCGATAAGTCGCGTCGCCGGACGCGAGAGGCCGGATCGGCGGCACGGTGAGTCGGACCACGGCCCGGACTGCTGACCGCACGCGAGAGCCCCACCGGGTGTCCACCGGCGGACCCCCCACCGGGCTCCGCGCCGCGATCGCCGACTATCGGACCGGGATTCGGCGCCGGGCGTTGCTGTCAGAGGCACACCCACCATCTACCCACTCTCCCATCCACCCACCCACCCATCCGCTCTCCCATCCTCCGCCTTGCGGTCGCGAGGATGCAGCGGTCCGGACGGACGGGCTCGGCTTCAGGGGCCGAGTCCGGCCGTCGCCGGACGGACCGAACAGACAACTATTAACCTCCTACGGGGGCAACGTTTCCCCAAGAGATGGCCAAGGACGTCAAACCCACTCGGAAGAACCTCATGGCGATCGAGGACCGAATCGAGCTCTCCGAGCGGGGGCACGACACCCTCGAACAGAAGCGCGACGGCCTCATCATGGAGTTCATGGACATCCTGGACCAGGCGCAGGACGTCCGCTCCGACCTCTCGTCCGACTACGAGACCGCCCAGCGCAAGATCGACATGGCCCGCGCGATGGAGGGCGACGTGGCGGTCCGGGGCGCGGCCGCGGCACTGAAGGAGCACCCGGAGATCACGACCCAGTCGAAGAACATCATGGGCGTCGTGGTCCCGCAGATCGAGTCCTCGAAGGTGAAGAAGTCGCTCGACGAGCGCGGCTACGGCCTGCTCGGCTCCTCGGCCCGGATCGACGAGGCGGCGGACGCCTACGAGGAGCTACTGGAGACGATCATCCTCGCGGCCGAGGTCGAGACCGCGATGAAGAAGATGCTCACCGAGATCGAGACCACCAAGCGCCGCGTCAACGCGCTGGAGTTCACCCTGCTTCCGAACCTCTACGAGAACCAGGAGTACATCGAGCAGAAGCTCGAGGAACAGGAGCGCGAGGAGATCTTCCGGATGAAGAAGATCAAGGCGAAAAAGGAGGAGGCCGAGAAGGAAGAGGAGGAGCAGGCAGCCGCCGACGCCGCCGCGGAGACGGAAGTCGAAGCAGCCGACTGACGCGCGCCGCCCCGCCGATTTTGCCGTTTTCTGTCACTCCGGCGTTTTCTGTCCCCTGTAACGACCACCGTCCGGTTTTTCTCCCGGCCGCCCCGACACCGGGCCATGTCCTGTCCCGACTGCGGTGCCGACCGCGTCCGCTTCATCGTCCCGCCCGCGCTCCGCGAGCACGCGCCCGAGGGGGCCGACGCGGCGGCGCTCTGCCCCGACTGCCTCCGCGTCGATGCGGTCGACGCGGCGGACGCGCCGGCGCCCGCCGACGCCGCGTTCGGCCGCGTCGCCGACGGCTTCCCGACGGGCGAGGCCGGGGCGGCGTTCGCGCTCGCGGTCGGAAAGTTGGGCTCGCTGGCGCTGGAGCGGGCGAGCGTTGAGGCGCTACTCGACCACGCCGAGAAGTGCGGCGCCGACGTGCTGCTGGCGCTCGACCGGCTGGCCGCGGGCGCCGACCCGGAACGGGCGGCGTTCGACGTGTCGCGGCGCGTCGAGCAGGCCGAGAGCCTGCTGTACGAGTAGAAACCGGGTCCGATTCCGCCGTCCCTCCCCGTCTACGCCACGACCTCGGCGACGCGGTCGACCGCCTCGTCCACGTCGTCGGCGTCGACGCCGAGGTTCGTGGTGAATCGGACGACGTAGTCGCCGAACGCGACCGCGCCGACGCCGCGCTCCTTGCAGGCCGGCACGAACTCGTCGGCGGGGATGCCCGCATCGCTCGTGTCCACGACGACGATGTTCGTGTCCGGGTCGGCGGCCGCGAGTCCGGGGAGCGCGTCGAGGCCCCCGGCGAGGCGGGCGGCGTTAGCGTGGTCGTCCGCGAGGCGGTCGACGTTGTCCAGCGCGAGCAGGCCGGGCGCGGCGATCATGCCGGCTTGGCGCATCCCGCCGCCCAGCAGTTTGCGGACGCGGCGGGCCTCCTCGATGAAGTCTGCAGGGCCCCCGAGGATCGAGCCGACGGGCGCGCCGAGCCCCTTCGAGAGACAGAACATGACGGAGTCGACGTTCTCGACCAGTTCCGGCGCGGGCGTGTCGAGCGCGACCGCGGCGTTGAAGATCCGGGCGCCGTCGACGTGGACCGGGACACCGGCGTCGTGAGCCGCCGCGGCCGCCTCGTCGATCCGGGCCTTCGGGATCGCCCTGCCGCCGCGGTAGTTGTGGGTGTTCTCCAGCGCGAGGAGGCCCGTGCCGGGGCGATGGAGGTCCTCGTCCACGAGCCCCGCGCGGACCTGTTCCGCCGTCGGGACGCCGCGCTCGCCCGTCTCGACGGTGCGCGTCTGGAGTTCGGAGAGCTGCGCGACGCCCGCGAGCTCCCAGCGGTAGATGTGCGCCTCCGCGTCCAGCAGGAGCTCGTTCCCCCGCTCGGTGTGCACGCGGACCGCGATCTGGTTGCCCATCGTCCCGGAGGGAACGTAGAGGGCGTCCTCCATCCCGACCGCCTCGGCGGCGCGGCGCTCCAGTTCGTTGACGGCGGGGTCGTCGCGGTAGACGTCGTCGCCCACCTCGGCGGTCGCGGCGGCCTCCCGCATCGCGTCCGAGGGCTTCGTGACCGTGTCCGACCGCAGGTCGATGTCGAGGTCCATCTTACCACCTCGTTGGCGCGCGTCCGGATAACTCGCGTGGAACCGGCTGGACTCGGTGCGCGAGCGAGACGCCGGGAGCGTCCAGCACAGCCCGGCCGGCTCTCCAGACGCGGTTTGCTGACGTGGTTCCGCTGTCGATCCTGCTGTTCGGGACGGCAACGCCCGGAAAGCCCCAGTCGGCTCTCTATACGGCGCGTTTTCTGTGTCTGTTACTGATCCTGCTGATCGGAACGGCAACGCCCGGAAAGCC
>NZ_LKIR01000135.1:118993-122940 GCF_001462205.1 Haloparvum sedimenti
TCGGCTCTCTATACGGCGCGTTTTCTGTGTCTGTTACTGATCCTGCTGATCGGAACGGCAACGCCCGGAAAGCCCCAGTCGGCTCTCTATACGGCGCGTTTTCTGTGTCTGTTACTGATCCTGCTGATCGGAACGGCAACACCTCGAAAGCCCCAGCCGGCTCGACCGGCCGCGGCACGCTCTGCGCGCTCGCGCTTCTCCGCAACACCCAGCGCGAGTGCTTGAGGCGCCGGGGCCGGATCGAGCCGACTGCCCCTTTCAGTCCCGCCCCGCACCGCGACCGCGGGCCTCGCACCTCCCCAACCTCGGCGGCGGCGCGGCCGCGGAACCGCAACGCCGCGCGAGAGACAAGCTCTCGCTGGCCTCCGGCGTGCGGTAGCGCGCCGGAGACACCGCGTCGCGCCCGGCCCGCGGCCTCCCTCGCGCGCGTTACTCGCGCGCGCCGACCGTAACGGCAACACGGATCAGCGCAATCGGACTGCCGGGCTCGCGTCGCTCGCGGACCGGTCGACCGTCACGAAAACCGCCACGAGAGGCGGTGACACGCCTCCGCGGTCGCGGCTCGTATGGAAGGGGTTTTATGTACGCCGTCGAAAGATTGCCCCACTATGGGCAAGAAGTCGAAGGCCAAGAAGAAGCGGCTGGCGAAGAAGGAACGCCAGAACACGCGCGTCCCCACGTGGGTCATGATGAAGACCGACATGAACGTCACCCGCAACCCCAAGCGGCGCAACTGGCGACGCAACGACCTGGACGAGTAAATGAGCACGAACGATTTCGAGGAGCGCGTCGTCACGATCCCGCTCCGCGACGCCAACGACAAGCCGAAGCAGGAGCGCGCCGACTTCGCGATGAAGATCGTGCGCGAGCACCTCGCGCAGCACTTCTCCGTCGAGGAGGACGCCGTCACGCTGGACGCCTCGGTCAACGAGACCGTCTGGGCGAACGGCCGTCAGAACCCGCCGAGCAAGCTCCGCGTCCGCGCGGCCCGCTTCGTCGAGGACGGCGAATCGGTCGTCGAAGCCGAGACCGCGGAGTAGCGTGTTACGGGCGTCCTTCGCCGGGTCGGCGTACGTCGGCGTGTTCGCGCGCGTCGCGGACGACACGCTGCTCGTCCGCCCGGACATCGACGAGTCGCTGCAGGCGGACCTCGGCGAGGAGCTCGACGCGACCGTCGTCCCCACGACCGTCGGCGGCTCCAACACCGTCGGCGCGCTCGCGGCCGGCAACGAGAACGGTGTGTTGGTCTCCGAGCGCGCGACGACCCGCGAGGTCGACCGCATCGCCGACGCGGCCGGCGCCGAGGTTCACGAACTCCCGGGCAAGATCAACGCCGCGGGGAACGTGGTGCTCGCCAACGACTACGGCGCGTACGTCCACCCCGACCTCTCCCGCGAGGCCGTGACGACCGTCCGCGACGCGCTCGGCGTCCCCGTCGAGCGCGGCTCGCTGGCGGACGTCCACACCGTCGGGACCGCCGCGGTCGCGAACAACACGGGCGTGATCTGTCACCCCAAATCCACCGAGGACCAGCTGCAGACGGTCGAGGAGCACCTCGACGTGTACGCCGACCTCGGCACGATCAACTACGGCGGCCCGCTCGTCGGCTCGGGACTGATCGCCAACGACGACGGCTACGTCGTCGGGCAGGACACCACCGGGCCGGAGCTCGGCCGCATCGACGACACGCTGGGCTTCATCGACTGAGCCGACGGCCGCTGCGCGGACCCCCTTCCGTCGGTCCGCTCCTCCCCCGCTCCGCAGTACCTTTTATACCTCGCCCCGCCGAGTCCGAACCATGGCCGCCCTCCAGTTGGATGGATTGACGAGGTACTACGGCGACGTACGGGGGATAGAGAACGTCTCTCTCACCGTTGAGGAGGGTGAGGTGTTCGGGTTCCTCGGTCCCAACGGCGCCGGTAAGACGACGACGATTCGGACGTGCATGGGCTTTCTCTCGCCGACCGACGGGTCGGCCCGCGTGCTGGGCCGCGACCCGACGGACGAGGCGGAGTTCCTGGAGGCACGTCGACGGATCGGCTACCTGCCGAGCGACCCGGGGCTCGATCCGGACCGGACCGGCGCCGCGTACCTCGACTTGCAGACGGACCTGAAGGGGGAGACTCGACGGCGGGAGCTCGTCGAGCGGTTCGGGCTCCCCGAGGACCGCCGCATCGGCGACCTCTCTCGGGGCAACCGGCAGAAGGTCGCGCTCGTCTCCGCGTTCATGCACGAGCCGGATCTTCTCGTGCTCGACGAGCCGACCGCCGGGCTCGACCCGCTGCTACAGGAGGAGTTCAACGCCCTTGTGGAGGAGGCGGTCGCGGACGGCGCGACCGCGTTCCTCTCCTCGCACGTGTTGAGCGAGGTGCAGACGCTGTGTGACCGCGTCGGGATCGTCAGGAACGGGCGGCTGGCGACCGTCGAGCGCGTCGACGACCTGCTCGAGCGCGCCGGCAAGCGCGTTCGCGTGGCAGTCTCGGGGGCAGGTCCGCGGGCGGGGGAACGGACCGAGGGCCGCGTTGAGGACTCGCTCGAACGGCTGACCGGCACCCACGACGTGCGCGTCGGCGACGGGGATCCGACGCCGGTCTCGTTTACCTACACCGGCGCCTACGACGACCTCGTCGCGTGGCTGGCCGAGCGCCCGATCGCGAACCTCGACGTGCGCGACGCGCCGCTTGAGGACGTCTTTCTCCGGTTCTATGGCGAGACCGACGACGAGGCGGACGACGAGTCGGCAGGGGCCGGATCGGGGGAACCGGCGGGGGTCGGGCCGTGAACCCGGACGACCGTCCACCGGCGTGGCTGGCGATCGCCCGCTACGAGGCGGCCGGCCGGCGGCGCGGGACCGCGGTGCTGACGGGACTGCTGTCGGCGTTCGTCGTCGTCTTCCTCGCGTTCTTCCCCGCGTTCGCGGACTCGGGTATCGACATGGACGCGTACGTCGAGGCGTTCCCGCCGGCGTTCCGGGAGCTGTTCGGGATCATCACCATCGCCACCGTGGAGGGGTTCCTCGCGGTGGAGTTCTACCAGTTCGCGTGGGTGATCCTCGTCGGACTCTACCTCGCGTACCTCGGCGGCGAGACGGTCGCGGCCGACGTGGAGAGCCGCCGCATGGACCTCACGCTCGCGGGGCCGGTCCGGCGGCGTTCGGTTGTCGTCGGCACGTTCCTCGGGCTGGTCCCGCTGGTGTTAGTGCTGAACGCGGTCCTCCCGGTCGTCGCCTACCTCGGCGTGCTCGGGATCGGCGAGACGATCGCTGCGGAGCGACTGATCGCGGTCCACGCGCTGGCGGTACCGTACCACCTCGCGTGCGCCGCCATCGGCGTGCTCGCGTCGGTGCTGTTCGGGCGGGCGGGAATCGCGCAGCGCGTCGCGCTCGGGACGGTGTTCGCGCTCTACATGTTCGAGTCGCTGACGGCGCTGACCGACTACGACTGGCTCGGCGCGATCAGCCCGACCGCGTACTACGACCCCTCGGCGATACTGGTGAACGCCGAGTACGACTGGGTCGGGGGCGGGATCCTGTTGGTGGGCTCTGCGGCGCTCGTCGCGCTCGCCGTGGTCCGGTTCGAGCGCGCGGACCTGACTGGATAAGTGGGAGATCCTCGTGGCGGTGCTTCTCGGGACGGTGCTGCAACCGCTTCGATGCGGGCGTTTTCTGTTTTCGTCGTTGCGCCTGCTGATCTGGACCGGAATGTCCAGAACGCCCCAGTCGGTTCTCCCTCCTACAGCTGTGGGTCTGTCGCAGATCCTTCTGGTCGGGACGGTAACGCCCAGAAAGCCCCAGCCGGCTCTCCCCACTACGCTGCTGTGTCTTTTTCTGTGACTGCTGATCTGGACAGCAACGCCCAGAAAGCCCCAGCCGGCTCTCCCCACTACGCTGCTGTGTCTTTTTCTGTGACTGCTGATCTGGACAGCAACGCCCAGAAAGCCCCAGCCGG
>NZ_LKIR01000135.1:123337-137191 GCF_001462205.1 Haloparvum sedimenti
TTCGCGGTCGCCGCGGCGCGCGCCGACGGCACCGCAACAGCGCCGCAACAGCGCCGCCACGGCACCGCGCCGCACCGTCCCCCAACACCACCGCGACCGCAAGCGCCACGACATCGCGAACGCAACCCCACCGGGGGCGAAACGGCACCGTCGTAAACGACCGCGATCGGGGTGATAGCGGGGGATTGGAGGCGTCCTCGGGCAGCTATCCGTTTAGGAAGATACTTCCCTCTCCCAGCCCCGTTTTCGTCCATGAGCGAGTTCACGATCAGCGGAACGTTCCAGAGCCGCGACGGCGACCAGCCGTTCACCAAGACGGTCGAGGCGCCGAACGAGTCGGTCGCCGAGGACCGCATCTACAGCCAGGTCGGGAGCCAGCACAACCGGAAGCGTACCCAGATCGAGATCACGGAGGTGTCCGCGGCATGATGGGCGGCGGTCAGCAGCAACTCCAGCAGCTCTCGCAGGAACTGCAGGCGCTCGACGAGGAGATCGAGGCCCTCGAGGAGGAGGTCGCCGGTTACCGACAGGAGCAGTCCGACATCGACGAGGCCGTCGAGGCCATCGAGACGCTGGAGTCCGGGTCCACGGTGCAGGTGCCGCTGGGCGGCGGCGCGTACCTCCGCGCCGAGGTGCAGGACATCGACGAGGTCGTCGTCTCGCTGGGCGGCAACTACGCGGCCGAGCAGGCGCAGGACGACGCCATCGACGCGCTCCGCGCGAAGCAGGACGCCCTCGACGACCGCATCGAGGAGACGCAGGCGGAGATCGACGAGCTCGAGGAGGAGAGCGGCGAGCTCGAACAGCAGGCCCAGCAGATGCAACAGCAGATGCAGCAGCAGCAGATGCAGCAGATGCAGCAGCAGGCCGACGACGACGAGTAACGAACCGTGTTCGACGGACTGAAGGACAAACTGAACGACTTCCGCAAGGACGTCGAGGAGGAGACCGAGGCGAAGGAGGCCGCCTCTGAGTCCGACGCGGAGCCCGAAGCGGCCGCGCCGGAGGGGACGGAGACGGACGAGACCGCGACCCCGGCCGCCGCGGCCGACGCCCCCGCGGGCGCCGCCGCGGACGAAGCCGAGGAGACCGGGGACGCGACCGGCGAGGGCGACGAGGACGATGGCCCGAGCACCTTCCGGCGCGCGAAGGCGTTCGCGACCGGGCGGATAATCATCGAGGAGGAGGACCTCGAGGAGCCGCTCTGGGAGCTGGAGATGGCCCTCCTGGAGAGCGACGTGGAGATGAGCGTCGCCGAGGAGATCCTCGACACCGTCCGCGAGACGATGCTCGGCGAGAGCCGCAAGCAGGTCGAGACGACCGGCGAGCTCGTCGAGGCGGCGCTCCACGACGCGCTGCTGGACGTGATCGCGGTCGGGCAGTTCGACTTCGAGGAGCGGCTCGCCGAGGCCGACAAGCCCGTCACGATCGTCTTCACCGGCGTCAACGGGGTCGGCAAGACCACCTCCATCGCGAAGCTCTCGGAGTGGCTCGAGGAGCGCGGCTACTCCTCCGTGATGGCCAACGGCGACACCTATCGCGCGGGCGCCAACGAGCAGATCCGCGAGCACGCGGAGAACCTCGACCGGAAGCTCATCGCCCACGACCAGGGCGGCGACCCCGCGGCCGTCATCTACGACGGCGTGGAGTACGCGAAGGCCAACGATATCGACGTGGTGCTCGGCGACACGGCCGGCCGGCTCCACACCTCCGACGACCTGATGGCCCAACTGGAGAAGATCGACCGCGTGGTCGACCCGGACATGACCCTGTTCGTCGACGAGTCCGTCGCCGGGCAGGATGCGGTCACCCGCGCGAAAGAGTTCAACGACGCCGCGGCGGTCGACGGCGCCATCCTCACGAAGGCGGACGCCGACTCCTCCGGCGGCGCCGCCATCTCCATCGCGTACGTCACCGGAAAGCCGATCCTCTTTCTCGGCACCGGGCAGGGGTACGACGACCTCGAACGCTTCGACCCCGAGGCGCTGGTCGAGGACTTGCTCGGCGAGTAGACCGACCGCGCCCGCGACTCCCAGCGTGGCCCGGTCTGAGGACGTTCCGTCTCCGCCGCTTCGACCCGGTCGCGGCCTTTCTCGGTTCCCCGCACGTGCAGTAGCACGCTCGTCCCCACGAGCCTCAGCGTCTACTGAGCGGTCGAGAACTGTTTCGACGCCGACGGCGAACACGGCAGATCAGTCAGCCACGGCCTCGCCATCTCGCGGCCACCGAGATCCGGCCGAGCCCTCGTCTCAGACCAGCACGTCCACGTCGTAGCCGTGCGCCTCCAGTTCCCCGACGATCTCGGCGGCGTGGTCCTCGTCGTGAGTCTCCAGTTCCAGTTCCAGTTCGGCGGCGTTGACGGCCACGTCGCGGGCGGTGCGGTCGTGGTGGACCGCGTAGACGTTCGCACCGGCGTCCGCGACGATGCCCGCGACCGTCTCCAGTTCGCCGGGGCGGTCCTTCAGCGCCATCTTGATCTTCAGGTACCGGCCCATCTGGACCAGCCCGCGCATCACGATGGTCGTCAGGCGGTTCATGTCGATGTTGCCGCCACACAGCGCGGGGACGATCGTCTCGCCGTCGTCGTAGTCGAACGCCTCCGCGAGGACGGCCGCGAGGGGGACCGCGCCCGCGCCCTCCACGACCGTCTTGGAGCGTTCGAGCAGCAGCGTGAGCGCGAGCGCGATCTCGCGGTCGGAGACGGTCACGACCTCATCGACGCGCTCGCGGATCACCTCGAAAGTGCGCTCCCCGACCGAGCGCGTAGCGATGCCGTCCGCGATGGTGTCGACGCTGTCGATCTCCGTCACCGCGCCCTTCTCCAGCGACTTCGCGGCCGAGGAGGCGCCCTCGGCCTGGACGCCCACGACGCGCACGTCGTCGAGCGTCTCCGTCACGGCGGTGGCGATCCCCGCGATGAGCCCGCCGCCGCCGATGGGGACGACCACGGTGTCGACCTCGGGGCAGTCCTCCGCGATCTCCAGGCCGATGGTTCCCTGCCCGGCCATCACCATCGGGTCGTCGAAGGCGTGGACGTAGGTCCGGCCCTCCTCGCGCTCGATCTCGTGGGCGTGCGCCTGCGCCTCGTCGTAGTCGACGCCGTGAAGCACGACGTTGCCGCCGTACCCCTCCGTGGCCTTCACCTTCGAGACGGGGGCGTACTTCGGCATCACGATGGTCGCGTCCACGCCCGCCCGCGTGGCCGCGAGGGCGACCCCCTGCGCGTGGTTGCCGGCGCTGGCGGTGACGACGCCGGCCTCCTTCTGGGCCTCGGAGAGCGTGGCGATGCGGTTCATCGCGCCGCGGATCTTGAACGAGCCGGTCCGCTGGAACGTCTCCATCTTGGTGTGGACCGCCGCGCCCGTCATCTCCGAGAAGGAGTGCGAGTAGTCGAGCGGGGTCCGACGGACGACGCCGTCGATCCGGTCGCGAGCAGCCTGCACGTCCGACAGCGTGAGCATGGATCGGGAGACCCCAGCCCGCCGACTAAGCGTTTCGGTGTCCGGGACGCCGCCGATGCTGGCGGAGCGCGAAAGGGGGAATAAGGGGAAAGGGGGAATGCACGCGTGTGACGTGCATCCGGATCGAGTGTCTCCGTCATTATAAAGATACGTCCTCCGGAGTGAAAGTGTAATCGGCGGACTGCGTGGCCTCACCCCCGCCGTCTGACGCCCGTCATCCAACCGCGTTTCCGGTGAACCTCGGCGCACGGTCGCCGTCGTCGGACCGGGGTTGACCGCGTTCCTCTCGCAGTGATAACGACCCCGGCGTAGTCGCGGCTCCGGGCCGACCGCCGCGCCGGTCACCGTTCCGGCTCGACCGTCACGCGGACCTCGTGTTCTCGGAGGTACCCCCGCACGCGCTCGGGGAACGACCCCGTCCCTGGCCAGACGGCGTCCGCGTCGAGTCGGTCCGGATCGCCGACGTAGACCGCGGCGCCGTCGGGATGGTCGTCGCTTCCGACGAGCGGGACCGAGACGCGGACGTAGCGCCGCTCGTCGATTCCCTCGTAGGCGTCCAGCGCGTCGAGGTCGTCCGTCCTGAGGAGCCGGCCGCCGGTCGCGCCACCGGGGGCTAGCGTCGGGTAGCGCCCCTCGACCGCGTGGAGCCCCTCCAGCCTCGCGGCGCCGACGAAGGCGTAGGCGTCGAGGACCTCGGCGACGCGGTCGGGCGCTGTGAGGGTCCCGTAGACGAAGACGTCCATGGGGTCGCTGGGGCGTCCCGGGGCTTGAACGTTCGTCCGGACCGTGTCGCTGAATCGCGTCGAACCGGCTTCTGGCTCCGGGTCCGGTAGCGTCAAACCCTCCGCGGCCGAGCGTCCGGTCATGGACTTCCCGCGGGTGCGACGCGTCTGGCGGCGGGTGTTCGCGCTCGCGTGGCCCGTGATGGCCGAGCAGACGTTCCGCACCGCGATGCGGACGACGGACGTGATCATCACGGCGCTGATCTCGCCGGCCGCGGTCGTCGCCATCGGGCTCGCGGACCTGTACGCCCGCTTCCCGCTTCGGATCGGGCTCGGACTCGGCGGCGGCTCCATCGCGCTCTCCTCGCAGGACACCGGCGCGGGCGCGACGGAGAACCGCGACGAGGCGGTGACGCAGGCCATCCTGATCGGCGCGCTCGCCGGACTCCCCTTCGTCGCGTTCGGTCTGCTGTTCGGCGAGGCCGCCATCGACGTGTTCGGAACCATCGTCGGCCGCGAGACGCCCCCCGAGGTGGTCCGACTCGGCTCGACGTACCTCGCGGTCGTCTTCGCGACCGCCCCCGCCAGACACGTCGCGCTCGTCGGCGCTCGCGCGCTACAGGGAACCGGCGACACCCGCACGCCGATGTACGTCAACGTCGCCGCCAACTCCGTCAACATCGTCGGCTCCGCGGTGCTCGGTCTCGGGCTGTTCGGCGCGCCCGACCTCGGCGTGTTCGGCGTCGGCCTCGCCACCGCCGGTGCGAACGTCCTCACCGCGGGGCTGCTGATCGCCGCCATCGCCGGCACGTGGACGCCCGCGAACTTCGCCCGGCCGCGGGACCCGACGCTCGCCAGACAGCTGATCCGGGTGTCCGCGCCCCGGACGATCGAGGGGTTCGGCTCCGAGATCGCGGAGTTCCCGTTCAACGCCCTCCTGCTCGGCTTCGGCGAGGCGGTCAACGCCGGCTTCCAGCTCGGCCGCCGGGTCTACCAGCAGGTGACCGGCCCCTTCTCGCGCGGCTACAACGTCGCCGCCTCGGTCCTCGTCGGCCAGGCGCTCGGCGAGGGCGACCCCGAGGGCGCGCGGTTCAACGGCTGGGCGGTCGCCGGACTCGGCGTCGCCACGGTCGGCGTCATCGGCGTCGGGCTGGCGCTCGCCGCCGAACCGGTGGTCACGCACCCCACCGTCGTCGAACTGTTCGGCGGCGACGATCCCGCGACGCTGGAGTACGCGGTGGCCTTCGCGCGCGTCTACGGCCTCTCTGCGGCCGCCCTGGTCTGTTTCTCGGCGCTGTCCGGCTCGCTGCAGGGCGCGAGCGAGACGCGAATTCCGCTTCTGGCGCGCGTCACCGGCATGTTCGGCTTCTTCCTCGGGCTCTCGTGGCTGCTCGGCGAGACGCTCGGGTTCGGCCCGCCCGGCACGTACGTCGGCGTCCTCCTGGCGTACGTCTGGATGGCCGCGGTCGTCGCCCTCGGCTTCGCGTACACCGGCTGGGCGCCGCGGGCCGCCGACATGATGGCCGAACGCGGCACCGAGGCGGGAGCAGGAACCGACGAGGCCGGTGCAGGAACCGCTCACGCCGAGACCGGGGACGAGAATCCCGGATCGGACGACGCCGACGTTTAAGTGTCGGTCCGCCGATCGGTTGGCATGGACCTCTCGACCGCCGTCTCCACGACGGTCGCCGCCCTCCGCCGCCGCCCCGCCGACCTCCTGCCCTTCTACGTGCTGGGCGCCGCGGTCCCCGCGATCGCTCGCGTCGTCTCGTTCACCGGCCTCGTGGCCGTCTACCTCTATCTGGAGTCGACCGGCCGTCTCGCAACGCTGCGTGACGGGCTGGCCGGTCTCGACGGGTCGATGCCGGACCCGGAGGCGGAGCCGACGGCGTTCGAGCAGTGGAGCGGGGAGATGGGGACTCTGTTGGCCGAGGTTCTCGACCCTGTTTCGCTGGCACTGCTCGGCAGCACCGTCCTCGGGACGGTCGCGGTGGCGGTCGTGTTGAACGCGGGCGTGACTGCGGGCCAGTACGCCGCCTGTGCCGGTCACCTCCGCGACGAACGGGCCGGAACGGCCGGGATCGCCGGCGTTCGCCGTCACTGGGTCGCCATGCTCGGACTGCTGCTGTTGGAGTTCTTCCTCGCTGTCGGCTCGCTCGCGGTCGTCGGGGGGCTGGTCGCGGCCCTCGCGGCCGCCTCCCCGATCGCGGCAGCGCTCGTCGGCCTCGGCGCCGGCTTTCTGTGGCTGGCGTTCGCCCTCGCGGTCCGCGCGGTCTTCGCGTTCGCGCCGGTGCTGCTGGTCGTCGACGACGCCGGCGTCCTCGGAAGCCTGCGCGCCGCTCTCGGGTTCCTGCGCGCGAATCCCCTCGAGGCCGCCGGCTACTACGCGCTGGCGGTCGGGACGGTGCTGGCGGTCTCTTCGACCGCGGGCGCGCTGACCGCCACCGGGAGCCCGAGCGGCGTCGGCCTGATCACGCTTCTGGTCGTCCCGCCGATCCTCCACCTCGTGAAGGTCGGACTCGTCGGCGGGTGGCGCGGGAGCGTCGACCCGATGAGCGCGCCCGACCGGCCCCCCGTCGACCAGTTCCGAGCGGGCGTTCTGCGGGGGCTCCGCGAACTTCGGGCGTTCGTCCGCGCGACGCCCGGTTCCCACCTCCTCGCGACCGGCGCGCTCCTGGCGGGGTTCGCGGCGGGCTGGGCGTTCGCGGAGCCGTTCGTCGGCGTCGTCGACACCTCCATCGCGGCGCGACTGGAGGGGCACGTCCCGCCGGTCGCCGCGGTGGAGTTCTTCGCGAACAACTGGACGGTGGCGCTCGGCACGGGCTTCGCGGGCGTCGCGCTGGCGCTCCCGTCGCTCGTCTCGCTGGCGTTCAACGGGTTCGTCCTCGCGGTCGTCGCGCGGCTGGAGACGGATCCGGTCGCGCTGGCGACGTTCGTGGCCCCGCACGGGATCCTCGAGATCCCGGCCCTGATCGTTTCCGGTGCGGTCGGCGTGTGGCTCGGGCGCGCGGGTTGGCGGACGTGGCGCGGGAGGGCGACGCGAGCCGACCTCGCGGACGCCTTCGAGCGCGCGTTTCGGGTACTCGTCGGCGTCGGGGTGGTGCTTCTCGTCGCCGGGCTGATCGAGGGGTTCGTCAGCCCCTACTACGGCGTCCTGCTTCCGTAGGGGGCGGCCGGGCCAACCTCCAGCGCTCACAGGCCCAACAGCGACGCGAGCGACCGCGTTCGCGTCCCGCACTCCTCTCGATAGTCGCAGGCGTCGCATTTCTGATCCCCGCGGAGCCGCGGCGGCGGGCCGTCGATGCTTCGCGCCGTGCGGAGCGCCCGACGGTAGGCGGCCTTCTTGCGCGTCGTGAGCCGGACCTCCCGGACGACCGCGTGGCCGGGGTACTCGATGAGCGCGCGAGGGACCTCGGTCTCCGCCTCCCACGCGAGCGCCTTCGCGGCCGCGACCGCTCGTACCGCCTGCGGCTCGTACACTCCAGTTTCGGGAGGATCGCCGGGCGAAACGATGGTCGGAACGGGTGGCTCGTCGACCGATTCGCCGCTGTCCGACTCACCGCCGGCCGGCCGCAGCACCTTGTGCGCGATCCCGCGACAGTCCTTCCCCGACAGGAACGCTCGCTCGCGGTCGGGGTCGACGAGCCGGTCCCAGAGGTCCCGGTCGGCGAGCGCCTCGAGGTTCCGTCGATAGGTGGGCGGATCGACCGCGATCGGACGGTCCCGAAGGGCGTCGTCCGAGGCGGTGGGGAGCGCCCGATACCGGAAGGCGAGATCCATCCGCTTGCGGGCCTCGGGCGGCGGGCGGCGGGGATCGCGCTCGTCGTCCGTCTCGGCACCGCCGGCCCCGACGTCGTCCGCGTCCGAGGCGTTCCGCCGGACGTAGTAGAGCTGTCTGGGACAGAAGGCGGCCCGGGCGAGGTCGGTGAAGGCGATCACGGGGGGTCTGCCGCGCTCTCGTTGAAAAGTGTCGGGGTGCGGCCGGGGGTACAGAAAAGGGTCGACCGCGACCGCAGTTACACAAAAGGGCCGACCGCGACCGTAGTTACAGAAATGGGTCGGCCATCAGTCGGTTACAGAAAAACGGCTGACGCGACCGCAGTTACAGAAACGGGCCGGACGGGACCTCACAGGGAGACGTCCGTCTCGATGTCCTCGGTCGCCTCGCGGAGCCCGTCCTCGCGGGCGGTCCGAGCGAGCGACCCCTCGATGTCGGCGTCGGTCAACAGGTCCCGGAAGGCGTCGCGGAAGCGGTCGTTCGCTCGGGTCGAGGCGCGGTCGGCCGCGACGACCGCGGAGTAGCGGCGCACCGCCTCCGGGTCGGCGTCGAGCCGTTCGGCGCGCTCCTCGACCGGCACCTCCTCGCTCGCGAGTCGGCGCAGGGCCTCGAAGTCGAACGGGGCGTCGCGGTCGGCCTCCGTCACGAGGTGGAGGTCCATGCGGGCCTCGAAGACGTCGGCGGCCGAAGCGCCGATGGCGTCCCCGACCTCGGCGTCCGACTCCTCCGAGAAGTGGCCGCGGACGACGCGTCGGAGGTTCTCGTCGGCGAGGTCGCTGGCGAAGTCGTAGCGGTCGCGCATGACCACGATGACCTCGGCGAGCCGCGTCTCGACGGCCTCCTCGTCGGGGTCCGAAAGCGACCCCGGCGACGCCTCCTGCCGCTCGGTGACGGTGTCCGACCCCGTCGCCTCGAGGAAGATGTCGCGGAGTTCCTCCGTCTTCTCGTCCATACGGGAAAGACGGATTCCGGGCCACAAAAGGCTGCTGACCGGATTCTCGTGCATGCGTCGGTCCGCGGACGCGCCCTGCCGTCAACCACAGTTCTCAAGTAGGTTTACGAAGAGCCGGAAGCATGGAGACGCAGACCGAGTCCGTCGACCTCGTCGGCGACGAGGCGGCGGCCAACCTCGCCCGCGCGGCGCTGTTCGCGGCGCTCGTGGGCGCGTTCGCGTACGTATCGTTCCCGAACCCGGTCTCTCCCGCGCCGGTGACGCTGCAGGTGCTCGGCGTGTTCCTCGCCGGGATCATGCTCGGCCCCGTGTGGGGCGGCGTCTCGCTGGTCCTCTATCTCGTCGCGGGCGCGCTCGGCGCGCCGGTGTTCGCCGGCGGCGGGGCCGGCTTCGGCGCGCTCGTCGGGTCGACCGCGGGCTACCTCTGGTCGTACCCCCTCGCCGCCGCCCTGATCGGCGCGGTCGTCCACCGCGGACCCGCGCTCCGGGACCTCGACGACGTGGGACTCCCGACGCTCGTCGGCGCGATGGCCGCCGGGACGGTCCTGATCTACGCGCTGGGCGTCGTCGGCCTCTACTACGTGATCCCCGAGTTCACGCTCGCGGAGGCGTTCCTGCAGGGCGCGGTCGTCTTCCTCCCCGCTGAAGGGATCAAGGTCGCCGCCGCGGTCGGGATCGTTCGCTCCGAGGCCGTGGCGGCCGCCTGACCGTGATCGCGGCCGCGGACGTGACCGTCTGCCGGGGCGACACCGTCGCGGTCGACGGCGTGACCCTCACCGTCGAGGACGGCGAGTTCCTCGTGCTCGCGGGCCCGAACGGCTCCGGGAAGACCTCGCTCGTCCGGACGTTTAACGGGCTGACGGAGCCCGACTCCGGGGAGGTCCGGATCGACGGCCGTCCCGTCACGGAGAACCTCGTCGCCGCCCGGACTGCGGTGGGGATGGTGTTTCAGGACCCGCGGGACCAGATCGTCGCCGCGACCGTCGGTGCGGATGTCGCCTTCGGTCCGGAGAACCTCGGTCTGCCCCACGACGAAATCGACCGGCGGGTGGCCGATGCGCTCGCGGCGGTCGGGCTCCATGGGCGGGCCGAGGACCGCGTCGACGCCCTCTCCGGCGGCGAGCGCGAGCGGCTGGCGATCGCCGGCGCGCTGGCGATGGCGCCGGCCCACCTCGTCCTCGACGAGCCCTTCACCGGACTGGACAACCCCTCCCGACGGGCGGTGCTGGACCGCCTTCACGAGCTTCACGCCGCCGGAACCGGCGTGGTCGTCGTCACCCACGACCTCCGGGACGTGCTGGAGCTTGCCGACCGCGTCGCGGTCCTCGCGGACGGCGAGGTGGCGGTGGAGGGGCCGCCCGCCGAGGCGGTCGCCACGCTCGCTGCGGACGCCGATCTCGGCGTTCGCGTGCCGGACAAATGGGCGAACTGCGGCTCCCACTCCTGATGTTCGCGTTCGTCCCCGGCGATTCGCTCGCCCATCGGCTCGATCCGCGGGGGAAGCTGCTCGTCCAGATCGCGTTCGCCGCGGCCGCGTACGCGCACACGACGCCTCGCGGGCTCGCGGTGCTGTCGCTGTTGGCGGTCGGCTGCGTGCGCGCCGCGGGCGGGAGCGTGCGCGAGGTCGCGTGGGGGTACCGCTGGGCCGCGCCCTTCCTGCTGACGGCGCCGCTGATCGCGGGCGCGACGCTCGGCGCGCCGTGGTTCGAACTCGACCGCGCGTTCCGGGCGGGGCTCGCGAGCTACCGCGTCCTGCTGATCCTGCTGGTGGCGGGCGCGTACGTCCGGTCGACGCCCGTCCGGGACTCGCGCGCCGCGGTCCAGCGGACCGTGCCCGGGAAAACGGGCCAGTTCCTCGGGATCGGCGTCGGCCTCGTGTTCCGGTTCCTGCCCCTGCTCCGGCGGGACCTGGTCGCGGCCCGCGAGGGGATGCGGGCGCGCGGCGGCGGGGCGCTCCCGGTCCGCGACCGGATGCGGATCGTCGCGACCGCGGGCCTGCGGCGGGCGTTCGCGCGCGCTGACCGGCTCGCGCTCGCGCTCAACGCGCGGTGTCTGGCGTGGAACCCGACGCTGCCGCGGCTTTGCTTTCGGCGGCGGGACCTCCCCGTCGTCGCGCTGGCGGCGGCGCTGCTGGTCGCCGCCGTCGTCCCGTTTCTCCGCGCGTGACCGGCCGTTTGTGGCAAGATTTAACCCGTCAGTAAGCAGGTGATCGAGTATGACAGTTCTGCAGGGAGCGACGCGGGAGACGTTCTGGACCGTCGGTCCGACGGGGAAGGCCGTCTTCTACTACCTCGCGGCGCTGGCGACGTTGGTGTTTCTGTACGGCGTCTACGCGCGGTTCCGGCGCTACGCGGCCGGCCGCGATGACCCCGGACGCCTCGCGGACCTCCCGAGTCGAGTGCTGACCGCGACGAAGGTCGTCGCCACGAACGAGAAGCAGTTCGACCGCGACCTCTACGCGGGCGTGATGCACACGTTCGTCCTCTGGGGCTTCCTGACCCTGCTGATGGCGACGACGATCCTGTTCATCGACATGGACCTGTACGGTCCCCTGACGGGCGACTCCTTCTTCGTCGGCGCGTTCTACCTCGCCTACCAGTTTACGGTCGACGCGTTCGGCCTCCTGTTCGTCGTCGGCGTCGGGATGGCGCTGGTCCGGCGCTACCGCGAGCGCGACGGTCGGCTGTGGGGGAAACACACGTCCATCGAAGACGACGCCTTCGTCTGGACGCTGTTCCTGCTCGGCGTCGGCGGCTTCCTCGCGGAGGCGGTCGGCATCCTGGGCCAGCCCGCCCGGGCGACGGAGACCGTGAGCTTCGTCGGCCTCTCGATGGCGAACGGGCTCTCGGCCGCCGGCCTCACGGCCGCGGGCGCCGAAGCGGTTTACCCCGCGGTCTGGTGGTCCCACGCGCTGCTCGCGCTCGGGTTCGTGGCGTGGGTCCCCTACGCGAAGCCGTTCCACATGATCTCCTCGTTCGCGAACGTGGTCGCGCGCGACGAGGATGCGGGCGCGCGGCTCCCGAACGTCCCCGCGGACTTGGACCACACCAACGCCGAGTCGCTCGAGGACTTCACCTGGAAGGAGCTGCTCGACCAGGACGCCTGCACCAAGTGCGGCCGCTGTTCCTCGGTCTGTCCGGCCAAGGCGGCCGGGCGGAACCTCGACCCCCGCGACGTCATCCTGGACCTGAAGGCGTACCGCGAGTCCGTGGACGAGGACCCCGTCTCGGGCGCGGGCGGTCCCGGCGGGGTCGCGACCGACGGCGGGGCGACGGCCGCAGAGGGCGGCGAGGGCGCCGCGACGGACGCGGACGCCGACTGGCCGGTCGCGGGCGGCGTGGCCGGCGACGAGTCGGTCCCCATCGTCGCTGAGGAGGGCGGCGTGATCGCCGCGGAGTCGATGGAGTCGTGCATGTCCTGTATGGCCTGCATGGACGCCTGCCCCGTCGATATCGAGCACCTCACCACGATCACGCGGCTCAACCGCCAGCTCGTCGACGAGGGCGCGGTCGACAGCAACCTCCAGGACGTGTTCCAGGACGTGATGCAGAAGGGCAACACCTTCGGCGAGGCGCCCGGCGCCCGCGGCGACTGGGCCGACGACCTCGAGTTCGACGTGACCGACGCCCGCGAAACGGAAGTGGAGTACCTCTGGTACGTCGGCGACTACCCGAGCTACGACGACCGGAACAAGACGGTGGCCCGCGCGCTCGCGCGGCTGTTCGAGGCCGCGGACGTGGAGTACGGCATCCTCTACGACGACGAGAAGTACGACGGCAACGACGTGCGTCGGATCGGCGAGGAGTTCCTCTACCTCGAACTCGCCGGCCACCACGTCGAGACGTTCGAGGAGTGCGAGTTCGACGAAATCGTCTGCACCGACCCGCACTCGTACAACACGATCAAAAACGAGTACCCGGAGCTCGACTTCGCGGAGTTCGCGGACGACCCCATGATGCCCTTCGAGTACGAGGACGACTGGAACGCGGACGGCGCGATCACGGTCTCCCACTGGACGCAGGTGGTCGAGGACCTCGTCGCGGAGAACCGGCTCGGCCTCTCGGGCGACGAGCTCGACTACACCGTCACCTACCACGACCCCTGTCACCTCGGGCGGTACAACGACGAGTACGAGGCGCCCCGCGAGCTGATCCGGGCGACGGGCGCGGACCTCTACGAGATGCCGCGTTCCCGCGCCGACTCCTTCTGTTGTGGCGGCGGCGGGGGCGGGCTCTGGACGGAGCACGACGAGGAGGTGAAGCCGAGCGAGGAGCGCCTCCGCGAGGCGGTCGAGGACACCGAGGCGGGCGCCGCCGTCGAGAAGTTCGTCGTCGCCTGCCCGATGTGCACGACGATGTTCGAGGACGGCCGCAAGACCGGCGACTTCGAGGACCGGATCGAGGTCGTCGACGTGGCCGAACTGCTGCTGGAGGCGCTGGAGACGAGCGGGGCGATCGCGAGCCCGGACGCGGCCGATGACGCGACCGACGCAGACGACGGCAGCGAGCCGACCGCCGCGGACTGACGACTCGGGACTTTTTGAGGCGGCGTAGGTGGGTTTCCGAAGGATTAGCCGACCGATTTTCTGCATGCTGTGTCGGTGCCGCGGTGCTGCTGCGGTGGCGGTGCTGTTGCGGTGGCGGTGCTGTCGCGGTGGCGGTGCTGTTGCGGTGGCGGTGCTGTCGCGGTGCTGATGCGGTCGGCGCGCGCGAGAAACGCGCGCGAGGGAGCCCGCAAGCGCGGTCGCGCAGCGGTGCGGTCGCGCGACCGCGGCTGCGGCGAGGCTGGGGAGGTGCGAGGCTGCGGTCGCGGTGGCGGAGCGGTGCTGTGCGGTGGGTGGGAGTGAAAGGGGCAGCCGGCTCGGTCCCGCCCGGACGACGCAAGCACCGCAGCGGGCGTTGCGGAGAGCGAGGAGCGCAGCGAGGCCCGGCGGGTCGAGCC
>NZ_LKIR01000135.1:137201-158259 GCF_001462205.1 Haloparvum sedimenti
GCGTTGCCGTCCCCAGCAGCAGGATCAACAGCAGTCACACAAACATCGTACAGAGAGTCGGCTGGGACTTTTTGGGCGTTGCCATCCCCAACAGCAGGATCAGCAACTCAGACAGAAAAACCGCACACCGAACAGCCAATCTCTGTGAACCGATCTCCGTCTTGCGCCTCAACCCCGTATCCGTCCTAGTCGTCCGCGACGCCGGCCGCGCACTCTCGGATCAGGCCGTCGAGGATCTCGGGGGTCGTCGGGTGGTAGGCGCGGTCGGGGATCTCGCGCACGTCGAGCTCCATCTCGACGGCCAGCTGGAGCGTCTTGGCCATCACGTCCGCGTGGTAGTGGAGGCCCTGCCAGCCCAGCACGGTGCCGTCCTCGGCGTCGACGACCATGCGCGCGAGGCCGTGGGGCACGTCCTTCGACTTGAAGACGCCGTCGTCGGAGGCCTGCCGCGTCGACGTGACCACGGAGTGGCCCGCCTCGACCGCGGAGCGGGGCGTGTGGCCGACGCGCGCGAAGGGGTAGACGCCGGTGCCCGAGAAGATGACGTGGTGGTGCACGTTTTGGTACGGCTCGATCGGATCGCCGCGGTCGTGGCTGAGGACGTTCTCGGCGGTGCGGTACCCCTGCTCCTTGGCGACGTGGAGGATCGGCTCGCGGCCGTTCGCGTCGCCGACGACGAAGGTGCGCTCGGCGTCCGGCGGTCGCATCGTCGCGTCGATCCAGTCGTCCTCGGGCTCCAGCGAGGTGTTCTCCAGGCCCAGCCGGTCGAGGTTTGGCTGCCGGCCGGTGAAACAGAACAGCGCCTCCGCGTCGACCGGGTCCGGGTCGCCGCGCTCGGGGTCGTCGCTCACGTCGGTGAGGTGGAGGCGGACGCCGTCGGCGGTCTCTTCGACGCGCTCCTCGTAGGCCTCGGTGACGACGTCGACCCCGAACTCCTCGGCGTAGATGTCCAGCAGGGCGTCGCCGAACTCGGGGTCCGCCTCGTCGATGGGCCGTTCGTCGTGTTCGACCACGGTGAGGTCGACGCCGTTCTCGGCGAGGTAGGGGACCAGCTCCAGCCCGACGTAGCCGAAGCCCATCACCACGCCGGAGTCGGGAAGGTCGGTCGCGTGGAGCACGTCCTTGCTCGTGTAGTAGTCGACCGCCTGCAGGCCGGGCGTCTCCGGAACCTTCGGCACCGAGCCGGTCGCGATCACGACGTAGTCGGCCTCGATGACGCGGTCGTCCACCTCGACGGTGCGGTCGTCGACGAACGTCGCGGGCTCGTGGATGAACTCCACGTCGTCGTCCTCCGCCATCGAGTGGATCGAGTCGCGGCGGTGCCCCGCCCAGTCGCGCGTGCGGTCGTTCTTCTCGGCGACCACCTGCTCCAGGTCGAGTTCGTGCGGCTCGCCCGTGAGCCGGCCGTCAGCGCGCCCCTGATAGCGGTGCGAGGCCGCCGAGAGGAGCTCCTTCGAGGGCATGCAACCCTCGAGGATGCAGAGCCCGCCGCCCGGGTCGCCGTCGTCGATGAGCGTCAGCTGCTCGACGCGCTTCCCGACGTGCGGGTACAACCCCTCCGCGACCGCGGCGCCGGCGCTCCCGTACGCGCCGATGACCACTACGTGCATACCGTTGCTGGCCGCCCCGCGCTACTAAGGGTTGTCCACCTGGACGCCGTCCGTGCACAGGCGGTGCGTCGCGGCCCAAGTGGCTGCGGTGTCGAGGCGGCGACAGTCGTGAGGTGGCAATACTGGGAGTGTGGCGACGGCGACTGGCCGACGGGTCGCGACCTCGGGGTCCCGATCGGATCGCGTGCTTAGGGCCGGCACCTCTCCGAACCTCCGACGACATTTCTTGACGAATCGATGCTGTTGTCGTCCAACAATGCGTATTCCTCCTGACGATCTCTATTTCCTTGAGGATATTTAAGGATAAGATTCATATAACAAACGTCCATCCATTCGAGTGCGAACGGTCGAAGATGAGGCGGGAACGGAGAAACGACCGACGACCGATCAACGAAACGGGGTGAAAATTCACGGAACTGAACGACACGCGCGAGCCCGCGGATGCTGGTCCGCGGCGCTCGCTCCGACCCGCCTTTCCAGGCACATGACGCGAGCGGTCGCTCGGGCCGGGTCCGCGGGACCCGTCGCGACCGCGACTCCGACGCGCTCGGACGGTGCTCGCCGCGGCGCGTCACCCTACCTGCAACTCCAGGCTGCTGCCACGCGGCGCCGGCTCCGGGAGGCCGGCGTTTTTCGGCTCTTCTGACGACCGACCGAGTCCGCCCCGAGAGCGACCGGCAGGTGTCGTTCTCACGGCCCGCCCGGCCGCGTGGGACAGGTTTTCCTCCCTCGGCCGCGGAGCCACGAGCGATGAGTCAGGAACCGGAGGCGGCGCCGTGACCGACACTCGGGTCGGCGTCGACGTCGGCGGCACGTTCACCGACGTGGCGCTCGTCCACGACGGGCGACTCACGACCGCGAAGGTCCCCACCACGGACGACCAGAGCGTCGGCGTGATGGCCGGCATCGAGAAGGCCTGCGACGAGGCCGGCATCGACCCCGACGCGATAGGGTCGTTCACGCACGCGATGACCGTCTCCGTCAACGCGCTGCTGGAGGAGGACGGCGCGACGACCGCGCTCGTCACCACGGCGGGATTCCGAGACGTGCTGGAGATCGGCCGACAGGACCGCCCCGCGCTGTACGATCTCCACGCCGAGAAGCCCGATCCGCTGGTCCCGCGGCGGCGGCGGTACGAGGTCGTGGAGCGCGCGACGACCGAGGGGATCGAGACGCCGGTCGCTCCCGCGGACGCTCGGGCGGTCGCGGCCGCCATCGCGGACGCCGACGAGGATGTGGAGGCCGTCGCCGTCTCGCTGCTGCACGCGTACGCCCACCCCGACAACGAGGCGACGGTCGCGCGGGTGCTCCGCGAGGAGTTGGACGTGCCGGTGTCGGTCTCTCACGAGGTGCTCGGGGAGTTCCGCGAGTACGAGCGCACCTCGACAACCGTCGTCGACGCGTACGTCACGCCGGCCATCGACCGCTACGTTGGGAACCTCACGGAGCGGGCCGCGGCGGCGGGCGTCCCTGAACCGCGGATCATGCAGGCGAACGGCGGCATCGCGAGCGCCGACGCGGTCCGCGAGCGCGCGGTGACGACCGCGATGTCGGGCCCCGCGGCGGGCGTCGTCGGTGCGGGCGCGCTCGGGATCCCGTTCGACGACCTCGTCACCTTCGACATGGGCGGCACCTCCAGCGACGTGAGCCTCGTCCGTGACGGCGAGGCGGAGCGCACCACGGAGGCCGAGATAAGCGGCCGCCCGGTCGGCGTGCCGATGGTCGACGTGGAGACCGTCGGCGCCGGTGGCGGCTCCGTCGCGTGGGTCGACGGCGGCGGCGCGCTCCGCGTGGGGCCGCGCTCGGCCGGCGCCGACCCCGGCCCGGCCTGCTACGGAAACGGGGGCACGGAGCCGACCGTCACCGACGCGAACGTCGTCCTCGGCTACATCGGGTCCGGGTCCGCGCTCGGCGGCGAGCTGGAACTCGACGTGACCGCCGCCCGCGACGCCTGCGCCCGGATCGCGCGGGAGGCGGACCTCGACGGCCCCCTCGCCGCCGCTCGCGGGATCTACCGGGTCGCCAACGCGAACATGGCGCGCGCGATAAGGAGCGTCACCGTCGAGCGTGGCCACGACCCCCGAAACTTCGCGCTGGCGGCGTTCGGCGGCGCCGGTCCGATGCACGCCGCCGCGCTCGCCGAGGACCTCGGGATGACGGACGTGCTCGTCCCCTACGCTGGCGGCGTGCTCTCGGCGTCGGGGCTGCTCGCGGCCGGCGAGAAACACGACGCCGTGCGGACGCGCCGCGAGGCGCTCGCGGCGGTCGACGCCGACGCGGTCGCCGACGCGCTGGCGGAGTTAGCGGCGGACGTGCGTGCCCGTGCGGTCGGCGACCCGCCAGTCGAGTTCGCGGCCGACTGCCGCTACGCGGGCCAGAGCTTCGAGCTGACCGTCCCCGTCGAGGGGCCGGCGTTCGATCCCGAAGCGACCGCGGAGCGGTTCGAGGCTGCCCACGAGGCGACGTACGGCTACCGGATGGACGACCCCGTCGAGCTGGTGAACCTCCGGGCCACCGCCACGGGCGAGGCGACGCCCGTCGACCCCGGATACGTCGGCGGCGAGTCCGTCGCCGCGGCGCGGACCGGGACCAGAACCGCGCACTTCGGAGAGTCCGATGACGATTCGGAACGCTCCGCTCCCGGCCGCGAGACGCCGGTCTACGACCGCGACGCGTTCCCGGTCGACGGCGTGGTCGAGGGGCCGGCCGTGCTGGAGCAGGCCGAGACGACCGTCGTCGTTCCACCCGACTGGACCGGTACGGTGCTCGCGGACGGGACGCTCCACATGGCGCTGGGCGCCGAGGCCGGCGAGCAGGGAGGGGCCGGCGATGTCTGAGACCGCCCTCGATCCGGTCGAACTGGAGATCCTGCGGAACCAGCTGGAGGGCGTCGCCGAGGAGATGGGTCAGACGCTGATCCGCGGCGCCTACTCCCCGAACATCAAGGAGCGGCGCGACTGCTCGACGGCGCTGTTCGACGCCGACGGGCGCATGGTCGCACAGGCCGAGCACATCCCGGTCCACCTCGGGGCGATGCCGGCCGCGGTCGAGGCCGTCCTCGCGGAAGAGCCCGGTCCCGAGGACGTGTACGTGCTCAACGACCCCTTCGCGGGGGGGACGCACCTCCCCGACGTGACGATGGTCTCGCCGGTGACCGTCGAGGGCGAAGTCCTCGGCTACGCCGTCTCGCGCGCCCACCACGCCGACGTGGGCGGGTCAACGCCCGGAAGCATGCCCGCCGGCGCGCGCGAGGTGTACGAGGAGGGGCTCCGGCTCCCGCCGGTGCCGCTCGTCGTCGACGGCGAGATAAATCCGGACGTGATGGGCGTCCTGCTGGCGAACGTCAGGAACGCCGACGAGCGCCGCGCGGACCTCCGGGCGCAGATCGCCGCCAACGAGCGCGCGGACGAGCGCCTCGGGGATCTCGTGGCGGACCACGGCATCGAGACGATCGAGGCCGCCTTCGACGCCGTGATCGACTACTCGCGCGACCGCATGACCGACGCGATCGCCGCCCTCCCGGACGGGACCTACGAGGCCGCGGACGTGCTGGAGGGCGACGGCGTCACCGACGACGAGATCCCGGTTCGCGCCGCGGTGACCGTCGACGGCGACCGGGTCGCGGTCGACTTCTCGGGTACCGCCGACCAGGTGCCCGGCAACGTGAACGCGCCGCTCGCGGTCGCCACGAGCGCGGTCTACTTCGTTGTGCGTTGCGTGACCGACCCCGAGATCCCGCCCAACCAGGGGTGTTACGACCCCGTCGAGGTGTCCGTTCCCGAGGGGAGCCTGCTGAACCCCGACCCGCCGGCCGCGGTCGTCGGCGGGAACGTGGAGACGAGCCAGCGCGTCACGGACGTGGTGCTGTCGGCGTTCGCCGAGACCGCGCCCGACCGCGTCCCGGCGGCCGGACAGGGGACGATGAACAACCTCATCATCGGCGCGCGCGGTGCCGACTCGTTCGGCTACTACGAGACCATCGGCGGCGGGTTCGGCGGCCGCCCGACGAAAGACGGGATGGACGGCGTGCAGGTCGGGATGACCAACACGCTCAACACGCCGGTCGAGGCCTTGGAGGCGGAGTACCCGCTCCGCGTCGAGCGCTACGCGCTCCGGTCCGACTCCGGCGGCGACGGCGCGCACCGCGGCGGCCTCGGCATCGAGCGCGCGGTCCGCGTCGAGGTCCCCGCGTCCGTCTCCCTCCTGACCGAGCGCCGGCGCGTCGGTCCGCCCGGACTCGCGGGCGGCGCGGACGGCGCGGTCGGCGAGAACCTGATCGACGGCGACCCGGTCCCCGCCAAGACGACGCGCGACGTGCCTGCCGGCGCGGTCGTCACCGTCCGCACGCCGGGCGGCGGCGGCCACGGCGACCCGACCGACCGCGACCCGGCGGCCCGCGAGCGCGACCGTGCGGACGGAAAGGTGACTGACGAGGTATGATCCGGATCTCCCCATCGATCCCCGCGCACCGTTGCGGTTACCGCCTGTAACCCGGTTGTGTGAAGTAACTATAAATCGGTGGCACGCGAAGGGCCGGTATGGCCGACACGGACGCCGAGATGGCGGTCTGGTGTGCCGGCGAGGACTGGTGCCCGATCACCACGACCGCCACCCTCATCGGCAAGAAGTGGCACCCGGTCGTCATTCATCGCCTGCTGGAGAACGGCCCGCTCGGGTTCAACGCGCTCAAGGAGGAGGTCGACGGCATCTCCGGGAAGGTCCAGTCGGACGTGCTCGACGACCTGGAGGAGAACGGCTTCGTGGATCGCGCCGTCGTGAGCGAGAAGCCGTTCCGGGTCGAGTACTCGCTGACGGAGCGTGGCCGCTCGCTGGAACCGGTGATCGTGGCGATGCGTGACTGGGGACTCGAACACCTGACCGCGCCCGAGGAGGACTGAGGTGGCGTCGCAGCGTCGGCGATGCGGTAGGCCGCCGACGCCGGGCCCGCCGTCAGGACCGTAGTTTGACCGCGCCCGCGACGAGCAGGAGCGCAAGCGCCGTCACGACCCCGGTGACGAGCGCGCCGCGGGCGTCGGTCGCCCCGGTCGAGAAGGCGCTGACCGAGGCGGTTCCGCCGCCGACGGCCGCGCCGCCGACGATCCCGCCGAGCCCGAGACAGCAGAGGCTCACCAGGCCGACGAACGTGAGCGACCCCAGCAGGCCGTCGTCGCTCATCGCGACTCGGTCTTCTCGGCGGGTGGCTTCCGACGTTCCTCGTGTTCGAACGCGAACTCCCCGGTCCGGATCATCTCCAGCGTCTCCGCGACGGAGGGGCGGTCGCCCCAGAAGGTGCCGTAGTACGCGAAACGGACGGTGCCGCTCGGGTCGATCACGACCGTCGCCGGCCGGTTGATGTACTCCGCGTGGACCGCGAACGCCATCGGGTCGACGCCGTACCGCGCGCCGACCGCGCCCGCCCGGTCGAGCAGGTGCGGCCACCAGACCTGCTCGGTGTACGCCTCGACGAACGGCTCGTCCGCGAACCAGTACTCCGGCTCCAGCTCGCGGCCGACCATCACGCTGCCGCGGTAGCGCTCGTGACACTCGACGGTCGCGACGGAGACGTCCGCCTCGGCGAACGCCTCGCGCAGCTCGATCAGCTCGTCGAACTCGCGGTGACAGACCGGACACCAGTCCGCGAACACCCAGATCAGGACGGTCCAGCCGTCGCCGACGTGGTCCGAGAGCGCCCACTCCTCCCCCTCGACCGTCGGGAGCGAGAACTCGGGCGCCTCGTCGCCCGCGGAGCGCCGCCCGAAATCGTCGGGGTCTAGCGAGCGGAAGGCCTCGGCCAGCTCGTCCTCGGCGACCGCGCCCTTCCCGATCCGGTCGACGGCGAGTTCGGCCTGGTGGCGTACGTCCTTCGAGCCGTCGCTCGCTGCCCGGTCGCGGAGCAGGTCGAGCGCCCCCTCGGCGCCGATCCGCCCGAGCGCGACCGTCGCCGCCGACCGCGCCAGCGGGTCGGGGTCCTCGCGGACGACACGTTCGAGGGCCGGAACCGCACCGTCTGCCCGCAGAACGCCGAGCGCGGTCGCGGCGACGGTGCGCACCTGCACGTCGTCGTCCGCGAACCCCGCGGCGATCTCCCCCACTGCGTCGGTCCCGGCGCGAACGAGGTCGCGGACCGCCAGCAGCCGGACGCGCCAGTCGCCGTCGTCGAGGTCCGCGATCCCGTGTTCCCCGAGCTCGCGGTCGACCGTGAAGCTGTCCTCGTCGACCGGGTGGAACGCGTGTTCGCGGACGCGCTCGAACGCGTCCGTGATCCGATTCGTCGGCCCGGCATCCCGATCGGCGTCGGTCATGTTCGGCCGATCGGTCCCCGCGAGTGTAAGTGGCGAGGTGACCGGAACGTTACCCTGCGCGTCGAAGCGGTGACGGGCGGCGATGCGGTCGGGGCGGGGACGGGTTTCGAGCTCCGACCTGCGGACTGAGCCTCGGACCTCGCCGAAACGTTTTTTTTGTCTCCGTGACGATATCGCAATCATTCATGTCCGATCCCGGAGGGCCCTCCCTGAGAGACCGGATCGGCGGGCGTCGCGTCGAGAAACTGCTGGGCGTGGGGTTCGTTCTCTCGGGGGTCGCGGCGTTCGTGGCACCGTTCGCGCTGCTTCGCGGGCTCTCGTCCGCGTGGGTCCTCGGCCTGTTCCTCGGCGGCGGGTTCCTGATCCTGCTCGGCGGGCTGTTTCTGTCCGAGCGGACGCCGGTCGGAGACGGTGCTCGGTTCGTCGGGTGACCTCTTCGGGGACGCCGCTTGACGGCCCCGAAGCTCACCCCACGAGCTCGATCAGGACGAACAGCGACGCGACGGACGCCAGCGTGGTGACGAAGACGTTGAGCGAGGCGAACTCCGCGTCGCCGCCGAGCTCGGTCGCGAAGACGTACGTCGACACCGCGGTCGGCATCCCGAGCATGAGCACCGCGGCGGTGAAGGTGGCGGCGTCGACGCCGAAGCCGGCGAAGACGGCCACCGCGATGGCGGGCATCACGACCGTCTTCATGACCACGACCGAACCGGTCGCGCCGAGGTCGATCTCGGGGGCGTCCACGTCGAGCGAGGCACCGACGCACAACAGCGCGAGCGGCAGGGCCAGCGACCCGAGCCAGTCGAGACCAGTCGCGGCGGGGGCAGGGACGGCGAGGTTCGCCGTCCCGACCGCGATCCCGGCCACGAGCGCGATCAGGACCGGGTTGCGCGCGAGGTCGGTGAGTTCCCCGCGGACGTTCGCCTCCGCGCCGTTGACCACCGACAACAGCGTGACCGTCAACGGGACCTGGACGAGCGCGCCGATCCCGAGGATCACGCTCGCGACCGCGGTCACCTCCGCGTCGAACGTCGCGGCGATCAGCGGAACCCCGAGGTAGCCGAGGTTCGAGTGGTACGACTGCACGACCGCGACGCTCCGGCGCGCCGGGGACGCGCGGCCGCGGTTGACCAGCCACGCGACGCCCGCGGTCCCCAGCAGGACGAGGACGACGCCGGCCAGCAGCGCGGGCGTCACCACCGCCAGCACCGACTGGTCGTACGTCGCGACGAAGATCAGCGCCGGCAGCGCGACGTAGTAGGCGACCGCGTTCAGGCGCGCGGTCCGCGCCGCGTCGAGCACGCCGCTCGCCCGAAGCCCGGTGCCGACGAGCAGCAGGACCAGCAGGGCCAGCAGCCGGGCGAGAACCTCCATATGCGACCGAGAGGATCCGCGCCTTTGACTCGCACGGATCCGTTCCGGCTCCGTACCCTGCCGCTCAATCCGCGTCGAGAAGCGCCGACAGCCGCGACGAGAGCGCGTCGAACGACGCCTCCGTGACCGCGTGCCCCTCCCCCACCGCCACGTCGACGGTCACGTCCGCGTCGGCCGCCTCGAACGTCGCCGCCGTCTCGCGCACGCGGTCGACGGAGACGTGCGGGTCGTCGTCGCTACTCCCCAGGAAGGTCAGCGTACCGGAGAGCGACCCGTCGACGCGGCGTTCCTCCGCGCTGTTCCTCGGGAGCGCGCCGGCGAGGACGAAGACGCCACCGTACTCGCGTGGATGTCGCGCCGCGAACTCCGCGGCGACGCAGGCGCCCTGCGAGAAGCCGACCACGATGACGCGCTCCGGGGGGATTCCGGCGGCCGCGGCCGTCTCGACCGCGTCCCGGACGCGCCCCACCGCGCTCGTGAGGTGCGGCTCGTTGACGGACCGTGGCGCGTCGAACGCCTCGGGGAACCACCGGCTCCGCTCGGCGGCGGGCGCGAGAAGGGCGACGCCGTGGCGGTAAACGGGGTCGAACAGGTTGATGATCCCCTGTGCGGTCGCGCCGCGTCCGTGGAGCAGGACGACCGCGACCTCGGCCGCCGCCGCGGGCGCGCCGGCCGTGAGCAGGGGCTCGTCGCCGTGCGGGTCGGCCCCTGCTGAGGCTTTTTGTCCGTCGTCCGAACCGGAGCCGCTCACGGTCGGCGGGCCTCCGCGGGGAGGTTGAGGTCCGGAAGCTGGCTCTCGATCAGGTCGCGGTCCTCGGCGAACCGCGGGGGAAGGTAGAGTCCCTCGTCCCCGCGCGGGCCGCGTGCGACTCCCTCGCCGGGAGCCGGGTCGGTGGCGATCTCGATCAGGATCCCCCCGGGCTCGCGGACGTACAGCGAGTGGAAGAAGTGTCTGTCCTTGACGCGCGAGACGTCGTACTCGCGATCGCGGAACAGGTCGTGCCACGCGTACAGCTCGTCGATATCCGCCGCCCGGACCGCGAGGTGGTGGTAGGTCCCCGGCCCCTCTCGGCCGAAGTCGGCGCTTCTGTCGAGCACGTCGACGATTCGGCCGGCGGCCGTCGTCTCGCCGTTCGTACCGTCGGTGCCGACCGCTCGACGCTCCTCGCCCGTCGCTCGGTACCGCACGCGATCGCCCGCCTGCCCGACGCGCTCGAAGCCGAGCGTCTCCAGCGCGCCCGCGGTGGCGTAGGGATTCACCGAGAGCAGGGAGACGCCCGCGATCCCGCGGATCCCGTACTCCTCCGGCACCGGTCCCTCGATCTCGGGCGGCACCGAACTCCCCGCAGTGACCAGTTCAAGGTGGGTGCCGTCCGGGTCCGCGAACCGGAGCGCGCGCTCGTCGAAGCGCTCGGTCGGCCCCTCGACCGCGACCCCGCGGTCGCGGAGGCGGTCGGCCCAGTAGCCGAGCGAGCCCTCGGGGACCGCGAGCGCGGCCGCCGTCGGTTGCGGCTTCCCGACGCGACCGGGGTCCGCGGCGTCTCCGTACGGGAAGAACGTGAGGACGCTCCCCGGGCGACCGTCCGGCGCCCCGTAGTAGAGGTGATACGCCAGCATGTCCTCGAAGTTGACCGTGCGCGTCAGGAAGCGGAGTCCCAGCGTTCCCGCGTAGAAGGCGGCATTGTCGGCCGCCCCGCCCGCGATCCCGGTGACGTGGTGGATCCCGGGCGTGTCCGTGAGGTCCGGCATTCGCTCGTGGTTGGTGCGGCGGCGAGAAAACGCTCCCGGCTCCGCTTAGCGAAGCGGATCGATCGCCGTTTCCAGTCGCGTGAGGTCCGGAACGGCGTCGAAATCGTCGTCGAACCCGTAGAGGTACTCCGTGTCGGTTCTCTGTGCGTACGCGACGATGGTGGCGTCCACGAACGAGAGGTCCGGATAGCGACGAAAGATCGCTTGTGCGGCGTTGAAGTCGGCGCGTGGCGCGTGGACGATCTCGAAATGCGCGCCTTCGATGAGCCGGTCGAGCATCCCTGCCGCCGGATCCGGGCCGAGCTTCTCCCGGCAGAGGTTGAGCGTCTCTGCGACGACGTAGTTCGTGACGTGTGCCTCGGGGAGTTCTCCATGGTCGATCCCGCGGACGATGTCGAGAGCCGGTTCGTTGTACTCGTCGCGTGCACTCGCGCTCGCGAAGAGGACGTTCGTGTCGAGGAGCGCCGGCATCACTCGCTACCGAACCCCGTCTCGGCCTCGACCGCGTTCGTCTCGCCGGCGTCGACGGGTTCGAAATCGTCGAAGACGCCCTCTCGTTGGTGGACGATCTCGACGGCGATCTCTCCGTCAGCGTCGACGTTCCAGCGCAACTTGTCTCCCGGTCCGATGTCGAGACGCTCTCGGATGTCGGCGGGAATGGTCGTCATTCCCGAGTCACTGACGGTGGTCTCTTCGGCCCCTTCGTCTGCGGCCATGCGTGACGATACGGCCGCACCCCACATACATGTTCCTCTACATGTGGTCGAACGTCACGCGGTCTTCTCTCGGGGGACGAAGACGGAGCCCCGAAATCGGCCGGTGGCGTTATTCCGTGATCTGGACGATGTTGCCGTTCGCGGAGACGTGGAGGTCACGCCCCTGCTTGTACCCCTGACTCTTGGCGAGGTCGACGTAACCCGAGAGGCCCTTGAGGTTCTGGTGGGCGGGGATGATCTGTTCCGGCTGGAGCGTCTGGAGCATCTCGTAGTGACCCTCCTGGCTCAGGTGGCCGGAGACGTGGATGTCGTCGTAGATGCGGGCGCCCTGCATCTTCAGCAGCGACTCCGCCTGGTAGCGCTGGCCCTCGTTGGTCGGCTCCGGAATGATGCCGGCCGAGAAGACGACCTTGTCGCCGTCCTCCAGTTCGTAGGGGGTCTCGCCGCGGCCCATCCGGGTGAGCATCGCGCGCGGCTCGCCCTGGTGGCCGGTGACGATCGGGAGGTAGTTCTCCTTGCCCTCGTTCATGATCCGCTTGAACGCGCGGTCGACGGACTTGCGGTGGCCGTACATCCCCAAGTCGTCGGGGAAGGGGACGCCGAGCCGCTCGGCGGTGCCGGAGTACTTCTCCATCGACCGGCCCAGCAGCACGGGGGTGCGGCCGATCTCCTGTGCGAACTCGATGAGCGACGTGACCCGCGCGACGTGGGACGCGAACGTCGTGGCGACGATGCCGCCGTCGTAGTCCTGCATGCTCATCAGCGCGTCGCGCAGCTCCGAGCGCGCGACCTTCTCGCTGGGGGTGCGGCCCTTTCGGTTCGCGTTCGTACAGTCCTCGATGTAACAGAGGACGCCGTCGCCCTCGCTGCCGATCTCACCGAAGCGGTCCATGTCGATCGGGTCGCCGAGCGTCGGCGTGTGGTCCAGGCGCTTGTCGAGCCCGTAGACGATGGCGCCCTCCGGCGTGTGGAGGACGGGGTTGATCGCCTCGATGGTGGAGTGGGTGACGTTGACGAACTCCATCTCCAGGTTCCCGGAGTCGCCGATGGGCATCGTGCCGCCGGCGCGCATCTTCACCAGGTCGTTGTCCAGCGTGAACTTGCGCTCCCACTCCAGCGAGTCCTTGATCAGCTCGATGGTGAACGGCGTGGCGACGACGGGCGCGTCGTAACGGTGGGCCAGCTTCGGGATGGCGCCGATGTGGTCGAGGTGGCCGTGCGTGGGGACGATGGCCTGCACCTCGCCGCCGAGCTCCTGCATGAGCCGGTCGTCCGGGATGGCGCCCATGTCGATCAGGTCGAGGCTGTGCATGTTCTCCGTCTCCACGTCGTCGTGGATCAGGACCTTGCTCAGGTTCAGCCCCATGTCGAAGACGACCACGTCGTCGTCCGCGCGCACTGCCGTCATCTGCCGTCCGACTTCCTCGTAACCGCCGATTGTCGCGATCTCGATTTCCATAGTGTCCTCCGATCAGGGGCCGTCCCGGAGTCCCTCTGGAACGGTCGGCCGGTCCGCGCAACGGTCGCGTCCGCGGAGGGCCGCCCCGTCCGTCGTGGAGGTCTGCTCGGGGACGGCACCCTTTCGGTTACGTGAGGATCCGTATGCGACACATAAATAGGCGTGGATCATGGGCTCTCGCCGCTCCGACTCCTGCAGACCCGGTTTACGCGCCCGCCGATCTTTCCGATCGACTGCGATACTGGGTATAGCGACGTGTTTGTGTCTGTTTTCTGTTACTGGGCGGTGTTTTTGTGACTGCTGTCGATCCTGCTGCTGGGGACAGCAACACCCAGAAAGCCCCAGCCGGCTCTCTGGACGCGGTTTTTGTGTCTGTTGCAGATCCTGCTGCGTGGAACAACACCATCCAGAAAGCCCCAGCCGGCTCTCTGGACGCGGTTTTTGTGTCTGTTGCAGATCCTGCTGCGTGGAACAACACCATCCAGAAAGCCCCAGCCGGCTCGACCGCGCCGCGCCTCGCTGCGCTCCTCGCTCTCAGCACCGCCCGCTGCGGTGCTTACGTCGTCGGGGCGGGTTCGAGCCGGCTGCCCCTTTCAGTCCCACCCACCGCAACCGCACCACGGGCCTCGCACCTCCCCAGCCTCGGCGGCGGCGCGGCCGCGGGACCGCACCGCAATGCGGCCGCGCCGCCGCCTCCCTCGCGCGGTCGCGGCGACACAAGGTCGCCGCGGCGCGCGCCGACAGCACGGCACCGCAACCGCACCGCTCCGTGACCGCACAGCACCGCACCGCCACGAGTTTCAGAAAAGCGAGGTGTCTGAATCGGTCTGCATCACTCAGTATCGGGCGAATGCGAATCCGGGCGGATGGCGAAGCTCCGAGTTTTAAGTGAACGCACGGAAACCGACCAATCATGTTCGAGATCGCACCGGTTGACGCCGCGCTGGTCGTCGCCGGCCTATTGCTGGCGTTCGTCGGCGCGGCGGTGTCGGTCTACGCCGTGACGCTGACCGGACTGCTGGTCGGGGCAGGTGCAGGCTACGCGCTGGCGCCGACGCTGACGGGGTTCCTCGCTGTCGAGGGCGCGGTGCTCTCGGCGGTCGCGGTGCTGGGCGGCGCGGCGGTCGGCGCGTTCGTCGCGTACTCCGGGCTGTCGTTCGCGGTGCTGGGGATCGGCGCGGTCGTCGGCGGGTTCCTCGGCCGGTTCGTGGCGGGGCCGCTGTACGCCGGCGGGGCGGGCGGGCTGGAGGGGACGCTCCTGCTCGCGGGCGCCACGCTCGCGGGCGTCGCAGTGGGCGCCGTGTTCGGGTTCGTCCTCACGCGCTCGACGCTCGTGGTCTCGACCGCGTTCATCGGCGCCGCGTTCGCCACTCGGTCGCTGACGCGCGCGGAGTTCGCCGCGGCCGGGAGCGAACTCGCGCTCGATCCCCTGCTGTTCGACCCGGTTGCGCCCGCGTTCCTCGGGGTGTTCGCGCTCGGCGTGCTCTCGCAGTTCGGGCTGTTCAAGTTCGGCTACGTGACGAAACTCGTCGCGCTGATGCCCGGTGCGCGCCGGTGGACCGCAAGCGACGACGACTGAGCGGCGTCGACTGAGCGGCGCCGACCGACGACCGCGGCCGGCGGGGTCAGTCGTACTCGTAAAAGCCGCGGCCGGTCTTCTTGCCGAGGTCGCCCGCGTCGACTTTCCGCTTGACCAGGTAGGCTGGCTTGTAGCGGTCGCCGAGCTCCTCGTGGAGCGTCTCGCTGGCGTCGAGCACGATGTCAAGCCCGATGTGGTCCGCGAGTTCGAGCGGGCCCATCGGGACGTTCGTGCCGAGTTTCATCCCCGTGTCGATGTCCGCCTTCGTGGCGACGCCCTCGTCGTACGCGCGGACGCCCTCGTTGATCCACGGCATCAGGATGCGGTTGGTGACGAAGCCGGGCTTGTCGTCGGACTCCCACGTCTCCTTGCCGAGCGCCTCCGCGAACGCGTGTGCGAATTCGACCGCCTCGGGAGCCGTGCGCTCGCCGGTGACCACCTCGACGCCGGTCATGATCGGGACCGGGTTCATGAAGTGGAGGCCGACGACGCGCTCGGGGCTGTCGGTCGCGCTCGCGATGGTCGTGATAGAGAGCGTGGAGGTGTTCGTCGCCAGCACCGCCTCCGCGTCGACCACGTCCTCCAGGTCGGCGAAGATGTCCCGCTTTATCGCCATCTCCTCGACGGCCGCCTCGACGACGAGGTCGGCCTCGGAGAGGTCGCTGAGTTCGGTCGTCCCCGCGATCCGGTCGCGGATCGCGTCGGGATCCTCGTCGAGTTTGCCCTTCTCGTCGAGTCGGGAAAGGCTCGACGCGATACTGTCGAAGCCGTTCTCGACGTACTCGTCCTCGATGTCGCGCATCACCACGTCGTAGCCCGCGGTCGCGGCGACCTGCGCGATCCCGTTGCCCATCGTGCCGGCGCCCACGACGCCGACCGTCTCGATGTCGTCCAGCCCTCGCATGGGTGTCCCTGCCGACTCGGGGGTGGTAAGCGTACCGGAGCGCCGGTTCTTCCTGTCGAGAATCGCGGAGAAAGCTTCAAGTGCCGGATCCGCGAACGGCCGACAACGGGTGACAGAGCTTGGCCGACGACGACGCCGACGCTGACGCCGCCGCTGGCTCCGACGCTGACGCCGACGACCAGCCGAGCGGCGAACCTGTCCCGACCGACCTGAAGTGGGTCGGTCCAGCGACGGCAGACGCGTTCGCGGACGCCGACCTGACGGCCGCCGACGTGACCGACAAGCGCGTCTCCTACCGGATCCTCGTGGAGGCAGGCGTCAACCCCGGCGTCGCCGCGAAGATCCGCCGCGAACACTCGCTGTCGTGGTCGTTCGAGGCGGGCGACGGGCTGGCCAGCCGGTCGACGCAGGTCCGCGGCTTCGGCGACGAGGAGGCCGCGTGGGTCGCCGCCTCCTCGGGCGACTGGGAGGAGCGCGCGGACGCGGCGGCCGAGGAACAGTCGGCCGAGGACGCGAACGCGGACGAGGCGGCCTGGGTCGCGGACGCGATGGGCGGCGGCGCGGATCCCGCGGAGACGGACGGAAGCGGTGATCCGACCGCCGCCGAGGCGGCGTGGCGCGAGCGCTCGGCGCCGACCCCACCGACCGACCTCGACGCGGTCGACGAGACGGCGGCGGACCTGCTGGCGGAGGCCGGCATTACCTCGGTCCGAAGTCTCGCGACCGCGGACCCCGAACACGTCGCCGACGTGCTCGAACTCGACCCCGACGACGTGACCGCGTGGTACGAGGCGGCCCGCCGTGCCGACGACTGATCGGCTGGCGTTCGTCCGCCGCCGCCGGACGTCGAGGACGACTATTTACTCATCGAGTAGTAAGCGTTTTGGGACCTATGAGGGAGTTTCTGAGGCACTCATGAGTGCTGTCGAGATCTCTCGCCCGTTTGTTCTAAAAACGGTCTTCACCACAGTCTTTTTATCTGATCTTACCGCAGTTCGAACCGATGATACCTCACGCGGACGAGGCGATAACGCGCGACGGGAAGGCGTTGATCCTCGCGTACGACCACGGACTCGAACACGGGCCGGTCGACTTCGACCCTAACCCGGCGACCGCCGACCCAGAGCGGGTGTTCGAACTCGCGGGTCACGATGCGGTGACCGCGCTGGCCGTACAGAAGGGCGTCGCTGAGGCGTACTACGGCGACTACGCGGACGACGTCGCGCTCCTCCTGAAGCTCAACGGGACCTCCAACCTCTGGATGGGCGAGCCCGACTCCGCGGTCAACTGCTCCGTCGAGTACGCGGCCGAGATCGGCGCGGACGCGGTCGGGTTCACGCTCTACGGCGGCTCGAACCACGAGGTCGAGATGGCCGAGGAGTTCCGCGACGCGCAGGAGGCCGCCCGCGACCGCGACCTGCCGGTGGTCATGTGGTCGTACCCCCGCGGTCAGGGGCTGAAGGACGACACCGCGCCGGAGACGATCGCCTACGCGGCCCGGCTCGGACTGGAACTCGGCGCGGACATCGCGAAGGTGAAGTATCCCGGTTCGCCCGAGGCGATGGAACAGGCGACCAGCATGGCCGGCCCGACGAAGGTCATCATGTCTGGCGGTTCCAAGACCGACGACCTCGCGTTCCTGCAGACGGTGAAGGGGGCGCTCGACGGCGGCGCGAAGGGGCTCGCCGTCGGGCGGAACGTCTTCCAGCGCGAGAATCCCGAGCAGATCCTGGACGCGCTGGAGGCGGTGATCTTCGGCGGGAGCGAGCCGCGCGAGGCGCTCCGGGAGGCCAACGGCGAGGTTCACGACGCCGCGCTCGACTGATGAGGGGCGACGCTACCGCCCGCGACCACGAGCGCGTCGTCGAGGCCGTCTTCGACGCCGTCGCCGCGAGCGCCCCCGAGGTCCGCGACGCGCTGCCCGGCCGCCGCGTCGAGAGCGGGGCGGAGAACCCCTCCGGAGAGTCGGTGCTGGCGGCCGACGAGTACGCCGACGACCTGCTCGCGGACCGGATCGCCGCCGTCGACGGCGTCGGAACGTACGCCAGCGAGGAGCGGCCGGAGCCGGTCGACTGCGGCGACGGGCTGAGCGTCGCGGTCGACCCCCTCGATGGCTCTTCGAACCTCAAGTCGAACAACGCCATGGGCACGGTCGTCGGCGTCTACGACGCCCCGCTCCCCGCGCCCGGCACCGCGCTCGTCGGCGCCGGCTTCGTGCTCTACGGCCCGATCACCACGATGGTCGTGGCGACCGAGGCGGGCGTCCGCGAGGAGGTGATCGGAAGCACCCGCGAGGTCGTCACGGGAGAGCTGACGCTCCCGGAGCGCCCCACCGTCTACGGCTTCGGCGGACGCGTGCCGGACTGGCCCGACGACTTCCGGGCGTTCGCCCGCGGGGTGGAGGAGGACCTCAAGCTCCGATACGGCGGCGCGATGGTCGGCGACGTGAATCAAGTGCTCACCTACGGCGGGCTGTTCGCGTACCCCGCGCTCGCCGATGCGCCCGACGGGAAGCTCCGGCTCCAGTTCGAGGCGAACCCGATCGCGTACGTGGTCGAACGGGCCGGCGGCGCCTCCTCCGATGGTCGACGGTCGATCCTCGAGGTACCGGCCGGGGACCTCCACGAGCGCGTCCCGCTCCACGTCGGCAACGCCGCACTTATCGACCGGCTGGAGTCGACGCTCGGATAGGCGAGGGGCAACCCCGCCCCGCAGTCGCCGACTGCCCACGACTCCGCCCCGCGATCGTGCATGGAAAACCATTTGCGATCCGGCACAAATTTTGCGCGCATGAAGGTGCACGTAGGCGAGGGCGCGACCGCGGACGAAGCGGCCGCCATCGCGCAGTCGCTGGCCGACCACCTCGGCGCCGACGTCGAGGTGTACGTCGGCGAGGCGGCCGACCCCGCCGCGACCGCCGCGCCGAGCGAGCCGGAGTACCCCCTCGACGACGGCCGCGGACCGACAGACCGCGAACGGGACCTGCGGGCGGAGATCGACGACATCCTGCAGGGCGGCCCCGAGAAGTACAAGGATCGGCTGCCGAAGCAGGGGAAGCTGTTCGTCCGCGACCGGCTGGACCTCTGGTTCGGCGGCGATCAGGGGACCGGCGGGCCGGGCGACGCGGACGCCTCCGAGGGGGCGCCGACCGGGCTGCGCTTCGAGGACGGCAAGTTCGCCGCCTTCGACGACTGGCACCCGAATGCGCCCGACGGCGACGAGTACGACGAGGGCGACCGCGTCCCCGGCGACGGCCTGCTGACCGGCGCCGCGGAGTTCGAGGGCCGCGATGTCCACTTCATGGCCAACGACTTCACCGTGAAGGCGGGGTCGATGGCCGCGAAGGGCGTCGAGAAGTTCCTGCGGATGCAACAGCGCGCGCTCAAGACGGGGAAGCCGGTGCTGTACCTGATGGACTCCTCGGGCGGCCGGATCGACCAGCAGACCGGCTTCTTCGCCAACCGCGAGGGGATCGGGAAGTACTACTACAACCACTCATTGCTGTCCGGCTACGTCCCGCAGATCTGCGTGCTCTACGGCCCCTGTATCGCGGGCGCGGCCTACACCCCCATCTTCGCGGACTTCACCGTCATGGTCGAGGGGATGTCCGCGATGGCGATCGCCTCCCCGCGGATGGTGAAGATGGTCACCGGCGAGGAGATCGAGATGGACGCGCTCGGCGGCCCGCGAGTCCACGCCGAGGAGTCCGGCTCCGCCGACCTCGTCGCTCGCGACGAGGCGCACGCCCGCGAACTCGTCTCCGAGCTGATCACCTACCTCCCCGATCAGGCCGGCGAGAAACCGCCGCGAGCCGAGACGAAGCCGCCGAAGTTCTCGCCGGAGGGGATCGACGAGCTGATCCCCGAGTCGCCGAACCGCGCCTACGACGTGCACGACCTGCTCGACCGGCTCGCAGACGCGGAGTCGGTCTTCGAGCTCCGGGAGTCGTACGGGAAGGAGATCGTCACCGCCTTCTGTCGGATCGACGGCCGCCCGGTCGGCGTCGTCGCCAACCAGCCGACCGAGCGCTCGGGGGCCATCTTCCCGGACGCCGCCGAGAAGGCCGCGGAGTTCATCTGGACCTGCGACGCCTACGAGATCCCCCTGCTGTACCTCTGTGACACGCCCGGCTTCATGGCCGGCTCGCAGGTCGAGAAGGACGCCATCCTCGAGAAGGGGAAGAAGATGATCTACGCCACCTCCTCCGCCACGGTTCCGAAGCAGACCGTCGTCACGCGAAAGGCGTACGGCGCGGGGATCTACGCGATGGGCGGCCCCGCCTACGACCCCGAGAGCGTCATCGGGCTCCCGTCCGGCGAGATCGGTATCATGGGTCCGGAGGCCGCGATCAACGCCGTCTACGCCAACAAGCTCGACGCCATCGACGACCCCGAGGAGCGCGCGGAGCGCGAGCAGGAGCTCCGCGAGGAGTACCGACGCGACATCGACATCCACCGCATGGCCAACGAGGTCGTCGTCGACGAGATCGTTCCGCCCTCGGAACTGCGCGCCGAACTCGCCGCCCGCTTCGACTTCTACGCGGATGTCGAGAAGGACCTGCCCGACAAGAAGCACGGGACGGTCCTGTAACCGAGATAGCTATTTCTCGCACCGGCCCGAAAAGTCGACCATGAGCCATCGACCGCGGGACGAACGTGGAGAGGGCGGGCGTGCCGACGAGTGGGACAGATCGATCGACGAGCGCTACCGGCTCCGGTTCGTCGACTCGGTCGTGGCGGACCTGCGGGAAGCGCTCGGGCGCTTTCCGGCTTCATTCAGGGACCGTCTCGGACTAGACGAGGACCTCCCCGAGCCGGACTACCGGTTCACCGAGGGGAGCCTCGACGACGAGAGCGCGGCGCAGTTCTGTCGGGACGCAGCCAACCTGCTGTGGGAGTTCGACTCCGTCCGCGATCGCCTCGAGAGCGACGGAGTACAGCCCCTGGACACCGACCGGATGACGACGCTGTTCCGGGGGCTCCAGCTGCTTGATGACTCCCTGGACCGGCTCAGCGCGAGTCTGACCGGGCGCCTAACTGCGGCCGGGAAAAAGGCGCTCTCCAAGATCCAGCAGACGGTGTCCAACGTCGTGTCGAACTGGTGGCGGCTCGTCGCCGGCTACACGACGCTCGACAACTGGAGCCTCGGCGGGGGGATCGGGACGTCGGTTCCCGGGTTCTCGGGGACCGTCGACGCTCGACTCACGTTCGGCCCGTGACGACCGCCCGCCTCGAGTCCTGACAGTCGGCACCTGTCGCGAGCTCGACCCCGCGTCCTTATGACGACGCCGCGCGAGCGACGGACATGGTCACCGTCGGCGACAAGGCCCCGGACTTCATCGCGCCCGCGGTCGTCGACGGAGCGG
>NZ_LKIR01000135.1:158269-163039 GCF_001462205.1 Haloparvum sedimenti
TGCGGCCGCGCCGCCGCCTCCCTCGCGCGGTCGCGGCGCCACAGGGGCGCCGCGGCGCGCGCCGACAGCACAGCACTGCAACCGCAACGCTCCGCGACCACACAGCACCGCACCGCCGCGAGTTTCAGAAAATCGAGGTGTCTGAATCGGTCTGCATCACTCAGTATCGCTCTCGTTCAACTCATCTCACGACTCGAAACGCTATCGCTAAAGCTCCAGCAGGTCAAAAACGCGAGAAACGTGGGTTACGGCCGGTCGATCCCGGCTATTCGATGTGGCCCTCGCGGCGGAGCTGGTCCGCCGCGGAGCTGTCGTAGCGCCACTCGATGTCGGCCTTCTCGTCCTGCCAGGACCACGGCTCGGCCAGGACCACGTCGCCCTCGTTGATCCAGTTTCGGTACTTCATGCGGCCGGGAATGCGCCCCATGCGCTCCACCCCGTCCGCACAGCGCAGGCGGACGCGGCTGTGACCGAGCATGTTGGTCACGACCGCGAACACCTGGTCGTCGTTGGGCATGCGGAGGTCCCGCCGCCCGCTTGACTCGTCGCTCATGGCAAAACGAAGGACGCCCATACTGATAAGGAATGGTATTCGCCGGCGGACGGCCCGCCGACTGTGGGTCGTAGCGTGGTCAGGAGAAGTAGCGGGAGGTAGATTTGAACTACCGATCTCCGGGTTATGAGCCCGGCGGAATCTCCTGGCTATCCCATCCCGCTATCATGGCAAACACGGGTTTCACGGTTAAGGGTTCCGATCCCCCTGCCGTATGCCAGTTTCTGCCGGGGATCGAGGGTCCGGATCCTCGCCGTCGGGACGCCGCCGTCTCACCTCAGCGGTCCGCCGTCACGCGCCACGTGAGCAGGCTCTCCGCGACGTAGTTGACGAGCATGCCGACGCCGACGCCGCCCGCCCGCGAGGCGACGAACCAGAGGTCGATCCCGGAGACGGTCAGCGGCAGGGCGATCCCCCGATACAGCGCGGTGAACACGAGCAGTTGGACCGCGATCCCGCCCGCGCGGACGAGGTTCGACTTCGCCAGCCGGCGCAGGGTCGGCCCGATCCCGGCGAGCCCCTCCTCGGCGAACGTCACGCGGTCGTTGAGCAGGAACATCACGACGACCGCGACCTCGATCCCGACGAAGGCGGCGAGCTCGGGAAAGACGCCGAGCGCCTCCAGCGCGGTCGAGGTGACGATGTCGAAGCCGAAACCGACCACGCCGACGGAGACGAACTGACCGAACCGCGTCCCCGACGCCAGCGTCGCGACGGTTCCGTCGGCCTCCGACGTGCCCCCCTCGCCGGCTGGCCCCTCTGCCCCTCCGCTCACCGCGACTCCCCTCCCGGTCGCTCCGCGTCGAGTCGGTCCTCCTGCGCGACGAGCGCCGCGGTCTCGCCGCGGTCGAGGAGCCGGTGGAGCCGGTCCTCGCGGATGAGTCGGGCGCGGTGTCTGGCGACGAACAGCCCACGCGCCATGTCCAGCGTGTCGCGGACGGGGGAGACCGTCGACCCGGGCTTGTCCTCCCACGCCACGGGAACCTCCGCGATGCGGTAGTCGAGCGCGGCTGCGACCGCGAGGAACTCGATGTCCCACGCGAACCCCGGCTCGTAGAGGTGGTCGCGGACGCCGGCCCACGCATCGGCCGTGATCGCCTTCGCGCCGCACTGGTAGTCGTACAGCGTCGCGTCGAGCAGGCGCCGGGCCAGCCACGCGAAGCCGTCGCCGAGCAGCCGGCGAAACACCGTCTGGTGGTCCGAGACCGTCGCGTCGGGGTGCCGCCGCGAGCCCGCCGCCACGTCCGCGCTCCCGGACAGCACCGGGGCGACGACCTCGCCGACCGCGTCCGCGGGCGTGGCGCCGTCGGCGTCCACGAAGGCGTACGCGTCCGTCGAGAGCGCCTCGAAGCCGGCCGTCACCGCCGCGCCCTTCCCGCGACGGCGCCTCACGGCGTGAACCGTCGCGGGGAGGTCGGCGAGCGCGTCGACGACGCCGGGGGCCGGGTCGTCGAGTTCGATCCGGATCGTCTCGGGGGCCAGCCGCTCGTCGAGCGCCCGGACGTACCGCCCGAGGCGCTCGGCGTCCGGCCGGAACGCGGGGACCACGATCCCGAGACTGGACGACATGCGTGGGCGTACCTCGGGACCGGATAAAAGGCGTTTGACTCCGCGCGCGGCCGGGGAGCGCGGCGACCCGGAACCCGAAGAGGTATGCCCCGCGGCGTGTCTGGGGCGGACATGGAGTACCTCCTCGTCGGCTGGTGGCTCCTCGCGTTCGCGGCCCTCTCGGCGCTTGCGTTCCCCCTCTGTGCCCGGCTGTTCCCCCGGTTCCCGGGATACGGCGCCGGGCTCGCGCCCGCGGTCGCGCTCGCGACGCTCACCGTCGTCGGCTACTGGACCGGCCGCGTCAGCTACGGCCGCCACACGCTGTGGGTCGCGCTGGCCGGCCTTGTCGCGGTCTCGGCGCTGGTCGGACTCGACCGCGCCGCGCTCCGTCGCGGGGAGGTTCGCCTCGCGGCTGAGCGACTCGCGGTTGACCGATCCGCCGACGACCGGCCGCGTCCGCGGCGCCGGGACCTGATCGCGCCCGCGGCGGTGTTCGCGGCCGCGTTCCTGCTGCTCGTGGCGGTCCGGAACGCCGATCCCGCGATAACCGCCGCTGGGGGGGAGAAGTTCCTCGACTACGGGCTGTTGCGGAGCCTCCTGCGCGCGGAGTCGCTGCCCCCCTACGACGTGTGGTTCGCCGGCGAGACGGTGAACTACTACTACGGCGGCCACCTCGCGGCCGCCCTCCTGACCCGGCTGGCGGGCACGCCGCCGGCGTACGCGTACAACCTCGCGCTCGCCGGCTTCTACGCGACGCTGGCGGCGGCGGCGTTCGAGCTCGCTCGGGCGGTCGCCGCCGGTCGCGCACGCGGTCGGGGTGTCGACGGCGACGACGCCGCGGACCACGGGCTCCGGGCCGGCCTCGCGGGCGCGTTTCTCGTCGCCGTGGCCGGAAACCTCGTGTCGGCGGCCAGGCTCGCGGTCGCCGCCCTCCCGAACGCGCTGGCCGAACCCGTGGCCCACCGCCTCACGCGCGGGACGCGCGTCTCCCCGGACGACCTGCTGGCGGGGATCGAGGGGTTCCACTACTGGACCGCCAGCCGGGTGATCCCGGGGACGATAAACGAGTTCCCCTTCTTCGGCTTCCTCAACGGCGACCTCCACGCGCACATGATGGGTGCGCCGTTCCTGCTCCTGGCCGCCGCGCTGCTGTACGCCTACTGGGAGACGCCGGCGGAGCGCCTCCGGCGGCGGCGCCTGCTCGCGTTCGGCGCGATTCCGGTCCTCGGCGGACTCCAGGTCGTGGTCCACACCTGGGACGTGGCGACGACGCTCGGCCTGCTCTGGCTGACGCTGACGTTCGCGCCCGCGGCGCCGCTGTCCCTGCTGCCCCGCGGCGAGGCGCTCGCCGCACGACTGCGGGGCGCCCTCGGTGAGGGGCTCGCGGCGACGGAGGTCGCACGTACCGGCGGCGCCCTCCTCGCGACCGGCGTCGCGGCCGTCGGGGCGGGCGTGCTCGGGGCGCCGTTCCTGCTCGGCGCCAGCAGTGGACAGGAGCCGGCGCTGCTCGCGGCCGAGATGCGGTCGGCGCTCACGCCCCTGATCCTCGTCCACGGAGCGTTTCTGGCGGCGTTCGGGGCGTATCTGGTGGGACGGATCGCCGACGGCGCGTCGCGTGACGCCGCTCTCGTCGCCGCCGGGACCGCCGCGGTCGCGCTCGCGTCGCTGGCGGCGGGGTTCCCGGCGTTCGCGGTCGTCGTTCCGCTGCTCGCGCTCGGGTGGGCCGCGTTCCGGCTGGACCGCGGCGTCGGTTTCGAGACGGCGCTTATCGTCGGCGGAGCCGGGCTCGTCGGGATCGTCGAGGTCGTCTTCGTCGTCGAGGAGGCCGGCCCCGGCCGGATGAACACCGTGTTCAAGGTGTACGCGCAGGTGTGGGCGCTGTGGGCGACCGCGGCCGGCATCGTGCTCGCGGAGCTGTGGGCGACTGGTTTCCGGGGCACGACGAGCGCCGTCGACGCCGCCACCGCGACCGACGCCGCGACCCGCCGTGGGAGCGCCGCCGCGGAGCGGACCGCGGACGCGCTCGGCGGCATCCGGGCGCGGCTGCCGACGGACCGCACCCTCGCCCGCGCGCTCGTCGCGCTGCTGCTGCTCGCGACCGCTCCCTACGCCCCGATGGCGCTCGGCCAGCACGCCGCGGTCCACGACGCCGGGACGCTGGACGCGACCGCGTTCGTCGAGGCGGAGCATCCGTCCGAGGCGGCCGCCATCGACTGGCTCGACGAGGAGGCGACCCACCGGGACACCCTGTTGGAGGCGCCCGGGGCGAGCTACTCCCCCGAGGGACTCGCCGCGAACCCCGGTGAGCCGGGCATCTACACCTGGCGCGCCAACCCCGCCTCGAGCCTGACGGGGATCCCCACCGTCGCGGGGTGGTCACACGAGGTGGGCTACCGCGGCCGCGAGGCCTACACCGAACGGGTCGCCGCCGTCGACCGGGCGTACGCCGGTTCGGACGCCGAGCGCGTGGCCGCTCTCCGGGAGTACGGGGTCGACTACGTCTGGGTCGGGCCGACCGAGCGCGACCGCTACGGCGACGTCTCCTTCGACCGGTTCGCGGGCATCGAGGTGGCGTACGAAACGGAGACCGTAACGGTGTATCGCGTCGACAGCGAGGAGCTCGCGACGTAGCTCCCCGTTCGTGCGCGTCGCGCCGTCACACCGCGAAC
>NZ_LKIR01000135.1:163471-177379 GCF_001462205.1 Haloparvum sedimenti
GGTCGGTCACACCCGCTCTGCGGGCGCGACCGAGGTGAACGTACCGGCCGCCGACTCCGAACCGTTCAACATCCGGCGGGTGAACGTGCGGGTATGGGAAGCCCGCTGGAGACGCCGAAAGAGCAGGCCGAGGAGGTCATCGACCGGCTCTACGAGGAGTACCCGGACTCGACCATCTCGCTCAACTACTCGAACCGGCTGGAGCTGCTCATCGCCGTGATCCTCTCGGCGCAGTGCACCGACGAGCGCGTGAACGCGGTGTGTGCGGACCTGTTCGAGAAGTACGAGACGCCCGAGGACTACGCCGAGGCCGACCAGGAGGAGCTCGCCGCGGACATCGACTCCATCACCTACTACAACAACAAGGCGAAGTACATCCGGTCGGCCTGCCGGGACATCGCCGAGGAGCACGACGGCGAGGTGCCGGACACGATGGACGAGCTGACCGACCTGATGGGCGTCGGCCGCAAGACCGCCAACGTCGTCCTCCAGCACGGTCACGACGTGGTCGAGGGGATCGTCGTCGACACGCACGTCCAGCGCATCTCGCGCCGGCTCGCGATTGTGGAAGAAGAGCGCCCCGAGGCGATAGAGCAGGAACTGCTGGAGATCGTTCCCGAGGCACACTGGCAGCAGTACACGCACCTCCTGATCGACCACGGGCGCGCGGTCTGTACCGCCCGGAACCCCGACTGCGGCGACTGCGTGCTGGCCGACATCTGTCCCTCCTCGAAACTCGACGCGGACGTGGACCTGGCCTCCGGCGAGGCGTGGTAGGGGACGGCCCGTTCTGTCTCCGCAGCCGACCGCCCTTCAGATAAGGACGCCCGCCTGCAGGGCCACGATCAGCACGGTCAGAAGCGGGATCGAGAGAAGCGTCGTCACCAGCACGACCGTCGAGACGTACTCCGGGACCGTGATCCCGTCGAGGTCCCGGTTCCCCGCGAACTCCGCGACGAGGATGACGGGCGTGATCGCCGCGGGCATCGCGGTCTCCAGCACGAACACGCGCGCCACCGTGGGGTCGGAGAAGCCGACGAGATGTGCGACCGCCAGCCCGACCGCGGGCGCGACGAGGAGCTTGAGCGCGGCTCCGGTCCCGGCCTTCGAGACCGCGGCCGCGTAGTCGGTCCGCGCGAGCTGGAGGCCGAGGACGATCAGCATTACGGGGATCGCGGAGTCGCCGACCAACCCGACGGCCTCCATCGAGGCGGCCTCCGCGGGCGGGACGACGCCGGCCGCCCGCGCGAGGAGCGCGCCCGCGACCGCGTACACCAGCGGGAGCCGGACGACGCGCTTGACGCCGTCGAGTCCCGACGCGCCGCCCGACCGGGAGGCGACGTAGACGCCCACGGTGTACATCAGCACCGCCTGCACCGAGAGGAACAGCACCGCGGTGCTGCGCCCCGTCTCGCCGAACGCAAAGTTCGAGACGGGGATGCCGAGGTTCCCCGAGTTCGAGAAGACGGCGACGAGCAGCAGCGCGCTCAGGAGCGGTTCCTCGGTCCCGCTGAGTCGCCCGACTCCCTCCGCGACGGCCGCCATCGCGAGCGTGAACGCGACGACGCCGACCGCCACCCGGGCGAGCGTTCCCGCCGCGAGCGTCGAGGTGGCGAGGCTGTGGAACACCAGCGCGGGTGCGAGCACGTACACCGTCACGGTGTTGAGTGGCCCCGGCTCGACGTTCCTGGCGCGCCCCAACAGAAATCCGGCCGCGGCGATGGCGACAACCGGGAGGACCGCGGACGCGAACACTCCGAGGAGCGCGTTCACGAGTGGTCACCTGGGCCCGCCTTGTCTCCGGCGCCTTTCCCGGCCCCTTTCGCCGCCTCGTACCGCTCCCGGATCCGGGCGACGAGCGCGCGCCCGGCGTCGGTCCGGAGCCGCGGTTCGGCGGTCGCGAAGAACTCGTCGAGGTCGTCGTAGGCCGCGAACGCGTCCGGCTCGCCCGCCGCTGGGTCGTACCGCTCCGCGCGCTCGTACGCGAGCGCCTGCAGACACAGGTCGATCAGGTCGCACTCCTTGACCAGCCGCGCCGCCGGCGTCTCGCGGGCCTCGTACGCCTCCCACGCCGCCCGGACGCGGTCGGGGAGCGGTCCCGCGAGGTCGCCCATCGCCGCGCGCTCCGCGGCCTCCTTCTCCTCGGGGCTCGGCGACTCCGACGCGGCCGCGGGGTCGGCGCGGGTGGCCACGTCGCCGGTCTCCGCCTCCGCGGCGTCGTGGACGACCGCCAGCCGGAGCGCCTCGTCGAGGAGCGGCTCCGTCGGATCGTCGGGGGCCAGTTCGGCGGCCAGCCGGTCCCCGATCGCGAGCACGAGGTAGGCGACGCCCCACGAGTGGGCCGCGACGGTCTCGGGCTCCGCGACCCCCCTGAGCTGCCAGCCCGTACGCCGCTCGTCCTTCAGGTCGTAGGTTTCGATCAGGGCGTCGATGGCGTCGTCGTCGTCGGCTTCGGGCATCTCGCCGGCGTCGCTGCCCCCTCCGCGGTCAGTCACGACCGGAGCTCCGCGGCCGGGATCACTCCGCGAGCGCCCACTCGTCGGGCCCCCGCGATTCGATGACCTCGCGGCGCTCCATCTCCGCGAGCACCTCCGTCAGCCGGTCGGGCTGGGCAATCTCCATCTCAATGCGGTCGACGCTGTGGTACTCCGCGAGGTAGTGGCGGACCGCCTCCCGGTCGAACGTCTCGTCGTCCGCGCGCTCCATGACGCCCGCGATGAGGTCGATCATGTCCTCGATGAAGTTCCACGGGTAGACGATCCACGCCCACTCCTCGAGGCGCTCGCCGACGAAGTCGGGGTCGAACTCCGAGGTCTGGAGCAGCTGGAGCGTCGCGGTGCGGACCTCCCCGGCGTTGCGCTCCTCGACGTACTCCTGTGCCCGGCGGATCGAGCCGCCGGTGTCCGCGATGTCGTCGATGATCAGCACGTCCTTCCCCTCGACGCTCCCCTCCGGCATCGGATAGCGGACGGTGGGCTCGTCGCTCTTCTCGGCGGCGCCCACGTAGTGTTCCATCTTCAGGCTCGTCAGGTCGTCCAGCCCGAGGAAGTCGCAGGTGCACCGCCCCGCGAACCAGCCGCCTCGCGCGAGCGCGACGACCACGTCCGGCTCGAACTCGGCACGCTTCACCTGGTCGGAGACCGTCCGGCAGAGGCCGTAAATGTACTCCCAGTTGGTGATCGTGCAGTTGAAGTCGTCCGGGAGGTCGCTCATGTCGCGTGGAGATGGCGCCCCCGCGCTGATAAGGATTTTTAGAGCGTCCGCGGCCGGCGCTCGGCCGCCTCGCCGACTCTCGGACCCCCGGCGCCGGCTTCCGCCGCCGCAACCGCAAAGGGCGACGAGCGCGTGGTCCGCCCGTGAGAGACACGGACGACGCCCCCGAGTCGGACATGGTGGCCGACGCGGCGGCGGACCCGGAGTTCGAGCAGTTCGCTCACGAGCGCCATCTCGAGCGCGCCTGCGAGCTGGCGGAGGCGGCCGCCGCCCGCGGCGACGAGCCGTTCGGCACGGTGCTCGTCCGGGACGACGAGGTCGTCGCGGAGGCGAAAAACCGCGTCGTCACCGACGATGACGTCCGCGGTCACCCCGAACTCGACCTCGCGGCCGAGGCCGTCCGCGCGTTCACACCCGACGAGCGCGCGCGGACGGTCATGTACACCAGCACCGAGCCGTGTCCGATGTGCTCGGGCGGGCTCCGCTACGCGGGGCTCGGCCGCGTCGTCTACAGCGTCGGCTCGGACGAGGTCGCGGCGTTCACCGGCCGCGGCGAGCCCACGGTGCGCTCGGCGGAGATCCTCGACGGTGTCACCGAGGTCGTCGGCCCGGTCGCCAACGACCGCGGTCGGCGCGTCCACGAGGCCTACGGCTGGAACGAGGAGTGATGCCGCCGGGACCGCGGGGACCGGCTCGGGCGTCCGCTCTCGGACCGACTCAGACCTGAAAATTCGGCCGACTCAGGCAGTATGGGGTGCGAGTCGCAAAGTCGGGGGTTTTTCAGTCCGGGACGCATCCGTTCGACCATGCAGGGTAGCATGCCGCCCGAAGCGCAGGAGAAGATCGAGGAGCTACAGGATCTGCAGGAGACCGCTCAGGAGGTCGCCCAGCAGAAAGAGCAGTCCCAGACCGCGCTCAACGACTCCAAGACGGCGCTGAACGCGCTCGAGGACATCGACGAGGACGCCACGATGTACCGCGAGGTCGGCGACATCCTCGTCGAGACGGACTACGACTCGGCCTACGACGACCTCGAGGAGAAGGTCGACTCGCTGGAAGTCCGCGTCGAGCAGCTCACGAAGCAGGAGGACCGCGTGCAGGAGCAGTTCGAGAGCCTCCAGGAGGAGCTGCAGGAGATGCTGCAGGGCGGCGCCGGCGGCGGCCCGATGGGTCCGGGCGGTCCGGGCGCGGGCGCGTAGATGGCGACCGACGATCCGACCGACGTATCGGGCGGTGACCCGAGCGACGACCCGACCGACGAGGAGGTCGTCACGACCGCGGCGGCGGCCGCCGAGGGCGTCGTCTTCAAACACTACGACCAGTCCGCGGTGACGGACCTCGACGTGACCGTCACCTTCGAGGACGGCGTCCTCGACGTGGACGTCTATCTCAACGCGCCGGACGAGGAACACGACCCCGACGCGGTCGCGCAGGAAGCCGTCGAGGCGGCGACCGACGCCGTCGACGAGCTCTTCGACGCCTGACCGCGGTCGGGGCGGTCTCCGGTCGCGTTTTCCGACGTACAACCCGCAGCGGTACGCTTTTGTCTTTCCCTTGTGTAGTGTTACCGCATGTCAGTACTGGGTCGCGGAACGACGGCGCTCGACAGGCTGCGGGACCGCTACGACCGCGAGCCGTACGTCTGTCGGGAGTGCGGCCACCGGGACGAGTCGTCCGGCTGGGAGGCGGTCACCACCGGAACGCGAGTCGTCTATCGGCGCGAGTGCGAGAGCTGCGGCGCGCGCACGGTTCGGGCGTGTCGGCTCGGACCGGGCGACGCCCGGTAGCCCGGTACCCCGGCAGTCAGGCGAACAGGAACAGCAGCAGGCTCACCGCGAGCGCACACAGCACCACGGCGGCCAGGAGCGCCGCGCCCAGCGACAGCGCCGCGTTCGCCTGCGAGGCCAGCGTCTCCGTGCGGTCGTTGCCGAACACGGTGACGGTCACCCGCTCCGTTGCGGTGCCGACCGCGACCGGCTCCAGGTCCGCATGCGCTGCGGCGGCCGTCTCGACGACGGCGTCAGTCAGCGCCGCCTCGTCGACGGCGTCCCCGACCCGGTTGTCCGCCTGCCCGACGTTGACCGCGTGCGTGTCCGAGGTCAGCACCTCCGCGTGGTCCACGCCGGTTTCGGCGGTCACCGCATCGAGCAGTCGCTCGCGGACGCCCGGCACCATGTTGTTGCCGTCGACCAGCACGTACGCGGCCTCGCGGCCGTCCACCCGGGTTATCGCGACCCGGAGTCCGAGAGGGCCGATCCCCTCCTCGCGCTCCCAGTCGGTCGGCTCGTGGGCGACTCCGAGCTCCAGCGGGCCGCTTGCGGCGTCCGACAGCGCTTCGCCCGCGAGCGCGGCGGCGCCGTAGAGGTCGTACGACCGCGGCGACCCGGGCGTGACGTGGCCGAGGTCGCCGTCCTCCGCGGCGTCGAGGCCGGCGTGGCAGTTGTGCGCGTCCGCCAACAGCACGTCCTCGACCCCGCTCCGGCGGAGCTCGGCGGCCGCGGACTGGCCGACGCCGAACGCCACGTCGTCGGCCGACTCCGGCGCGAACGTGGCGGCGGCGAACGCGCCGTTTCCGAACCGCTGGGCGAGCGTGTGCGCCGTGCCGACCTCGCCGGTCACGGGAACGCTCGCCTCGCGGCCGTACTCCATCCGGTCGAGCGCGCGGTCGGCGGCGTCGAGGATGCGGCCGACCTCCCGCTCCGAGACGAGGTTGAAGTCGTGGCCGGCGGTGGCGTGGGGCGCGAACGCGAGCCCCTCCGCGCGCTCGGCGATGCGCTGCGGGAGGTTGCCCCCGCCGACCTCCCCCATCGGACCGGGGTGGACCATCGGGAGGACGACCCGCGCCTTCTCCGGACCCGACGCGGCGTCCGCGCCCTCCTCGCCAGTTCCGTCGCCGTCACCGTCGCCGTCTCCGCCGTCTCCGCCGTCGGTCGCGGTCGTCCTCTCTTCCGGGAGCCGTCGGAACGACGCGACGGAGACGGGGACGATCGCCTCCTCGCCGAGCTTCTCGAAGAACTGCTCGAGCTCGCGGGAGCCCTCGGCGACGTGGCCGACGAAGCCGCGGACGAAGTCCAGCACGGAGACGCCGAGGCTTCGCCGCCACGGTCGGTCGATGCCCACGAGGAACGCCCAGACCGCGGCCGCGTACACCGCCGACAGCGCGACCAACAGCAGGAAGTGGTCGACGGTGACCGCCTGCAGCGCCGGCGGCCCGGACTCCCCGCGGGCGAGCCAGCCGACGTACGCCTCCAGCGGCGCGTCGCCGACCACGAGCAGGCGGATCGTCCCGCTGTAGACGAACGCGAGCACCGCGGCGGCACCCGGCTGGATCCCCGCCGAAAGACACGCGCGGGGGACCGAGACGCGCGAGATGCCGAGGATGACGAACAGCCGGAGGGCGAAGATGGAGGCCAGCGCCACCACGAGAACGTCGAGGACGAGTCCGTGGGCGAACCCGAAGACGAACGCGACGAGGCCGGCGCTCACGAGCGCCGTGACGACGATGACCTCGCAGGCCAGCGCCAGGAGCGCCGAGCGGTTGAACGTGAGTCGGCCTCCCATCGCCCGGTCGACCGGGGTCGTGCCGAGCGCCGCGAGGACGGTGGGGAACCCGATGAACACGAGCCCCTGCCACGCGTCGTGGCCCACGAGCAGGACGCGGAACTCGGCTTCCATCGTGGCGCCGGCGTCGAACACCGCGACGCCCGCGAGCCCGGACAGAAGCACCGCGAACGCGAGGCTCCGGTGCCAGCGGGGGGCGGCGAAGATGAATCGGGACAGGGCGGCGAGCCGGCCCTGGGAGGCGGTCATCGGTCAAACCGTGGCCGGGGCGACTCAAAAATCCGCCGTTGCGGTGACGCGGTCGCCTTACGCGTCCTCACAGACCGCGACGAAGTTCTCGAACACTTCCTCGCCCTCGGCGGTGTGGGCCACCTCGGGGTGCCACTGGACGCCGTAGAGGTTCTCCGCGACGTTCGCGATCGCCTCCACCTCGCAGACGTCCGAGCGCGCGGTCCGGGTGAACCCCTCCGGCACCTCGGTCACCTCGTCGGCGTGGGAGGCCCACACCCGCGTCTCGGGCGCGAGCGATCCCACGAGGGGGTCGTCCGGCTCCGTGATCTCCACGTCCACGTCCGCGTAGCCGCCGTAGTCACCCTCGCCGACGCGGCCGCCGCGCTCGACGGCCATGATCTGCATGCCGAGACAGATCCCGAACACGGGGACGTCGAGGTCGAGGTAGTCGGGGGAGTTGCCGATGCGGTCGATGTCGGGACCGCCCGAGAGCACGATGCCGTCGGCGTCGATCTCCGCGGGCGGCGTGTCGTTGTCGATCAGTTCGGTGTCCACGCCCATGTCCCGGAGGGCGCGCCGCTCCAGGTGGGTGAACTGGCCGTGGTTGTCGACCACGACGATTCTGGTCATGTCCCGGGTAGGCGCGTCGGTCACAAAAACCGCTCGGAACGGGGCGCAGGTTCGTGCGGTTCGAATCCGTTCTGCACGAGAAACTGTACAAAATTATGGATCGGTGTGGTGTGGTTCGACCGCCGCTAGCTGTGGATCCCCATCGCCTCGATCTGTTCCTGATACCGGTTGCGGATGGTGACCTCGGTCACCTGCGCCACGTCGGCGACCTCGCGTTGGGTCTTCTTCTCGTTACACAGAAGCGATGCGGCGTAGATCGCGGCCGCGGCGTAGCCGGTGGGTGACTTCCCCGAGAGCAGGCCCTTCTCGGCGGTCGTCTCGATTATCTCGTTGGCCTTCGCCTGCACCTCTTCGGAGAGCTCCAGCTCCGAGGAGAAGCGGGGGACGTACTTCTTCGGGTCGACCGGCTTCATCTCCAGCCCGAGCTCCTGGGAGATGTAGCGGTAGGTGCGACCGATCTCCTTGCGCTCCACGCGCGAGACGTCGGAGATCTCCTCCAGCGAGCGTGGGATCCCCTCCTTGCGACAGGCGGCGTAGAGCGCGGCGGTCGAGACGCCCTCGATCGAGCGGCCGCGGATCAGGTCCTCCGAGAGCGCGCGTCGATAGATGACCGATGCGACCTCGCGAACCGACCGGGGAACGCCCAGCGCCGACGCCATCCGGTCGATCTCCGAGAGCGCGAACTGGAGGTTCCGCTCGCCCGCGTCCTTCGTCCGGATGCGCTCCTGCCACTTCCGCAGCCGGTGCATCTGCGACCGCTTCTTCGAGGAGATCGAGCGGCCGTAGGCGTCCTTGTCCTTCCAGTCGATCGTCGTCGTCAGCCCCTTGTCGTGCATCGTCTGCGTGGTGGGGGCGCCCACGCGGGACTTCGACTGCCGCTCGGAGTGGTTGAACGCCCGCCACTCCGGACCGGGGTCGATCTGCTCCTCCTCCACGATCAGCCCCGTCTCCTCGTGGATCAACTCGCCGTCGGCCGTCCGCGTCAGCTCCTCCGGATCGAGTTCGTCGACGTCGATCTCCCCGTCCTCGACGTTCTCGTCTTCGTCCTCCTGCCCCGTGCGCTGCCGGTCGTACTCCCGCTGGCGAGTGGGCCCTGTCATCGCATTTATATAGTAATCTCCCGCGTACTGATAAAGGTTTTCGGTGAATGTCGGCGCCACAACAGGACCGGGCGCGACCGGGGAGCCTTTGTTTCGGCGCCGCGGAGCCTCACTGGATGCCGACTATCGAGTGCGATCCCGCCGCCGCGCGCGATCGACTGGCGACCGCGGGCGTCGAGGTTCGGCCGGGCAACACCGACCACGAGCGCTGGCGGGCCGAGCGCGACGGGGCGACGGCGGTCGCCTACGACGACAAGGTGGTCGTGCAGGGGAGCGACCCGACGCGGCTCACCCTCCTTTTAACCGAGGGCGGCGGGCGCGCCCACGTCTACTTCGACGGCGCCAGCCGGGGGAACCCCGGCCCGGCCGCGGTCGGCTGGTGTCTGGTCACGAGCGACGGGATCGTCGCTGAGGGCGGCGAGCGCGTCGGGCGCGCGACGAACAATCAGGCCGAGTACGCGGCGCTGATCCGGGCGCTGGAGGCCGCACGCGACTACGGCTTCGAGGAGGTGGACGTGCGCGGCGACTCGGAGCTGATCGTCAAGCAGGTCCGCGGCGAGTGGAACGCCAACGACCCGACGCTGCGCGAGAAGCGCGTGCGGGTCCGCGAACTGCTCGACGCGTTCGACCGCTGGTCGCTGGCGCACGTTCCGCGGGACATAAACGAGCGCGCCGACGAGTTGGCCAACGAGGCCCTCGATGAGCGACAGTGACCCCCGACCGGACGAGGAGGAGCCGCCCGAGTGGGCGAAGGAGCGCGCGCGGGAGATCGCGGCCGCCGAGGACGCGGACGCGGACGAGCCGGCCGAGGAGCCGGGCTCCGACGAGGCCGACGTAACCGACGAGAGCGCCGAGGACGCCGAGCGCGTCCCCGACATCCCCCGCGACGCGGTGACCGAGGCCGAGCGCCTGACCCGGCTCGCCCGCGACGCGGTCGACGACGCCGCCGCGGCCGCCTACCGCGAGCGACGTGACGAGCTCGTCGCCGCTCACGACTACGAGCCCCGGATCCGCGAGGAGGACGACACGCTCGTCCTCTACCCGGCCGAGTGGGTCGAGGACGGGACGGTCCAGTTCGACCGCATCGAGGACACCGACCGCGGCGTCGAGGTGTCGCTGTCCGGACCCGGCGACGCGGAGCGCTACGAGGAGGTGGCGAGCCACAACGACGCGGTCGCCGACCGCATCGAGCGCGAGCACGGCGCCGCCCACGCCGCGAACGTCCGCGCGTTCGGGGCGTTCATGGCGAATCACTACGTGAAGGAACTCGACCGCGCCACCCCCGACGAGCGCGCGGAGTTCCTCGAGGAGTACTACCCGAGGAACGTCTGGCCGGACGAGGAGCAGCGCGCGGTCGTCGAGGAGTCGCTGACGCTGGTCGACGACGCGCTCTCGGAGTAGCCCGCCCGAATCGCGGTTCGTGGCTCGCCGGGATGACCGGGAGCATCGGGACGGCGCCGCCGCTCCGCGGTCGGCTACCGAAGAAGGCCCGCCGTGTGCCAAGCGGGCCGGTCGTCGCCGTTACAGCTGGTCGTCGACGAGGTCGCGGACCGTCTCCGCGCGCTCGTCCTCGGTGACGAACTTCGAGAGGACCCAGTCGAGCCGGCCGACGACCGCCTCGACGCCCTCGTCGGTCAACTCGTACTGATTCGTCCGCTTGTCGAGCTCGCTCTTCTCGACCAACCCGAGGTCCACGAGGTCGTCGAGGTTCGGGTAGAGCCGCCCGTGGTTCACCTCGTCACCGTAGTAGGACTCGAGCTCGCGCTTGATCGCGAGCCCGTACATCGGCTCCTCGGAGAGGATGACCAGGATGTTCTGCTGGAACGCCGTAAGGTCCCTCGACACCTCCGCACCGCCGCTGACAGATTGTGCCTCTGACATGCTTGTGAACATGTCATCCCGATATTTAACGCTTCGCAACGACCACCGAGTTTTATACATCGTCAGCCGACGGTCGGTGACCGAACGTGGTAGCGGACCGCTTCACGCTGCGTATTCTCGGGTTGTATTTTGGACAAATTGGTATTGGCAGATCGTGGTTATCTACGGGAGTGTGGCGTCGATCCGTCGTCGAACGCCGCGGTTGGGCGAACGCGCCGTCGGCGTGCGTCGGCGGTCGACCGGGTCGGTATCGAGCGCACCCGAAAGGACTTTGGCCGTGTTCGGCGGACGGGCGGACGCATGACGAACCTCTGGGAAGACCTCGAGACCGGCGCCGACGCGCCGGAGACGATCAACGCCGTCGTGGAGTGTCTGAAGGGCGAGCGCAACAAGTACGAGTACGACAAGGACATCCCCAGCGTCGTGCTCGACCGCGTCCTCCACTCGAACGTCCACTACCCCTACGACTACGGCTTCATCCCGCAGTCGTACTACGACGACGAGGACCCCTTCGACGTGATGGTGCTCGTCGAGGACGCCACCTTCCCCGGCTGCGTCATCGAGGCCCGTCCGGTCGCGCTGATGAAGATGGACGACGACGGCGAGCAGGACGACAAGGTGATCGCGGTCCCCGAGGAGGACCCCCGCTTCGACCACATCCAGGACCTCGAGGACATCCCGCAGCAGACGCTCGACGAGATCGACGAGTTCTTCGCGACCTACAAGAACCTCGAGGCCGGCAAGGAAGTCGAAACGCTCGGATGGGAGGACAAGGCGGCCGCCCACGACGCGATCGAACACGCGCAGGACCTCTACGACGAGCAGTTCGCGTAGTCGGACACCGACCGAGTCGGCCGTTTCGCGTCGCACTCGACTTTTTCTGCGCGATACGCGGACGACCGACGCCGGAAGCACCCCGCTGCGGGGGATAACCCGTGAACATACCCGCCACGCTCGACGATGACTTATGCCCATGGGTAATTATTAGGGCGTCCGGCGGTGAGGATCGAACACGATGGCCGCACGCAACCGCTCCACGATCGGCATGAACCACCCGACGGTCGTTCCGACCAACTTCGGGGAGGACGACCGCGACGCCGGCCGCGACGAGGCGCGCGACGACGCGTAGCGATCAGGCGTTCGCGAGGAACGATTCCGCCGGGACCTCCCCGCCGACCGCCCGGACCGCGGCCGCGGCGTACAGGTCCGCGACCGGCACCGGCGGCCGCTCGCCGTGGTGTCTGATGTGGCCGGCGAGGTGCCGGCACAGCTCCTCGACGGCCGCGCCGCCGGCGATCCCATCGACCTCGCGGAGTCCTCGATCGTACTCCTCCCGGAGCCGCTCGTACCCCTCTTCTCCGACGTGTTTGGCGTTCGCCTCGTCGATCTCGCGGAGCGCAGTCTCCACGTCCATGTCGCGGACCGGGAGCGGCAGCCGGATAAGTCGGACGGCCGTGGCGACGCGACGCCCCGGTGAGCCACTGTCAACCGCCACCGGTCGCGGCAGATATCGCACATCGGCGAAAGTGCTACTCGCGGGCGAGTGAGCTTTCCTACGGCCGGAACCGGGTCGGAAGCTTCATACGTCGGCTCGCGGATTCCCCACCACAGGCAATGGCTGTACTCTCCCTGGACGACGTGGACGCCGACGACCTGGGGACGGTCGGCGGCAAGGCGGCTTCGCTCGGCGAACTCACCGGCGCAGGGCTCCCGGTGCCGCCGGGGTTCGTCGTGACGGCGGGGACGTACCGCACCTTCATCGAGGAGGCGGAGATCGACGAGGAACTGTTCGCGGCCGTCGACGTGGACCCCGAGGACTCCGCGGCGCTGCGCGAGGCGGAGGAGCGGGCCCGCGAGCTGATCCTCGGCACCGAACTCCCGGCCCCCGTTCGCGAAGGGATCCTCGACGCCTATCGCGGCATGGGCGAGGAGGGCGAGCAGGCGTTCGTCGCCGTGCGCTCCTCGGCGACTGCCGAGGACCTGCCCGACGCCTCCTTCGCCGGCCAGCAGGAGACGTTCCTCAACGTCCGCGAGGACGCGCTGATCGACCGCGTCAAGGAGTGCTGGGCGTCGCTTTTCACCCAGCGGGCGATCTACTACCGCCAGCAGCAGGGATTCCCGCACGACGAGGTGGACATCGCGGTCGTCGTCCAGCGCATGGTCGACGCCGAGAAGTCGGGCGTGATGTTCACAAGCCACCCGTCCTCCGGCGATCCCCGGATCATCATCGAGGCGGCGTGGGGGCTCGGCGAGGCGGTCGTCTCCGGCTCCGTCTCCCCGGACAACTACGTCTACGACTGCGAGACCGAGCGGCTCGACGAGGTGACCGTCGCGGACAAGAAGATCGAGATGGTGAAGGACCCGGAGACGGGCGAGACCACCACGCGCGACATCGGGGACGACCGCCGTGAGAAGCGCGTCCTCTCCGACGAGGAGATCGAGCGGCTCGTCGCCCTCGGCGAGCGCGTCGAGGATCACTACGGCGACCCACAGGACGTGGAGTGGGCGATCGTCGGCGACGAGGTCTTCATGCTCCAGTCCCGGCCGATCACGACGATCCCGGACGCCGACGAGGCCGACGAGAGCGGGAGCTACGGAACCGTCGACGCGGACGGCGGCGACGAGCCGGACGTGCTGATCCAGGGGCTCGGCGCGAGCCCGGGGATCGTCTCCGGCGCCGTCCGGATCGTGACGAAGCTCGACCACCTCGACAGCGTTCAGGAGGGGGACATCCTCGTCACCGAGATGACCATGCCGGACATGGTCCCCGCGATGAAACGCGCGTCCGGCATCATCACCGATGAGGGCGGCATGACGAGCCACGCCGCCATCGTCTCGCGCGAGCTCGGGGTCCCCGCAGTCGTCGGCACCGGGACCGGGACCCGAGAGCTGGAGAACGGGCAGCTGGTCACAATCGACGGCGACAAGGGGACGGTCCGACGGGGAGCGGACGACGAGGCCGAGTCCGCCGAGGAGTTCGAGCCGGTCGAGGAGGCCCGGCCGCAGACCCCCGTCAAGCCGATGACGGCCACGGAGGTGAAGGTGAACGTCTCCATCCCGGAGGCCGCCGAGCGCGCGGCCGCGACCGGCGCGGACGGCGTCGGCCTCCTCCGGATCGAACACATGGTCCTCACGCTGGGGAAGACGCCCGCGGAGTTCATCGACGCCCACGGCGAGCGCGCCTACCAGAACGAGCTGATCGACGGCATCCGCGGGGTCGCCGAGGAGTTCTACCCGCGGCCGGTGCGCGTCCGCACCATCGACGCGCCCACCGACGAGTTCCGGGAGCTGG
>NZ_LKIR01000135.1:177713-272527 GCF_001462205.1 Haloparvum sedimenti
GTGATGGTGGAGACGCCCGCGAGCGCGCTCACCATCGACGAGCTAGCCGGGACGGGGATCGACTTCGCCTCCTTCGGCACGAACGACCTCACGCAGTACACGCTGGCGGTCGACCGGAACAACGAGCACGTCGCCGACCGGTTCGACGAGCTCCACCCGGCGGTGCTGTCGCTGATCGAGACGACCATCGAGACGTGCCGCGAGCTGGGCGTCGACACCAGCATCTGCGGACAGGCCGGATCCAAGCCGGAAATGGTCGACTTCCTGGTCGAGCAGGGGATCTCTTCGATCTCCGCGAACATCGACGCGGTCCGCGACGTGCAACACGAGGTCAAGCGGAAGGAGCAGCGGATCCTGCTCGACTCCGTACGCTGACAGGGCGCGAACGCAACCGATAAATTGCCCTCCCGGCAACCCTTGCCCATGCAGCAGGCCGCCCCGCAGTCGTTCGACCGGGTGCTCTCGTCGATGTGCACGAAGCCGCATCCGGCTGCGCGCGAGGCGGCACAGCGGTTTTTGTCCGCGAACCCCGGCGACCCCGCGACCTACGGGACGGTCGCGGAGCTGGAGGAGCGGGCGGTGGAGTTGCTCGCGACTGTCACCGACCACCCCGACCCCGAGACGGCCCCCGGGTACGTCGCCTCCGGCGGCACGGAGGCCAACGTCCAGGCCGTGCGGGCGGCGCGGAACCTCGCGGCGACCGACGATCCGAACGTGGTCGCGCCGACGAGCGCGCACTTCTCGTTCACCAAGGCGGCCGAGGTGCTCGGCGTCGAGCTCCGGACCGTGCCGATCGACGACGACTACCGGGCCGACCCCGCGGCGGTCGCGGCGGCGGTCGACGACGACACGGCCCTCGTGGTCGGCGTCGCCGGTACCACCGAGTACGGGCGCGTCGACCCGATCCCGGAGCTCGCCGCCATCGCCGAGGAGGCCGGGACGCGCATGCACGTCGACGCGGCGTGGGGCGGGTTCGTCCTCCCGTTCACGGACCGCGACTGGAGCTTCGCGGACGCGGCGGTCGACACCCTGACGCTCGACCCCCACAAATTCGGGCAGGGTGTGGTGCCGGCCGGCGGGCTGGTCGCTCGGGAGCGAGAGACGCTGGACGCGCTGGCAGTCGAGACCCCGTACCTGGAGACCCCTTCACAGGCGACGCTCACCGGGACCAGAAGCGGTGCCGGCGTCGCGGGCGCCGTGGCGGCGATGGAGGCGCTCTGGCCGGCGGGGTATCGGGAGGCGACCGAGCGGGCGCAGGCGAACGCCGACTGGCTGGCGGCGGCGCTGACGGACCGCGGCTACGACGTCGTCGAACCGGACCTGCCGCTGGTCGCGGCCGCGATTCCGGACGACGACTTCGACGCGCTCCGGGAGGCGGGCTGGAAGGTCTCCCGGACCGCGGCCGACGAACTCCGGGTCGTCTGCATGCCGCACGTTACCCGGGAGGCGCTCCGGGAGTTCGTGCGGGATCTGGACCGACTCGCGGACGACTGACCGAATGGCGGATGTCGAACGGATGTGGCGAACAGGCGGCGCGTGACGACGGCTGCCCCCGGACGCGCGCCGCGCGACCGCCTCGACGCCGCGGGGGTTCGACTCAGGCGATGCGGCGAGTGGCCGCGTTATCCCCCTTGAACGTCCGCCCGGCGGGGCGACGCGATACCAAATGCGTTTTAACGGCCGGTGTCCAACCCTCCCTCAAGGTAATTATCCATGGAGATGCCACGACGCTTCAATACGTACTGTCCGCACTGCGACTCCCACCAGGAACACGAGGTGGAGAAGGTCCGCTCCGGCCGCGCGACCGGCATGAAGCGGGACGCGCGACAGCAGCGTCGCGCGCTCGCGGTCATCGGCAACGCGGGCGGGTACTCGAAGGTGCCCGGTGGGGACAAACCCACCAAGAAGACGCACCTCAAGTACCGCTGTGGCGACTGCGGCAAGGCCCACATGCGAGAGGGATGGCGCGCCGGTCGGCTCACGTTCCAGGAGTAAGCATGGCGGGCAACTTCTACCGCGTCGCGTGCGGCGACTGCGAGAACGAACAGATCGTCTTCGGCAAGGCCGCCTCGACCGTCTCCTGTGCGGTCTGCGGGACGACGCTCGCGACCCCCACCGGCGGCGAGGCCGACATCGAAGCCGAGGTCGTCGAAACCGTTGAGGCACGGTAATCGCCTCCCCCATCCATCATGAAGTATAGCGGTTGGCCCGAGACGGGAGAGCTGGTGGTCGGCGAGGTCGACGAGATCACCGACTTCGGCGTGTTCGTCGACCTCGACGAGTACGAGGACAAGCGCGGCCTCTGTCACATCAGCGAGGTCGCCTCCGGCTGGATCAAGAACGTCCGCGACCACGTCCGCGAGGGGCAGACGGTCGTCGCGAAGGTGCTCGACGTCGATGAGTCGTCACAGCAGGTCGACCTGTCGATCAAGGACGTCAACGAGCACCAGCGCAAGGAGAAGATCCAGGAGTGGAAGAACGCGCGGAAGGCCGACAACTGGATGCTGCTCGCGCTCGGCGAGGATGTCGACGACGACCGCTACGAGGCGGTCGCGAACGCCCTCCTCGTGGAGTACGAGTCGCTGTACGACGCCTTCGAGGCGGCGGCGATCCACGGCGACGAGGCGCTGGAGGACATCGACATCGACGAGGCGGACGCCGCGGCCATCGTCGAGACCGCCCGCGAGAACGTCTCCGTCCCCTACGTCAACGTCACCGGCTACGTCGACCTCACGTGTGCGGCCCCGGACGGCGTCGACGCGATCAAGGACGCACTGGAGGCCGCCGAGGGGAACGGCGAAGTCCCCGAGGAGATCGAACTCACCGTCGCGTACGTCGGCTCGCCGGAGTACCGCCTCAAGGTGCAGGCGCCCGACTACAAGACCGCCGAGGACCAGCTCGAAGCGGCCGGCCAGCGCGCCGTCGAGGCCATCGAGGCTGTCGGCGGTGAGGGCGAGTTCCACCGCGAGCGGCGCGAAGAGGACGAGTAACCCCTCTTCTCTTTCGTGAAGTCCGACATCCGGGTCTGTTCCGACTGGCGCACCGCCCACGAGCGGCCCGTCTACACGCTCGGCGAGACGTGTCCGGAGTGCGGCGCGGCGACCGAGAACAGCGCCCCGGCCCCCTTCTCGCCGGAGGACCCCCACGGCGAGTACCGGCGGCGGGTCCGGCGCCGGGCCGACGACCGCTGACGGGCGCGGTCGTCCGGGCGGTCGCCGACCCGTTCGCGAGGGATGACGATGGGCCGCCCGCGGAGCCGGAACCACCGAATAGCCATCCTCTTTAGTCGCCCGCCCCGGGATCGGGTATGGACGAGATCGACATCGAGACCGTCGCGGACCCGGACCTCGAGGACCCAGTACTGATCGAGGGGCTCCCCGGCGTGGGCCACGTCGGCAAGCTGGCGGCCGAGCACCTGCTGGAGGAGTTCGACTCCGAGCTGGTGCGACGCGTGTACGCCACGGAGTTCCCGCCGCAGGTGAACGTCGACGACGACGGCGTCGCCTCGCTCACCTGCGCGGAGTTCCACGCGGTCGAGACCGAGGGCGCGGACCTGCTGGTGTTGACCGGCGACCATCAGGCCGCCACCAACGGGGGCCACTACGAGCTCACGTCGGCGTTCCTCGACGTGGCGGAGTCGTTCGGCGCGGAGCGCGCGTACGCGCTCGGCGGCGTTCCCACGGGCGAACTGGTCGAGGAGTACACGGTCCTCGGCGCGATGAGCGACGAGTCGATGCGCGAGGCGCTCGACGACGCCGGCGTGGAGTTCCGTCCCGACGAGCCCGCGGGCGGCATCGTCGGCGTCTCGGGACTCGTGCTCGGCCTCGGCGCGCGCCGCGGCTTCGAGGCGGCGTGTCTGATGGGCGAGACGAGCGGCTACCTCGTCGACCCCAAGAGCGCCCGCGCGGTGCTCGAGGTCCTCCAGGAGCTGCTCGGCTTCGAGGTCGACTTCGAGTCGCTGGAGGAGCGCGCCGAGGAGATGGAGGAGGTCGTCGGCAAGATCCAGGAGATGCAGGAGGGTCCGGCGGGTCCCGCCGAGGACGAACTGCGGTACATCGGCTGAGGCAACGTCGTCGGTGTTCGACGAACGTCGTTATCGCTCGCCCGAGACGGCGCTCGGCTTTACTACTTTCGTAGCGAACGGACGTCCTTCCTCCCGGTTCCGGCAGGCATTTACCTGATCGACGATGAACGATTATTCATGGCTGATGCACGCGTCGCCGGGGTCGGGCTCACCCACTTCGGGAGCCACCCCGAGCGCACCGGTCGGGATCTGTTCGCGGAGGCGGCGCTCCGCGCGTTCGAGGACGCCGGCGTTCCCCGCGAGGATGTCGACCAGCTCAACTACGGCAACTACATGGGGTCGATCACCGAGAACCAGGGCCATCAGGCGCCCCTGATGGCCGAGGCGGCCGGACTCCGGTGCCCGGCGACGCGCTACGAGGAGGCGTGCGCCTCCGCGGGCGTGGCGGTCCGGGAGGCCGTGCGAACGGTCCGGGCCGGACAGGCGGACGTGGTGCTCGCCGGCGGCATGGAGCGGATGAGTCACCTCGACACCGACGACGTGACGGCGGGGCTCTCGACCGCCTCGGACGATCTCTTCGAGGTGCGTGCGGGGATGACGTTCCCCGGCGCGTACGCGCTGATGGCGCGGGCGTACTTCGAGGAGTACGGCGGGACGAAGACGGATCTCGCCAACGTCGCGGTGAAGAACCACGCCAACGCGGTCCCGAACGAGTACGCCCAGTACCGCACGGAGATCAGCGTCGAGCAGGCGCTGGACGCGCCGGACGTGGCGACGCCGCTCGGACTGTACGACGCCTGTCCGATCACCGACGGCGCGAGCGCGGTCGTGGTCGTCTCGGCGGAATACGCCGCCGAGCACGACGTCGACGCGCCGGTCCGCGTCCGCGGCACCGGACAGGGCACCGACAACATGGCCCTGCAGGACCGCGCGCACCTCGCCCGGACGCCGGCCGCCGACGACGCCGCGGAGATGGCCTACGCCGACGCCGGCATCGGGCCGGACGACGTGGACGTGGCGGAGGTCCACGACTGCTTCACCATCGCGGAGGTGCTCGCCACGGAGTCGCTCGGCTTCTTCGAGCCGGGCGAGGGGATCGACGCCGCCCGCGAGGGCGTCACGACCGCGGACGGCGACCTGCCGATCAACCTCTCGGGCGGGCTGAAGGCGAAGGGTCACCCGGTCGGCGCGACCGGCGGCTCGCAGATCGCGGAGCTGACGCGGCTGCTCCGGGGCGACCACCCCAACAGCGAGCACGTCGCGGACGCCGAGGTCGGCGTGGCCCACAACGCGGGCGGCACCGTCGCCAGCGCCGTCGTCCACGTGCTGGAGGTGGCCGAATGAGCGACCGCGTGACCAACACCGGCTACGACGAGTGGCTGGACGCGCTCGCGGCCGGCGAGGGGTTCTACCTCGAGTCACCGGAGGGGCACGGCTCGCTCCCGCCGCGGCGCGTCTGCCCGCACTCCGGCTCGACGGACCTCTCGGAGGAACCGCTCCCCGACGTGGGCGCCGTCGAGACGTTCACCGTGGTCCACGTCGCGCCGCCCTCCTTCGCGGGCGAGGCGCCGTACGTCACCGCGGTCGCGGACTTCGGTCCGGTCCGGATCACGGGCGTGCTCGTCGACGTGGAGCCCGCAGACGAGGAGATCCCCGTGGGACTGGAGGTCGAGGTCGACGTGGCGACCCACGGCGAGGACGACGAGCGCGCGGTCGTCCTCCGACCGGTCTAACCGGGCGACAGAAATCGCTTTTCTGGCTCGGCGACAGAAATCGCCTTTCTGGCTCGGCGACAGAAATCGTTCCGCCGAGCGCCGTTTTCGGTCCTCGGTCTCACCGAACTCGTCGGGCTTCTGCGAGTCGAACGGGAGCGGTGCGGTCGTGAGGATGCGGCCGACAAAAGGGCGGAGGGGGGTCCTACTCGGTGGCGACCGGGCCGGTGCCGACGACCGCCTCGACCGCGTCGACGAACGCCTGTCGGGAGTCGAACAGGGTCTCCTCGGACTCCGCGAGCACCGCCTCGAGGTCGCGGGGCCCATCGGGCGTGCGGATCGTCGCGTCGCCCTCCTGGTCGACGACCTCGCTCTTCGGCTTCGGCCACGTCAGCCGGGCGGCGACGCGCGCGATCGGCTGCCCCGTCACGTCCGGGCCCTCGCCGAGTTCGACCGCCGGCTCTTCCTGGGTCTCCTCGTCCTCGCTCATGCCCGCGGGTTCCGCCGCGGCGGGCCTAATACTTTCGAAGCCGCGCGGTCGCGAGGCGGTCGGAGGGACCGGCGCGACGACGCGCTCTCGGCGCCGCGTCACGCGAACGTCTGACGTAAGGTTTTCACGGAGGGCGCCGAAGTGCGCCCATGACCAGTCTCTCGGAGGCGTACGGCGAGCGGGGACGGTCGACGGCGAGCCTCCGGCGGCTGTACCTCGGCGTGGGGCTGTTTGTCGCGGGGGCGCTGATGGTCGTCGCGGGCATCCTCGCGGCCGGGACGGACATCGTCGCCGGCATGGAGGGCTACTCGCTGGGTGACGCGCGGCTGTACGGCGGCGTCCTCGGCGGCGTCGGCGTCCCGTTGGTCCTTCTGGGGCTGCTGACCGTGCTCCCGGCCGACCGTTCGACGCGCGCGGCCGCGGTCGTCGGCGCCGCGGTGTCGGTCCTCGGCGTCGCGCTGTTCGCACACGCGTACCCCTGCCAGTGGATCGGCAACACCTGCGCGGTCGACGCCGTCGACCTGACGCTCCCCACGGCGGGCGTCTACTTCCTCGGCATGGCGGCCTCGTTCTGGTGTCTGTTCGTCGGCGTGGCGAACTTCAAGACGCGCAACGACCCCGGCGGCACCGTGACGATGGAGGTGACCCACAAGGGCGAGACGAAGGTCGTGGAGGTCGAGCGCGACCAACTCGGCGGTCTCGGCGGCATGGGGTTCCTCGGCGGTACGCCGGACGGCGAGGTGGAGACGCAGACGAACGGGCCCGACGGCGGCGGCGCGGCCGCGAGCGACGACGGCGCGGAGGTCAGCCACACCTCAGACCGCGACCCCGCCGACCGGACCGGCCGCGGGACGCGCTCGCACGGCGGCGCCGGGCCGGGCACCCCTAGCGCGAGCGACGGCGGCGAGGACGAGCGCGGCCTCTCCTCGCCGATGGACCGCGGCGACGACGATGACGATGTCGAACTGATCGAGTGATCGCGACTTTCTAACGGCGTCGGCCGGCCGCTCGTCCGCTACAGATCCGCCAGCCGCGCCGCCACGTCGTCCCAGTGGCTCCCGCGCCAGAAACACCGACCGCAGTCGACGCACCGCCAGACACCGGGGGGATTCCCGTCGGGACGGCGCTCGCCGCTTCCCACGCTCGCGGTCTCGTCGGGCACGTAGTCGGGGAGGTCGGCGTCGACGGGGACGCGTTCCAGGCGGCCGTTGCACCGGCCGCACCGCGTCGGGGTCTCGGGCAGGTCGACCGGGACGCCCGCCGCCCGGAGCTCGCGCAGCTGGTCGAGCACGTCCCGTTCCGTCAGCAGGACCGCATCGAGCCCGCGGGCCTCGGCCCGCTCGACGAGCTGGCGGTCGCGGGTGAGGAGCGTCCGGTCCTCCGCGGCGGCGAGGTCGAGCAGGCGGTCGTCCGCCTCCGCGTCGCGGTCGAGGGCGTAGGCGGCGTCGTACCCGCACATCCGCAGGTACGTGGCGAGGGTCCCACACATCGCGTCGAGCAGGAACGGGCCGTCGCGGGACGCGTCCGCCCCCATCAGTCGTTCAGGAACGCCCTCACCTCGGCGGCGGAGCGCGCGTTGAGCACGTCGCTGCGCTCGGCCCATCCCCGGCGGGCGGTGTGGACCCCGTAGCGGACGTGGTCGAACTCCCGCGGGGCGTGGGCGTCGGTGTTCACGGCGATCGTCGCGCCGGCCTCGACGAGCGCGCGGACGGCGTCGCCGTTGGCGTCGAGCCTGGCAGGGTTGGCGTTCACTTCCACGGCGACGTCCTCGCGGGCGGCGGCCTCGCCGAGACGCTCGAAGTCCACCGTGAGCCCGGGCCGGCTGTTGATGAGCCGTCCCGTCGGATGACCGAGGATGTCGACCTCGGGGTGCTCGACCGCGCGGATCAGGCGGTCCGTGGCCCCCTCGTCGTCCTCGTCGAGCGCGGCGTGTGGGGAGGCGACGACGATGTCGAGGTCGGCCAGCACGTCGTCGCTCGTGGTGACCGCCCCGTCGGCGTCGATGTTCGCCTCGATCCCGTGGAACACGTCGATGTCGGCGTCCTCCCGGACCCGGGCCACCTCGTCGGCCTGCTCGCGGATGTCTTCGTCCGTGAGGCCGGTGTCGCCGAACACGCCCGGTCCCTCGGCGTGGTCCGTGACGGCGTGATAGTCGTGACCGCGGTCGGCGGCCGCGTCGACCATCTCCGCGACCGAGAACCCGCCGTCGGACCACTCCGTGTGCGTGTGGAGGTCGCCGCGCACGTCCCCCTCCTCGACGAGGTCCGGGAGGCGTCCCTCGGCGGCCGCGTCGACCTCTCCGGTGTCCTCCCGGAGTTCGGGCGGGATCCACGACAGGTCGAGCACGTCGTAGACGCCCTCCTCGGTCTCGCCGGCCACCCGCTCGCCGACGCGCTGGCCGCCTCCCGTGTCGTTCGCGTCGCCGTCGGCGTCCTCGTCCACGTCGGAGACGTCGAAGACGCCGTACTCGTTCACCTTCAGGTCGCGGTCGATGGCGCGGTTGCGGACCCTGATGTTGTGGTCCCGCGAACCGGTGAAGTACTGGAGTGCGGCGCCGAACTCCTCGACGACGACGGTCCTGAGGTCGACGCGCATGCCCGATGCGCGCACGCTGGCCTTGTTCGTGCCGGCCTCGATGACGGCGTCCGCCTCGTCCCAGTCGGCGAACGCCTCGACGACCGCCTCGCCCGCGTCCGTGCCGACGAGCACGTCCACGTCGCCGATGGTGTCCTTCCAGCGCCGGATCGAGCCGCACACCTCCACCTTCGCGACCGGCTCGACGTCCGCGAGGAACGACAGCGCCGCCTCCGCGACGGGGCGGGCGTCGCCGAGGCGCTCGCGCTCCTGCGCCTGTCGGGCGAAGTCGACGTTGCCGAGGATGTTCTCCTCGGTCTTCGCGCCGAATCCCTTTATCTCGCGGATCTCGCCCGCCTCCGCGGCCGCCTCCAGTTCGTCGAGGGTGGTGATACCCAGCTCCTCGTAGAGCGTCCCGACCGTCTTCGGGCCGACGCCCTCGACCGCGGTGAGCGCCGCCATGTCCGCCGGCAGCTCCGACCTGAGCTCCTCCAGCTCCTCGATCGAGCCGGTCTCGACGTACTCGACGATCTTCGCGGCGATGGCGTCGCCGACGCGGTCGATCTCCGCGACTGCGTCCTCGCCCTCGCCCGCCAGTTGCTCGATGGGCGCGGGGTAGTCGCGGACGTTCTCCGCGGCGCGGCGGTACGCCGTCGGCTTGTACTCGACGCCCGTCGCGTCGAGGAGGTCCGCGAACTCCTCCAGCAGGTCGGCGACCTCGTCGTTCCGGCTCATCCTGTCCGGCGGTTCGCGCGGCAGGTCCTTATAACCGGAGCCGGCGACGGGGCCCGTCACCACGGACCGACGCCGTTTTGCCACCCCCTCGGGTACTACCCGGGCGTGCCACTCGGAACGCCCCTCCTGCCGGAACTGCTGTTGCTCGCGGCGGGCGTCGTCCTCCTCTACGGCGGCGCCGAGCTACTGGTGAAAGGCGCCGCCGACCTCGCGCTCGGGTACGGCCTGCGCGCGTCGACGGTCGGCGTCACCGTCGTCGCGTTCGCGACGACCGCGCCGGAGCTGTTCGTCTCCATTCTCGGCGCGGTCACCGTCTCGACCGACATCGGCCTCGGGGCCATCGTCGGCTCGAACGTCGCCAACATCGGCCTCGTCCTCGGCGTCTCCGCGCTGATCCGTCCGCTCGACGTCTCCGAGACGGTGTTCGAGCGACAGGTCCCGTTCATGGTGCTGGCGGCGGTGCTGCTCGTCGCGCTCGGCTGGGACGGCCGGCTCGGCGCGGTCGACGGCGTCGTTCTGCTGGCTGCGCTCGCGGCGTTCACGTACGTCGTCATCCGCCGCGTTCAGCAGACGCAGTCGGAGATCTCGGAGGTCGAACGCGAGGGGATGCCCGACGCCGGCGCCGCCGAGGCCGCGTACGTCCTCGCGGGGCTCGTCACGCTGTTGGTCGGCTCCCGCTGGCTCATCACCGGCGGCGAGAGCCTGCTCGCGGCGTTCGGCTTCTCGGACCTGTTCATCGGGCTGACGGTGCTGGCGCTGGGCACCTCCCTGCCCGAACTCGCCGCCTCCGTCGTCGCCGCGGTCCGGGGCGAGGCCTCCTTCAGCGTCGGCAACGTCGTCGGCTCGAACATCTACAACGTCCTCGCGGTCATCGGCCTCCTCGCGCTCGTGACGCCGGTCGGGGTCGCGCCCGGCGTCCGCGCCTTCGAGTTCCCGATGCTGCTCGCGTTCACCGCGCTGGCGGTCGGAGTCATGTGGTGGCGCAAGCGCGTCACGCGCCTCGACGGCGCGGTGCTGGTCGCCGCCTACGTCGGCTTCGTCTACCTGCTGTTGCCCTGATCGGGCGCCGTTTTTTCTTGGTCCCGCCGTCGCGAACCGACGCCGCCACCGCTCCGAACCGACGCCTATTCGGCCGCCGAGCGCCCACCGCCTGTAGTGATCGCCATCGTCGTCAGCCGGGCCGATAAGGCCTCGACGCACATCGGAGAGCAGTTGCTGGAGGCCGCGGAGTGGGAGGAGCGGACGGACGACGACCGTCCGGACGAGGCGGGCGGCGGCACCTACTACCGCCGGCCGGGCTTCGAACTTCGGGAGTTCGCGGACCTCCACATCGAGCTCTCCGACCCGACGCCGGCCTTCGGCGGCCCCGACGAGGAACCGGACCTGCTGGCGTTCGTCTCCAGACACTCCGGCGAGACGGGCGCGCTGCTGACCGCCCACTTCACGGGCAACTTCGGCCCCGCCGAGTACGGCGGACGGGACGGAGAGCTCGCTCGCGCCGCGCCGGCGGCTCAGAAGCGGCTGGTCGACGCCTTCGAGCGCCACGCGCCCGAGGGGTACGAGGTGGGTATCGAGGGGACCCACCACGGTCCGAGCGAGACGGCCGTCCCCTCGCTGTTCGTGGAACTCGGCTCCGGCGACGCGCAGTGGGACGACCCGGACGGCGCCCGCGCGGTCGCCGAGGCGGTGCTGGACCTGGCGGGGACCGGGCCGGACCTGATCGGCGCCGACGGCCGCCCGAGACACGTCGTCGGCTTCGGCGGCGGCCACTACGCGCCGCGGTTCACGCGCATCGTCGCGGAGACCGCGTGGGCGGTCGGCCACGTCGGCGTCGACTGGCAGCTGGCGGAACTCGGCGCGCCCGCGGCGAACCCCGACGTGATCGAGCGCGCGTTCGAGCGGAGCCGAGCGGACCTGGCGGTCGTCGACGGCGACCGGCCGGACCTGGTCGCGACCGTCGAGGACCTGGGCCACCGCGTCGTGAGCGAGACGTGGGTCCGCGAGGTGAGCGACCGGCCGCTCGCGCTCGTCGCGGCGCTGGAGGACGCGGTCGGACCGGTCGACGGGGGCCTTCGGTTCGGCGAGCGGTCGGTTCCGGTCGAGCGGGACGAGGGCGCCGACGCGGTCCGCGAGCGGTTCGCGGTCCGGTCGCTGCCCGCGGACCTACTGGAGCGCGCGCAGGGCGTCGACGCGGACGCCGCTCGCGCCGCGGTCGAGGCGCATGCGCTCGCGTTCGACACCGAACAGGCCGGGACGCGGGCAGCCGGGACCGCGGCGTTCGCGGAGCCCGGGGACCGCGCGGCGCTGGTCGAAGCGCTCGCGGACGTGTTACGGGACGCCTACCCTTCGGTGACCGTGGAGCCGGACGCGGTCATCGCGCGCGAGGAGGCGTTCGATCCCTCGCTGGCGGCGCGACTTGGCGTGCCCGAGGGACCGAAGTTCGGCCGGCTCGCGGGCGGCGAGGCGGTGTCCGTCGACGGTCGGGAGATTCCGCCCGAGGAGGTCCGTCGACAGCGCGAGGTCAGGTTCGAGCGCTGACCGCGGCGCGTCGACCGGGCTCGCCCGCCGATCCGGCCGCAAACGGTGTCAGACTCCCGTCCGACGCAGGGGGAAAGATAATTAGTCTCCCTCCAGTAAACGACTCCATAATGGATTCTATCGTTGACGACGCCATCGACGAAGCCGAGGACTCCGGCGCGGAGGAGTTCGACGGCGCCGGCGGCGGGGACGGGAGTACGGGCGGTGATGCCGGGACGAGTGCCGGGAGCGCGCCCCAGACCGGGATGATGACCGACGAAGAGCTGGAGGACGTGTTACAGGACCTCCAGACGAACATCACCGTCGTCGGCTGCGGCGGCGCGGGCGGCAACACCGTCAACCGCATGATGGAGGAGGGGATCCACGGCGCGAAGCTCGTGGCCGCCAACACCGACGTCCAGCACCTCGTCAACATCGAGGCGGACACGAAGATCCTGATGGGCCAGCAGAAGACCCAGGGCCGCGGCGCCGGCTCGCTTCCACAGGTGGGCGAGGAGGCCGCCATCGAGTCCCAGGAGGAGATCTCCGACGCCATCACCGGCTCCGACATGGTGTTCGTCACGGCCGGCCTCGGGGGCGGCACCGGCACCGGCTCCGCCCCCGTCGTCGCGAAGGCCGCCCGCGACTCGGGCGCGCTCACCATCTCCATCGTCACCACGCCCTTCACGGCGGAGGGCGAGGTCCGGCGGACCAACGCCGAGGCCGGCCTGGAGCGGCTCCGTGACGTCTCCGACACGGTCATCGTCGTCCCCAACGACCGCCTGCTCGACGCGGTCGGGAAGCTCCCCGTCCGGCAGGCGTTCAAGGTCTCCGACGAGGTACTGATGCGCTCCGTGAAGGGGATCACCGAGCTGATCACCAAGCCGGGCCTCGTCAACCTCGACTTCGCCGACGTGCGCACCGTGATGGAGAAGGGCGGCGTCGCGATGATCGGCCTCGGCGAGTCCGACTCCGAGTCGAAGGCGCAGGACTCCGTGAAGTCCGCGCTCCGCTCGCCGCTCCTGGACGTGGACATCTCCGGCGCCAACTCCGCGCTCGTCAACGTCACCGGCGGACAGGACATGTCCATCGAGGAGGCGGAGGGCGTCGTCGAGGAGATCTACGACCGCATCGACCCCGACGCGCGCATCATCTGGGGGACCTCCGTCGACGAGGAGCTCGAGGGCGAGATGCGCACCATGATCGTCGTCACGGGCGTCGAGTCGCCACAGATATACGGCAACAACGACGCGCCCCAGCCCGCGGGCGCCGCGGGCGGCGCGTCCGGCTCCCCCGAGGGCAGCGTCGAGGACATCGACTACGTCGAGTAGTCGCGCAGGCGGCGGTACGCGGTCGCGAGCGGTTTTTTGACTGCAGAACGGGAAGCCGCCAGCCGCGGCTCCGCGGTCGGTTGCCGGTTCGGTCGAACGGCGCCGTGACCGGGACCGTCGAAACGGGGGAAACTTGGAGAGGCGGTCAGCAGGGACCGCTGGCGCGGCGATGCCCGGCCGCGCCGCCACGGGAGAATGTGGGCCGAGGTGCTCGGGGGAGGGGACGAGGGTCGGCGCCCTACTCGAACTGCGCGACGGCCTGCTCGTAGCGGGCCGCGGGCTCGTCCCAGTCGACGACCTCGAAGAAGTTCTCGACGAACTCGCCGCGGGCCGGGCCGTAGTCGTGGTAGTAGGAGTGCTCCCAGACGTCCAGCGCAAGGACCGGGTGGCTGCCCCACAGCGCGCCCTGGTCGTGCTTGTCGACGACGACGTTCCGGAGCCGGTTGCTGAAGGAGTCGTAGACGAGGAGCGCCCAGCCGCCCGCGGCGGAGGCGGCCGCCTCGAACTCGCCCTTCCACGCCTCGTAGGAGCCGAAGTCCTCGGCGATGCGGTCCGCGAGCTCGCCCTCGGGCTCGTCGCCGCCCTCGGGGGACATGCTCTGCCAGAACAGGTCGTGGAGGACGTGGCCGGAGCCGTTGTGCGTGACGTTCCGCAGCGCGCCCGCGGAGTCGGAGAAGTCGCCCGCCTCGCGGTTCTCGGCCAGCGTCTCCTCGGCCGCGTTCCAGCCGTTGACGTAGCCCTGATGGTGGGTGTCGTGGTGCCACGTGAGCACCTGCTCGGAGATGTGGGGTTCCAGCGCGTCGTACTCGTACGGCAGCGGATCGAGTTCGTAGTCGCTCATTGGATGCGTTTCGAGGAACGGGCGCCGCGAGTATGAACGTTCCCGGAAGCGGTTTTTTGTAGCGATCCTGATTATTCTGTAGGCGGGTATATCGCGCTTTTATAGGCTGTTTATCGCTCCTCTGAGAAATTCGTAACAGAAATCCGTCTGTTTCATGGTTCCGCGGGCGTGACGGTTATCCGCGGCCGCGTCCTCCTTTCGGACATGACCAGCGACGACGCGGCGAGCGGCGAGGCGACGGCGAGCGGCGGAGCGGGGTCCGAGAGCGGATCCGGTTCGGACGCGCCCGCGGAGCCGTTCTCGGGCGGGACGGTGCGGCACGGGACCGGCGTCACCTCCACGCGCGCGTTCCCGAGCGACGGCTACCCTGCGAACCTCGACCCGTTCGTGCTGTTCGAGCGCTTCTACATCGAACCGGACGAGGGGTTTCCCACTCACCCCCACAAGGGGTTCGAGATCGTCTCGTACATGATCGAGGGCGGAATGGAGCACGAGGACTCACTCGGCGTGGCGAACGTCGCCGAGGCGGGCGAGGCGATGCGGATCACGACCGGCCGCGGCATCGAGCACTCGGAGTTCCCCGCGGGCGAGAGAGGCTGTAACGGCCTCCAGCTGTGGGTGAACCTCCCTCGAGAGGCGAAGGAGGCTGAAGCGGACTACGCGGACGCGACCGCCGCGGAACTCCCGACCGCGGAGACCGACGGGGCGACCGTCACGACGGTCGTCGGGGAGGATTCGCCGCTGGAGCTCCGCACGCCGATGACGTACCTCGACGTGCGCGTCGACGACGCGTGGACGTGGGAACCGCCCGCGGACTGGGCGGGATTTCTGTTCGGCGTCGCGGGCGAGGGGAGCGTCGACGGGCACGCGTTCGGCGTCGGGGACGTTCGCGTGCGCCCGACGGGCGGCGGTCCGGTCACGGTCGAGAGCGGCGATCCGGACGAGAGCGGCGATCCGGACGAGAGCGCGGACGGGCTCCGACTCGTCGCGGTCGCGGGCCGGCCCCACGGCGAGCCGATCCGGCAGCGCGGCCCGTTCGTGCTCTGATCGGGCGGTCGATCGCGTAGCGAGCGCGCCCGTCGGTCGCTGTCCGAGCGGCTCCGGCGCCGAGCGCGGACCGTTTCGGGTCCACACCACAATATAGAAAAAGGGCGACCGCCAACCGAGAACCAACATGGACGTTCCGTACGACCTCAACAGCTACATTCGGGTGCTGAAGCTGGCCAGCACGCCGAGCTCCGACGAGTTCCTGCAGGTCTCGAAGATCGCCGGCGCCGGCATCCTCCTGGTCGGCTTCCTCGGGTTTCTGATCTACGCGATCATGAGTCTCCTGCCGGGGGTCGGCGTCTGAGATGCCGATCTACTCAGTGAAGACCACCGCCAGCCAGGAGCGCACCGTCGCCGACATGCTGGCGGAAAAGGAGATGCCGGAGATCCACGCCGTGCTGGCGCCCGACCAGCTCACCAGCTACGTGATGGTCGAGGCCTCTGACGGCAGCGTGTTCGCCCGCGTCCTCGACGAGATTCCCCACGCCCGCGGCGTCATTCAGGGCCCCGACGGCCCCGCGGAGAGCGGGTTCTCCGAGGTCGAGCACTTCCTCTCGCCGACGCCGGACGTGGAGGGGATCGCCGAGGGCGACATCGTCGAACTCATCGCCGGCCCGTTCAAGGGCGAGAAGGCGCGCGTCCAGCGCATCGACGAGGGGAAAGACCAGGTCACCGTCGAGCTGTACGAGGCGACCGTCCCCATCCCGGTCACGGTCCGCGGCGACCAGATCCGGGTACTCGACAGCGACGAGCGGTAGACGCCGTCACAGCGCGTCGTCGTTGAGGCGGTCGACGACCGCCTGTAGGTCCGCGGCCGCCTCGACCTCCTCCTTCACCTGCTCGCGCTCGCGGACCGCGGCGGCGTCCGCGTCGTACGCGCGAACGTACTCCGCGCGGGTGTGCTCGTCGAACGCGTGCCGGATCGCGAAGTAGCCGTCCGGCACGATGGTCCCGCACACCTTGCACTCGTGGCGCTGGTGTTCGGTCGTCTGGTGGACGATCGCCGACTCGACGTCCTCGAAGGCGGCGTCACAGTCGCCGATCCCACACGTCCAGCGGGGCATGATGAATCGGTCTCCCGACACGGGTATAACCGTTTTCCCACGGTCGCGCCGCGGCAGGCCCCCGCCGACCCGACGCGCACGCTACCGTCCGCCCGGAACCTGGTCCCGCCGGCCGCGACCGCGGCCGAGAGCGATACGCCTTTCCGGTGATCCGCCGAACACCCGCCCGTGTCACACACCGGGACCCGCGTCGACGCTCACGTGAAGGTGCTCGACGAGCACGTCGTCGCCCGGGCGAAGGCCCGCGGGATCGACGCGCTCGTGTACGCGCCCCACTTCGTCCGCCTCCCGGAGGTCCGTGCCCGCGCGGAGCGGTTCTCGGACGGCGAGCTGCTGGTGGTGCCGGGGCGCGAGGTGTTCACCGGCGACTGGCGGACCCGCCGCCACCTGCTCGCGATCGGGCTCGAGGAGCCGGTGCCGGACTTCATCACCTTCGAGGCGGCGCTCGCGGAGTTCGACCGGCAGGACGCCGCGACGCTCGTTCCCCACCCCGAGTTCGCGAACGTCTCGCTCACCCGGCCGGAGATCGCGGCCCACGCCGAGCGGATCGACGCCGTGGAGACGTACAACACCAAGCTGCTGCCCCACCAGAACGCCCGGTCACGGGACCTCGCGCGGGACGTGGGGCTCCCCGGCTTCGCCTCCTCGTACGCGCACCTCCGCGGGACCGTCGGGGAGGCGTGGACCGCCTTCGAGGACGACCTCGCGACGCCCGCGGACGTGGTCGCCGCGTTCCGCACCGATGCGCCCCGGCGGGCGGTCCACCGTGAGGGGACGGCCCATCGACTGCGCGGGCTCGCGGAGTTCGCCCACCTCGGGTACGAGAACACCTGGGAGAAGGTCGACCGCCTGTTCCTCTCGGGCGATGAGCCGACCCATCCGGACAGCGTCTTCTACGAAGGACGGTTCGACGACGTGAGCGTGTACTGATACGGCGCGTTTTCCGTATCTGGTGCTGATCCTGCTGATCTGACGGCACCACCTAGAAAGCCCCAGCCGGCTCTCCCTCATACGGTTTTTCTGTATCTGTTGTCGATCCTGCTGTGCTGGACAGCACCACCTAGAAAGCCCCAGCCGGCTCGACCGCACAGCACCGCAGGCCTCACACCTCCCCAGCCTCGGCCGCGGACCGGCCGCGGAACAGCACCGCACAGCAGGCGGCCGGCCCGCGACCTCCCTCGCGCGCGTTTCTCGCGCGCGCCGACTGCACCGCCCAGCACCGCAACCGCACGCCGGACGAACGTTTTTCGCGGATGAGGGGCGACTCCCGCCGTGAGTGCAGCTCGGTTCCTCCGTCCGTTGCGGATCGCGCCCCTGTTCCTCGATCGCTGGATGCGGGTCCGAGGGAGCGGTCGGATCCGGCACGTTTCTGTCGGGGCGGAAGGTTTGTACGCGCGGACGGACTGCCTGGGGGCATGGACATCGACGCCCTCGACACGCTCGGGCGGGTCCCGCACGGGGGGGTGGACGACCCCCACGTGCTGGACTTCAGCGCCAACACGAACCCCGAGTCGCCGCGAGGGACCGCGCCCGTCTACGACGCCGCCTTCTCCGCCGCCCGACGCTACCCGGCCGACGACTACTGGGAGTTCCGCGGGGCGGCGGCCGACTACGTCGGCTGTGAGGGGCCGCAGGTGATCCCCGCGGCCGGCGCGCTCGCCGGCATGCGGCTGCTGTTCTCCGTGACCCTTTCGGCCGGCGACAGCGTCCTCCTCCCGCGCCCCTCGTTCTCGGAGTACGCCCACGAGGTCCGGCTACAGGGCGCGGAACCGCGGTTCGTCGACCACGACGCGATCCTCGACGCCGACCCCAGCGACCACGCGGTCGCGGTCGTCTGCAACCCGAACAACCCGACCGGAGAGGCCCACTCCACGGGACGGCTCCAGGCGTTCGCGCAGCGGTGCCGCGAGGCGGACACGACGCTTTTGGTCGACGAGGCGTTCCTCGATTTCACCGACCGCGCGAGCCTCGCCGGCGAGCCGGGCGTCGTGGTCGCCCGCTCGCTGACGAAGATCTTCGGCCTCCCCGGGCTTCGAGCCGGGTTCCTCGTCGCCACCGGCGACTGTCGCGACCGACTGGAGACCGCCCGCATCTCGTGGGGGATCTCGGTGCCGGCCGCGGCGGTCGCGGTCCACTGTCTCGACGACGAGGCGTTCGTCCTCGAGACCCGCGAGCGCGTCGAACGGGAGCGCGAACGCATGCGCGAGCGGCTCGCGACGCGCTTTTCGGTCTTCCCCTCCGACGCGCCGTTCCTCCTGTTCGACGTGGGGGACGACGGCGTCGACGACGTCCTCGACGAGGCCCGCGAGGCGGGGATCGCGCTGCGGGACGCCCGGAGCTTCAGGACGCTCGACAACCACGTCAGGACCGCCGTCCGCCGTCCGGCCGAGAACGACCGCCTCCTCGATGCCCTCGAGGTGTGAGGTGGCGGACGCCGACTCCCCGACGGGCGCGGACGACGCGAGCGTCTTCGACGCGACCGTTCGCGACGGCGTCTGTCGCCTCGCCTGTCCCGGCTTCCGCGTCCTCTCGACGGGGTTCGACGGCGGCGTCCGTGACGCCAACGCGGTCTACAACGTCACCGTTCCCGAGGGCTGGGACGAGGAAGGACACCGAGACCTCGCCGCGTACGTCGACGAGCGCGTCGCCGCGGCGGGGTTTCCGGAACGACCCGCCGCGCCCGCGCTGTTGACCGGCGTCGACCAGGTTCACGCCCGCCGCGCCCGGCTCGGACCCGTCGAGGTCGTCGCGACCGCCGGGCTCTCGAACCCCGCCGCGCTTCCGGTCGACGGCGCTGTCGCGCCCGGACCGTCTCCGTCCGGCGCCGATGCTACCGGCGCCGTCGCCCACGACGCCGATGCTACCGGCGCCGTCGCCCACGACGCCGATACCGCCCCTTGTCATGACGGCACGGTGAACCTTGTCGTCGGGACGGCGCGCGACCTCGCACCGGGCGCGCTCGCGAACCTGGTTGCGGTCGCCGCCGCGGCCAAGGCCGCCACGCTGCTTTCCGTGACGGGCGTCCCGGACACGACCTCCGACGCCGTCGTCGTCGCCAGCGACCCGGCAGGTGAGCCGGCCGCCTTCTCCGGCGCGGCGACCGCCGTCGGGGGCGCCGCGCGCGCCTGCGTCCGTGACGCGGTGCTGGCGTCGCTCCGGTCGCGGTACGGCCCCGAAACGGACGACTCGATCCCCGACTCCGTCGACGACGCGACCTACGGCGTGACGACCGACGAGCGGGCGGCGGTATCGCCGCTCGGGACGGGCGACGAAACGGAGCACTGATCGAGAACGGGGGCGCGGCCGAGCCGACGGGAGGGGACTACGCCTCCGCGAACGCCTCGCGCGCCGCCTCGAGGAACTGGTTCGGGAACTCGACGTGCGGGAGGAGTTTCGCCCGGTCGAAGACGACGAGCCGGGCGTCCGATGCGTCCGCCAGGTCGCGGCCGTCAGAGAGCGGCGACACGTCCGCCTCGCGTCCCCAGACGATCGTCGTCGGAACGTCGGCGTCGACGAGGCCGGCGAGCTCTGCACCGAGGTCGACCTCGGAGTTGAGGTAGCCGGAGACGAACGACGCGGCCGCGTAGCGCGCGCCCGGGACGTGGCTCGTCCGCCACTCGAAGTCGGTCCACTCCGCGGTCGCGTTCGAGGGGTCCGCGTAGGCGTGGTCGGCGTTGAAGTACCGGATCGCGGGCTTGGAGGTGATCAGGTTGAACAGCGCCTCGCCGGCGACGGGCGACCGGATCAGTTCGCGGAGCCACGGCTTCGGCGGCGAGGGGCCGGCGGTCGTCGTGGGACAGACCAATAGGAGCCCGGAGACCGGGGCGCCCTCGTCCGCGCCGGGGGTCCCGTCGGCGGGCGTCGCGGCGCTCGCGACGTAGGCGGCCGACAGCGAGGAGGCGACCACGCGCGGCGCGTCGTACCGCGCGAGGAAATCGCAAACGAAGTCCTCGTACAGGGCCGCGGAGTAGCGCAGCGCCGGCCGGTCCGAGCGGCCGTATCCCGGTAGGTCGGGCGCGACCACGTGGTGGTCGGCGGTGAGGTCGCCGAACACCTCGCGCCACTCGCCAGCGCTGCCGGCGGCGTTGACGCCGTGAAACAGCACGAGCGTCGGGTCGTCGGGGTCGCCGGCCTCGGTGTAGGCCACGTCCATTCCGCGCCACCGGAACGTCTCCCGGTCGCCCGGCAACGGTGGTTCGGGCGGCTCGTCCACGCGGAGGCGGCCGTTCAGCCCGACGGTGGCACCCACGCCGACGGCGGCGGCGCTCGCGAGAGTCCTGAGCTTCATGGAAAACTGTTGGGTCGCGGACGACTTATACCCGCGGTCCGGCTTCTCGCCGCGAGCACGGACGAGGGTTCCCGACGTGGCGGCCCTCCGACCGCGATCAACCGTTCCGCCGCGATCAGTCGTCCCGCTGCTCGCGGACGCACTCGGCGATGGGAGCGACGAGTTCGTCGGCGACGGTGTATGGGTCGGTCTCGCGGGCCAGCACGCGGTCGGCCAGCGCGTCGATCCCGCCCCGGTCGTCGATGGCCGCCTCGACGAGTTCGCCCACGTCGTTGCGGACCAGTGCCCGGATCTCGGTGGCGTACCGCTGGCGGGCCTTCGCCTCGAGCCGGCCGGATTCCTCCAGATACGCCCTGTGGGCGTCCAGCGCGTCGATGAGGTCGTCGACGCCCTCGCCGTCGGTCGCTACCGTCTCGATCACGCTCGGCTCCCACGCCTTCTCGTCGGGGGACTCGCCGCTCTCGTCGCCGTCCTCCGCGTCCGGGTGTTCGGGAACGTCGAAGCCGTGGTGCCCAGTCTCCAGCCCCTTCGTCGGGCTCTCGCGCATGTGGAGCATCTCCTCCAGCTCCGCGACGGTGCGCGTCGCGCCGTCCATGTCGGCCTTGTTGACGACGAACACGTCGCCGATCTCGAGGATCCCCGCCTTCAGCATCTGCACGTCGTCGCCGGAGCCGGGTTGGACCAGCACCGCGACGGTGTCCGCCGTCTTCACCACGTCGACCTCGTTCTGACCGGCTCCGACCGTCTCGACGATGATCCGGTCCTTGCCGAACGCGTCGAGCGCCTTCACCGCGTCCGCGGTCGCCGTCGAGAGGCCGCCGAGCTGCCCGCGGGCGCTCATCGACCGGAAGAACACGTCCATGTCGCCGACGTTCGAGGCCATCCGGATGCGGTCGCCCAGCACCGCGCCGCCGGTGTACGGCGAGGAGGGGTCGACCGCGATGATCCCCACCGTCAGCCCGGCGTCGCGGTAGCGGCGCGCGAGCTTGTCCACGAGCGTCGACTTGCCGGCGCCGGGCGAGCCCGTCACGCCGATCACCTCCGCGTCGCCGGTGTGCGCGTGGAGGTCTGAGACGATCTCCCGGTAGCCGGGCGAGTGGTCCTCGATCTTCGAGATCACACGCGCGAGCGCGCGGTGGCGCCCGTCGAGCAGCTCCGCGACGAGGTCGCGCTCCTCCGCGGCGCTCACCGCGCCACCTCCGGGTCTCCCCCGTCCATGCTCAGTCCCGCTCCGGGGCGTTCGCCCGGACGAACTCGATGGTTTCCTCCATCGGCGTGCCGGGGCCGAACACCTCGGCGACGCCGAGCTCTTTCAGCTCCCGCTCGTCGTCGTCCGGGATGATCCCGCCGACGAGGATGAGGGTGTCCTCGAACGCGCCGTACTCCTTGAGTCCCTCGATGACCTTCGGGACGAGGGTGTTGTGCGCGCCCGAGAGGATGGAGATCCCGAGCACGTCCACGTCCTCTTGCACGGCCGCCTGCACGATCTCGTCCGGCGCTCGGTGGAGCCCCGAGTAGATGACTTCGAAGCCGGCGTCCCGGAACGCCCGCGCGATGACGTGCGCGCCGCGGTCGTGACCGTCGAGGCCGACCTTCGCGACGAGACACCGGATCGTCCGCCCTTCCTGTTCCGCGCTCATACCCCCGGATTCGCGCAGGGGCGGTTTGACTCTAACGGAAGTTCGGGCAGAATATCCCCGCACCGGAGACGCCCGCGCCGCTCGATGCCGTCAGGCCGGCGGGAAGTGACGGCGCTGTAGCGGTGCTTGGGGGTGTGATGCGGTGCTGTGCAGTCGGCGCGCGCGAGCAACGCGCGCGAGGGAGCCCGCAGTCGCGGTCGCGCAGCGGGGCAGTGCGGTTCGCGCGACCGCGACTGCGGCGAGGCTGGGGAGGTGTGAGGCTGCGGTTGCGGTGCGGAGGGTGGACTGAACGGGGCAGCCGGCTCGGTCCAGCCCCGGCGCCGCAAGCGACGCGAGAGCGAAGCACTCGCTAGTCTGAGTCTTCGTCACAGGCACCGGCGGGCGTTGTGGAGAGCGAGGAGCACAGCGCGTGCCGCGTTCGCGAGGAACGAGCGGGAGCCCGTGAGTCGCAGCTCGGCAGCCCGCTACTACAGGCAGCCCGGACCGTCTCACGACGGCCGGACCGAGCCGGCTGGGGCTTTCTGGGTGGTGCTGTCCAGATCAACAGGATCGATCACTCAGCAGGATCGACAGTCCGAGTCGCCGTGTCCTCAAAGCCGGTTTCGCAGCGCCTCGTTCATCGCCTCGACGGGTGCCTCCTCGCCGGTCCATATTTCGAACGCCTCGACCCCCTGGAACAGTAGCATCCACGCGCCGTCGACCGTCGTCGCGCCGGCGTCGGCCGCGTCCCGGAGCAGGCGCGTCTCGATCGGGGCGTACACCGCGTCCAGCACCGCGAGGTCGGGATGGAGCAGCTCCGCGGGGACCGGCGTCTCGTCGGCCTCCATCCCGACGCTCGTCGCGTTGACCAGCACGTCCGCGGCGGGGACTTCGGACGCGAGCGTGTCCAGCCCCCCGCCGGTGGCGGCCGGTACGTCGGCCGCGAGCTCCTCGGCCCGTTCGACGGTCCGGTTGGCGACGTGCACCGTCGCGCCGGCGTCCGCGAGCGCGAACGCGGCCGCCCGTCCCGCGCCGCCGGCGCCGACGACCACGGCGTCCGCGTCGGCGAGAGACACGTCGTGGTACGTGAGCGCGCGCGTGACGCCCGCGGCGTCGGTGTTGTACCCCCGCGGCGCGGGCGCGTCGGGGTCCGTCACGGAGTCGAAGCCGGACTCGTGGGTCGGCGCGAAGTCGACCGTGTTCACCGCGCCGATCCGGTCGGCGAGCGCGTCCGCCTCGACGAACCCGAGCGCGTCCTGTTTGAAGGGGATCGTGACGTTGAGCCCCGAGACCCCGAGCGCGGCCGCGCCCGTGAGCGCGGTCTCGAGGTCAGCGGGCGCCGGCTCGAAGGTGACGTATCGCGCGTCCAGTCCGCGTTCCTCGTAGCCCGCCTCGTGAAGCGGCGGCGACAGCGAGTGCCCCACCGGGTTGCCGATCAGGCCGTAGACATCCATACCGGGCGGGCGTGCGCCGCCGGCAAAAGTCCGCCGCTCGCGGCGATGCGCCGCCGTCGAACGCGCCGAACCAGCCTCAGAATCGTGTCCGCGACCCGCCGCCCGACCCGCCGTCGTCCCGCCCGAGCGCCTTCCTGAGGAACCGCATCCAGCGTTTGCGGTCGGCTGCCTCCTGGCGCTGCTCCTCGCTCTCGAGATCCGCGGGCCCGAGCGACTCCAGCGCGTCGAGCGCGCGGTCGATGCCGATGATCGAGTCGGCGAGTCGCTCGCCCTCCGCGAAGGAGACCTCGTTCTCCTCGATGCGCTCCAGTCGCTCGATGCGCTCCCGGCGGAGGTTCCGCTTGGCCCGCTCCACGCGGTCGCGCTCGCCCGACGGCACCGTCTCGCGCCGCTTGATCTCGAAGACGAACTCCTGAAGCGGGACCTCCTCGCCCTGGACCTCGATCCGGTCGGGGATCGACGCCCCAACCGTCGCCGCCTCCCGGTTGACCCGTTCGAGGAGCTGTTTCCGCTGGTACTCCTTCACGCCCGCGGGTAGGCGGCGGACCCACTTCGCTCCTTCGTCGACCGGCCGCGGACGGGACGCGGGTCGGCGTCCTTCGGCACGCCGACGATGGACGCGGTTAACCGCCCGGCGCCCGAAACTGGTCCATGGAGCGGCTGGAGGACGAACTCGACCGGGCGCGCGACCTCGACCCCGACACGCTGGCGGACGCCATCGAGGCCATCGGCTTCGAGTGCACGCGCTGTGGCGCCTGCTGTAAGGGGTACGCCCCGGCGGAGAGTGGGGGAGCGGGCGAGCGCGCGGACGCGAACGATGCCGACCGCGAGCCCCACACCGCGACGGTGTTCCCGGACGAGGTCCGCGGCCTCGTGGACGCCGCGAACGAGACGCTCGCGGAGGGGGACCGCGGGGACGCGGACCCGAGCGAAGCGGACGCCGAGGCCTACGACTGGCGCGACGTGGCCCGACCGATGCCGTACGGACTGACCGAGGGCGAGGACGGCGAGCCGACCGGCGAGACCTTCGAGTGGGCGATCCAGACCGACGCCTGCGGGGACTGCACCTTCTACCGCGAGGCGGGCGGCCCGGACGGGAGCGGGGCGTGTGCGGTTCACGAGGACCGCCCCCTCATCTGTCGGACGTATCCCTTCAGCGTCGCGCTCGGCGGGACGAGCCAGCCGATGGGCGAGGCGGTCGACGCGGAGGGAATGGTGCGCGCTCACGAGTGCGAGGGGCTCGGACGCGACATCTCCCGCGAGGAGGCCGAGGAGCTGGCCGCGGCGCTGAAGGAGCGCGCCGTCCGGGAGATCGAGGAGGCGATCGCGGTGCGGGACAACTACGATCCGACGGTCGCGGCCGGCGCCGAGACCGACGCCGACACCGGTTCCGACGCCGAGACCGACGCCGACACCGGTTCCGACGCAGCGGTCGTGGTTCACGATTCGGAGGGGCAGAAACGCCCCGACGGAACCCGGATCGGCCCGGACGCGTAGCCAAACGCGTCGGCGGTACAACTATTAGTGTCCATCGCAAGCCTCCGGGTGGAGTCTACATATGGAAATTTCGGACGAACTCCTCTGTCTGTTCAGCGCCGAAGTGCGGGAGAACGGGGACGACTACGTGCTCGACGTCCCCCGCCGCGAGGTCGAGACCGGGTCGGTCGAACCCGGCGAGACCTACCGCGTCGCGCTCATTTCCCGGACCGGCGAGGGAGGCGCCGGCGACTCCGGCGCCGACGAGGGTGCAGCGACCGGCGACGCCGGCGGCCCACAGCCCCCGGTCGAGCCCGGCGAGATGCGCTACGTCGAGATCGAGGACATCGGCAAGCAGGGCGACGGTATCGCTCGCGTCGAGCGAGGCTACGTGATCATCGTCCCCGGCGGCGAGGTCGGCGAGCGCGTCAAGGTCGAGGTGACGGAGGTGAAGTCGAACTTCGCCGTGGGCGAGATCGTCGAGGAAGGGGTCTGATCTACGCCGCGTCGGTGTCGGGGGTAGCGTCCGCATGTTCGTCGTCCGCGGTCGTCGCGCCGTCCGTGGTCGTCGTGTCGTCATCCGCGTCGGTCGCCGTATCGCCGTCCGCGTCGGTCGGCTTCCCGGGAACCCGCGCGTCCCAGTAGGAGACCGACGCGACGTAGTCGCCGGGGACCGTGCGACCGACCGTCTCGTCGGCCGCGCGGAACGCCCGCGCTACCCACCCGGGGAGGTTGCGGTAGAAGCCGTACGGAAGCACGAAGTCGTGCGCCTCGCCAGCGAGTTGCAGGTCCGCGGCCGACAGCATCGAGACCACGTCGTCCTCGGAGTAGAGCCGCGACCCCATCGGCAGCAGCCACGTGTACAGCACCCTCGCGCTACGCCGATTGAACGTATCGAAGAAGACCTGATCCTTCGAGACGCGCCGGAGTTCGCGGAGAAACGGCGCCGGCTCGTCCATCAGGTGGAAGAAGCGCATCGCGACGACCGAGTCGAAGTGGTCGTCCGGGAACGGGAGCCGCGAGGCGTCCCCACGCATGAACTCCACGCGGTCGGAGAGACCGGACTCTTGCACCTTGCGGCGTCCCTGTTCGAGCATCTCGCGCGAGATGTCGAGCCCGACGATGTCGGCGCCCTGGTCCGCCAGCATCGTCGTGAACCGTCCCGTCCCGCACGCTACTTCGAGCACGCGCTTGCCCTCGACGGGACCGACCGCGGAGAGCACCGCCTCCTTCTCGCGGCGGTCGATGACCCGCCCGCCGTCGCCGAACCGAACGTCGTCGTACTCCTTGGCGACGTCGTCGGCCTGGTACCATTCCTGTCCTTTCACGTTCACATCGTTCCACGCCCGAACGACAAAACCGTACTGGATGCCGACCGACCGCGGGCGCGGCCGTCCGCGCTGGCCCCGACCACGCCCGGCTGATCGAGGCCGGTCGACGGGTACACCGCTCCCGATCGTTCAGGATCGTAAAGTATGATATAATCACCTTATATTGTCCGTATCGGTATCCCCCATATGTAGCTAACCTTTACCACGCACGATCTGCTTTCTGCGAGCATGAGCACTAGTCCCGCAGAGGCTCACAGCCAGGAGACCCTTTCGGAGAGCGAGTTCCGCGAGCGCCTTCGCGAACTCCCCCCGAGCGCCAAACTCGTCGCGAAGGTACTCGAGAGCGACTCGCCGCTCTCACAAGGGCAACTCGCCGACGAATCGCTGCTGCCCGACCGGACGGTCCGCTACGCCCTGAACCGCCTCGAGGAGTCCGAACTCGTCGCCTCGCGCTACAGCTTCAAGGACGCCCGCAAGCAGGTCTACTACCTGACCAAGTAGCTGTCGTCCGGCGGCCGCTCCTCGCCCTGACCACACGCGGAGCGGACACCGTATTTCCCTCTTTGACTACGCGCGGAGCCGACGCTGTTCTGATTGCGCGTTCGACGGCCGTCTTCCGGCTATCACGGGGGTCTTTTAACCGTCCGGCGCAAGAGACCCGGGTATGAAGCTCTCGGTGGTCGTCCCGACTCTGAACGGTCGGGATCGCCTCGGCGACTGTCTCGACGCGCTCTCGAGGGTCGCCCCCGACGCGGAGGTGGTCGTCGTCAACGGCCCCTCCGCGGACGGAACCACCGGGATGGTCCGGGACCGAGAGGACGTGGACGTGCTCGTCGAACTCTCGGACCGGACGGTCAACGTCGCCCGCAACGCCGGCATCGAGGTGGCCGGGGGAGACGTGGTCGCGCTCGTCGACTTCGACCACCGAGTCGAGACGGGATGGCTGGACGCGCTCCGGGAGGGTCTCGACCGTGCTGCCGTGGTGACGGGACCGGTTCGCGAAGCCGGCGACGGCGAGGACACGTCCTCCGAGCCCACGGACGTGGGCCCCGAACGCCGCACCATCGCCGGTCGAGAGGTGACGTACGTCGAGGGCGGAAACGTCGCCTTCCGTCGCGGCGTCCTCGACGACCTCGACGGGTTCGACGAGTACCTCGAAACCGGCGGCTCGCGGGACGCCGCCCACCGCCTCGCGGGGATGGACCACAAGGTCGCGTTCAGCCCCGACCTGGCCGTCACCCACGAGTCCGCCGCCCCGACCGCGGTCGACGGCGGTCGTGACGGCCGCGACTGGGGCTGGAAGTACCGCGCGCTCGCCTACCGACTCGTGAAGAACTACGGCGTTCGCCCGACGGTGCTGCGCCGCACCCTCAGCCACGCCGCGAGCGACTCCCTCTCGGTCGCCCGGGACGTGTTCGGCGGCAGGGCGACCCCTTCCGGCTGGATCGGCAACGGTCGCGACGTGTTGGCCGGGATCGCGACCGGCGCCTCCGACGGCGCCGTGGCGCGACGCCGAGACCGGAGTCCGGCGCGGAACCCACACGGCATTTCCACACGGGCGGATCGGGCGGTCGCGAAGTACGAGTGGCGCTGAGGCGGAGCAGTCCCGCCACCGCGGCGTTCCTTTTTGTCCCCCCGGCCCGTTGGGACGCGTGTGGTTACCACCGAGGCGCTGCTGTTCGGCGACAGACCCTCCAAGAGCGTCTCGCTCGTCGTCACCTACGCGGCGATCACGATGACGGCGCTCGTGGGTGCGGCGTTCGCGGGGACCGTCTCGCCCGACGCCACGATCACGACGCTGTTGCGGCAGGACCTCCTGTCGGTGGTGCTGTTCGCCGCCCCCGGCCTGATCGCGCTCGGCGGCGGCTACGCCCGGTGCGGCGCCCCGGCCTGCCTCTCGGTCGGGGTCGTTCCGGGCGCCTCCGTCGCGGTTCTGACCGCCGCGGTGGGCGTGCTCGACGTTCTCGCAGGCGGTACTCCCGGCGTGACGCTCGGGTTCGCGTTCGCGGGATCGGTCGCGTACATCGGCCTTCTGCGCGCGTTCCTGGGCTACTGTGCCGGCGTCACCGTCGCGCTGCTCGTCGACGCGCGGCGGACCGCGATGGAGCCCGACCGGGAGTCGGACGCCTGACCGAGCCGCGACCCTTATTCGCCCCGCCGCACAAGCCGCGCCCGTGCGACGGTTCAGCGCCGACTACCTCGAACGCACCCGCGAGGGGATGTGGGCGGACGGGCGCGCGGCGCTCGCCGATCTCGACCTTGCGGACCGACGGCGCATCCTCGACGTCGGGTGCGGCACCGGGGAGCTGACGCGCGTCCTCGCCGCCGAGGTGCCCGTGGACGCGACCGTAATGGGCGTTGACGCAGACACGGACCTCCTCGATGCCGCCCGCGAGCTCGATGAGGGGGAACCCGACCCGATCCCCTACCTCGCGGGCGACGCGACCCGTCTTCCGTTCCCGGACGATGCCTTCGATCTGGTGGTCTGTCAAGCGCTGTTGATCAACCTCCCGGAGCCGTGCGCAGCGGTGCGGGAGTTCGCCCGCGTCTCCTCGGAGTTGGTCGCCGCGGTCGAGCCGAACAACGCCGAGGTGGGCGTCGCCTCGACGGTCGACGCCGAGGAGCGACTGGAGCAAGAGGCCCGCGAGGCGTACCTCGCCGGCGTGGACACCGACGTGGCGCTGGGCGACCGCGTCCGCCGACAGTTCGCGGCCGCGGGACTCGAGGACGTGTCGGTTCGGCGCTACCACCACGAGAAGCGCGTCGAACCGCCCTACTCCTCGGCGGCAATGGAGGCGGCCGCGCGGAAGGCCAGCGGCGCAGGGTTGGCCGACCACCGCCGCGAACTGGAGGCGTGGCTGTCGGCTGAGGAGTACGCCGATCTCCGCCGGCGCTGGCGGGCGATGGGTCGGGACGTAGTCGACGAGATGCAGACGGGGGAGTACGAGCGCGTCGAGGTGGTCCCGTTCGACGTGACGGTCGGGCGCGTCCCCGAGCGCTGAGTCGGGCGCGTCCCCGAGCGCGGACGACGACCGCCTACTGCGTCCGTACGACGACGGTGTTCCCCAGGATGTCGCCGAGCCGCTGGCCGTCGTCGGTGACGAAGATCAGGACGATGCCGATCAGGTACAGGAACGGCAGCGCGTCCACGATCCGAAGCAGGTTGCGGATCGCGGCCGCCTTCAGGTCGCAGTCCCCGCCGTCCTCGGTGACGACGACGATGCCAAGGACGCGCTTGCCGAGGGTCTGCCCGTAGGTCCCCTCGAGGTAGATGAAGTACGCGAGCGCGCCGATCCCGGCGAGTCCGCCGACGACGCCCGCGAGGCTCTCGCTCACGAGGCCGACGACGACGACCAGTACCGTGGCCGCGATCCCGACGACCAGGCTGTCCACCAGAAACGCGAGGATCCGCGGGACGAGCGTATCGTTCTGCGTGCCGAGTTGCGGTGTGGGTCTGTCCATACGGCGGATGTTGCCGGCATCCTACTTAAGGCTCCGTGTGACAGGGGCACGACGACGAGGCTGCGATACGGAAGGCGGGGGGTTCGGAGCGAGTTCGACGGTACCTCCTGCGGCGTTCGAGATTTTTCTTCTGCCGTTGATCCTGTTGCTTCGTCGACATCGTCCGGAAACCCCCCAGCCGGCTCCCGCTACGACGCGGTTTCTGTGTCTCTTGCAGAACCTGCTGATCGGGACAGCACCGCCCAGCCGGCTCGATCCGGCCGCGTACCGGCAGGCGGTCCGGGCATTCCGTTGCGTCTCTCAGCAACGCCCGACGGACGGGTCCGGGCTGCGACTGCCGTCGTCCCGCTCGGCAAGCTCGCGGGACCCTCGCTGCGCTCCTCGCTCTCCGCTTGGCGAGACAAACCGCGTCTCGCGAGCCTCCAGCGTGCAGTAGCGCGCCGAAAATCGGAGATTTTCGAGCCGCCGTTCGCTCCGCACCGCGCTCACGGCGACGCTGGAGACACCGCCCGCTGCGGTGCTTGTCTGGCAAGACGGTCCGGGCGTTCCGTTGCGTCTCTCGGCACAGCCCGACGGACGGTTCCGGGCTGCGACTTGCTGACTCTCGCTCGGGAGGCTCGCGAGAGCGTCGTCGGGGCCGGATCGAGCCGGCTGCCCCTTTCAGTCCCACCCCGCACTGCGACCGCACCGCAGGCCTCACACCTCCCCAGCCTCGGGCTGGACGCGGCCGCGGAACAGCACCGCAGCGCGGCCGCGTTCAGCCCTCCCTCGCGCGGGCGCGGCGACACAGGGTCGCCGCGGCACGCGCCGACTGCACAGCACCGCATCCGACCGCTCACACCGCATCCGACCGCTCAGCACCCCATCGCGAGAGCGCGTGTCGGGTCGAAAACCCCTCAGCGCCAGACGGTCCCCGAAGTCGGGCCGAGGCTGATCGTCCCGCTGTCGGCGTCGACTGCTCCGCTAGAGACGAGCACCTCCGGCTCCCCGGCGATCGGAACCGTCACGCTCTCGTCACCGCGGTTGACCGCGACCGTCAGCGCGTCGTCCCCGCTCCCGGGTGGAGAGCGGTCGGCCGCGGGGATATCGGCTGCCTCCGCGACGACCGAGCCGGCGTCCGCCGCCGGGTCCGGCGCGGCCGGGTCGTCGAGAACGCGCCGGAAGACGACCAGGTCCCCGCCGGAACGCTCGCGGTCCACGCGCAGATCGCCGCGTCGAAGCGCACGTTCCCCGGTCCGAAGGCTCGTTAGCTCCCGCACGTACGACAGCAGGTCGCGGTTTTGCGCGTCGGGGTCCCACGTCATCGGTCGGCGACAGTCGGGGTCCTCGCCGCCGGTCATCCCCACCTCGTCGCCGTAGTAGACGCAGGGCGTGCCGGGGTAGGAGAAAAGCAACAGCAGCGAGAGGCGTGCGAGCGACTCGTCGCCGTCACAGCGGTGGAGCAGCCGCGGCGTGTCATGGCTGCCCAGCAGGTTGAACTGCACGTCGGTCACCTGCCGCGGGTAGCGCGCGAGCAGGCCGTCAAGGGCGTCCGCGAACGCCGTCGCGTCGGTCTCGCCCTCGGCGACGAAGTCGTGGACGGCGTCGGTAAACAGGTAGTTCATCACCGCGTCGAACTGGTCGCCGCGGAGCCACGCGCGGGAGTCGTGCCACACCTCGCCGAGGATGTAGGCGTCCGGCTTGGCGCTCGTGACCGCCTCGCGGAAGTCGCGCCAGAAGGCGTGGTCGACCTCGTTGGCCACGTCGAGCCGCCAGCCGTCCACGTCCACCTCCTCGATCCAGTAGGTCGCCACGTCAAGCAGGTACTCCCGGACCTCGGGGTGCTCGGTGTTCAGCTTCGGCATGTACGGCTCGAACGCGAACGCGTCGTAGGTGGGTCGCGGCTCGAACTCGACCGGGAACTCGTGGACGTGGAACCAGTCGGCGTACTCCGAGTCCGCGCCGTGTTCGACCACGTCCTGAAACGGCTCGAAGCCGCGGCCGCAGTGGTTGAAGACGGCGTCGAGCATGACGCGCATCCCGCGGTCGTGCGCTTCGTCGACCAGTTCGCGGAGGTCCTCCTCGTCGCCGAACTGGGGGTCGATGGTCTCGTAGTCGGTGGTGTTGTACTTGTGGTTCGACGGGGAGGCGAAAAGCGGGGTGAAGTAGAGCGCGGTGACCCCCAACTCGTCGAGGTAGTCGAGGTTGTCGATGACCCCCCGCAGGTCGCCGCCGTAGAAGCTGTCGCGGTCGGGTTTGCCGCCCCACTCCTCGACGCCCTCTGGGTCGAGTTCGGGGTCGCCGTTGGCGAACCGCTCGGGGAAGATCTGGTAGAAGACGGCGTCGGAGACCCATTCCGGCGGGTCGTGCACGTCCGCGGGGTTGACGAACGGGTACTCGAAGCAGTCGGCCGCGCCCGCGGGGTCGTCGACCGGAAGGTCCGCGACCGCGGCCGCCTCGAAGCCGCGCTCGTGGTACAGCAGTTCCTCGCCCCCCGCGCCGCTCCCGTCGGCCCCGACGAGGTGGAACGCGTACGCGAGCCGCCGGTGCGGCGGTTCGACCGCGGCCTCCCAGTAGTCGAAGCGCTCGTCGTGCCCGACGCGGCGCATCGGCGTCAGCGAGGACGTGCCCGGCCAGTCGTACTTGTCGCCCCACAGCACTGTCGCCGAGTCCACGTCGCCCCGCTCCGTGCGGATCCTGAGGTGGACCGTCTCCGCGTCGTACGCGTACGCCTGCTCGCTCTTTGGCCGGTGATGGACCGCGGCTCGGTGGATCACGATGGTGTCCGTGAGACCGCCCCGTGGCTAAAGCGTTACGCGTCGCTCGAGATTTGTGATGCAGTATTTCGTAGTACGTTTTCAGATCGGGGTTTCTCGGGATAGGACCCGATAAGCTCTGCGAGAACCGGTTCGCTACTGGCGTGAGAGTGAGAACCAATCCCTAATCTTTACAACAGTGAACTCATTATTCATCACAGATTCACCCATGGCTTGGAAACGGCGGAAACTACTCGGTGCACTGGCTGGAACGGGCGCGGTCGGCATGGCCGGCTGTGTCAGCGTGGACGACAGCGGCGACGGCGGGTCGGGCGGTTCCGGAGGATCCGGTGGAGGGGCAACCGACGAAAGCGGCTCCGGAAGTTCGGACGGTGAGAGCGGTCCCGCGGGCGAGGCCGAGTTCTGGTACGAGCTACAGGAGGGCGAACTTCAGCTGATGGAGGACGCCATCGCGGACTACAACGGCTCGGCGGACTACGCCGTCGAGGGCGTCAACATCGCAGAGATGCAGGACCGGCTCACCAGCTCCATCCCCACCGGCGAAGGGCCGGAGCTGTTCATGTGGGCACACGACTGGGCGGGCGACTTCGCGGACAGCGGGTTCCTCTCGGCACAGACCGGCGAACTGGACGTCGACCTCGGAACGTACACCGAGGCCGCGCAGGGCGCCGCCCAGTTCCAGGGAGAGACATACGGGCTCCCCGTCAGCGCCGAGACGGTCGCCCTCCTGTACAACAAGGAGATGGTCGACGAACCGCCCGAGACCATCGAAGAGATGAAGTCGATCATGGAGGAGCACCACGACCCGGCCAACAACCAGTACGGGCTGTCGTACAACATCGACGCCTACTTTATCAGCGGCTACGTCCACGCCTTCGACGGGTTCTACTACCGAACAGACGGCCACGAGCTCGGACTCACCAACGAGGAGACCCTCCGCGGGCTCCGCGTGATCACCGAGGACCTGTGGCCCTACGCGCCCAACGACACGGAGTACGAACCGCAGGTCGCGGTGTTCCACGAGGGGAACGCTCCCTTCGCGGTCAACGGTCCGTGGGAGCTGGGCAACGTCGACTTCGATGTCGGCGTCGCGGAGCTCCCCGCCCCCGAGGGAGGGACGCCGGCACCCTACTCCGGCATCCAAATGGTCTACTTCGCGGACGGAATCGAAGAGGATCCGGATCGCGCCGCTGCCGGCCGCGACTTCGCGCAGTGGTACACCACCAACACCGACGTGCTCCAAGAACTCGCGGAAGAGCAGGGGTTCATCCCCGTACTCGACGAACTCGCCGGGAGCGAAGACCTCCCCGAGGCGGTGCAGGGCTTTTCCGCCTCCGCCGCGGCTGGGACGCCGATGCCGGCGCATCCTCGGATGAACGACGTGTGGAGCCCCACGGAGGACGCCATCCTCAATGTGCTCACCGGCGAGGTGGACCCCGAGGAGGCGATGGCGGAGGCCGAGAGCCGGATCCGCGAGAACTGGGAATAATCGATGGCGACGACCGACGTCGCACAGCACGTCCGCGAGTACGAGCTTCCCCGGTGGCTCAGTGACAACCTCGCGCTGTTTCTGGTGCTTCCCGGCCTGTTCTTTTTCCTGTCGTTCGTTGCGATCCCGCTCGTCTACCTGATCGGGCTCTCGTTTACTGACGCTGCGCTCTCGACGATGTTCCAAGACGCGCCGGGCCTGTGGGGAACCGTGTTCGGGGAAGCCGATTTCGTCGGCTTCGCGAACTACGCGGAACTGCTGTCCGACAGCCAATTCTACCGCTCGTTCGGCATCACCTGGCTCTTCGTCGCGACGAGCGTGGTCGGGAAAGTGTTGCTGGGTGTCGGGATCGCGATGGTCCTGACACACCACTGGGTCCGCGGAAAGCGGCTCATGCGTGCACTCGTCATTCTCCCGATGGGACTACCGAACATCTTCACGATCACCATCTGGCGCGGCGCCTTCTCCTCGGCGCAGTTTGGTCTCGCGAACCAGCTTCTGGCCTTCTTCGGGATCGGCCCGATAGCGTGGTTCAGCGACAGGTGGCTCGCCTTCTTCACGTACAACGTGACGGAGATGTGGCTCGCGTACCCGTTCCTCGTGATCATCACCGTGAGTGCTCTCCAGAACGTACCGACCGAGCTTCACGAAGCGGCGAAGGTCGACGGGGCCGGATTCCTGAGTCGGTTCCAGCACGTGACCATGCCCGCGATCAAGCGACCGGTAATGTTCGCCTCGATCCTCACCGCAGCCGCATCGTTCCAGCAGTTCCTGATCCCGTTCATCTTCAACCGGGGCGGACCGGCGCGGGCGAACGAACTCGTGTTGCTGTACGGCTACCGCGAAGCGTTCGAGTTCCGTGAATTCGGTGAAGGCTCGGCGATCATGCTTACCGCCGTGGCCATCATCGGCCTGTTCATGATCGTGGCCGCAACAAAAGGCGATCTCGCGGAGGGGGCCCACTGATGTCACTCCTGTCCGCAATTGCCGCCCAGATCCGTGACGACCTCAAAGCGATCCCCGAGGCGGTCGCCGACTGGTACCACAAGAGCCGGTACAAGCTCGACCTCTACCGGCGTGGGAAGATCGGCTTCCCGCAACTGGTCGCTCCGGTCGTGTCCTCGCTCGGTGCGCTGGTGCTCGTGGCGGGGCTGATGTTCCCCGTCTACTGGATCGCGCTCGCAGCGCTGTCGGGGGAGGGCGCGTCGCTGTACTCCTCTAGCGGCTTCCGGGTCGTCCCGGACGGCTTCAATCCGCTACTGCTGGTGACCGAGGGCGACCTCTGGATGGGGATGGACCTGTCCGCGTTCGTCTGGGTCATCGGCGACGTGGTGATACCCAGCCTCCGCGTCTCGATCCCGTTCACCGACCTCAGCGTCGTGACAAGCGAGACGACGCTGTTCCGGGCGGCCGACTACGGCGTCGAGAACCCCTCGGACTTCACGACGTACGCGTGGAACTCCCTGACGGTCGCGATCCCGACGGTTATCATGGCGATGATCGTCATCGTGCCCGCCTCCTACGCGCTCTCGCGCCGGGAGTTCCTCATGCGAAAGAAGGTGCTGTACGGCTACATCCTCTTCACGCAGGTCGGCGGCGGACTCGGACTGGCGATGCTCATCGCCGTCTTCGCCATCTTCGCCGGGCTCGATCTGACCAACAGCAAGTTCGCGCTGGCGGTCTACTACGCCGCGATGGCGGTCCCGTTCAACACGTGGCTCCTGAAGACGTTCATGGACTCGATCCCGCCCTCCTACGAGGAGGCGGCGGTGATGGACGGCGCGCCGCCGTGGCGGGTCGTCTGGGAGATCATCCTCCCGCTGTCGAAGGCCGGCCTCGCGGCCGTGTTCATCTTCGTCTTCCTCGCCGGGTGGATGGAGTTCATCGTCGCACAGACCGTGCTCCGACCGGAGAACTACACGCTCCCGGTCGGCCTGTTCGCGCTGATCGACGAGTACTCGGTGCCGTGGGCGCGCTTCTCGGCGTTCGCGCTGACGTTCGCGGCGCCGGTGATGTTCGTCTACCTGTTCGCGCAGCGGTACATCGAGTCCGGGCTCTCGTTCGGCGGCATGGAGGGCTGACCGCCGACCGCGCCCCGTTGCGGTCCGCTTTTTCTCCGCTCAGTCCGCGTCGATCCGACAGCCCGCCGAGTAGTCGATTCCGTCGAGGGTGGTGATGCCCTCGTCGCCGCAGGTCGGACAGTCGGGATTCCGCTGGTACGGCACCGTCTCGAAGGTCATGTCCATCGCGTCGTAGAACAGCAGCCGGCCTTCGAGGGGCTCGCCGGCGTCGAGCAGGAGCTTCACCGCCTCGGTCGCCTGGATGCAGCCCACCGTTCCGGGCAGCACGCCGAGCACGCCGGTCGCGGCGCAGTCCGGCACCGTCCCCGGTTCGGGCGCCTCCGGGAACAGGCACCGGTAGCAGGGCCCTTCGGGCGTCAGCGTCGTCACCTGCCCCTCGAACTTGTAGATGGCGCCGTGTGCGACCGGGACGCCCTCGATGCGCGCGGCGTCGTTGACCACGTACCGCGTCGAGAAGTTGTCCGCGCAGTCGACGACCACGTCGCGGTCGGCGATCAGCTCGCGGGCGTTGCTCGCGTCGAGGCGCGTCTCGTGGGTCACCACGTCCACGTCGGGATTGAGCGCCTCGACGTAGCGGCGGGCCGACGCCACCTTCGGATCGCCCACGTCCGCGTCCGCGTGGACCACCTGTCGCTGGAGGTTCGACCGTTCGACGATGTCGTCGTCGACGAGGTGGATCTCCCCGACGCCCGCGGCCGCGAGGTACTGGATGACGGGCGCGCCGAGCCCACCCGCGCCGAGCACCAGCGCCGAGGCCTCCAGCAGGCGCTTCTGTCCCCCCGGGCCGACCTCGTCCATGATGATGTGTCTGGAGTAGCGGTCGAGCTGCGTCGCGTCGAGCGAGAGGGTCATACCGACACGTTCGGAACTGGCGGAGTTAAGGCTGCGGGAGGCGGGGACGCGCGGCGCGGAAGCGCGGCCGGGCCGCCACGGACGCACCGCGAGGGACGGTGCCGTCGCTCACGGGGTGAGAAATGGAAGACGGGTTCGGCGGCGGTGAGCCGCGCGGAGCGGCTTACTTGCCGCGGCGGCGGTCGCCCGAGATGGACGGCCGCGTGTGCTCGGTGCCCTTGCCGCGCTGGTTCTGGCCGCGACCCTTACTGCCGGCCGAGGTGAGTCCGCGGAAGGCGCGACCCCGGTGCTCGTCGTCGCAGATCCAGTTGAGGTCGTCGTCGTTCTCGATCGCGGGATGAGCGGGGTCCACGAGGATCACTTCGTGCCACTTCTGGGAGCCGTCCTCACCGACCCAGTAGGAGTTGAGCACGCGCAGGTTGCGGTACTTCCGCGAGGCGCGCTCCTCGGAGATGCGCTGGATCGACTTGCGTCGCGAGAGGCGGTTCACACCCTGCCGCTTCGAGCGGCGACCGGCGGTGAACCGCTCCTTGCGCGAGCCGCCCTTGCGGACCGCCACGCGGGCGACGATGACGCCCTGCTTCGCCTTGTAGCCCAGTTCGCGGGCCTTGTCGAGGCGGGTGGGGCGCTCGATGCGCTCGATGGCGCCCTGTTCACGCCACTCCTGTTTGCGCTGCCACTGCAGTTCGGCGAGCTTCCCCTCCTTGGGGGAGCGCCACGCTTCCTTGATGTGCGAGTAGAAACTTCGTGCCATAGTGTTGTCCACGGACGCTTCCGATTCAGTCCTGGCGGCGGGAGCCGCGTTCCGGACCACATTTCGTCCCGTCCTCCGGCCGCGAGGCGGCCGGGAGCGGCGGGTGCCCGCTGGACGCCCGTACCAGCGAGTTGTCGAGTCTACCCGGCGAACCGTTTTAACCACTTCGCATCCGCTCGGGCGTGCGAGGCGACCACACGCCCCGCGAGCCGAAGCTCCGCGGGGGCTCCGAACCACCCGACACGGCGACCGTACCGCTTAACTATTCTTCAGAGAATACCCGGCCATGAGCAAGATAAGCGTCGAGATCCCCGACGAGCTGCTCGCGGACCTCGACGAGCACGTCGGCGAGGACGGGAAGTTCGTGAACCGGAGCGACGCCGTCCGGGCGTCGATCAGGAAGACGCTGGACCTGCTGGACGAGATCGACGAGCGCCACGGGCGGCTGGAGGACGAGGCGGCGGACGCGGGCGCGAGCGCCGGTGACGGGGCAACGGGCGGCGACGTGGGGGACGCCGAATGAGCCGGTCGGTCGGCTCGGGCGGCCCGGGCGTCGCGCCCGGCACGACGCCGGTCGACCGCGTCGCGGTGGCGCAGGTCGGCCTCGTGGCGCTTTTCGTGACCGCGCTGGCGACCGCGCAGCTGACCGCGGCCAAGATCCTCGCGATCCCCCTTCCGTTCGGCCTCCCCGCGGTCGGCGCCGAGATCATGCTTCCGGGCGCGGCGCTGGCGTACGCGCTCACCTTCTTCGCGTCGGACTGCTACGCGGAGCTGTACGGCCGCCGCGCCGCGCAGGTGATGGTGAACGTCGCGTTCGCGATGAACTTCGTCGTGCTCGTGCTCGTCTGGTCGACGCTCGCGGCCCCGGCCGCGAACCCCGAGTTCGCGGAGACGTTCGCGGCCGCGCTCGCGCCCGCGACGAACATCGTCGCCGGGAGCCTGCTGGCGTACGTCGTCAGCCAGAACTGGGACGTGGTCGTCTTCCACGCGATCCGCGAGCGCACCGACGGCGACTACCTCTGGCTGCGCAACGTCGCCTCCACCGCGAGCAGTCAGGCCATCGACACGGTCATCTTCGTCGGCGTCGCGTTCGTCGCCGCGCCCGCGCTGTTCGGCATCGGCGACGCCCCTCCGACCGCGGTCGTGGTCGGCCTCGTCGTCGGGCAGTACCTGCTGAAGCTCCTGATCGCGCTCGTCGACACGCCGTTCGTCTACCTCGTCGTGGGCGCGGTGCGGGAGTAGAAGCTGCGCCGCGAATCCGGCGCAATCGGAGACAAAAACCCCAACAGGAACAGAAAAACGCCCCCGCGAGGGACAAAAACGTCCCGACGATAGCGGGCGTTTCGCGCTACTCCTCGGGGACGGTCGCGACCGTCGTGATCGCCTTCGGGCTGCCGGGTTTGGCCTGCTGGATGTGGTGTTCGAACTCCTCGTAGCCGGCGGCCTCGAACATGCGGTCGGCCCCCTCGGCGTCGTAGAACAGCATGATCGCGTCGGCGACCTTTCGCATCAGTTTCGAGTTCGGATAGTCCGGACCGACGACGAGGACCGTCGCGCCGGGCTTGGCGACGCGGCGGATCTCCCGGAGCCCCTCGACAGGTTCGGGCCAGTACTCGATGGAGCCGGACGACCAGACGGCGTCGAAGGAGTCGTCCGCGAACGGGAGCCGTTCGGCGTCGCCGCGGTAGAAGTGCACGCGGTCGCGCTTGCCGAACTTCTCGAACGCCTTCTCCATCTGGTGGACGCTCTGGTCGAGCCCGTGCACGTCGTCGGTGTACTGTAGCAGGCCCTCGGTTCCGAAGCCGGTGCCACAGCCCACGTCGAGCACGCGGTCGCCCGCCTGCACGTCGAGCCACTCCAGCGCCTCGTCGCGCATCGCCTCGTTCCAGACGAAGGGGTTGATCCGGTCGTACACCTTCGAGAGGTACTTGTAGAACAGGCGGGCCCGGGCCTTGTCCTCGAGGAGTCCCATCGCGCGTTCGTTGGAGCGGCCGGCCCATAACGGTGCGGATCCGGGGCGGCCGCCGGTCCGTCCGCGCGGACGAGCCGCTCAGTCGGGCGAGGCGGCTCCCAGTCCGGCCGGTTCGACTCCGACCCCCTTATCCGCCCTGACGGTCTACGCGTCCCCATGCAACCGACCACGGAGGGCCGGTTCCGGGTGCTCGACGAGCGCGAGGCCGAGGGGACGTTCGTGCTCGTGGAGCTGCCCGACGAGCCGGGGCCGGTCGACCCCACCGAACCGGACGCGGAGGCGGCCTACGACCGCGTCCACGTCGACGCCGAGGGGTACGCGGGCGACCTCGGGGCGACCGTCGGGGCGCTTCGCCCGGGATACGTCGTCGCGGCGACGCTGGCGTGGGACGACGGCGACGCGCGCTTCGAGGCGGTCGAGGTGGAACGGGAGACGCGGATCGAGGTCGCCGACGGCGTGACGGGGATGTTCGACGCCGCGACCGAGGCGTGGCAGGCCGCGCGCGCGAACGGCGAGGCGATGACTTCGCTGACGACCCGCGGACAGGACGGCGACCCCAACGGCGCGCTCTACTGCTTCGCGGACCCGCCGGGGCGCGACCTGCTCGCTGACCTCCGGGACGGCACCGTTCCCCTCGAACCCCTGATCGCCCGGGTGAACGCGCGACTCGACGACGACCGACCGCGTGCGGTGTTCCTGATGCGCCCCGAGGCGTACGACTACGTCGCGGTGTACGTCGTCTTCGCGCGCGAGGGCGTGCTCGCGAGCACGCTCCGCGACACCTACGACATCCGGTCGGGCCTGGTCGACCAGCTCGGCGCCGCCGGCGAGGATGCCGGCGTCTACGGCGACGACTCCTGACGCGAGGGAGCCGTCGGCTGGACGCCCCCGGCAACTCGTTCCGTGCCGAACCCGAAGACGGATTATGCGTCCGACCCCAACGTCGACCATGGCCCCCTCCGACACGACGTGGGCGAAGCGGCACCCCGGAATCCTCACCGCGCTGCTGACCGTCGTGGGGTACGGCGTCGTCCTCGGCGTCTTTCTCGTTCCCTCGTTCGCGGCGCTTTTTCCCGACCTCTCGCGTGAGACGGTGAACCTGCTGACCCACGCCATCGCCGTCGTCAACACGATGACCGTGGCCACGCTCGTGCTCGGGTGGTACTGGATCCGGCAGGGGGAGGTGCGCAAGCACGCGGCCGCGATGTCCACCTCGTTTGCGCTCATCCTGCTGTTCCTCGGCATCTACGTGCCGCGCGTCGCGGGCGGCGGGACGAAGCGATTCGCCGGCCCGGAGCTGGTGTCGTACGCCTACTTCGTCATGCTCGCGGTCCACATCCTGCTGTCCATCCTCGCGGTGCCCGTGGTGCTGTACGCCATCGTCCTCGGGATCACTCACAGCGAGCGCGAACTCCGGACGGAGACGCCCCACGCCCGCGTCGGCCGGATCGCGGCCGGCTCGTGGGTGCTCTCGCTCGTGCTCGGCGTGATCACGTACCTGCTTCTCAACCACGTCTACGCGTACACTTACTGAGTCGTCGTCCGCGGCTCGATCCGACCCACACCCCTCCTCTCCCGACCCCTTTTCACGGAGAGCGAGGCAGACGCCCCGTGCGCCAGCGTCGCCCCCGGCGCGGAGCGCGGACTCCGGCACGGCTGCGCCGCGGGGTCGAAGATCCCGTGTCGGCTGTCCGCCACCGAAACCCTTAGCGGCGCGCCCCCGAGACCGAGAGTCATGACCGACTGGATCGGCGAGACGTTCACGAGCACCGTCGGCTGGGACCACCTGGAGGCGCTCGTCGGCATCGGCGACCGCATGGCCGGTTCCACGGGCGAGCGGGCGGCGCTTGAGGCGACCCGAGACGCGTTCGCGGACGCCGGGGCACGGAACGCGCACATCGAGGAGTTCGACCTGCAGGGCTGGGAGCGCGGCGACTCCGCGATCGCGGTCGACGGGACGCCCGTCGCCGACCGCGCCCACGAGTGCATCGCGTTGCCGCGGAGCCCCTCCGGCGAGGCGACCGGCGAGTTCGTCGACCTCGGCTACGGCCTCCCGTCGGACTTCGAGGAGACCGACGTGGCCGGCAAGGTCGTAGCCGTCTCGACCACCGTCCCCGACGACTTCGACCGGTTCATCCACCGCCGCGAGAAATACTACTACGCGGTCGAGCACGGCGCCGCGGCCTTCGTCTTCAAGAATCACGTCGAAGGGCAACTCCCGCCCACCGGAAGCGTCGGCTCCGAAGCGGCGCCGATCGGCGAGATCCCCGCGGTCGGCGTGAGCAAGGAGACCGGAGCGCGCCTCGTCCGCGAGCACGAGGGCGAGACGGCGACCGTGAGCGTTGACTGCGCGGCGCCGGAGACGACCAGTGGCAACGCCATCGCCGAACTCGGCCCCGACACCGAGGAGTACCTCGTCGTCTCCTCGCACGCCGACGCCCACGACATCGCCGAGGGCGCGATAGACAACGGCGCCGGCACGGCGACGATCGTCGAGATCGCCCGCGCGCTCGCCGCCCGCGAGGACGAGCTCGACACGCGCGTGAAGCTGACCGCCTTCGGCGCCGAAGAGGTCGGACTGGTCGGATCCGGCATCGCGGCCGAGGCGGCCGATCCCGCGGCCGTCCGCGCGGTCGTCAACGTCGACAGCAACGTCTTCGGCCGCACGCTGAAGCTCGACCATCACGGCTTCGACGAGCTCGAGGCGGCGGCCGACCGCGTGAGCGACCGCTTCGACCACCCGGTCTCGACGAGCGGCGAGCTGGTTCCCCACAGCGACCACTGGCCGTTCGTGAAACGCGGGATCCCGGGCTACATGGTCTCCGGCGAGACCGAGGACCGCGGCCGCGGATGGGGCCACACACATGCCGACACGCTCGACAAGCTGGAGTCGCGCAACCTCCGCGAGCAGGCGATCCTGCTGACCGAACTGGTCGTCGACCTCGCTGACGCGGACGTGCGCGTCGAGCCGCGCGACACCGCCGCGATCGCAGCCGCGCTGGAGGAGGAGAACAAGGCCGAGGGGATGAAGGTCACCGGCGACTGGCCCTTCTAACGTACCCGCCGCGTCCCGCGGTCTTTTTGCCGCCCCCGCCAGAGGGACGATTATGAATCAGCCGGGCACGCAGTTCGTCGAGATAGCCGTCCTCGGCGGCGACGACGCTCTTCGGACCGCGGTCCGCGAAGCGGGCGGATCGGTCGTCCGAACGGCCGAGGCAGACGCCATCGTCGCCGCGGGCGAATCCGCGCTCCGCGAGGCGACCGAGGCCGCGGCTGGAACGCCCGTCCTCCCGGTCGGCGTCGGCGACTCCCCTCACTCGGTGTCCCCACAGCGTGCGCCTGCGGCCCTGGGCCGTTTGGTTCGCGGAGAGGGGCGCGTCGTGTCCCATCCTCGCCTCACCGTCGCGGTCGCCGGGGAGACGGTCGGCGACGCGCTCCTCGACGCGACGCTCGTCACCGGCGATCCGGGCCGGATCTCGGAGTACGGCGTGACGCTCGACGGCGACCCGCTCGACAGCTTCCGGGCCGACGCCGTCGTCGCGGCCACGCCGCTGGGGAGCGGCGGCTACGCGGCGGCCGCCGGCGGCGCCAAGCTCGCGGCCGACACCGGACTGGTCGTCGTCCCGATCGCGCCGTTCCAAACGCGGTCTGACACCTGGGTCGTTCCTGACCGCGTGACTCTGACGGTCGAACGCGACGAGGGACCCGTGGATCTCGTGATCGACGACGAAGTCCGGCGGACCGTCCCCGCACACGAGCCGGTGGACGTGACGGCCGGCGGGGACGTGCCCCTCGTGCGCGTGCCGTCTGGCGTGCAGTCCGCCGAGTAGATCGCCGGGGAACGATTGGAAAAGCTCTAAAGAGTCGTGGCCCGACTATCCGGTATGGACCCACTGCAGTTCCTCGTCCCGCTCGGCTGGATCGAGGTGGTCGGGCCGATGCTGCCGTTCGCCATTCTCGTTCTGGCACTCGCCAACGTGGCGACGCGCCACTTCGCTCACGCGCAACACGTGGAACAGGCCGAATCGTCCGACAGCGTCGACCGATTCCTGCCCCACATCTTCACGAACGTCGGCCTCGTCCTCCTGAGCTGCCTCTTCACGCTGTATCAGGCCACCGGCGGCGCCCTGCTGACGACGTTCGCCGTCACCGTGCTCATCGCCGACGTGTTCGAGTTCGAGGCGCGGAACCTCGAGGCACGCAACGACATGACCATCGAGCGCCCCAAAAGCGCCATCGCGGCGTCGTCGCTCGTGCTACTGTACGCCGTCTACTACGTCCTCACCGCGGTGAACGCGACCTTCTGGTCGTCGCTGTTCGCCTGAACCTCGCGTTCCTCCTTCTTTCGTTCGACCGTCGGAGTCCGGTGACAGCATCGTTCTCCAAGCCGCCGCCCCCCACCGCTATCCGGGGACCTCGACAGATTCGGACTCTTGGTTCGCCCTAGCCGTCACTACGGAGATCGGTCCGCGTCGGTCTCGCGGGTGCCGTTGACCCGGGTCGTCGACGGCCGTCCCTCGTCACCCGGCCTGCTCGCGCCGACTACCGGGCGAACCGGTCGACGGGTTCGCGGCGTTGCGGATGTCGGTGGAGCAGCCTCGGGCACGACGCCGTGCTACGGCTCGCGGCTATCGACTGGCTGGAGAAAAATGGAACCGCGGGCCGCAGCGTCAGTTCGACGCGTCAGCGCGGCTGCGGCGAAGTTCGCGGAGCGCCGGGATGATCACCCAGAACGTGAGCGGGCCGAGGACCATCAGCCAGAAGAACAGGTCGCTCGCGAAGATGGCGACCGCGTCGTAGATGCCGTTCGGCTCCGGCGGTTCGACGGTGAGTTGCTGGATCTGCTCGAACGACGGCGTCCGGTACCAGCCGGCGAAGAAGAACCAGCCGAGGGCCCCCACCATCGAGATGGCGAACCCCTTCATGAATTCGTCAGCCATTGCCTGAGTCTTCGGCGGAGTCCTCTTGAGACTTTCCCATTCCCTGAGCGCGGAACCGGGTTCCCAGGACGTACACCGCCGAGCCGAAGGCGATCGAGGCGAGGCCCGCGACCGCGAGCACGGCGGTCAGCGTGTCCGCGGGCGGTGCCGCCCCGACCGCGGTTAAAAGCCCCGTCAGCAGCCGCCGAAGCGTGCTCGTCTGGAGCGTCGCGGCGTCTAAGAGTAGGAAGCCGGAGATGAACGTCACGACCGCGATGAGCGTCGAGAAGACGGTCACGACCTTGTACAGCGACAGCGGAACGACGACCTCGCGGCCGCCCGGTCCCTCGCGGGCCCCCACGGGCTCCGGGTCGGGGCGCTCCTCCTTCGGGAGAGGGTCGCCGGTTTCGTCGTCGCGTCGCTCGTCGGCGTCGGTCGGATCGGATGACGGTGGGGCCATGAGGAACGTGGTGCGGGAACGGCGGGTAGTCGATACGGGACGGCGGGTCGTGACGGAGTCACGCCGGCCGCGCCGGGCGGTCGTCGCTCGCCACGGTGCGTCGTGCGGGCGCTACTTCGGCGGGCGCAGCCGGTAGTAGCGCTTGTTGAGGTCGTACATGTACCCCTCGCGCATCGTCTTGAGGACGGCGTAGGTCAGGATCGCCGCGACGATGGGCAGAGTGAACGTGAGCGTGAGCAGCAGCTTGAGCTCGAACGGGAAGAAGTTCTGGATAGCCAGCGCCGCCAGCGTGAACGACAGCACGACGCCGGCGACGCCGACTGCGGACCAGAACGGCTGCTCGACCGGGCGACGCGCGCTCCCCTTGTTGAGAAACGGCACCAGCGCGAGGATCCCGAAGATCACGCCGTGGGCGGCGACGCCGTAGAACTGGTCCGAGAGGACCTTCTCGCCGCCGAGCACCGCCAGCTCCGGATTGATGGGGTTGAGCTTCAGCAGGCCGAACGACCAGTAGAGGTACCAGTCCGGCAGGATGATCGCGGGCGTGGAGTTCGGGTTCGCCGGGTCCATGAACTCCGGCGGCAGCGCCGCGGCCACGAGGATGATGATCCCGACGAAGAAGCTCGTGATCGCGAGGTTACGGATCGTCTCGTGGGGCCACGTCGGGAAGCCGAGCACGTCGCGCTCGACGTAGTCGGACTCCTGACGGAGGTCCTGGTCCTCGCGACGGGAGCGCTCGAAGTACTCGTAGGTGAGCCGCGAGAGGCCGCGGCTCCGCTCCTTGCGTTCCGTCCAGTCGGGCGTCTCGTCGTCCGGCGGGACGATGCCCGTCCCGCCGTCGGTTCTGATCTCGGTGGTGTCGTCTGATTCGGTCATTGGCTTAGTGGGGTTCCGCGATGCCCTGCACCCAGACGATGCCGACGTGTAGCGCGATGAGCGCCGTCACCACGAACGGCAGCAGGAACACGTGCAGGATGTACATTCTCACGAGCGTCGCCTGTCCGAGCGTGAAGCCGCCGAACACGAGCTGTGCGGCCCACTCGCCGACGAGCGGCGTCGCCAGCGCCATCTCGACGCCGATCTGTCCGGCCCAGAACGAGAGCTGGTACCACGGGAGCAGGTAGCCGGTGTACCCGAACAGCAGGGTGAGGCCGATGAGGACGATGCCGAGCACCCAGTTGACCTCGCGGGGCTCCTTGTACGCGCCCGTGAAGTAGACGCGCAGCATGTGGAGGAACACCGCGGCGACCATGAACTGGGCCGCCCAGCGGTGGACCCCGCGGAGCATGAGGCCGAACTGCACGTCCTTCATGATGCTCTCGACGGAGATCCACGCAGCGGTCGGGTCACCTGCCGCCGCGGCACCCGCAGTCGAGGGAGAGTAGTAGAACCCGAGCAGCGCGCCCGAGACCGCCGCGACGAGGTACGCGATGATCGAGAGGGACCCGAGCGAGTAGAGCGGGTACCAGTACCAGAACTTGTTGTCCAGGTCGTACTGTTCCGTGTGGCTCTTCGGCATCTGCAGGTTGACGCGGTAGTACATCGTCTCCAGCAGCTCCAGGTAGTCGACGATGCGCAGCCGCTTGTCGAGCCAGATGAGCGTGGTGAGGAAGGCCGTCTCGACGGGCGTCAGGTCCTTCCGCTTGAGCCACGCGTCGTGGTCGAAGTCGTCTTTCTTTTCGAGGCTCATTGGTCGTTACCGTTTGTAGTAGGGGTAGATCGCACGTTTCACCGTGTCCCAGGCCGCCTCGCCGTCAGCGAGACTGTTACCGTCGGCGTCCTCTTCGCGAACGTAGAGGTCCTCCCACTTGCGGCGCCGCTTCTTGACCACCATCACGTCGGGGAGGAACTCCTTGCGGTACAGAAGCAGGATGAACGCCAGGTCGATGAAGATCAGCGCCAGCAGGCCGCCGACGAACTGGTTGCCGAACAGGGTCGACGCCCACGCGGACATCAGGCCGTAGACGAACAGGAAGACCAACGCGATCTCGATGATCGTCAACAGGACGATCCCGATCGCGGCGGCGGTGCTCTCGCGGGCGGGCTCGTAGCGGTGGATGTCGCCGTAGGAGGAGGTGTCCCCCGCCATCAGCGCCTCCCGTGCCCGGCGTGGGCCGTCTCACCGTACTTCAGGGCGTAGAACGTGAACACGATCGTCAGCGAGATGCCGACCCCGGAGACGAGGCCGACCCAGTGCGGGTGGAGCGGAACGCCGATGTCGTGGACGTCCTCGGGCCAGCCGTTGCTGGGGCCGCCGACCTCCACGGTGGGGACGTCCTCGCCGACCGCGAGCCCGGCGTGCATGCCGGTCTGCTGGTGGGGGTCACACTGGTAGTGGGTGATGCCGGCGTCCTCCTCGGTCACCTCGTACTCGAAGGTGAAGCCCTCGTCACCGACGATCTCGCTCTCGAAGGATGCGGGGCCGTCGACCGCGTGGACGTTGTGGTCGCCGCCCGAGCCGGTCCACTCCCAGACGATCGTCGTTCCGGGGTCGACCCAGATCTTGGTCGGGTCGAACGCCAGGCCGTCGCCGGCCCCGACCGAGACCGTCACCTCGTCCTGTCCGCGGGCGTCCTGATAGCTGTTGACGTTGCCCTCTACGGCGCTTGGCCAGTCGGGCTGTACCTCCTGGGCTGCCGCCGTCCCGGCCGCAGCGGAGGTAGCCGCGGCCGCGGCCGTCGCCCCGCCGGCCGTACGCATAAAGTCCCGCCGTTTCATACGGTCGGAAGTCAGGACGGCCTGCGCTTAAACCCACCGACTATCGCCGGTCGGCGGGACGACGCGCTCGCGTCTCAGTACGGCGTTCTCGGCGGTCTGAGTTCCGGCGCGGGCCGGCGTGGATCGGTCAGCGATCCGGTCCCGAATCGCCCCGTTCTTCGACACCTTCGGGAAGGTACCCCTCGCGTTCCTCCGCGGCCTGCAGCGCGCGGAGTCGCTCGCGATACTCCTCGGAGCGGAACCGGTCCGAGAGCCGAGCGTTCGCGACCGTCGAGAACAGGAACAGCGCCGCCAGCACGAACAGGCCCCCGATAAGCGGGGCGAACAGCGTCTCGACGCCGAGGAACAGCCACGCCCCGACGAGCGCCGCACCGCCCAGCAGCTGTGCGCCGGCGATGGCCTGCATCATCAGGTTCCCGAGCTCGCCGGAACCGCTCTCGACCTCCTCGGGGTCCGGTAGCTCCCAGTTCTCGGGCGGCGTCGGCGGATCGTAGCTCTCCATCGAACAGAGCACGACCGTGGGCTCGATCTCCTGTAACACGGTGCCGCGACCGCGCACCTCGCCGGTCGGTCGGACGACCGCGTACCCCTCGTCAGAGTAGAGCACCAGTCGCTCCTCGTCCTCTTCGACGATCCGGTCGAGCACGCCGAACACCTCGCGGCTCGCGATCCGGGACTGGAGCGTCCGCTCCACGCGGCCGAGGAGTTCGGGTCCGGTGATCCACGTGTCGGCGTCGAAGACGGCCTCCCACTCGTCGCCCGTCATCGACGCCATGTCCGCGGGGCCGAACTCCTCGAAGTCGTACGTCTCCTCCACCTCGCGCCGGAGGGCTTCGAGGTCGGCGTCCTCCCCCGTATCCGGGTCGGCGTTCCCCCCTGCCCCGCCGGACGATTCGGTGTCGGTCATTGGCGGGCGTACGGGACGCGCAGGGTAACCGCTTTCGTCCTCCCGCCGGACCGCATCGGGCGGAACCGGGAGGCTTTACGCGCCCGCCCGCCAACGTCCGCGGTAGATGGCCGAGATGCCCCTCGCCGCGGCCGCCACCGCCCTCGCCGTCACCGCGAGCCTCCCCTTCTTCCTCTACGGGGCGTGGGTGATGATCGACGCCGAGCTGGTCACGTGGGACCTGCTGATCTACCACCTCAAGTTCGTGGTCACGGGACTGGTGCTCACCACCGTTCCCCTCCTCGGGTGGATGCTCCCGCGGCTGTTCGACCAGCTCTCCGGGCTCGCGGCGGTCCACGCGTTCCTCGGCCTGCAAGCGTACGCCCTCCTGACGTTCGCGCTCACCGGCATCGTCCGCATCTTCCAGGCGAAGCGGAACGTCAACCTCTACGACGACCCCGAGGCCGAGGCGGCCGCGGACCTCGACGAGCTCCACGAGAACATGGGCCACTGGCGCAGCCGCCTCCGCGTCGGCGTCTTCGGCTTCACGCTGCTGTGGATCCTCGCGTGGCTCTCCGGGCTCTACCGGTTCTACCTGCTGTACGTGGCGTGAGAGGAGGGAGTTTGTGCGTTTTCTGCGTCTGGTGACGGTTCTGATCGGGATAGTCCCGCCTACAAAGCCCCAGCTGGCTCTCTCTACTACGGATATAGTTCTGTTGTAGTTCCTGCTGCTCTAGACAGCAACACCTCGAAAGCCCCAGCCGGCTCGACCCGCCGGGCCTCGCTGTGCTCCTCGCTCTCCGCACCGCCCGCTGCGGTGCTTGCGTCGTCCGGGCGAGATCGAGCCGGCTGCCCCTTTCAGCCCCACCCACCGCACAGCACCGCAACCGCACCGCGGCCGCACCAGCACCGCAGCCTCACGCCTCCCCAGCCTCGGCCGCGGGCCGGCCGCGAAACCGCACCGCAGACGGCCGGCCCGCGCCCTCCCTCGCACGGTCGCGGCGACACGCTTCGCGGTCGCCGCGGCGCGCGCCGACCGCATCAGCACCGCCACAGCACCGCAGCGCCGCCGGACGAACGTTTTTTGCGGATCCCGCGGAACTCCCGCCGTGAGTACAACCCAACTTCGCCAGTTGCGGCGCGTCGCTCCACCGGCTGACCAACATCTGGCGCGCGCGAGGAACGCGCGCGAGGGAAGGCCCGCCCGCGGCCGGAGCATCGCGGAGGCCGCGGGCGGCTGAGGTTGGGGAGGTGTGAGGCCACGCTTGACTCGACAGCCGGTGTTGCGAATCACTGAGCAACCGGTCACGTCGACCGACTCCACAAACTGCGCCCTGGCGGACTGAAAGGGCGAGGCCGGTCGCGGCTTCTCAGACAGGCTCTATCCGCGCGGGCGGTGTGGTGAGCGCGGATATCCTGCTGAGAAGTCGCGAGCGGTCGAGGGCTTTCTGGGTGTTGGCGACAAGTGCAGCAGCGCGCTCGATCACTCAAAAACTAGCGTAGAGCGAGCAGTCGAGGGCTTTCTGGGCGTTACCGACAAGCGCAGCAGCACGCCTGTTTACACAAAAAACGACGTACAGCGAGCTGTCGAGAGCTTTCTCGATACGTGCCGCAAGCACAACCGTACACTCGATCACAGAATATCCACCGTACAGCGAGTAGTCAGACGAACGAGCCCAGTCCGGTTTGCTCCTGTCCGGTCTTGACCTCCTTCCACGAGGTGCCCAGCGCCTCGATGACGCGCTCGATGGGGCCCTTCAGGGTCTTGTCGAGCATCTTCTCCCAGTCGACCGCGAACTCCTCGGGAATCTCGTCGGCGTACTCGAAGCAGATCACGTCCGGGTCGCGTTTGAACTCGCCGTACAGCGGGTCCGTCTGCGGGTCGAGCCCGCGCTCGTTCTCCATCCGCTGCCAGAAGTCGGGATGGACCTTCTCCAGGTAGAGCCGTTTCGGCTTCGAGCCGCGGTCGAAGTTCGTGCCGAGCAGGAGGTTGGCGTACTTCGCGCCGCGGACCTGCGCGGTGTCGGTGTCGTAGGCGTCGAGGCGCTTGCCGATGCCGCCGGGGATGCCGACCTTCTCTAAGTCCATGTTCCCGGTCAGGAAGTCGTCGATGACGTTCGAGAGATACGTCGTCACCTCCTCCAGATCCGCGTCGATGTCGTCGCCGGTGACGATGACCTCGATGACGTGCTTTTGCACCTCCTTCGTGATCTGCGCGATGTCCGAGCGCTTGTACTCGAAGCCCGTGATGTCGATGTCGTCGACGTCCTTCCCCTCCTTCCAGACGATGTGGCCCGCGTAGCGCTTCTTCTTGCCCGCCTGGAAGAAGCGGCGGTAGAGCTTCTCGAACTCGATCTGGAAGCGGTGCTCGTCCGCGTTCAGCTCCGCGGCCGCGAAGTCGTCGTACCGACCGTTGATGTGGTCCTCGATGGCGAACGACTGCTCGATCGCCTCCTCCTTGGGCGTGTCACCGAGGGACAGCATCACCGAGTCGGTATTGTGGAGAACGATTCCGCCGACGCCGTCAACGAAGTTCTCGTTCTCCGCGACGCTCAGATCGTACACGTAACCGTCGTGATCGACATCCTTTATGACCGGATCGCGGCCGCCCCGATAGAACTCACACGTCCGCACCGTGTAGCTGCCCTTGCTGTCACGGTATTTGAGCGAATGCTTCTTTCCTCGCTGAGTGAGCAGCGTCGAGAGACCGGCTGCAAGTTCGCGGCTTGTCGTTTCGAAATCGAAGTTCCGTTCGCAGTACTCTTCCGAGTACCGGGGGAATTCCCGTGACCCATCACCTTCGATCAGGACGTCCAGGAAGAGATTCTGAAGGTCCTCATCGAGGTTGAACACGAATCCAGGGATTCGTTTTCCGCGCGACGTTTGACCAGCGAACTCACGGAAGAACACGGCAGTGAGTTCGTTCATCATCTGGAGTTTGTGCGTCCCGTCGTTGTAGGTGGTTGACGAGGGTCCCTCGTCCGTTTCGTACTCGACGGTTCGTTCCGCCGACGTGTCCGAGGCGATGACGGTTGCGGTCACTCCTTCGAACAACCGGTCGTAGTCCTCTTTGAGCCCGTCCAGCCAGTCGGTTCGAGCCTCCGCGATGGATGCGCCGAACCTCGAATCCGTCGTCTCGATCGTCGATGCGCTTCCTTCAGTAACGTAGGCTGCGAGAAGTCGAACGAGTGCCTCGCCGTCCGCACCCTCCAGATCGATATGTCGTTTGACTTTCACCGTCCTCGACTGGTCAGCCTGGTGCTCGTGACCGAACCAGACGTACTCCTCGTTCGCGTGGACGCGGTTGATCTTCGTCTCCGCGTTGTCGCTTCCGACGCTCCGTCCGTCTTCGTACGACCGGGTGTAACCGTCGAGGACCTCGTACACGTCGATACGATCGACCGTATCGACTTCCGGAAGGCCGGGGATTCTGAGCGGTGCAGTCACGTCTTCCGGCTTGGTCTCCACCAGATCGTCACCGTCCTCGACCACGTACGAATGGTCCGTCGTCGTCGTCGATTCACCGAACTTGTGCTGGAGGTTGACGATGTCCTTGTCGGTCTCGTGCCGAACGATTTCCTCGATCGGTTGCCACTCCGGAACTCCCCCCTCGGAAACTGACAGCGCCTCCCATTCCGAGAGATTGCGTCGCTCTTTGCCCGCGGCAACCGAAGCGACGGGCCCGCCGTCCGCGGTGACTAACAACTCCTCACCGCGTTCCATCTCCGCCCGCTCGAATAGGCGTTCGATGGGGACGACCCGGACGACGCCATCCGGATCTCGCACGACAACTGGGCGATCGCCGGTTACACTGTCGCCGTACGCGACCTCGTGACCGATCTCCTGGGCGGCGGTCTCGGTGAAGTCGATAACCTCGCGTCCGGTCGCCGTGACGGCCGCGGCGCCCTCTTTGTCGTACAGCCGGAACCGGTCCCAGCCCGTGACGCCGTACAGCGAGTTCATGATGACCTTCACGGCCGCCTGCTGGCGGTCGTACTGCTCGTACGCCTGGCTGTCGGGGTCGTGCTCGTTGCGGAGCGCCTTCTTGTCCTCGCGCTCGCTGAGCAGTTCGTCGACCATCTCGCGCATGATGCCGTCCGGCTGCTTGCGGAAGTGGGTCCCGTTGGGGGCGACGTACGTCTCGCCGTCGAACTCGTCGGGGTCGACCTTCGTCTCGGGGCCGGCGTTGATCGTCACCATGCACATCGGGTAGAGGCTCTTCAGGTCGAGCACCGTGACGTTCTCCTTGACGCCGGTGATGGGGTCGAAGACCGCGCCGCCCTCGAACTCCTCGGACTCCTGTTGCCCCTTCGTGGGGAGCGCGAACTTGCCGAACGCCTTGTGGAGGACGTACACGTCGACGGTGTCGCCGGGGGTCGGCGCGTCCTCGATCTTGCAGCCGACGAACTTCCGCACCTCGTCCCAGAAGGCGATCACCTCCTGCTTGCGGTCGATCTCGACGCACAGCTCCACGTCGCGGAGGTTGTACTCCAACAGGCGCTCGGGGTCCTGCTCCCAGAGGTCTCCGATGTCGCCGGCGTAGCGCTCCTTGCCCGCGCCGAGTTCCATCTCCGCGACCGCGTCGAGCCGGTACGACTCCAGCTCCGTGAACTGCGTGCGCTTGTAGGCGTACAGCAGGTCGAAGACGACGCGGCCCTTGATGTCCGGGCCGCCCCAGCTGGAGCGCCACACCTCGCCGATGCGCGAGAGGCGGTCGAGCGAGAGGTCGCGGTCGTGGTCCGGGCGCTTCGCGACCTCCTCCATCCGGTCGAGGAGGTAGGGGGCGTCGAAGTCCTCGAAGTTCCATCCGGTCAGGATGTCCGGGTCCGTCTCGACGAGGTAGTCGACGTAGTCGTCGAGCATCGCCGGCTCGTCGTCGAACGTCCGGACCTCGAAGGTCACGTCGCTCACGAGCCCCTCGTAGCCCGGGAGTTCGTCGGGGGGTTCGACCGCGGCGTCGTCGGACTCGAACAGCCAGACGACGTACTCGTCCCGGTAGGAGTCGTGGCTGGTGAGGCAGATGATGGGCTCCTCGCCGTCCTCGGGGAAGCCGTTGCGGTCGTCCACCTCGATGTCGAGGTTGTGGACGCGCATCTCCGCATCGACGTCGGCGGGTTCGAGGTGCCCCTCGTGGACCTGTAGGCGCCCATCGTCGAGCCGGCGCTCCTCCACCCTGATCCCGCCGTTGATCCCGTTGTCGATCAGGAAGCGGTTCGGGAAGAGGATGTCCGCCTCGAAGGAGGTCTCGAAGTCGTCGCGGATGGTCCCCACGTCGCGGGGCGTCCGCGTCACGATCTTCGTGAGCGGCTCGCCGCGGATGCTCTCGTAGGGCTCGCCGTCGGGGTCCGCCTCGCGGGTGCCGATCACCACGTCGTACGCCTCCTCGGGGTCGCGGTCGAGCTCCGCGGTTGGCACGTAGAAGTACGGCTCCACGCCGAGGACGCGGACGTGCTCGGTCACGTCGTCGCCGTCCTCGACCGACCGACGACCGAACACGTGGACGACGGGGTACTCGCCGGCGCCGTGGCCCTCCACGGCGTAGTCGACCTGCGTGATCATCAGTTCGACCGTCCCGGTCGAGTCCGGGAACTTCGCCTCGTCGACGTCGACCACGTCGCTGACGCGCCCGCGGCCGTTGCCGGCGACGACGCGCGCCTCCTCGGTCACGTCGTCCGGCCGGTCGTCGGGCCCCTCCCCACCGTCCCCGCCGTCCGAACCGAAGTCCGAGAGCCCGCTCTGAGTCATGGGCGCCCTTTGGCGCACCCGGCTAAAAAGGTCGGCCTTTCGCCCCTCGCGGCCGTCCCGAGGAGCGCCTGCGTGCTCCGTGGCGAATCGCCCGGGGGCGGCCGACTCGGCCGATGGGAACTGGCCCGCTCGCGGCGACGGAAAGGCATTTACCTTGTGACACCATACCACGCGGCGTGACCTCGAACTCACACGCCGACGACGGGACGGTGGAGCGTGCGGATGACCGTGCGGCCGCGGGTGACGCGGAGGCCGTGGTGGAGGCGTACGAGGACGACGGGAGCGTGGTCCTCTTCGAGGCGGAGAACCCGCTCGCGTGGGTCGAGGCGACGCGAACGGTGGCGCTACGCGACGCCGCCTGACCGGGTCGGCGGTGCCGCGCGGCGCCGCGCGGCGGCGAGGGGTCGGTCGACCCCGACTGGCGCACCGGAACCCCTTTCCTGCCAGTTCCCCAACCGTGAGCCGTGTTTCTGGGAGACGACGGCGACGGGTCAGACGACGCCTTCGAGGACGCGCTGGGCGGGTTCGACGAGGCGTCGCCCGAGGAGTCGGAACTCGGCCCCGAGACGCCGAGCGTCACCGACTACGGGAACCGCTTTCCCGAGGCGAGCGACGAGGACCTCGCCGGGAGCCTCTCGGACCTCCACCCGGACACTGCCCGAACGTTCATCATCTGTGCCGTCCTCGCCAACGCGGCCATCCTGCTCGTCAGCCTCGGTGCGATGCTCGCGTACTTCCGCGGGATGACGCAACTCGGCGGCGGCATGATCCTGTTGGGGCTGTTCGCGGCCCTCCGAACGCGGATGCAGTACGCCAACTGGCGGGAGCGGTACGAGGAGCGGGAGGCCGCGGCCGACGCGGAGGCCGATGCCGCAACGGCGGAGAGGGACGCCCCCGAGGTGGCGGATGCCGCGGATGCCGCGGAGGACGCCGAGGTGACGGCGGACGCGGACGCCGCCGACGCCGCCCCCGTGAGCGGTGACGAGAGCCCGGAACGCTAATCCCGGGCGACCGCTTTTTCGAACCCGATGCGAACCGTCCGAGATGCCGACGGCCGACGCTACCTGCTCGTCAAGCGCTCGGCCGAGTCGAGCCTCGTCCGCGACCCCGAGTCCGGTGCGGAGCGCTACCTCGAGAACGACCAGATCGAGCCGGTCGAGGGGGAGTCTCCGCTGGAGACGGCAGCGAGCGGCGTTCCCGACCCGGTCCGGCGCGTCGTGACCGCCGCCCACGACGACCGGTCGCTCGGCCTGCTGGTGGCCCTTTCCGACGACGGCCCGCAGTCGGTCGTGGGACTGCTCGACGCCTTCGACCTCTGCGAGTCGGACCTCCACGGCCTGCTCGCGGAGTTCCGCGCCGCCGGACTGGTCGAGGAGGCGGAGACGCCCGGCGGCCGCGGCTACGCCGCGACGGAGACGACCGAGCGCGCGGTCGCGCTGTTGCGCGGCGGCGACGAGGATTCATAAGGAGATCTGCAGCCGGCCACGGAAACCCCCCTCCACGCCGCTTCAGAAAGATCGGCCGCAGTGTCGTGGTCCTCACCCCTGCTGTAGCCGCCGATTCATTCTCACGCCTGCTGCAGCCGCCGCTTCACCTCGTCCGCGTACGCGTCCGCGAGCCGCGTCGGCTCGGGGAGCTTGTAGCCGGCACAGAGCCGTCCGACGAGGTCGCGGGTCGTCTCGGCGCTCACGCGGTGCCCCGGGCTGACGTAGAGGGGGTTCACGCGCCGGCTGTTGGGGTACTGTCTGGACTGGTAGGCGTGCCCGATGACGGTTCCGTCCGGCGCCTCCACCGAGTCGGCGGCCCGGATCGGCGTGGACCAGCCCTCCGGGCGCTCCTCGGTCGCGTCGTCCGGGTCGCCGCACAGCAGGCTCTTGGCGACGCCGACGCTCGGCAGATCGAGCGCGACGCCGACGTGGGTGGCGATGCCGGCCTGTCGGAAGTGGATCCGGCCGGAGCCGTCGAACACCGCGAGGTCGGGCTCGACCGACAGCGTCCCGAGCGCGTCGAGGATCGGCCCGCCCTCTCGGAACGCCAGCAGACCGGGGATGTACGGGATCGACAGCGGCGAGACGGCGTGGGTTCGCTCCACGACCGCGCCGTCCTGCAGCGCCACCGCCGCGGAGACGACCGCGTCGTCCAGAAACGCCTGGTCGACCCCGACGACGACCGGCGCCTCGGGGTCGACGCCCGGCGCGTGCTCGGGGTCGACGGCCGCGGGGACGCCGCTCGTCAGGTCCGCGGCCGCCTCGACGCGGACCGCGTCGGCGTCGAACGGGAACTCGTCCGCGAACGTCGCCGCCTCGGCGATCTCGCGCTGGAGGGCTTCCATCTCCGCGTGGGAGAGGTTCGGGTCCGGAACGAACTCGGGGCGCGCCAGATCGAGCGCCTCTCGCGGACGAGCGTCACCGGCCGATTTCTCGGTCATCGCCGTCTCCTCGGTTCGGCCGTCATCGCCGTCTCCCCGGACCGCCGGGACCGCCGGGACCGCCCGGACCGCGCGAGACGCGAACCGTACGCCCGCCGCCGCCCCGCACGGGCCCGGTTCCCTCGACGCGGCGCCCGTACGCGAGGCCGACGACGAACCCGAGCAGGTGCGCGAGGTGGCCGATCCGGCCCATCCCGACCGCGGCGGCGATGTCCGGTTGGATCACGAACAGCAGCGACAGCGCCGCCAGCCCGTAGGTGAGCACCTTGATCTTCATCGGGATCACGAAGAACAGGAGCACCTCGAGGTTCGGCCGCAGAACGGTGACGACGCCGAGGATCGCGAACACGGCCCCGGAGGCGCCGAGCGCAGCCTGCGTATTGCCCATCGCGAGCGCGTAGGCGGTGCTGCCGACGCCCGCGATCACGCCGGCGACGAGGAAGAACGCCGCGAACCGTTTCGATCCGACGTACCGCTCCACGAGCGGGCCGAAGAAGAACAGCCCGATGCTGTTGGCGACGATGTGGAACAGCCAGCCGGGGTCGTGAGCGAACACGGACGTGACCCACGTCCAGACGTAGAGGGGGTTGTCGGTCGAGAGCAGGAAGACATCTCGGAAGGCGGCCTCGCCGAACAGTCCGAGCACCGCCCACTCCAGCACGAACACGACCCACATGACCGCGAGGAAGAGGTAGGTGACGTTCCCGCGGAACGCCCGGAGGAGCCCGCCGGTCGAGGAGATCCCTCGAACGCCGCGTTTCACTCGGTCGGTGAAGCCGCGGACGCCGCCCGCCGGGCCGACACCGCGTCGCCCGCCGGTCCCGCGATTGCTGGTGCCGCCGCCCCCGCCGAGCCCGCCGAGAATGCCGTCACCGCCCGAATCGCTCGACGCGTCCGCGGAGCGCTGGGCCGCGTCGGTGTCACTCTCGAACACGCCCGAGGGGTCGTCCCAGTTCGCCAACCCCGGGCAGTCGTGGTTCTCCGGGAGGCGGTGTTCGGAACAGAAGGACTGCCCACACCGGTGACACTGGTACGGGAGGTTCTCGTACTCCCCGCACTCGTCGCACGTTGCCATCGCCCCCTCTTGTCGACCCCCGCCTAAAGCGGTTTGGCTCGCGGGGCGTCGCGGTCGACGGCCGCGGATCCACCCGACCGACGCGCTACGCGCCATCGAAGCGATTAAGCGCCGGACCGCCGAACCTCGGGATATGCAACACCTCATCATCCGTGGGGACCCCGGGATCCGCCGGGACGCGGTGATCGACTACGAGGGTGAGGAGCTGGTGTGTTTCTCCGTCACCCGGCAGGGCGACTGGCACGGCCCCGACGAGCCCCAGCTCTGGTGTACCGTCGGCACCGAGGACGAGCGCGAGACCTACGCCAAACGCGAGTACGTCTCCCACTGGCTCGACGTGGAGACGGTCGACGCCGAGGCGGTCGACGTGATCAAGGCGTCGGGCGACCTCGCGGTCTGACCGGCCAGCCGCCGTTGCGGCCCCGCGGATTTCTGTGACCCGCCGCTCGCCGAGCGACGGGACTGTGCCGCGACAGAACCCCCCAGCTACAGCAGCCCGTCGAGTTCGTCGTTGTCGAACGCGGCGGTCGGATCCTCCCGAGCGCGTTCCTCCTCGTCCGTCTCCTCCGCGGCCTGTCTGGCGCGTTCGAGGAACCGCTGGACGCGGTCCGACCGCTCGACGCCCGCCAGCAACACGATCGAGGCGAGCCGGTCGGAGTCGAGCGGGAAGTCGCCGCCGCGGACCTCCATGCTCCCCGTCTCGTCCTCCAGCCAGCGGCGGGACTTCTCGACGCCCTTCCGCGGAATCCGGTCCGGGTCGCCCGCCACAGCAAGCAGCGCGGCGTCGGCGGTCGTCGCCTCCGGCAGGCTCAGTCCCGTCATCACGGATTTCCTCGTCGTACTGATGACGGTGTTGAGGTTCTCCTCCGGGTCCTCGGCGGCCGGCGCGTCGGCGTAGCCCACGGCCGCGACGCCGCCCGCACGCAGAGTGTTTATCACCTCGCTGGCGTCGACCACGGACTCGCCGACGCCCTGCGTCGCCTCACCCGCCGCGAGCAGGAGCCCCACGCGCTTCGCGAGCTTTCGGTTGAGCGCGTCGTACCCCTCGGTGACGCTCTCGCCGCTCGCGCGCCACGCGTCGTTGGCGAGCAGTATCGTCGCGTCGGCCTCCCGGAGCGTCGTCTTCAGCGAGCGCCCGGCGTTCACCTGATACAGCGCTCCCTCCTCGCGACCGGGGAGGACGCCGAGCGCATAGATCGGCACGTCGTACACGCGCTGGAGCTCCCGGATCAGGACGGGCGCGCCGCCCGACCCCGTCCCGCCGCCGAGCCCGGCGACGACGAAGACGGCCTCCGCCTCGGAGGTGATGAGTGACGAGAGCGTGCCCAGCACCTCCCCGGCGTCCGCCTGCATCACCTCGGCGCCGAGTTCGTTGTCGCCGCCGACGCCGTGACCGCTCACGCGGTCCTGTCCGATCAGCACCGTTTCCAGCGGGAGGGGGTCGAGGTCCGCCGCGGCGGTGTTGACGGCGACCGCGTCGACCACCGCGCCGAACCCCATCTCGGCGTCGAACTCGGCGAGGGCGGTCGCGATCTTCCCCCCGGCTTGGCCGACGCCAACGAGGACGGTCTTCATGGGAGGAACTGTCGCCCCACCGACTATCAACGTTTCCCCACCCCAGTCGGCGCCCTCCCGTCGGCCATCTCTCTACCCCCGTCCCCGACGCTTAAACCGGATACCGAGCCATCCAGCGCATGCACGACGGAGACGCCGACGCGGAGTCGACTCGCCCCGAGAGCATGTCGGAGCCGGCCGTCTCGTCCGAGGGCCCGGAACGGGATGCTCGCAGCGACACCACGGCTGCGGCGGCGCTCGCGGAGCGTGTCGCCGCCCTCGAACGCGCGGTCGCCGAACGGGAGTCGCCGCGGGCCCGAGGTGCGGATTCGCCGGCCGAGACGGGCGATCCTCTCTCCGACGAGACCGTTACCCGACTCGAAGAGCTCGACGACCGCTTCGCAGCACTTCACGAACGCCTCGACGAACTGGATGCTGCGGTACAGGCGCTTCGAGGATACGCAGGCGGGGTTCGGGCAGTCAACGAGGAGGTGGAGCGACGGGCCGACCTCGCACTCGCGACCGCTCGGTCGGGAGTGTCCGGAGAGCCGGGAGACGAGACACGCGGCGAACCCGCGGTCGATCCCCCCGAGGAGGAGGCAACCCGGGGACCGCGACCGACCGGGGACCGCCCCATCGACGCGGCGCTCCCGGACCAGCCGGCGGTCGCGGCCGCGGTCCCGGACACGGCTGAGGCGGACGCCGCCGACGGTCCGAGCGACGGCGGCGACCGGACCGACGGGCTCGCTCCGGGGGTCGTCGACCGACTGCGCGACGCCCTGTGATCCGCGCGGTCCTCGCGGCCGCGACGGCGGTCGCGCTGCTGGCCGCGGCGGGGCCGGCGCTGGCGGACGCGCGTGCCGAGACCACCGCGGACCGGATCGCGACCGCCGGCGAGCGGCTGGACCGGGCCGCGGCCGACCTCGCGGCGGACTCGGCCGCTGCCCGACCCGGCGAACCGGCGGCACGGCGGACGGTCCGCGTTAGGATCCCGGCCGGGTTCGACGCCGCCCCGGTCGCGTTCGCCGGAATCGGCCCGCGGTCCGCGTTCCGTGGTTCGTCCGGCGGTTCGGCGGGATCCGGGGCGGACGCAGGGACGGGCTCCAGCCCGGGCTCCGACCCAGGCATCGCGACGCGGGCCGGCTCCGAGCGCGGCGTGCGACAGGACGACGCCGAGGGCGATCCGACGGCGCTCGGATACCGAATCCGCGAGCGGCCGACCCGGACGATTCCGATCCCGAGCGTGACGACGGCCGGCGGGAGTGTGGTCGAACTCGACCGGGGGACGACCCGGATTCGGCTTCGATACGTTCGCCTCGAAGGGAGACCCTCGGTCGTCCTGTCGCGACCTCATTCTTAAATCGGAAGCGGAGACCAACCGGCGCATGGATCTGATCGACCGCGTCCGAACCGGCGCTCTCGCCGTGCGCGACCGCGTTCGGGACGGTGACGCGGCCGCGTCCCGCTGCGAATGCGAAGCGTCGTTCACGGAGCCGTCCGGAACCGCGGTCGCCGATCGGACGGTACTGACCGTCGACGCCGACGGCTGTCACGGTGCCGGTCGGCTGGCCGAGCGGCCTGCGTGCCGCCGTACGGTGATCGCGGCGCTGACGGACCGCGACGCGGACGCAGTCAGCGTGAGGTGTCGTGGCCTCGAGCGTCGATACGCCGGACGCGCCGCGGCCTTCCTGGTCGCGGCTGGCCGGTTCCGGGAACGCGTTCGGTTCCACGAGGACCGGCTGGCCGATCGCGCCGCGACCGACCCGCTGGGAGCGGCCACCGAGGCAGTCGGCCGCGCCGGCGCCCCCGCACGCGCGGTCGCCGAAACCGGTCTCGCTGCGATCGCCGAGGAAGCGGCCGGGTACGACGACCTTCTGCGCCCTTTCGTCGGGCCGACCGTCGGGACCGCGCGCGTCGCCGCGCGACTCCCGACCGGAGCGATGCTCCGCGACCGATGGGAGACCGGAACCGGCGCAACCGTCCGGATCTACGACGGCGACGGGCCCTTGCGAACGTATCATCTGACCCCGCCGTCGGCCGAGCTCGAAGACGACGCTCTCGCAACGCTCGCTGACGCGCGGGAGCGCTTGCTCGGGAACGGACACGCCGGGGAACGCGCGCCGGGTCGGGCCGTACGTGCCGTCGCGGACGCCGACGATCCGGTCGAGGAGATCGCCGACGTGCTGTGCAAGCACGCGCGCGGCTTCGGAGTCCTCTCCGACGTGTTCGCGGACGACCACGTCAGCGACGCCTTCCTCGCGCCCCCCGTCTCCGAGACGCCCCTCCGCGTGGTCGTCGACGGCGAGCGGCTGACCACGAACGTACGCGTGCCGCCTGCCGGCGCCGCGACGCTCGCCTCGCGGCTCCGGCGCGCGAGCGGCGACGGCTTCTCGCGGGCGTCGCCGACGCTCGACGCGACCCTCGATACCGACGGCGGCCCCGTCCGCGTGGCGGCGACGACCGACCCCGCCAGCGACGGACTCGGGTTCGCGTTCCGGCGCGGCGGCGAGGACGCGTGGACGCTTCCCGGGCTGGTCGACGCCGGTACGTTGACGGCGCGAGCCGCCGGCCTGCTCTCGCTCGCGACGGAACGCGGCGTGGCGGCGCTCGTGGCGGGCGGTCGCGGCGCCGGAAAGACCACGACGCTCGGTTCGCTGCTGTGGGAGCTCCCGTCGACCGAACGGGTCGTGCTCGTCGAGGACACGCCGGAGCTTCCGGCCGCCTCGCTTCGCGAGGCCGACCGCGACGTCCAGCGGCTCAACACCGACCCCGAAGCTGGCGCCGCGCCGACGCCGACCGAAGCAGTCCGGACCGCACTCAGGCTCGGTGACGGCGCGCTCGTCGTCGGTGAAGTCCGTGGGGAGGAGGCGTCGGCGCTGTACGAAGCCATGCGGGTCGGCGCCGGCGGCGACGCCGTTCTCGGGACGATCCACGGCTCGTCGGGTCCCGAGGTGCGCGAGCGCGTCGTCGAGGACCTCGGCGTTGCGCCTTCCTCCTTCGCCAGCACGGACCTCCTTGTCACGCTCGCCGATCACAAGGTCGTCGAGATAAGCGAGGTGTGCGGTGCCCGCGGTGAGTCGGGGACGGAAGGAACCGAAGACGTGCGGTTCGAGCCGCTGTTCGAGCGGGGAGAGGGCGGACTCGCGCCGACCGGCCGGCTCGACCGCGGGGAAAGCCGCCTCGTCACGGGGCTCGCGACGCCGACGGAGCGCTACGCGGACGTGCTTCGTCGCGTCGACGCCAGGACGACCGCCCTGCGAACGCTCGTCGACGAGGACCGGACGCGCCCCCGCGACGTGGCCGCGGCCGTGGCCGACCGCAAGCCGGCGTCCGGGGACCGGTCGTCAGTTGCCACGGGGACGACCGAATGAGCGACGACGCAGACCGTTTCTGGAGGGAGGAACCGAGCGAGGAACTCCGTCGAGCGCTCGCGTTCCGCGACCGAGACGAGGGCGCGGAAGCGGTGCTGACCCGCGGCTACCGGCGCGGCGCCGTCGCCGGAGCGCTGTGCGGAGCGGCCGGCGTCGCGCTGTCGTTTCTCGGCGTGCTTCCCGGCGGGGTCGTCCGATCCATCGCGCTCCCGTCGCTGCTCGCCGTCGCGACTGCGCTCGCGGTCGTCCACGTCTCGCACCGTCTCCCCGTCTGGCTGGCGGGCGTGGCGCGGACCCGCGCCCTCGGCGCGGCGCCCGGACTGGTGGGACGTGCCGTGCTCCGAATGCGGATCGAGCCGTCGCTGGAGCGGGCCGTCGCGTTCGCCGGCGGAACGGACGAGGGACCGCTCGCCGCGAGCCTCCGCGGTCATGCCCGGCGAGCACGGGGGCGTCCCGACGCCGGCCTCGGCGCGTTCGCGAACGAGTGGACCCCGTGGTTCCCTGCGCTGGAGCGCGCCACGACGCTGTTGCGGGCGGCGGCGACCGCCCCGTCGGAGCGTCGCGACCGTTGTCTGGACCGCGCGCTTGACGCCGTGGTGGCCGGTGCGGACGACCGCATGGCGGCGTTCGTCGGCGACGTTCGTGGACCGGTCTCGGGGATCTACGCGTTCGGCGTCCTGCTCCCCCTCGCACTCGTCGCGCTGCTTCCCGCCGCGAGCGCCGCCGGCGTCCCGGTCGGCGCCGCGACCATGGCGACGGTCTACGTCGTCCTGCTGCCGGCGGGCCTCTGTGCCGCCGGCGGCTGGCTGCTGCTTCGGCGTCCGGTGGCGTTCCCGCCCCCGCGCATCACCGCAGACCATCCCGACGTATCGACTCGGAGTACCTCCGTTCTCGGAGCGGGCGTGATCGCCGGAACCGGGAGTGGAGCCGTCGCCGGGCTGGCCGTCGCCGAATGGGCCGTCCCGGTCGCGGTGGTCGGCGTTGGAGGCGGGACGGCGCTGTTCGTCGTCGCGCGCCCCCGCCGGCGCGTGCTGGAACGCGTCCGCGATCTGGAGGCCGGCCTCGCGGACGCGATGACGGTCGTCGGCGGACACGTCGCGGAGGGAGTCGCGGTCGAACGCGCGATCGCCCGCGCGGGAGAGTCGGTCACCGGCCCGGCGGGCGAGGCGTTCGCCGACGCGGCGGCGCGGGGACGAACGCTCCGTATCGGGGTTCGTGAGTCCTTCCTCGGCGAAGGCGGACCGCTGGCCGCGGTTCCGAGCGCGCGGGCCCGCGGGGTCGCGGCGTTGCTCGGACTCGCCACGCGGGAGGGCCGCCCGGCCGGCGACGTGCTGCTCGAACTCGCCGACCAGCTCGAGGACCTGCGCGAGCTCGAACGCGAGGCGACGAGGCGGCTCGCGACCGTCACCCGAACGCTCTCGAACACCGCGGCGCTTTTCGGACCGCTGGTCGGCGGAGCGACCGTCGCCCTCGCGGCCGGACTGGTCGGAGACGCCGGCACGGCCGTTCCGACACTCGGTGCCGAAACGGGCGGCCTCGAGGCTTCGGGCGTTCCGGGTTCGACCGGTGTCACGGGAGCGCAAGCCGGTGAGGGTGGCGGACCGGGGGTTGGGAACACGCTGACCGTTCCGGTTCTCGGCCGGATCGTCGGCGCGTACGTCATCCTTCTCTCGGTCGTCTTGACCGCGATCGCCACCGTCCTGGAACGCGGTGCGAGCGCGGCGCTCGTCGCGTACCGGGTCGGGATCGCGCTTCCGACCGCGACCGCGACGTATCTGGCGGCGTTCGTCGGGGCCGGACTGCTGCTGTGACCGTCCGTACGTTTAAGCCATAAACCGGGCCCAATCCGGGCCATGTTCGAGGTGCCACTCGACGGACTGTACGCGTGGGTCGGCGTCGCCGCGCTCAGCGTCGCGGTACTGGGCGTAGCGTCCGCGCTTCCCAGCGCCCCGGCGCCGGACGCCGCCGGCGCCGCGGCGACGGTCGATTCCGTCGCGGGCGGCGACTACCCGGCGACCGGCGAACACGGAATCGCGGCGGAGCGCGTCCGGATCGCGCCCGAGCGCATCGTCCTCGACGGCGAGCGTGGCACGGCGAGTGCCGGGTTTCGCCGGGGGCCGGTGACGCCGGTTCGGGACGACGGCCGACTGGCGCGCGTCCTTCACGGCGCCCCGCCCTCGGACGCCTTCGATTCGTCGGAGGCGTTCGCGGCCGCGACGCGGAACGCGCGCGAGGCCGAACCGGAATGGCGCACGGCGTCCGATCGGCTCCGAATTCGGCGGGTTCACTGGGGGGACGTGCGTGTCACGCTTGTCGGATAGAGGGTGGGCCGACCCCGTCGCGGCGCTCGTTGCGCTGACGGCCCTCAGCGCCGGAGTGACCATGTATGTCGGCGTTCTTCACGGAGCCGACGATGGGAGGAGCGATGATCGCCCCGCCGACATCCTCGACCGAGTTCACGACGCGACGGTCGACGACGGAGTCGCAAAGCCCGCGAATCTGACGGTCCCCGCCGGCGTGATCGGGGAACACCGGGCGGTTCGCGCGCGCCTGTCGGCACGGGAGCGGCGATGGACCGCCGGCGATCCGCGACCACCGGAGGGAGGCGCACCGACACACACCGCTCGGCGGTCGATCCCGGTCCGGACCGCCCCGGGAGAGAACAGCTCCGGAACGCTCCGCGTGGCGGTGTGGACGTGACGAGCACCGTCCTCGACGTGACGGTCTTTCTGCTGTGTCTGTCGGCCGGTGTCGGCGTGCTCGCGAACGCGGGAGCGGTCGGCAGCGGGAGCGGCGCCGCGTCCCCGGACGCCGTGGCGGTCGCGGACGTGGTCGCCGGAACGACCGCGTCCGTCGAGTATCGGACCGCACCACGCGGCGAACCGGCGTCCGACATCGAGACGGCCGACGAGGAGCTGACCGGAACACACCACGCCACGCTCGCCGAGCTGGTCGCTTGCGCCGCGGTCCTCGAGGCGGACGGAGCGCGTGAGGGGACGGACGGTTACCCGGGAGCGGTTCGGACGGTGGTGCGCGAGGTTCTCCGCGACCTGCGCGGCGGCCGGATCCGGTTGAATGCGTTTCGCTCCCACGAAGGAACCGGCCGGTCCCCGTTCGTCGTCGGCGGGAAACCGCCCTCGGACGCCGACGTGGACGTGGCCGTCGTCACCGCTCCGTGGGATCGGCGATCGGCGAAGCGTAGCGCGAACACCGGACGCGTCCGGATCGTCGTGGAGGTGTGGTGAGATGCGCCGCCCGGCGACGGTCAGGCTCGCCGACGACGACCGGGCGCGCGTCCCGTTCGCGCTGATCGGCGTTCTGCTTCTCGTGTCGAGCGTCGCCTACGCCGGCGCGCTCCAGCAGCAGGGGCGGGTCGCCGTCGACGACAGCGTGGAACGCGCTGTGGAGCGAGCGGCGGCGGACGCGACGCCCGCGGTGCGTGCCGGCGTCGGCGACGCGGCCCGCGACGCCGCGGCAGAGCCCGTCACCGCGGCATCGACCGCCGACGGAAGGAACGAGAGCAGTACGCCAGCGGTCCGGCCCGAGAGCTCGTTTTCCGACGCGCTGCGGATCCGGATCGCCGTCGAAGTGTCCCGGTCCCTTCCCACGACCGAGCGACGCGTCGACGACGTTCGGGCCGTCACCGAGGTTCCGGACGTTCGGGACGAGACGGACCTCATTGCGGCCCGTGAGCGCGTGTCGGTCTCGCCGGTCGCGAACGGAACCGCACTCCGAGCGACGGTGCGGAACGTCACGACGATCGCGTCACGGGACGGTCGGACCGTCGCACGGCGGACGCGGAACGTGACCGTGGTCGTCCCGGTGCCCGTGTTCGCGGCCCATGAACGGACGGAGCGATTCGAGGAGCAACTGAACCGCGGAGCGCTCGAGGGGCCCGGCCTCGGCCGGCAGCTCACGGCTCGGCTGTACCCCGTCACCTGGGCGCGCGGCTACGCACAACACGGCGGCGCCCCGGTTCAGAACGTGCTCGCGAACCGGCACGTCGAACTCTCGACGAACGCCGGCATCGTCCGCGTTCAGCGCAACGTCTTCGGAGGGACGGACCCCCGGGCGAAGGCCGGCGTTCGCCGCGCGACGGCTCGCACCGGCGTCGCGGACCTGCTCGCGCCGACGGAACTCGACGAGGAGGAGTGGAGCCGGGCAGTCGTCGGCGACTCGGCGACGGGATCGGAACGTGAGATCGGAACCGGGACCGACGGCGACCAAGTTCCCGACGGGTTGGAGGGAGCGAACCGAACGCGCACCGTCGAAGTGGGCGCGGTCGCCGACACCGCGTTCCTGTCGACGATCGCTGAACGCGACGCGATCGCTCGGGACGCATATCGCGCGAGCGCGACGCTTCGTACCGACTCCACGCTCCGGACGGACACGACGACGCGTGACGGTCCCACGACGGACGCCCCGCCCGCCGGAAACTGGACGCTCGCGGACACCCAGCGGGAGCGGACGGTCGCTGTCGACGAGGCGCGCGACGGAGTGGGCCCCTCGGGTGGTTCGGACGGCTTCGGAACCACACATCGCGTCGTCAGAACGGTCGACGAGACGACGTGGACGTGGACGAACGGGACGGTGACCCGGACCGGCCGGGAGGTCCGGACGCGGGAATACCGGGTCGAAATCCGCGTCGAGGGAACGTACGCTCCGACTGCGGGAGCGCCGGAGCGTCCCACGGCCCCGACGTTCGAGCGCGGCGGGGCGCTCGACGGGCCGAACCTGGCGGATGTACCCGCAACCGCGAGGGCGGATCTGGCGGCCGCGACCGACGACGAGCTCTCGCGGATCGCCCGCCAGGCCGTCGTCGACGGGGCGGTCGCCCGCGAGACGACGGTTGTCGGAGCGCGACCGGACCGGCTCGCGCCGCACGTCGAGGCGGACCTCGCGGAGCTCCACCGCGAGGTCAGCAAGCTGTCGACGACCGTCTCGATGCGGGAGGTCGCCGCCGGCGAGGCCGACCCGTACGGGGAGCTGGCGGTGGCTCTCCGGGAGCGGCGGGCGGAACTCGTCGACGCGCCAGCGACGTACGACGGCGCCGCGGACCGCGCCCGCGTCGCCGCCCGTGCGGCGTACGTGGACGCGGTCATCGCCGCGCTCGAGCGGCGCTCGACCGCGGACGACGAGGTCTCGGCTGCCGTCGGGGACGCCGCAGGCGACGACGCGACCCTCGACGCCGACACGTTCGGCGCGTACCTCGACGCGCGGACCGCAGCCGAACGCGGGGTCCGCCGCTCGATCGGCGACGGCGGACCCGGCGGCGGCGTCGACCTCGCTCCGCGCGGGTCGCCCGGGTATCTCCCGCGAACCGCAGTCGACGGTGCCGCTATCGAGGGCGTTGCCACGGACGCGCGGACGAGGCCGCTCGCGACGCGGAACCGGAACCTCGTCACGCTGCCGTACGCGGACGCCGCGTCCGGTATCGTGGACCGTCTCCTCGGAACGGGTGAGACCGTTCCGCTGTCCACCGCCGGTCGATCGCTCGTCGGTGCGGACCGCGCTCTCGCGAGGACCGAGAACGAAACGCTTCGGAACGAGCGGGACGACCTTTCGGACTCGGTCGGCGAATCGACCGACGCCGTGGAGGCCGCAGTCGATGGCGTACTGCGCCGGCAGACGGAGCTCTCGCGGTCCGAACGTGCGGAGAGCCTGCGGAGCGCTCGACGGCAGTGGAACTCGACCGGCGAGCTCGCCGGCGCGATGGGAACCGGCGACTACGCCGAGACGGTCGCCGCCGAGGCGGCCGCGCGGGGAAGCTTCAGCCCGGCGGATCAGGAAGTCCTGGCCGCGCGCCTGCGAATGACCATCGAGGCGACCGCGAACGAGGGGCCAGCGACGGTGTCTGCCGCGGAGGTGAACCGGTCTGCGTCGGTCCTCCGAACGGTCGCTCGGGACGAACTGGAGTCGGCGGTCGAGTCGGAGCTCCGGCGCGGCGCGGACGCGGCCGCGGACCGCTGGGCGCCGGAGGCGATCGGGGCGGTTCCCGCGGGCGCTCCGGTGTTCCCGACGCCCACGCACTGGTACGCCACGGTCAACGTCTGGACGGTGGAGGTCTCCGGCGCGTATCCGCGGTTCGCCGTGACGGCGCCGCGGACCGGCCCGCCGGACGAGGAGTTCGAGTACGTCCGGGAGGCCGGAACCGCAACTGTCGAGCTTGCCGGCGAGCCCGTGGCGCTCGGCCGAACGGAGCAGGTGCGGTTCGAGACCGGAACGGTCGTCGTGGTCGCGGTCCCTCCCGGACCGCCGGGGGTCGGCGACGTGGACGGCACGCGCGACGAGACGTCTCCCGGATGGCCGTGTCCGGGAGCGACGCCGGATTCACTCGACGGAACCACGCGCGAAGCGTCCTGTGACCGGTGACCGCAGTCGTTTTCCCGGCCGCGCGCCGAGGGCGGGTATGTTCACCGACGTGCCCGCGGAGACCGACTCGGAGCCGGGACCGCTGCTCGAGGGGTACGAGACGCTGGTGCTGGAGGCGGCCGCGGAGGCCGGGGTCGACGCGATCGTGGATGCGACGTCGCTCGACCGGGCGGACGCCGAGACGCTGGTCGACGGCGAGGTCCCCGAAATCGCGGTCGAGGACGCCGCCGCCGTGATCGCGCTCGTCGACGACCGCGACGCGAACGCGCTGGTGTTCGAGCTCAGAGACGACCTGCTGATGGGGATGACGACGGCGGTGCTCGACGTCGACACCATCGCGGGCGCCATCGACGCCGACCTCACCGGACAGGAGGTCCAGCAGGCGCTGGAGGGACGCACGCGGATGACGCTGACGCAGTTGGCACAGATACAGAGCGTGATCGAGGGGCGGAAACCCTGATGCGCGTCGTCGTCGTCGGCTGCGGCTACGTCGGGACCGAGCTGGGTCGCCAGCTCCGTGGGTCCGACGCCGCCGGCGAGCCAGGGGCCTCAGAACACCGCGTCTGGGGCGTCCGCCGGTCCGACGAGGGGCTGTCAGCCGTGGAGGCGGCCGGCCTGGAGCCGGTCCGAGCGGACGCCACCGACCCGGCGTCGCTGTCGGCGCTCCCGGACGCGGATGTGGTCGTGTTCGCGGCGAGTTCGGGCGGGCGCGGCGCGGACGCCGCCCAGCGGGTGTACGTCGACGGGCTCGCCAACGTGATCGACGAGTACGCCGAGCGCGAGCGTCCGCCGGACCGGCTTATCTACACCTCGTCGACGGGGGTTTACGGCGATCACGACGGCGGCTGGGTCGACGAGACGACGCCGCTGGACCCGACGACCGAGAAGACGCGCGTGCTGGCGGAGGCCGAGGGCGTGGCGCGCGGGCGGGCGGCCGACGCGGGCATCGACGGGACGGTCGTCCGCTTCGCCGGACTCTACGGCCCGGACCGGTACCGGTTGGACCGCTACCTCGACGGCCCCGTGACCGCGGGGTATCTGAACATGATCCATCGCGACGACGCCGCCGGAACGGTTCGGTTTCTGCTCGAGAACGACCTCGCGCGCGACGACGTGGTGCTAGCCGTCGACGACGAACCGGTCGACAAGCACGCGTTCGCCGACTGGCTCGCGGACGCCTGCGGCGTCGACCGCCCGGAGAAGCGCTCGAAGGCGGAGCGACTGTCCGCGGGGGACCTATCCGAGGCGGCGGAACGACGGATCCGCACGAGCAAGCGGTGTTCGAACGACCGCCTTCGAGAACTCGGGTACGGCTTCCGATACCCGACGTTTCGTGAGGGATACCGCGATGCGGTCGACGCGTACCGAACCGAGCGCAGCGGTCCGTAGCCGGGGATCGATCGGGTGCGATCGTGGCGGACATGTTCCGTGTGTGATGGGTGCCGGGAACTACTTGTGTCGGCGGCGGGTGCGAACGGATGATGTGGCTGCAAGGACGGACGGACGCCCTGCGAGCGACCGAGGAGTTCGTCCGGGAGAACCCGGAACTCGCGGTCGCGACAGCGCTCGCGGTGTTCGTCGTCGCAGCCAGCACGTACGCATTCCTGCGGCTGCGCCGCCCCGCGGGCGTCACGTTCCGGCGACTGATCGAGGGGCGCGAGGAGATCGCGGTCCTGATGCACCCGAACCCGGACCCCGACGCCATGGCGGCCGCGGTCGGCGTCGCCTCGCTGGCGGACCAGCTCGGCGTGGACGCGACCGTCCAGTACCCGGGCCAGATCCGCCATCAGGAGAACCGCGCGTTCCGGACCGTCCTCGACCTGGAGCTCGACCGGATCGATCACGTCAGCGACCTCGCGGCGGAGTCCGTCGTCCTCGTCGACCACAACGAGCCGCGCGGGTTCGCGGGCGCGGACGGCGTCCTCCCGCTCGCGGTCGTCGACCATCACCCCGGCGACGGCGCGGGCGAGGAGTTCACCGACGTGCGGACGGACTACGGGGCGACCGCCTCAATCGTCGCCGAGTACTTCGCCGACATCGACGCCGAACCGGTGCCGCCGGACATGCACGCCTCCGAGCGCGGCGGCGAGTACGTCCTCTCGACGGACGCCGCGACGGGACTCCTGTACGGCATCCTCGCGGACACGAAACACCTCACCGTCGGGGCGAGCGAGGCCGACTTCGCGGCCGCCGGCTACGTCTACCCCGGCGTCGACCAGGACCGCCTCGACCGCATCGCCAACCCCGCGGTCGACGCCGAGGTGCTGGAGGTGAAAGCGCGAGCCATCGCCGGCCGGCAGGTACAGGGCTCGTTCGCCGTCGCGGACGTGGGCAGCGTCAACAACGTCGACGCCGTTCCGCAGGCGGCCGACGAGCTGATCCAGCTGGAGGGCGTCACCGCGGTGGTGGTGATCGGCGAGCGCGACGGGACGCTCCACCTCTCGGGGCGGTCCCGTGACGACCGCGTCCACATGGGCAAGGCCATCGAGTCCGCGCTCGAGGAGGTCCCCAACGGCGACGGCGGCGGCCACGCCCGAATGGGTGGCGGCACGGTGACGCCGAAGGTGGACCCGACCGGGGAGGCAGAGGAGCCGTCGCTCGACCGCGACGAGCTGTGTGGGGCGCTGTTCCGGGCGATGACCGGCGACGTCTGACCGGTAATCGCCGAGGCCTCGGTCTGTCCCGGTCTCGGAACCTCGCTGACCGCCGCGTTCCGGCGGGGTCTCAGAGAACCGCCAACGCGGGGAGAACGTACGTCGCGGCGTCGTAGAGGAAGTAGACGCCGAACCCGGCGAGCACGGCCGCCGAGCCGACCGCGACGAGGGGCGCGAGCCGCTCCATGCGACGCTCCGCGGCGACGAGCGCGGCCGGGAACCCCGTGACCCAGAGCCCGATGCCGGCGAAGAAGCCGACGATCAGCGCCGGCGATCCGGTCGTCACCACGAACGCGCCCGCGAGGTCGGCGCCGACGACCGGAAGCGGCTCGAGCACGTCCAGCGTTCCCGGCCGGAGCAGTCCGACGCCGACCGTGAGCCAGAACAGCACCTGATAGGGGTTCGTCAGCGCGAGGACGAACGCCTTCCGGAACCCCTTCCCCTCGGCCAGCATCGGGTCGTCGCCGGCGGTGGGCCTGAAGGAGGCGCGGGCGCCGCGGGCGGCGCCGTAGGCGAAGTAGATCATCAGGACGCCACCGACCGCGATCATCACGGCCCGCAGCGTCGGGAGGCGCTCGACGAACGCGACGACGCCGAGGTACGCCAGCACGAAGAAGACGCCGTCGGCCGTCGCGGCGCCGAGACCGGCGCGGGCGCCCGCGGTCCAGCCCCGCAGCACGGCCTCTTCGGCGATGACGGCGTTCATCGGCCCTGGCGGTGCCGCGAGCGCGAGGCCGAAGACGACCCCGGCGGTCAGCGTAACCAACTCGTTCACGCTCCGGAGAACCCCTGCGACGGTGAAAAAGGCGACGGACGGGGCCAGCGACGCCGTTTTCGGGTGTTCCGATCCGGCACGCGATCACCGAAATGGGCCATCGATGAAGGAAGGTGGTCGCCGGTCAGGAGCGTCGGTGTGGCCCCCGTCGCGGACGGGGGCGCGCACGTCGGGTCCGTGGCCGTCGCGAACGCCTACTACGCGGTCGCTTCGACAGGCCGTACGCGGATGGAGCGCGCGACGGACTCGGGGAGGCTCTGCTCGCCCGCGGGCGAGCGGACGGTCACCATGCCGAAGGGGGCGACGTCGACGACATCCAGCTCGTTGCCCGGCACGATCCCGGCGTCCGCGAGGTAGTCGAGTTCGTCCTCATCGCGGTCCGAGACGCGGGCGACGACGACCGTCTCGCCCTCCTCGCAGGTGTGGAGCCGAACGGCGTCATCTTCCTCGACCGGCTCCAGGTCCGCGCCCGGGATGGGGTCGCCGTGGGGGTCGACCTCCGGGTCGCCGAGCGTCTCCGCGACGCGGCGCTCGAACTCCTCGGAGATGTGGTGTTCGAGCCGGTCGGCCTCGGCGTGGACCTCGCTCCAGTCGTAGTCGAGTCGCTCCGCGAGGAACGCCTCGATGAGTCGGTGATGGCGGACCACCTCGAGCGCCACCGCCTCCCCCTCGGGCGTCAGCTCGACGCCGGTGTACGGCTCGCGGTCGACCAACCCGCGGTCCTCCAGCTTCCCGAGCATGTCGGTGACCGTCGGCGGGGTCTTCCCGAGATAGTCGGCGACCGCGGAGGTGGAGACGGGTGGCCCCTCCTCCGTCTGGAGGACGTAGATGGCCTTCAGGTAGTCTTCCATCACGTCGCTCAGCATCGTCCGAGGGTAGCGGACTCCCGCGGAAATAGCTACCGGAGACGAGGGTGGGGAAGCCGAACCGGCAACGGCGTGTGTGTGGCCAACCCTTACGGCGTCGGCGTGGGAGGTCCGGCCATGAGCGAGAAAGACGCAGGCGTCGGCGATGTCGGCGACGCCGGCGGCGCTGGCGACGGCCTCCCGAACTACCCCGTTGCGCGCTACCTCGGCATCGACGCGGTCGAGTCCCCGACGTTCACCGCGGACGGGGATCTGCTGTATCTGGCCGACACCACCGGTTCGCCGGACGTGTGGCGCGTGAGCGGTCCCGTGGCCGTCGGCGCGGAAGCGGTCGGAGCGGAAGCGGCCGGTGCGGAGGCGACCGGTGCGGAGGCGACCGGCACGACCCCCGAGCGCCTGACCGGCACCGACGAGCGCGTCTCCTTCGTGGACGCGTCGCCGACGCGCCCGGAAGCGGTGTTCGGCATGGACCGCGGGAGCGACGAGCGCGACCAGCTGTTCCTGTACGACCTCGAGACCGGAGCGATAACCGACCTCACCGACGACCCGGACTCGATCCACGCCTGGGGCGGCTGGGCGCCCGACGGCGACCGGTTCGCGTACGCCGCCAACCGCCGCCAGTCGGACACCTTCGACGTCCACGTCCAGCGCCGCGACGAGACCGCCGCCGACAGCGAGGTCGTTCACGAGGGGGAGGGCGGCTTCCTCTCGGTGGCTGCGTGGGGACCGGAAGGGAACCGCCTGGCGCTGATCGACGCCCGCGCGTCCTTCGCGCAGGACCTGTTCGTCCTCGACCTGTCGAGCGGCGAGACGACGCAGGTGAACGTCGACGACGACGCACGCTACGAGTCCCCCGCCTTCGGCGCCAACGGCGGGCTCTACGCCCTGACGAACCAGCCCGGCGACCACCTCGTCCTCGGGCGCTTCTCCGCGGCGGCGGTCGCGGGCGAGGCGGACCGCGACGACCGCGCGGCCGCGCTGGGAGAGGAGGGGTCGGGGGACCCGGCGCTCGACACCGTCGCCGCCCGCGAGGGCTGGAACGTCGACGGCTACGCTCTCGACCGCGAGTCGGGGCGGGTCGCGTACACCGTCAACGTCGACGGCTACTCCGAGCTCGCCATCGGCGAACTGGAGGGGTCGACCGGATTCGTGACGCTGGCCGAACCGGACATCGCCGCCGACTGCGCGGACCCGGGGGTCGTCTCCGCGCTCTCGTGGGACGGCGACGGCGAGCGCCTCGCCGCGGTCCACGCCGCGAGCGACCGGCCGTACCGCGCGGTCGTCGTCGACGCCGCGACCGACCTGCTCGCGGACCTGGACGGCGAACCGGCCCTCGACGTGTCCGCGCCCGCGGACCACGGGACGCTCGGCGTCCCCTCGGAGGCCTTCCTCGCGCCCGAGATCGTGCGCTACGAGACCTTCGACGGCCGGGAGATTCCGGCCTACTGGACGCTCCCGCCGGGCGTCGAGGCGGGCGAGACGGACGAGGTGCCCGTCATCGTCGACATCCACGGCGGACCGGAGCACCAGCGCCGGCCGTGGTTCTATCCGACGAAGCAGTTCTTCCTCCGGCAGGGGTACGCGGTGCTGGAGCCGAACGTCCGCGGCTCCTCGGGCTACGGCAGGGCGTACACGCACCTCGACGACCGCGAGAGGCGCCTCGACTCGGTGGAGGACGTGAAGGAGGCCGTCGTGTGGCTCGCCGAGCGCCCGGAAGTCGACGACGACCGGGTCGTGGCGTACGGGCGCTCCTACGGCGGCTTCATGGTGCTGTCGGCGATCACCGAGTACCCGGACCTGTGGGCGGCCGCGGTCGACTTCGTCGGCATCGCCGACTTCGAGACGTTCCTCGAGAACACCGGCGAGTGGCGGCGCTCGCACCGCGAACAGGAGTACGGCGCGCTGGAGAACACCGACTTGCTGGAGCGGATCAGCCCGATCCACCGCGTCGACCGCATCGACTGCCCGCTGTTCGTGCAACACGGCGCGAACGACCCGCGGGTCCCCGTCGGCGAGGCCGAGCAGATCGCGGAGGCGGTCGCGGACCGCGGGATCCCCGTCGAGACGTGCGTCTTCGAGGACGAGGGCCACCACACCACCAGCCGCGAGAACCGGGTCGAGCAGTTCGAGCGCATCGCCGCGTTCCTCGACGAGCACGTCGGGAGCGCCTAACGGCGATTCACAAACCGGTGCGCTCGGCCACGGCCGCCCGTTCAGTGATCGCGGCGGTGGCGCGCGCGAGAAACGCGCGCGAGGGAGGCGGCGGCGCGGCCGCCTGCGGTGCGGTGCGGTTTCGCGGCCGCGCCGCCGCCGAGGTTGGGGAGGTGCGAGGCTGCTGTTGCGGTTGCGGTGGGTGGGACCGAAAGGGGCAGTCGGCTCGATCCGGCCCCGGCGCCTCAAGCACTCGCGCCGGGCGTTGCTGAGAGGTGCGAGCGCGCAGAGCGCGCCGCGGACGGTCGAGCCGGCTGGGGCTTTCTGGGTGTTGCCGTCCCGATCAGCAGGATCGACAACAGACACAGAAAACGCATCGTCGGGAGAGCCGGCTGGGGCTTTCTGGGTGTTGCCGTCCCGATCAGCAGGATCGACAACAGACACAGAAAACGCATCGTCGGGAGAGCCGGCTGGGGCTTTCCCGGTGGTGCTGTCCAGAGCAACAGGATCTGCCACGGACACGACACCCACGCCATCGGACCAAACTCGTCACGGCCCAGTCAAAAGCCCGAAAGCGTTCGTGGAGCATTCTCGTCCGACCGTGGGATAGCGACTTTCGAAACGTCCACCGAGATGGGAGAGAACACCCCGTTCGTCACGCTCTAGTGCGTGATCGATCAGGGACGTCACGCGTATCGCCGGACAGATAATGATAATTGTCGTACGTGTCGGAGAGACTTATGCGTCCGGAGGACCGATGATGAGTCAAGACGCGCTCGGTCACGGGCGCGAGGAGACAGAAAGGATGGCGAACGCACAGCAGGCGAGGACGGACGGGATGGCGAGCGAGCGCGGCGGCCGGATGGGGCCGGCCGCCGGGCGGGAAAACGGGAGCGCCGCGGTCGAGAGCCTCTTCGACCGCGTGCTGGTCGTGGTCGACGAGGGCGCGGCGGGCCGGGCGGCCGCGGAGACGGCGGTCCGGCTGGCGGCGGCCCACGGCGCGGCGGTCGACGCGCTCTACGTCGTGGACATGGTCCACGGCTGGGACATGGAGGTCGAGCGGCGCGAGGCGGCGGGGGAGGCGGCCGTCGAGGAGGCTGCCGACCGCGGCGCCGCGGCCGGCGTCGACGTCGAGCCGCGGTTCCGCTACGGCCACGCCCACGAGGAGGTGCTCGACTTCGCGGCCGCCCACGACAGCGACCTGATCGTTCTCGGCTCCGCGCGCCGGACGGGCGTCGACCGCCTGATCCACCCGGAGACGCTCCCCTCGCGGGTTCAGCGCGGCGCGGACGTGCCCGTGATGACGGTCGGATCGGACGAGGTCTGACGGACGCGTCCCCGAGGGCATCGGTCCGTCTCCGTTTCTCGCCCGCGTTCGACGCCTACAGCGTCAGGAACAGCAGGTACGGCACGAGGAACAGAACCACCAGTATCGCGGCGAGGATCAGACCGTAGCCGACGCCGACGCCCGCGACCGCGCGGAACGCGTCGCCGTCGAGTGCGTCGAGGTCCATGTCCGGCACTTCGCGCCGGCGGTCTTAAAACGGTCGGGAGGTCGTCGCCCCGTCAGGGGAGCAGGCTGGCGCCGTCGAAGGCGGTCCGCTCGAAGTCGATGTCCATCAGTTCGAGGATGGTGGGCGCCACGTCCAGCAGGTCCGCGTCGTCGATGGGGATCCCCGGCTCGTCGACGAACAGCGCCGGACCGTCGAAGGTGTGCATTCCGTTTCTGGGACCGGAGTCGTCGAACACGGCGTCGTGGGAGCCCTTGAAGCCGGCCTTGAGGTCGAAGCCGTCGTTGGGGATGGCGACGAGATCGGGGGCGATGGCGTCGTGGTCGCCGCGGAACGCGGTCTCCTTCTCGACGACGCGGTTGACGACCGGCCGGCCGTTCGGCCCCTCCAGCGCCTTCAGGTCCGCGCGCAACTCGGCGCGCACGTCCTCGTACTCCGACTCGGGAACCGACCCGCGGGGCTCGCGGCCCTCCAGGTTCACGTAGAACCGGCCGGGGACGAACGCGTACGCCCGCGTGTCGTCGTCGATGTCGCTCAACTCGGCGTGGTCGTCGTCCGCGTAGGAGAGCCACCCCTCGCGTTCGAGCCACTCGTTGCAGTGGACCTCGTAGTCGAGCGTGGTGAAGCCGTGGTCGGCCGCGACGACGAGCGTCGCGTCCTGGGGGAGTTCCTCGCGGATCTCCCCGATGCACTCGTCGAGCCGACTGTAGAAGGCGAGGAACTCCTCGCGGTAGCGGCCGCCTGTCGCGTAGTCCTCCCAGAGGAAGTGATTGACGCGATCGGTCGTCATGTAGACGCCGAAAAAGAGGTCCCAGTCGTCCGCCTCGATATAGTGGCGGAACGCCTCCTGTCGGCGATCGAGCGTCGTGTGGGCGTGCTCGAGAAAGTCGGCCTTGTCGTCCCGGTGGCCGAGCTTGGCGTTCACGTCGATCCGGTAGCCCGATTCGTCGAGGCGCTTCCGCAGCTCCTCGGGGTGAGCGGCCTTGTCGACGCCCGGTGAGAGGAATCCCGAGACCATGCGCTGGACGTTTCGCTGCGGCGGGAAGGTGACGGGGACGTTGAAGACGGAGGCGTTCCGCCCCTCGTCGGTGACTCGGTCCCAGACGCGCTCCCGCTGTACGTCACGGCCCATCGGAACGTACGTGTCGTACGAGCCCGTCTCTCGGTCCTGAAACCCGTATACACCGGTCTCTCCCGGGTTCGCGCCGGTGGTGAGCGCGGGCCAGCACGCGCTCGACTCGGGCGGGACGATGCTGTCGATGGCCCCCGCGGAGCCCGCCGCCGCGATCTCGGTGAGGTTCGGAAACGTCTCCGGGTTCTCCGCGACGAGGTCGTAGGGGACCCCGTCGATGCCGAGGAACGCGACTCGGGGATCGTCAGTCCCGCGTAGCCGATCGAACAGACCCATGGTGGCCATTCCGCGGTAAGGGGTAAAAAGGTAGAGATTCACGCGACTGGGGTCTGGAGATGCCGGCACGCCCAAATACCGGTCCCTACTATGATGGGGTATGACTGACCTTCCGGTTCGCGTGTTGCACGTCGAGCCGGACGACGACTTCGCCGCGGACGCCCGCGAGGCGCTCGAGCGCTTCGCGCCGGAGGTGGATCTCGACCGCGTCGCGACCGCGGACGACGCGACCGGTCGGCTGGCGGACGGCACGTACGACGCCGTCGTCGCGGCCGGGGAGTTACCCGACCGGAGCGGCATCGACCTGCTCGCGGCCGTCCGCGAGAACGACCCGGATCTACCGTTCCTGCTGGTGACTGGCGCGGGGAGCGAGACGGTCGCTGCGGAGGCCGTCCGCGAGGGAGCGACCGACTACCTCCGGAAGGGCCAAGAGGAGATCTTCGGCACGCTCGCGGCGCGGCTCCGACCCGCCGTCGCCGGCTACCGGGCCGAGCTGGCCCGCCGCGAGCGCTCGAAGGAGCTGGCCACGCTCCACGCCGCCAACGCCATCCTCGCCGCCGACCGGCCGCTCGACGACCGCCTCTCGGAGCTGACGACCGCGCTTCCCGCTGGGTGGCGCCATCCTGAGCGCACGGCCGCGCGGATCCGCGTCGACGGCCGGACGTTCGCGACGCCGAACTTCGCGGAGACCCCCCACGAGATCACCGCCACGGCGACCGTGGAGGGTGGGGTAGATCCGGGGAGCGGCGGAGGTGAGGTCGGCTCGGAGGGCGGTGGGGCGGAGTTCGCCCCGGAGGAGAACGACGGAAGCGCCGGCCCCCCGCGCGTGGAGGTCGCGGTCGCGTACGTCGGCGCCGTACACGAGGGCGACGAACCGTTTCTCCCCGAGGAGAAGCGTCTGCTCGACTCCGTCACCGCAGTCGTCGCCGCCCACGTCGGACGCGAGCGGAGCATCGACCGGCTCCGCGCGTCGACCGACCGACTGGAGACGATCCTCGAGCACACGACGAACCTCGTGTTCATGAAGGACCTCGACGGCCGCTACCTGCTGGTCAACGACGCCTTCGCGGAGTTCGTCGGCCGCGAAAAGGACGCCATCATCGGCGAGACGGTCGAGACGGTCCACACCGACCCGATCGCGGAGCGGGTGACCGCCCACGACCGGGAGGCGGTGGCGGCCGGCGAGCCGACACGGTTCGAGGAGCACGTAGCCGTCGACGGGGAACAGCGGACCTTCCTGACCGTCCGCGTCCCGCTGTTCGACAACGACGGGGTACCGTACGCGGTCTACGGCATCGCGACCGACATCACCGCTCAGCGGCGCGCGGCCGACGAGCGCGCGACCCTCCTCGACCGGATGACGGACGGGCTCATGGCCGTCGACACGGGCGACACGATCACCTACATCAACGACCACGGCGCGGAGATGGCCGGCTTCGAGCCCGCAGAGATCGTCGGCGTCGACCTGCGTGAGGCGTTCGAGAGGACCAACGACGCGTTCCTCGCCGCCTACGACCGGGCCATCGAGCGGGAGGAAGCGGAGACGGTGGAGACGTACCACCCGCCCGCGGACGCGTGGTACGAGTCACGGATCTACCCCGACGAGACCGGCGCGAGCGTCTACTTCCGAGACGTGTCGGACCGGGTCCGCGACCGCCGACGGCTCGAACAGTTCGAGCACATCGTCGAGTCGGTTCACGACGGCGTCCTCGTCGTGGACGCGTCGGGCGAGATCCGCTTCGTCAACCAGTACGTCGTCGACCGACTCGACCGCGACGCGCTCGTCGGCAGCGACGTCGCCACGCTGTTGCGGCCCTCCGATCGCGGTCGGGTTCGGGAGGCGCTCGACCGCCTCGCCGCGGGCGAGACGCACGACGGATCGACCGTCGAGGTGACCGTCGACGCCGCGGACGGCCCGCTTCCGGTCGAGGTTCGGAAGACGCCGCTGTACCACGACGGCGAGTTCTGGGGGGTCGTCGCGGTGGTCCGAGACGTGACCGAGCGGCACGCCGAGCGCCGGGAGCTGGAGTACCGCGAGGGCGTGATGCGCCGGCTCTACGAGACGATCGCCGAGAAGGACACCGACTTCGAGACGAAGGTCCGCGGCCTGTTGACGCTGGGCAAGGAGGTGATCGGCACCGAGTCGGGGCTGCTCTCACGGGTGGACGGCGAGGACTACGTCGGCCTCGTCGTCGAGGACGACACCGGCGCCTTCGAGGAGGGCATGGTCGTGGACGTCGGCGTGACGAACTGCGAGCGCGTGGTCGCAACCGAGCAGTCGCTGCAGGTGAAGGACGTGGGGGAGGTGCCCGACCTCGCGGAGCGTGGCGGGTACACGCAGCTCGGGATCTCCTGTTACGTCGGCGCGCCGGTGGTCGTCGACGGCGAGGTGTTCGGCACCTTCTGCTTCTACGACCGCGGCGCCCGCGAGGAGCCGTTCGACCGCTGGGAGGTGACGCTGGTCGACCTGATGGCCCGGTGGGTGAGCTACGAGCTGGAACGCCGCCGGACGCAGGCGGAGCTCGAACGCGAGCGCGACCGGCTCGAGGAGTTCGCCAGCGTCGTCTCCCACGACCTGCGCAACCCCCTCAACGTCGCCGAGGGACACGTCGACCTCGCGCGGGAGGGCGACGAGGCCGCGGACCTCGATGCCGCCGCGACCGCGCTGGCGCGCATGAACGAGCTGATCGACGACGCGCTCTCGTTCGCCCGGCTCGGGACGCGCGTGGTCGAGACGGATCCGACCGCCATCGGCGCCGTCGCCCGCGAGGCGTGGGAGACCGTCGACACCGGCGGCGCGAGCCTGACCGTCGAGGATCTGGGCGTCGCGGCGTGTGACGCCTCCCGCGTGCGCTCGCTGTTCGAGAACCTGTTCCGCAACGCGGTCGAGCACGTCGGGCCGGACGTGCGCGTCACGGTCGGTCGCCTCGAGGACGGCTTCTACGTCGCCGACGACGGCCCCGGGATCCCGGAGGACGTGCGCGAGCACGTCTTCGAGCGGGGGTACACCACCTCCGAGACGGGGACCGGGTTCGGGCTCGCCATCGTCGACCAGATCGCGGGCGCACACGGCTGGGCGGTCGACCTCGCCGACGGAGACACCGACGAGACGGGCGCACGGTTCGAGATCCGTGACGTGAACTGGGTCCGCTCGTAGGACGGTCGCGGGTCGCCCGGTCCTCCCTTCCCCTCTTCGCGCCACTTCCCCCCGCTCCCCCCTCTTCGCGCCGCCGTCCGTGACCGTCGCTTGCGTACCCTTTTGTCGCCGGCCCGCCATCGGCCGGCATGGAGACGCGACGGACGCTACTTGTCGACGCGTTTACGACGGAGTCGTGTGCGGGCAACGCGGCCGGAGTCGTCCCCGATGCCGCCGGGCTCGACGACGGACAGCGACAGGCGATCGCCGCCGAACTCGGCGCCAGCGAGACGGCGTTTCTCACCGACTCGGCCGACGCGGACCGCCGGATCCGATACTTCACGCCGACCCAAGAGGTCGACCTCTGTGGCCACGCGACGGTCGCCAGCCACGCGCAGCTGTTCGCGGACGGAGTCATCGACGCCGGGACGCACACGCTGGAGACGAACGTCGGCGTGCTCGACATCGAGGTGACCGACGAGGGCGTCGTCTGGATGACCCAGGACGCGCCGACGGTCCGGCCGGTCGAGGTCGACTACGACCGGCTCGGCGACGCCCTGGGGATCGACCCGGCCGCGCTGACGGACGTGGGCGCGGATCTGGACACCGCCTATGCCTCGACGGGGCTTCCCTTCCTCGTCGTCCCGGTGAACTTCCTCGAGCACCTCGGCGACGCCGACCCCGACATGGCCGCCGTCGAGGCCATCTCCGAGGAGTACGACGTGGCGGGGATCTACGCGTTCACCTTCGACGCGCTCGAGTCCGACTCGACGCTTCACGGCCGGATGTGGGCGCCCGCGGCCGGCGTCCCCGAGGACCCGGTGACGGGGACCGCCAGCGGCGCCTGCGGGGCGTACCTCCGCGAGTCCGGCGCCTTCGACGAGTTCCCGGAGGAGATGCGCTTCGAGCAGGGCCACTTCGTCGACCGCCCGGGCCACGTCCGCGTCCGCGTCGACGGCACGGAGGTCCGCGTCGGCGGCGAGGCGACCACGACCCTGGAGGGCGAACTCGCCGTCCCACCCGCGGACGAGGACGGGATCATCGAGGCCTAGCCGGCTCGGCCACTTTTTGGACAGAAAACGCCAGCCCGCTTTTTGGACAGAAAACGCCAGCCCGCTTTTTGGACAGAAAACCCGACCCTGACGGCCGGATCGCGGGGGGCGACGCTCCAATTATCGACCTTCGCCGCTTTATCGACCTTCGCCGCGGCGACCCTCGGTTCCGTCGCGGTCGATCACGTCCTCCAGCGCGTCGGCGCCCACGTCGGAGGCGACCTTCACGCCGACTATCGAGACGACGATCCCGGCGACGATGAACGCCGCAAGCCGCTGGCCGGGTGCGACCGTCACGCCCGCGAACGTGAACTGATCGATCACCCGCTCCTGTTCGAGGAAGTAGCCGGCGAAGCCGCGGACGACCAGCCCGACCGCGACCGCGACGAACGGGAGGTTGAGCACGTGACTGCGGATCCCTTCGTCGCGGATCAGTTCGTCGAGCAGGCGGCCGAGCGCCGCGGTCAGGGCCGCGCCGGCGAGCCACGGAACCGCGGCGTAGACGAACAGCATGGCCTCCACGGGGTCGGGTTGCCCGCCCGTCTCCGTCGCCGCGAGTACGCCGAAGAACCCGCCGACCAGCGAGAGTCCGGCCGCCACGACGTAGGTCACGACCGAGACCTGCCCGGCGTACAGCGCCTCGCGGACGCGCTCGGGTACGTCCGCGACGTACTCGTCGATCGCCAGCCCCTTGTACAGCAGCGCGGCGCCGAGCAGGCCGGCCACGCCCGCCAGCGCCACCGCCGCCGAGAAGCGGAAGAGGAGCGCGGGCAAAAGCAGGAGCGCGATGCCGAGCGGCACCAGCACCGTCGAGCGAAGCTCCTCGTCGCCGAGGAACTGCTTCAGCAGGTAGTAGGTCGACTCCAGGTCGCGGGCCTGCCGGACGACGACGCGGTCCACGCCGTCGACCGGGAGCCGCGACTCCACGATGGGCATCACGCGCTCGTCGTCCGCCGAGTCCACGACCACGATGGCGGAACTCGGCTCGTACCGCTCCACGAGCGCGTCGATCTGTGCGGCCACCGAGCGGTCCGCGCCCACCCGGGAGTCGCCGGCCGCGGAGACGACCGCGACCGCCGACTCCTCGCGCTCGTCGCGGAGTTCACGGGCGACGCGCAGCGCCTCGAGAATGCAGTTGACGCTGGCGTCCTCCGGGTCCGCGAGGCCCACGTCCGTCACGAGCGAGCGGACCGCCTCCCAGCCGGCGACGGGCATCGGTACGCTCGTCTTCCGGCCGATCGCACCGGACCGGTCCACGCAGATGACCAGCGTCGTCACGTCACACACCACGCCACCCCTCGTGAAAACGCTCCCGGTCATCGGAACGTCGCGAAGGTGCGGCAGCCACCCACACGCTGCCGACAGACACAAGCCCGGCCGGCCGCCAGCGGAGAGCATGCTGGAGATCGACGGCAGCGCCGGCGGCGGTCAGCTGCTCCGGACCGCCCTCTCGCTGTCGGCGCTGACGGACACGCCGTTCCGGATGACCGACGTGCGCGGCGAGCGCCCGACACCCGGGCTCAAGGCCCAACACGCCGCGTGCGTGCGCGCCGCGGCCGCGATTGCGGACGCAGAGGTCGAGGGGGGCTCCGTCGGCGACGACGCGGTGACGTTCGAGCCGGGCGAAGTGATCGGCGGGGAGTACACGGTCAGCGTCGCCACCGCCGGGAGTCTGACGCTGGTGTTCGAGACGGTCCTGCCGCTCGCAATCGCCGCGGAGGCTCCGATCACCCTACACGCCACCGGCGGGACGGACGTGGCGTGGTCGCCCCCGCTCGATTACCTGCGCCGCGTGAAGCTCCCCCTGCTCGCTCGCCACGGCCTCCTCGCTCGCGTCGAGACGGAGCGCCGCGGCTTCTATCCCTCCGGGAATGGCGCCGCCCGGCTGACGCTCGCTCCCTCGTCGCTCGACCGGATCGACCTCCGCGAGCCGGTCGGGTCGGAGCGGATCGGGGGCGTCCGCGTGTTCGCCGCCGCGAGCGCGGACCTCGCGGAGGCGGACGCCGCCGAGCGACTGGCTGCGACGGCCGCCGAGGAACTGACGAACGACGGGCACGAGGTCACGGCGCGCGCCGCGAGCTACGGCCCGACGGCGAGCACGGGCGCGGTCGTGACGATCCGGGCCGACGCGTCCGGGGACGGCGGCGCCGAGGCGGAAGCGGTACCGGACGCGGAACCGAACGCGCCGGCGCCCGCGGCCCGACCGACCGCGGGGGTCTCGACACTCGGCGAGTCGGGCACGCCGGCCGAGGCGACGGCCCGCGAGGCGGCCGACCGGTTCCGGCAGTTCCGCGATAGCCCGGGAGCGGTCGACCGGCACCTGGCGGACCAGCTCGTCCTGCCGGTCGCGCTCGCGGGCGGAGCCGTCGCGGTGCCGACCGTGACTGACCACCTCGCGTCGTGCGTGACGCTGGTCGAGCGGTTCGGGATCGATGTCGAGTACGAGGAACGGGCGACGGGCGGCGTACTGCTCCGCGCTGACGGCGTGCGCTGATCCGCGCTGACGGGCAGCCCGTCGGCCACCGTTTCAGAAATCGCCCGAGGTCGCCTACCGGAGCCGGAGGTCCACGTCGGCGCCCTCGTCGCCGAGGACGCTCGCGACGCCCGCGCCGGCCGCGTACGCGACGCGGCGTGCGCCGAGGCTGACGCGGTCGGTCAGCCCCCGCTGAGGCTCGAACTCGCGAACCGCGGGCTCGGCGTCTACCTCCTCGGCGAGCCGGTCCTCCACGTCGGTCTCGGTCCCCACGCCGTCGACGAGCCCGCGCTCGCGGGCCTCGCCCCCGAGGAAGACGCGCGCCTCCGTCTCACGGACCGCCTCGGGGTCCATCCCGCGCCCCTCGGCGACGGTCTCCACGAAGTTCTCGTAGAGGTCGTCGACGATCCCCTGCAGGTAAGCGCGTTCGTCCTCCTCCATCTCCTTGAGCGGAACGCCGGCGTCCTTGTACTCCCCGGCGGTGAACTGCTCGTAGCTCACGCCGAGCTTGTCGGCCAGCTCCGCGACGTTCGGCCGGGAGCCGACCACGCCGATGGAGCCGACGAGGCTCGTCTCGTGGGCCCACAGCTCGTCACAGCCCGCGGCGATCCAGTAGCCGCCCGAGGCGCAGACGTCGGTGGCGTACGCGAGCGTCGGCCCGTCGAAATCGGCGGCGGCGCGCCGGATGTCGTCGCTCGGGAGCACCTCGCCGCCGGGCGTGTTGAGTTCGACGAGCAGCGCTTCCGCTTTCGGGTCCGCGTCCGCCCGCTCGATCTGTTCGACGAGTTCGTCGGCGGCCGGCCCGATCGGTGCCGAAAGCGGCGAGGGGCGGCCGCCGTCACGCGATATCGGTCCGTCGACGGTCACCTTCGCCACGTTGTAACCGTCGAGATACGACGCCACGGCGGAGCCGCCCACGCGCGCCGCAGCGAGCGCGAGCGCGAGCGTCAACAGGACGCCGGCGAGCTCCGCGGTCGTGTTCGGGACCACGACGAACGCCATCCAGCCGATCACGACCGCGAGCACGGCCGCGACGAGCGTTCCGAGGAGGGCGACCGCGCTGCGTCCGCCGTCGTCCGCGGATCCTTGCATGTCTCGGCGTACGCGCGTCGGCGGGTTAAAAGCCACCGGCGGTCGCACCGCCGGGGAACGTCCGCGAAACGTCACCGGCGGTGCAGCCGCTCGGCGACAGCGACGAAACGGGGAGAAAAACCGGGGGAACGCGACCGGCGCGTGCCGGGTTAGAGAAGCCCCGTCTTCTGGAGCTTCATCAGGTCCTCGGTGTCGAGGGTCTCGCCTTCCTTGAACTTCTGGTAGATCTCCTCGGCCTCCTCCTTCTCCTCTTCGCGCTTCTCGGCGCGCTCGTCCTTGCGCTCCTCCTCCTCCTTCTTGTCGAGCTCGCGGAGGCGCTTCTGGACGCGGACGAAGTCCTCGTGGTGGCGGTCGGCGGCTTCCTGCGCCTCCACGAAGAGCTCGTGCATCTCGTCGGCCTCGTCACGGATGTCGTCGGCCTCGCGGTAGGCCTCGATCATCTGGTTGTGGTGCTCCTGGGCCTTGTCGGCGAGCTCCGTCACCTTCTGGTGGTGCTGGGACGCCTCGGAGCGGACCTCCTCGGCCTCCTCGACGAGATCCTCGAGTTCGCCGGTGTCCTCGACCTTCTCCTTCTTCTCGGCGAGCTTCTCGCGCTTGTCCTCGATCTTCTCGATGAGCTCGCGCTCGTCCTCGGCCGAGAGGACCTCGGTCTGCTGGCGGAACTCCAGGTCCTCGATCTCCTCTTTGAGCTCCTCGATCGACTTGCCGGAGCCGAGCTCCATGTCCGACTTCATCTCCTCGACCTCGTCGAACAGCTCGTTGGCCTCGGCGTTGAGCTCGTTGCGGCTCTCCTTGTGCTCCTGGACCTGCTCGTTGAGCTCGTCGCGCTTCTCGCGGTGCTCCTGGGCCTCGTCGACCTTCTCGCGCGTCTTCGCGTTCAGGTCGTCGCGCTCGGAGGCGCGCTCGGAGGCCATCTGGTTGAGCTCGTTGCGTCGGTCGCGGAGCTGCCCGGCTCGCTTGATGAGCTGACCCTTCGAGCCGTTCTCCAGCTCGTCGTCAGAAAGGTCGATGTTGTCCGATTCCTCGAGCGCTTCCACGTCGTACTTCTCGATGACTTCTTCTTTCGTTACCATTTTTCTATCTCTCCATTCCGCTCCGGATATGGCGGACGCTGGCGCAGAGCGTTGGACCGTGGATAAGAACTCCCGATCATTCGTCGTGCGGTTCCACCAGCGCCGGAGGCGTTCTGGTACCTGCACATACCTCCTTGCCACATATAAATACTTCGGTGACTTCGTGCGTGAAAGGAGCTACCAAACCGCCGAGCCGCCCGAATTCCGGCGTCTCGACTGGTAATGGTTCACACGCCTCCGGCTGCCGGGGTACTTAAACGCAGCCGCGAACGGCAACCCCTATCGGCGGCCGGTTCCCACCGGTGACCATGAGCGACGACGACGCCGACGCGGCGGAGCAGGGCGACGCGAGCGACGCCCTGATGGCTGACGAGGCCCTCGTGGAGACGATACACGCGCGCGGACACGAGAACGTCACCGCCGAACACGCGAGCACCTTCGAGGTGACCACCGACGATTGGCTCACGCCCGCGGGCGACTGCATCCTCGCGGTCGACGCCGACCGCGCCCCCCGTGACTTCTCGCAGGCGTTCAGGGAGGCCTGTCGGAGCGCGGACGCCACGATCACCGCCACCATCACCGCCACGCTGACCGTCGAGGGCGGTGACCGGACACACGAGGAGACGATCACGGGGCGTGGCGACCCCGGCCTCGCGCTCGTGGACGACCGATCGCTGGTCGGGCGCACCAGCGACTACACCGACGACGAGCGGACCATCGTCGTCGACGCGGACAAGGCGGCCGCGGATCTCGACCGCGACCTCGTGGCGGCGCTCGCGGACGGCGCGGACTGTACGCTCCGGCTCGAGGTGAGCGGGGATTCGCGGTAAGAGACGATCGGGGGAGAGGCGACCCACGGACGGCGGCCACACTCTGCGACGCGGGAGGGGACGACGGCCACACTTGGCGCCGCGGGCGGAAACGGCGCCCACATCGACGACGCCGGACGGGAACGCCGGATTTATCACCTACTGGTAGTACTAAGTAATCATGCCGACGCAGATCAGTCGAGCGCGGGACGGGAAGGTCACTGAGGCGATGGAGCGCGTCGCCGCGCGGGAGAATTGCGACCCGGAGTTCGTCCGCAAGCAGGTCGCGGCGGGGCAGGCGGTGATCCCGAACAACCGCGGTCACGACGCGCTGGATCCCATGATCATCGGACGGGAGTTCTCCACGAAGGTGAACGCGAACATCGGAAACAGCGACGAGACGGGCGGCAGGCGGGAGGAGCTCGAGAAGCTGCACGCGGCGGTCCACTACGGTGCGGACACGGTGATGGACCTCTCGACCGGCGATGACCTCCATGCGATCCGCGAGACGAACGTCGCCCACTCGCCGGTCCCGATCGGAACGGTTCCGATCTATGAGGCCCTCACCCGCGTCGACGAGGTCGCCGACCTGACGCCGGAGCTACTGCTCGACGTGATCGAGACGCAGGCGGAGCAGGGCGTCGACTACATGACGATCCACGCGGGCGTCCTGATGGAACACCTCCCACTCACGGACGGGCGCACGACGGGTATCGTCTCGCGGGGCGGATCGATCCTCGCGCAGTGGATGGAGGAGCACGGCGAGCAGAACCCCCTGTTCACGGAGTTCGAGGCGATCTGCGAGTTGTTTGCCGCCCACGACGTGACGTTCAGCCTCGGCGACGGGCTCCGTCCTGGATCGCTCGCCGACGCCAGCGACTCCGCGCAGTTCGCGGAGCTGGAGACGCTCGGCGAACTCACGCGAACCGCCTGGGACCACGACGTCCAGGTGATGGTGGAGGGCCCGGGTCACGTCCCCCTCGACGAGGTCGCCGAGAACGTCGAGCGTCAGCAGGAGGTCTGCGACGGGGCGCCGTTCTACGTGCTCGGTCCCCTCGTCACCGACGTGGCCCCGGGCTACGACCACATCACGAGCGCCATCGGCGCGACGGAGGCGGCCCGTGCCGGGGCGGCGATGCTGTGTTACGTGACGCCGAAGGAGCACCTCGGATTGCCCGACTCGGACGACGTCCGCGATGGGCTGGCTGCCTACCGGATCGCCGCCCACGCAGCCGACGTGGCCAACGGTCGCCCCGGCGCTCGCGACTGGGACGACGCGCTCTCGGAAGCGCGCTACGAGTTCGACTGGCGCCGGCAGTTCGACCTCGCGCTCGATCCCGAGCGTGCGCGGTCGTACCACGACCAGACGCTTCCCGGAGACAACTACAAGGAGGCGCGATTCTGCTCGATGTGCGGCGTCGAGTTCTGTTCGATGCGTATCGACCAGGACGCGCGCGCCGCCGACGGCGAGATGGGACGGATCGAGGGCGGGACCGACCTCGACGCCTCCGTCGCGGCCGAGGTGAACCGCCCGCCCGTCGGGACCCACGATACCGACCGACTTCCTGACGAGCCGGCGTTCGACACGGACCGGAGCGCCGATCCCACGACGGAGTCTCCCCCGAACGCGAACGACTGATCCCGTCCTAGCGCGTCGTCGGTGTCGCCCCTGTCGTCCGCGTCGCCGCAGCCGACCGACCTTTTTGCGTCCGGTGCCAATACGCTCCCATGCCCGAGGAACCCGCGGAGAACATCAGCGGCGGCCCGGCCGGCGGCGGGACGGACGGCGCGGCGGACGACCCGGCGTTCGCCCCCGGCGAGGCCGCCACGCGCGCCGAGGCGGTCGTCGACGAGCTCGGGGAGATGTACTGGCAGAAGGCCTACGGCGGGCAGGACGCCTTCGAGTGTCTGGTCCGAACGATCCTCTCGCAGAACACCTCGGACGTGGCGAGCCAGCCGGCCCACGACTCGCTGATGGTCCGGTACGGCGAGGGCGGAGCCGCGGCCACGCCCGACGGGGACCTCGCGCCAGCGCTCGCGACCGCCGACCGCGACGAGCTCGCGGAGACCATCTCCTCGGCCGGGCTCTACAACCGGAAGTCCGAGGTGATCCAGCAGGCCGCGGAGTGGGTGCTCGACGGGTACGGCACCGAGGGCGGCTTCGACGCGTTCGTCCGCGAGGAGGAGCCGGACGCGGTCCGCGAGACCCTGCTGTCGGTCGACGGCGTCGGTCCCAAGACGGCCGATTGCGTCCTTCTGTTCGCGGGCGGTCGCGGCGGCGTCTTCCCCGTGGACACCCACGTCCACCGCATTGCGCGTCGGATGGGGCTCGCGCCGGCGGACGCCGACCACGAGGAAGTGCGGGAGGCCATCGAGGCCGCCGTCCCGCCCGAGAAGTGCGGCTTCGGTCACACCGCGATGATCCAGTTCGGCCGCGAGTACTGCTCGGCCCGCAAGCCGGCGTGTCTGGACGGGCCGGAGGCCTGCCCACTCTACGACCGCTGTGACCGCGTGGGCATCGACGAACTCGACGGTGAAGCCGTCGACCCGGCCGAGGCGGCCGACTGAGGCGAACGGGGCGGCGGTCCGCTCGCTCCACGTCGGTTTTTGATCGGGCAAGCGTCCTGCTGCGCTTGCTGCCACCACCGAGAACGCCTTCGAGCGCTCGCGGGCGCTCAGCGACGTATCGGCACCTCTCCGGTGGGCGGGACAACCCGCGTCTCGCGAGCCTGCCAAGCAAGAGTCCGCGAGCCGCCGCCCGGCAGCCCGCGACTGCCGGCAGCCCGGACCGTCCCCCGGAACCTGGCCCACCGGACCGTTACCGCACCACAGGGTCTGAAAATAGTACGAAATATCGCTTCATAAATCCCAAAAGAAGGGAAAGAGTTATCCCGTGACACCACCCCACACACGGTATATGGCAACCGTACGGCTTGAGAACCTCCGGAAGGAGTTCGACGCGGGGGATATCGTCGCGGTCGACGACGTGTCACTCACGATCGATGACGGGGAGTTCCTCACGGTCGTTGGCCCCTCCGGCTGCGGGAAGTCGACGACGCTGCGGATGATCGCCGGGCTTGAGCGCGCCACGGGCGGACGGGTCCACATCGGCGACGATGACGTGACCGACCTGAGCGCACGAAAGCGGGACGTGGCGATGGTGTTCCAGAACTACGCGTTGTACCCACACAAGACCGTCTTCGAGAACATGGCGTTCGGCCTCCGGATGTCCACGGACCTCGACGAGGCCGAGCGCGCGGAGAAGGTCGAGTGGGCCGCGGAGATGATGGGGATCCCCGAGCTGCTCGACCAGAAGCCGGACGAACTCTCCGGCGGGCAGAAACAGCGCGTCGCGCTCGGGCGCGCCATCGTCCGCGAGCCCGACGTGTTCCTGTTCGACGAGCCGCTCTCGAACCTCGACGCGAAGCTCCGGGTGGAGATGCGCACCGAGATCCAGCGGCTCCAGGAGGAGCTCGACATCACCGCGGTGTACGTCACCCACGACCAGGAGGAGGCGATGACGATGGGCGACCGGATGGCGATCCTCAAGGACGGCGTGCTTCAGCAGGTCGGTGCGCCCAAGGAAGTGTATCGCGCGCCCGCCAACGAGTTCGTCGGGGGCTTCGTGGGCTCCCCGAGCATGAACTTCGTCGACGTACGCAGCGAGTCGGCCGCGGACGGCGTCGCGCTCGTCGCCGCGGACGAGGAGAGCGCCTTCCGGACGACGCTCACGGGCCCGGCCGCGGAGGGCCTGGAACCGAACGAGCCCTACACGGTCGGCGTCCGCCCGGAGGACGTCTCGGTCGTCGACGACGGCATCGCGACGACCGTGGAGGTCGTGGAGCCGGTCGGCGCGGACAACTACCTCTATCTCGACGCGTCCGACTCGTTCATCGCTCGCGTCCCGGCGGCGGTCGAGCCCGCGACCGGCGAGCGGATCGAGGTCGGTTTCGACGAGTCCGCAGTCCACGTCTTCGACCGCGAGGGCCAGGTCGTCAGGAGCGAACGAGACGAGCCCGTGGCGGTCGAGGCGTAGACGCGACGATTCGGGTTTTCTCGGGTTTCTTTCTCGGTCTTCTCTCCTGGTCTTCTCTCCCGGTTTTTCCTTCGCCGCTTCAGGCGTCGAGCCGAACGTTTTTCTCGGATGACGGGGCCATCCCGGACCGGCGGTCGCGGACGTCGAAGTAGCGCGCCGACGTTCGCCGACCGCGAGTGCCGACGGTGTGGATCGCCTGTCAGGTCCAGATCGGGACCGGAGAAACTCACACCGCTCGAGCCGTCCGCGTCGCCCAGCACCGAGATACCTCCGGCTCGAAATTCGGGAAGCGCGTCGAGAACGCGGTGATCCGCGGCCGGTCAGTCGTCCGCGATCGCGGGGTCCTCGGTCAGCATGCCGCGGTCGGCCAGCAGCGCGCGCGTCGAGAGCCGGAGCGCGTGGGGCCAGCCGAGCGGCGTCGCGCTGTCGGGCGTGCCGTCGTCGAAGAACTGTTCGGGCAGGTAGCCGGTGTCTGGGCAGAGCGGACCGTCCGACGCGACGAGCGCCAGGAGGTCGCGCGCCCGGTCGGCAAGCGGCGCGGCGCGGTCGTCGCTGCGGTCGGCCAGCAGCGCCGCCAGCTCGGCGCAGGCGTTCGCACCCCACGCCGTCGAGACGGTCCACACCTTCGGCTCAGCCTGCTCGCGCCGGCGCCAGTCGTCGTCCTCGAAGCGTACGAGTCCGGCGACCGCGCTCTCCTCGGGATCGCGGTGGAGCCCCTCGACGACGGTCTCGACGTGCGAGACCAGCCTGTCGAGTCGCTCCTCGTCGATCGTCTCCACGCGCCCGAACGCGCGGTGGGCGCTCACGAGCGCCAGCGACGCGGAGTCGAGCCGGTCGTCGACCTCGCCATCGACGGTCTCCCGGAGGGCGTAACTGCCGCGCTCGGAGACCCACAGGTCGTCGAGGGACTCGTACACCTCTCGGGCGCGCGCAGCCGCCCGGTCGGCGTCGGGGTGGTCGGTCCCCGCCAGCGACGCGTACGCCTCGAGGAACGTCGCCGTCGTGTGGGTGAACCGGCCGGCCATGTTCTCCCAGGCGTTCTGACAGGCGACGGGGCGCCCGTCGTCGGCCAGCGTCTCGTCGAGTCCGTCGAGCGCCAGCGCCAGCGTCTCCTCGACGCCCGGCACGTCGCCCGTGACGCCGCGGTCGTAGGCGGTCGCGAGGAAGGCGATGACGCTGCCGGTCTGGTCGGCCTGATAGTCGAGGTCCGACCCGTCCTCGAGTCGGGCGTTGGCCCACCCCGGCGCGAGGGTCCCGTCGCGCGGCCACACGCGGTGGGGCCACGAGCCATCCGGCCGCTGGATCTCGACGTAACGCGCCGCCGAGCGGCGGTGCCACTCGTCTAACCCGATGTCGAGAAGGCCGTCGGCGACGATCAGGAACCGCGAGATCTCCGCGTCGTCGCGGAACCAGGTGTACCCGTACCCGCCCGAGTGACGGTAGTGTGGGTCGAAGTCCGGTCCCGCCATCCGGAGCCCGCTCGGTGCCGACAGCAACGTGATCGCGCGCAGGTCCGCGCGCACCCCGTCCGGATCGGCTGCTTCCGCGGGCGCGTCGAGAAGCCGGTCGTCCGCGGCCACGGCGAGCCTCTCCGGGGACCAGTCGCGGTCGAGCACTGCATCGAGTCGTTCTCTGGCCGCTTCCCGGGGAGTCTCGGTGTGGTCCGTGAGTAGGGTCGCGACCGTCGCGGTTCCCTCCTCGAACGGGACGCGGGCGAGCACCTCACCGGAGAGGCGGGCCTCCTCGTAGCGGTCCTCGTCGCGTTCGCGGGGAAGGTCGACGGGCTCCTCGTCCAGCACCTCCGGGAACGTGGTCGGAAGCTGTCCCCGCACGTCGTCGAAACCTGCCGCGCTGGCGAGGAAGTCGTGCTCGTCGCCGTGGTAGAACTCGACGGTGTCCGTGAACCGGAGCTGACCGACGCGGTCGTCGCGACCGTCGGGAGCGAACGACGCGTAGACCACGAACTGGAGGTCCTCGGGGACCTGCCCCTCGACCGAGACGTGCGTCAGATGCGTCTCCCCGAGGCTGCAGTCGTGCTGTTCGACGCGTCCGAACGGCGTCTCGTGGGTCGTCTTCACCAGCGCCGTTCCGTCGACGTACCGCTGATCGTTTTTCCTCTCGTCGAACCAGGTCACGTCACCGTCGACGGTCGCGACTCCGAGCCGGGACCGTTCGATGCCAGTTCGCCCCGAGAGCGGGTAGCCGAAGTCGCGGAGTCCCCCGTGTGGAGCGACGTGGACGAGTCGCCCTGCGTCCCCCGAGAACCGCCCCGTAGTCGTCCGGCGCTCGCCCGGGAAGCGGGTGGGATGACCCGCGTGTCGTTTGTAGTCGTCGAGCGCGTCGCGCAGTTGCATTATCCATTCGGAAGGGATACCGGACTA
>NZ_LKIR01000135.1:272537-279957 GCF_001462205.1 Haloparvum sedimenti
CCCCCATCCGCTACGGATCCATGGACGAACGGACGCTCGCGGACCTCCTCCACCGATTCGGGCTCTCCGACAAGGAGGTCGACACCTACCTCACTCTGCTCGAACACGGCGAGGCGAAAGCGAGCACGATCGCGGACGCGGCCGGCGTCTCGAAGCGGTACGTCTACAGCGTCAGCGAGGCGCTCGAGGAGCGCGGCTTCGTGGAGGTGAACGACCACGTGGTCCCCACGACCATCCGCGCGGTGCCCCCGGAGGACGTGATCCGCCGGCTCCGTTCGGACGTGGAGTCGATGCAACCCGGGCTCGAAGAGCGGTACGCCGAGGCGGAGCCGACCGCCGAGCAGTTCGAGGTCGTGAAGTCCCGCGTGACCGTCTTCAAACGGCTCCGCGAACTGATCGACGCGGCGGACTCCGAGGTGACGCTGTCGGTCCCGCGCGAACACCTCAAGGAGGTCGAGACGGAGCTCCGAGAGGCGGTCGACCGCGGGGTGCTCGTGCTGCTCATCGTCACCGGCGAGGAGGACCTCCCGGACCTCGACGGCGTCGCCAGCGCCGTCCGCGTCTGGCGCGAGCCGATGCCGACGATGGTGACGGTCGACCAGTCGATCGGCGCGGTCGCGCCCGCGGAGATGCTGCTCCGGTCGAACTCCGACCGGCAGGCGATCGTCTTCGCACAGGAGCAGCTCGGCCCCGTGCTCGTCGGCTCCTTCTTCGGCAACTACTGGCCTACCGCCGAGGAGGTGGCGACGGCTGCCCCCGCGACGCTACCCTCTTCCTACGAGAACTTCCGGCACGCCGTCTTTCAGGCGACGGTTCACCTCCGGGCCGACACGCCGCTCCACGCCGCCGTGGAAGGACGGTTCACCGAGGACGGAGCCGCGGCGATCGAGGGTCGGGTCGTTGACACGCGGCAGGGAATGGTGGCGCCCGCGAACAACGAGTTCCCCGTTCAGCACTCCCTCGTCGTCGAGACTGAGGACGGCGAACTGACCGTCGGCGGTCCCGGGGCGTTCGTCGAGGACGTCGAGGCCGAACGCGTCACGCTTTCGCGGGCCTGAACCGAGCCGACCTTCCTTCTGAACCCCACCGAGCGATGCCGCGCAACGCTGAGCGATGCCGCTACCGACCCGTAGGCGCTCGAAAAATTTCTGTATCGCGAATATCGATTTATGAGTCGGCGTACGCGCGGACGCTTTCGACCGCGGACGCCTCCACGTCGTCCGCGAGACGGGAGATATCGACCGAGTCGGGAGTTTTCTGGGGGTACTTTCGGGCGAAGTACCGCGTCACGTTCCGGAGGTCCCGCTCGAGGTACTCGCGGGCGTTCTCGTGGTCCGTCGGGACCGCCTGCGGCCAGTCGAAGACGGTGAGGCCGCTCTCGGCGATCGCGACGTTGTGCTCGGACATGTCGCCGTGGACCCAGCCGCCCTCGTAGGCGGCCGCGATCTCCCGGATCACCAGGTCGAGGACGCCGACGACCTGCTCGTTGTCGAGTTTCGCCCGCGCGAGCTCGACGCCCTCGAACTTGTCCATCACGATGGCGTGGCGGTTCTGGTCGACGGGGCGGGGGACTGAGACATCGGGATACAGATCTTCCAAGGCCTGATACTCACGCTCGGCCGCCTTGCGCGCGGTGTAGAGCCACGAGACGTGCTGGCGGTCCGCGGTGTAGTCGCGCTCCTTCATCACCTCGCGGAAGTTCGTGTACCCCTCCCGGTGGTACTTCAGCGCGAGCGGCGTGAACGACTCCACCTCGTAGACGTCGCCCTCCTTGCCGACGCCGAGCGGGGCGCCGACGCCGCGGATCGTATCGCGCTCGGAGAACGCCCGCAGCGCGAGCGCGTCGTACCCCTCGAAGGTGAGCTGGTACCCCTCGTACTGGATCGTCTTTCGCTCGATCAGCTCCCGGTCGAGACACCGGTCGAGCCGGTAGTCGACCTCCTCGCGAGTGAGGTCCGCGTACTCCGGGAGCTTGCCGCGGCGCACCCACTCGGAGAAGCGCATCCCCTGCTCGACGCCCGACAGGAGGTAGAAGTCTTCCGCCTCCAGATCGGGCATCAGCGCCGCGATGTTCCGAACCATATCCGCCCTACTCCGGCGATTCCTAAAAGGGCCGCGAGTCGGCAGGCGCTGCTGGATAAATCAGATACCGCGATACAGAAAAGCGTCTGGCAGGTCCGTGAGTCGCCACTGGCCCGCGAACGGCGGAGCGGAACCGCTTTTTGATCCGGTACGCAAGCCGGTGCATGGACGCGCCCGGCGACGACTGGCGGCTCATCACCGAGGAGCGGCGCCCCGGTCCGCTACAGATGGCGCTCGACGAGGTCGCGGCGGAGACGGCCGCGGACGGCGGGCCGGCGACGGTCCGGACCTACCGCTGGGACCCGAGCTGTCTGACCCTCGGCTACGGGCAGGATCCGGACACCGTCGACTGGGCCTTCTGCGACCGCGAGGGGATCGACGTCACGCGCCGGCGCACGGGCGGCGGCGGCATCTACCACGACGGCTACGGAGACATCGCCTACTCGATCGCGGTGCCCGCGGACGCGGTCCCGGGCAAGCTCATCGACTGCTACCACCTGCTCTGTGAACCGATCTTCGGCGCCTTCGACCGGTTGGGCGTGGGCGCCCGTTTCGTCGAGGACGAGGTCCCGGAGCTGTACCACCCCGCCTGTTACCTCCGGGAGCTTCACCCGGCCCACGACGTGGTCGCGGGGCCCGAGGGGAGAAAGATCGCCGGCAACGCGCAGTACCGCCGCGACGAGGCCGTGATCCAGCACGGCTCGATCACGTTCTCGGTCGACGCCGAGCGCCACCTCGGGACGTTCGCGGACCCGCCGGTCTCGCCGGAGGCGTTCCGCGACCGGGTCGTGGGGATCGACGAGCTGGTCGACGCCTCGCGGGCGGACGCGGTCGCGGCGCTCGAGGGCGCGCTTGCGGACTGGGCCGACGCGGCGGCGGGCGAGTGGACCGACGCGGAACTGGAGCGGGCCCGCGAGCTCGTCGACGAGCGCTACCGAGACGACGAGTGGGTGCGGCGTCGGCCGAACGCCCGCTGAGGGAGCGGTCGCGTCGCCGCTCCGCCGCTTCCGAAGCGGCTTTGCCGGCCGCCCCCGGAGCCTCGGGTATGAGCCTGAAGGTCGGCGCGCACGTGTCGATAGCGGGCGGCGTGGACAACGCCGTCGAGAACCAGATCGAGGTCGGGGGCACCTGCGGCCAGATTTTCACCCACTCGCCGCAGGTGTGGCAGGACCCGAACATCGGCGACGAGGAAGCCGAGAAGTTCCGCACGGGCACGGAGAAGAACCTCGAGGGCCCGTGGGTGATCCACACCTCTTACCTCGTCAACCTCTGTACGCCGAAAGAAGACCTCCGGGAGAAGTCGCTCGACTCGATGCAGAAGGAGGTCGACGCGGCCGCGCAGCTCGACATCCCGTACGTGAACGTCCACCTCGGTGCCCACACCGGCGCGGGCGTGGAGGGCGGGCTGGACAACGCGGCCTCCGTCATCGACGACATCGACGTGCCGGAGGACGTCACCATCCTGATCGAGTCCGACGCCGGCTCGGGGACGAAGCTCGGCGGCGACTTCGAGCACCTCGCGGGGATCATCGACCGGACGGAGACGGACATCGACGTGTGCATCGACACCGCCCACGCGTTCGCGGCGGGCTACGACCTCTCCACGGCGACCGCAGTCAACGAGACCGTGCGGGAGTTCGACGACGTGGTCGGGCTGGAGCACCTTGAGTACATCCACCTTAACGACTCCAAGCACGCCTGCGGGACCAACAAGGACGAGCACGCCCACATCGGCGAGGGCCACATCGGCGAGGAGGGGATGGAGCGCATCGTCAACCACCCGGACCTCGCGGACGTGCCGCTCGCGCTGGAGACGCCCACCGAGGACGGGAAGTCCTTCGCGTGGAACATCGACCGCGTGCGCGAGCTCCGCCACGACGAGTAACGCGGCGGTGCGGTCGGACCCTTTTGTCCTTCAGCAGGCGATCAGCGCAGCCCTTCGACGCGCCGGAACGTCCCGCGGACGTCCGCGGGGGTCGCGTACGGGCCGCCCTGCACGCGGTGGTCGGGGATCAACAGCGGGACGGGGTTCGCGCCGAGCGCCGCCGTGACGAGGTCGAGGTCCTCGGGGTCGTTGTCGTCGAGCCCGGCCATCCGGGTCACCTGGCTCACCGACGCCTCCTCGCCGTAGGGGACCTGCCGGGCGGCCTCCAGCACCTCGCGTCTGTCCGTGGGGACCGTGAGGCCGATCGGTTCCTCGGCGAACGGTTCCTCGGACCCGGCGAGGTAGTCGCCGATCCGGTCGAGCAGCTCGTGGTCCGCGGCGGCGTCCTCGGGGACCGTCTCGGGGAACTCCACCGAGATGACGCGGCCGCCCGCGAACCCGACCTCCACCGCGCGGTCGAGGGCGTCGTACGCCCGCGCGTACACGCCCGTCGTACCCATGCTGACCATACCGCCTCTCCGCCCGCGGCGTCCTTAAGTCGGACGGGGATCGGATCGGCGGGAGGGTTGCGGGCGGTGCGGTTGCGGTGCTGAGACCGGTGTCGTGGACGGCTCCGCTCTCCGTCTCGCGAAGCGTGTTGTTCCATTCACCGCCAACGTCCTGGAACCCCCCGACCGCTCGGCATACGTCTCCGTTCCGTCTGATCAAGCGTTCTGCTACGCTTGTCGTCAACATCCAGAAAGCCCTCGACCGCTCGCGGACGCTCAGCGACATATCGGCGCTCTCCGCCCAGCCCGCGCCGATAGGGGTCGGCTGAGCGTCCGCGACCGGCCTCGCCCTTTCAGTCCACCGCGAGAGAACCCGCGTCTCGCGAGCCTCCGGCGTGCAGTAGCGCGCCGGAGACGCCAGGGCGATTTTTGTCAAGTTGGTCGTCGCGGCCGGTTGCTCGGTGAGTCTCTGGTTCGGCTGTCGGGTCAAGCGTGACCTCACGCCTCCCCAGCCTCAGCCGCCCGCGACCTCCGCGGTGCTCCGGCCGCGGGCGGGCTTCCCTCGCGCGCGTTCCTCGCGCGCGCCGACCGTTGGACAGCCGGCGGAGCGATGCGCCGCAATCGGGGCGATAGAGCTGCACGCACGGCGGGAGTTCTGCGTGATCCGCGAAAGATGTCCGTCCGGCGTGCGGTCGGGGTGCTGTGCGGTTGCGGTGCTGTGTCGTACGTTTATGGAGCTTTTCGGATCGGTTGTAGCGCGTTCACGGTGCGATTGCCGGGGCGACGACTTCACTCCGACGCGACGCTCTGCCGCGCCGGATCCGCCCTCGGTGCGCAAGCCTTATGAACAGATACGTACATTAGTGTACAGTAATGGAGGACACACAGGCGGAGCTGGCCCCCGCGGTCCGGTCCATCCTCGATGCCGCTCGCGAACGCGGGCGGGAGGCGGCTCGGACCGTCGACGATGGCGCCCGCGAGCGCGTGTCGGTCGACCCGCGCGACCTCGAGGCGGCGTTCGCCGCGGCGGAGTCGGCGGGGCGCGTGCCCGTGATCGCCGAGGTGAAACCGACGAGCCCGACCACCGAGGGAACCCGCGACGAGGACCCCGTGGAACTGGCGAAGGCGATGGTCGCGGGCGGCGCGGCCGCGCTCTCGGTGCTCACCGAGCCCGAGCACTTCGGCGGCTCGACGGACCGGCTGGCCCGCGTCCGCGAGGCGGTCGACGTGCCGGTCCTCCGCAAGGACTTCGTGGTCGAGGAGGCGCAGCTGGACGCCGTCGAGAGCGACCTCGTCCTGCTGATCGCGCGCTTCGTGGGCGAGGACCTCCCCGACCTGCTCGCGGCGGCGCGCGACCGCGGCTTCCGCGTGCTCGTGGAGGTCCACGACCGCGAGGAGCTGACCCGGGCGCTCGACGCCGGCGCGGACCTGATCGGCGTCAACAACCGCGACCTCGGGAAGCTCGAGGTCGACCTCTCGACGTTCGAGGCGGTCGCGCCCGCGGTCCCCGAGGGCGTGACGCTGGTCGCCGAGAGCGGGATCGGGTCTCCCGCGGACGTGCGCCGGATGCGCGACGCCGGGGCGGACGCGCTGCTCGTCGGAAGCGCCATCATGGACGGGGACGTAGCGGCGAACACGAGGCGGCTGGTGAACGCGGCGGAGACGTCGGATGAAGGGACCCCGGCCGAGGAGACATCGACATGAGTTCGGAGACACCACCGGAGACGGACCGACGCGAGGGAGAGCGCGGCAACGGCGACGCGGGCGACGGGAAGTTCGGCCGCTACGGCGGCCAGTACGTCCCCGAGGCGCTGATGCCGGCCATCGAGGAACTGACCGACGCCTACGAGCGGTACGTCCTCGACAACGAGGACGGCTTCATGGACGAGTTCCGACGCCGGCTCGCGGACTTCGGCGGCCGGCCGACGCCGCTCCAGCACGCCGAGCGGCTCTCGGCGCGGTACGACACGGACGTCTACCTCAAGCGCGAGGACCTCGTCCATGGCGGCGCACACAAGCTCAACAACGCGCTCGGGCAGGTGCTGCTCGCGAAGTACATGGGCAAGGAGCGCATCATCGCGGAGACGGGCGCGGGCCAGCACGGCACCGCGACCGCGATGGCGGCCGCGCACCTCGACATGCCCTGCGAGATCTACATGGGCGAGCGCGACATCAACCGCCAGCGCCCCAACGTCTTCCGGATGAAGCTCAACGGGGCGGAGCTCAACGCGGTGACGGCCGGCCGCGGCACGCTCAAGGAGGCCATCTCCGAGACGATGCGCGACTGGGCGGGCTCGGTCGAGCACACCCACTACGTCATCGGGAGCGTCGTCGGCCCGCACCCCTTCCCGTCGATGGTGCGCGACTTCCAGGCGGTCATCTCCGAGGAGGCCCGCGAGCAGGCCCGCGAGAAGACCGGCGGGCTCCCGTCGGACGTGATCGCCTGCGCCGGCGGCGGTTCGAACACGATGGGGGCGTTCGCGGAGTTCGTCGACGACGAGGACGTGGCGCTCCACGCCGTTGAGGCCGGCGGTTCGACGCTGGAGATCGACGCGGAGGCGGGCGTCGCGCCCAACTCCGCGTCGCTGTACGCCGGCGAGGAGGGCGTGCTCCACGGCGCGCGCACGAAGCTCCTCCAGGACCCCCACGGACAGATCGTCGAGAGCCACTCGGTCTCCTCGGGGCTCGACTACGCGGGCGTCGGCCCGGAACTAGCACACCTCGTCGACGAGGGGCGCGTGACGCCGGTCTCGGTCGGCGACGACGCGGCCTTGGAAGCGTTTCACCTGCTCTCGCGCACCGAGGGGATCATTCCCGCGCTGGAGTCGGCGCACGCGGTCGCGTACGTCGAGGAGCACCACGAGGACCTGGGTGACGCGGTCGTGATCAACGTCTCCGGCCGCGGCGACAAGGACCTCGAGGCCGTCATCGAGGAGACCGACAAGCGGGACATCGAGAACGCGCC
>NZ_LKIR01000135.1:279967-303632 GCF_001462205.1 Haloparvum sedimenti
AGTTCACGGGGGGGATCTGAATGGGGGACGACGCGGCCGGCGGCGCCTCCTCGGTCCCCGAGACCGGCAACAGCGAGGCCATCGCGGCGGCGTTCGCCGACGGGCCGGCGTTCATCCCGTATCTCGCGGTCGGCGACCCGAGCTACGAGGCCTCGCTGGCGTACGTCGAGGCGCTCGACCGCGGCGGCGCGGACGTCATCGAGCTCGGGCTCCCCTTCTCGGAGCCGGTCGCGGAGGGACCGACGATTCAGGGCGCTGTCGTCCGCGCGCTGGAGGCGGGGATGACCCCCGACCGCTTCTTCGAGTTCGTCGAGGCGGTCGAGACCGACGCGCCGCTGGTCTGTATGACCTACTACAACCTGATCTACCAGTACGGCGACGAGCAGGGACCGCGCCCCTTCGTCGAGCGGGCGGCCGCGGTCGGACTCGAGGGGCTCGTCGTCCCCGACCTCCCGGCCGAGGAGGCGGACCCCCTGCGCGCGGCCTGCGACGAGTTCGGGCTCGACCTGGTGTTCATCGTCGCACCCACCACCCGCGGCGAGCGGCTGGAGCGCATCATGGAGCGCGTCTCCGGCTACGTCTACGTCCAGGCCAGGCTCGGCACCACGGGCGCGAAGACGGACGTCTCCGACCAGACCGAGGAGAGCCTCGCGCGCCTTTCCGACTGGGACGTGCCCAAGGCGGTCGGCTTCGGCATCTCCGCAGGCGACCACGCCGAGCGCATCGTCGCGGCCGGCGCGGACGGCATCATCGTCGGCTCCGCGCTCGTCGACATCGTCGCCGAGGGGGTCGAGAAGGACCTACCCGTCGAGGAGGTCGCCGACCGCCTGGAGGCGCTCTCGCGCGAACTCGCGGCCGGCGCCGCGCGCGGGTACGAGCAACGGTCGCCGTCACCGGAAGCCCGATAGCGTCGCACCGAACGAAAGCCACTTATCCACGTTTGCCACAGTCTCACACAACCGACCGTCGGAGGCCCCGGCGGACCCACCGCGACACACACCAGCACACACCATGACAGCAGGACTCTCCGCACGACTCGAGCGCATCTCCACGAACGACCGCTACCTCATCGTCCCGATGGACCACGGGATCACCATGGGCGCCGTCACCGGGCTCAAGGACATCGAGGCCACCATCGACGGCGTCACCAGCGGCGGCGCGGACGCGGTGCTCACCCAGAAGGGCATCGCCGACCGCGTCCACCCGAACAAGAACGACGCCGGCTACATCGTCCACGCGAACGCGTCGACGACCATCGGTCCCGACGAGCAGGACAAACGCGTCACGGCCACCGCCGAGGAGGCGGTCCGCGCGGGCGCGGACGCCGTCTCCTTCCACATCAACGTCGGCTCCGACTACGAGCCGAAACAGATCGAGGACCTGGCGGAGCTGACCGACGACGCCGACCGGCTCGGACTTCCGGTGCTCGCGATGGCGTACGCCCGCGGCCCCGGCGTCGAGGGCGACGACCCCGAGGCGCTGGGCCACGCCGTCCGGCTCGCGGAGGAGTTGGGCGCCGACGTGGTGAAGACTGGCTACTCCGGCGACGGCGACTCCTTCCAGCACGTCTGCGAGTCGACGCGGCTTCCGGTCGTCATCGCCGGCGGCTCGAAGGGGACCGACCGCGAGACCGTGGAAATGGTCCGCGGCGCGATGGACGGCGGCGCCGCGGGCGTCTCGATGGGCCGGTCGATCTTCCAACACGAGAGGCCGGAGGCCATCGCGCGCGCCGTCAGCGCCGTCGTTCACGAGGACCGCGACGTCGAGGACGCGCTGCGGGCGGCCGGGCTGGTCGAGGCGTAGGGCGTCGTAACGAGCACGGTCGGACCGTTTCGGCCCACGCTCCGCAGTACGTGTGAGACTGTTCTGTATCTGCTGCTGGCCCTGTTGACCGGGGTCGAAACACCCAGAAAGCCCCAGCCGGCTCTCCCTCATACAGAAATCGTTCTGTCGTAGATCCTGCTGATCTGGACAGCAACACCCAGAAAGCCCCAGCCGGCTCGACCCGCCGGGCCTCGCTGCGCGCTCGCGTCTCTCCGCAACACCCGACGCGAGTGCTTGCGTCGTCCGGGCGGGATCGAGCCGGCTGCCCCTTTCAGTCCCGCCCCGCACCGCGACCGCAGCCTCGCACCTCCCCAACCTCGCCGCAGTCGCGGTCGCGCGACCGCACCGCGCCGCTGCGCGACCGCGACCGCAGGCTCCCTCGCACGCGTTTCTCGCGCGCGCCGACAGCACAGCACCGACACAGCACCGCCCCAGCGCCGCCCACGACCCGTCCCAGCACCACCACAGCATCCCGGCCGCACCGGCCTGCACCTTCCGCAGTTTTGAAGCCACGCGGCCGCGACCCTCCGGTAATGACGCGCACCGTCTGGGTCAAGGCCGACGACGCCGTCGGCGACTGGGAGGACCGGAAGCGGCGGATCACCGCGGGCATCGAGGCCGGCGTCGACTGGGTGCTCGTGGACGAGGGGGACGTCTCCCGGGTCCGCGAGCTGGGCGACGTGAACGTGGCGGCGTTCCGCTCGGACGCGGACGTGGTCGACGCGGCCGAGCCCGAGGGGGAGGCCGACCTCTACTTCGTCGGCAAGGACAGCGAGGGCGACGGCACCATCGACCTGCCCGACGACTTCTCCGGCTCCGCGGACCTGACGACGCTCCGCCGCCGCGACGACCGCGCCCAGGGCGCGTACGTCCGGATCCTCGACACCGAGTACGAGGCGTTCGCCGAGGAGGCCGCGGCCGAGGCCGACTACACCGTCGTCATCGGCGAGGACTGGACGATCATCCCGCTGGAGAACCTGATCGCCCGCGTCGGCGAGGAGACGCACCTGATCGCGGGCGCGACCACCGCCGCGGAGGCCCGGACGGCCTTCGAGACGCTGGAGACCGGCGCCGACGGCGTCCTGATCGACTCGGACTCCCCGGACGAGATCCGCGGGGCCGTGGAGGCCCGCGACGCCGCCGAGCGCGAGCAGCTGGAGCTCACCTACGCCGAGGTGCTGGAAGTGGAGCCGACCGGCATGGCCGACCGCGTCTGCATCGACACCGGCAGCCTGCTCGAGCACGACGAGGGGATGCTCGTCGGCTCGATGTCGCGCGGGCTCTTCTTCGTCCACGCGGAGACCGCGGAGTCGCCGTACGTCGCCTCCCGCCCGTTCCGAGTCAACGCGGGCGCGGTCCACGCGTACGTCCGCACCCCCGACGGCGGAACGAAGTACCTCGCGGAGCTGCAGTCCGGCGACGACGTGCAGGTCGTCGACACGGAAGGGCACACCCGCGAGGCCATCGTCGGCCGCGTGAAGATCGAGAAACGGCCCATGTTCCGCGTCGAGGCCGAGGTCGAGACCGCGGAGGGGACCGACCGTGTGGAGACCCTGCTCCAGAACGCCGAGACGATCAAGGTCCCGACCCGCGGGGGCCGCGTCGCGGTCACGGACCTCGAACCCGGCGACGAGGTGCTCTGCTACTACGAGGACGTGGCGCGGCACTTCGGCGAGACCGTCGAGGAGTCGATCATCGAGAAGTAGCGACCCGCGGACGAAATCCGTTTCACCCTCCGCCGCCAACCCGGGGCAAATGGACCGCGAGACCGCCGTCGACCGCGCCGCCTCCGTCGTGGAGACGGTCGCGACCGAGACGATGCCCGTCCCCGTCCGCGAGGTGTGGGTGTACGGCGACGTGGCGCTCGGGCTCGACCCCGTCGAGCGCCTCGACGTGTACGTGACCAAGGACGTGCTGTTCGGCGGCGGTCGGGGCGGCGCCGATGCGGCGGCGACCGCGGGCGGCGATGCGTCGGCGACGGCGGGCGACGACGGCGCCGTCGACGCGACCGACTTCGAGGCCGAGTACGGCGTGAAGGGGATCGGCAGCACCGTCCGCGCGGAGTGGGCGGCCGCCCACCCCGAGTGGATCCGGGCGAGCGACAACGGCTACGCGGCGCCCGAGAAGTGCCTGGCCGCCCACCTGCTCGACGGGGTCACGGAACCGGTTCACCTCGAGGTCTGCAACACGGGGTTCGGCGACAACGTGACCCAGCGGCTCCGCGGCGCGCTCGTGCGCGAGGCGTACGACGAGGTGCTCGACCCCCGCGGCGTCTGCCTGTGGGCGGAGGGGCAACGCGACCCGGAGGCGTTCGAGAAGCTTCGCGAGGGGTCGTTCGCCATGCCGACGCTTGAGGCGGCGCTCGAGGGGATGGGCGCCGACCCCGAGGCGGCGGCCGCGGCCGCCGAGGCCGTGACCGCCGAACGCGCGGAGAGCGAGGGGACCTCGGTGCGCGGCGACGTGGTCTGAGACGGGACCTCTGAGCCTCCGAGTGGTCCAAAAACCGCCGGCGCTCAGACGTGTTCGTCGAGGAACTCCACGACCGCGCGGTACGCCTCCTTGCGGTTCTCCAGCTTCGAGAAGCCGTGGCCCTCGTCCTCGAAGATCAGCTTCCGGACCGGCACGTCCCCCTCGCGGGCGCCCTCGACGATGCGCTCGGCCTCGCCGACCGGGACGCGCGGGTCGTTCGCGCCGTGGAGGACGAACAGCGGCGCGGCGATGCGGTCGACGTTGTTGACCGGCGAGATGGACTCCAGGAACTCGCGGTCCGCCTCGAGGCTGCCGTACTCGGCCTCGCGTAGTGACCGGCGCCAGTCGCCGGTGTTCTCGAGGAAGGTGACGAAGTTCGCGATGCCGACCACGTCGACGCCCGCGGCCCACAGGTCGGGATACTCGGTCATCGCCGCGAGCACCATGAACCCGCCGTAGGAGCCGCCCATCGCCACGACGCGGTCGCGGTCGACCTCGGGGTGGTCGTGAAGCCACTCGACGCCGGCGCGCACGTCCCGCACCGAGTCCATGCGCTTCTCCACGTCGTCGAGCGCGGCGTACGCCTTCCCGTAGCCGGCGGAGCCGCGGACGTTCGGCTCGAACACCGCGTAGCCGTGGTTGAGCAGGTACTGCGTCACTCCCGCGAAGGAGGGCCGCCGCTGTGCCTCCGGTCCGCCGTGGATGTCCACGACGACCGGGTAGCCGCCCTCCGGCGGGTCAGTCTCCGGCACCGAGAAGAACGCCGGGATGTCGCGGCCGTCGAACGTCGGGTAGCGGACGAGCTCCGGGTTCACGAACGTCTCCGGCGGGATGCCGGCGGTGGAGGCGCTGGTCCACCGCTCCGTTTCGCCGGTGGTCACCTCCACGACGTACACGTTGCCGTTGTCCCCGCGCCCCGACGCCGAGACGGCGAAGCGGTTCCCGTCCGGACTCCAGCTCACTCCGCCAGCGACGCCCTCGGGAAGGTCCGGCTCCGGGAGCTCGTCGATCCGGTCGGGCGCGACGAGTTCGCCGACGGTCAGCTCCGTGTACCCCTCGACGTTGCGGGAGTAGACCAGCCGACGCGAGTCCTCGTCGATGCTGACGCCGTCGACGTTCCACCCGTCACCGTCCGCCACCACGTCCCACTCGCCGGTCTCAACGTCCAGCCGCTCCAGCCGGAGCGTGTCGGACTCGCGGTCGGTGACGCAGTAGACCGACTCGCCGTCGGGACCCCACTCGGCGCTCCCGTAGCGCACGTCGCCCTCGTGGGGCGTGAGGTGGCGGCGCTCGCCGCTCGCCACGCCGAGCGCGTGGAGATCCTGATCGAACGAGGAGTGCGCCTCGACGACGAGCAGGCGGTCGTCGCTCGGCGACCACCCGGAAAGCGAGAGCCAGCCGTCGCCCTCGTACACGAGGTCCGCGTCGCTTCCGGTCTCCTCGCGCCCCTGCACGTACACGTCGAAGACGGCCTCGTCCCGCCGGTTCGACGTGAACGCGAACCGGTCGCCGTCGCTCGTCCAGCCGCCCCACCGGTGCTTCGCCTCCGGGCGCTCCGTGAGGTTCGTTATCGCCCCGCTCGCGTAGTCGAGGCGGTACAGCTGCGCGCGCTCGTTGCCGCCCTCGTCCATGCCGAAGACGGCCTCGTCGCGCTCCGGCGAGGCGTCCACGAACGAGACGCCGTCCTCGAAGAACGTGTGCTGGTCGGGCCACGACTCCGGCGCGTCGAGCGACCAGACCTGCGCGGTGCCGGTCGTGTCGATCAGAAACGAGAGCCGCCCCTCGGGACCGAAGCTGGCCCCGCCGGCGCTGCGGACGTTGAGGTAGCGATCGACATCGTACTGCTCCATGCGAACCCTTCGCTCGCCCGGGTCAAACCCCTTCGGGTGGGCGAGGGTGCGACCGCCTCCCGGGTCGCCGCATCCCGCGGTCGCCGACGGCCACCGCATCCCGCGGTCGCCGACGGCCACCGCATCCCGCGGTCGGTCGCGACCGCGTCGCCGGAACCGCCGGCATTTATGTCGGGGCACGCGGTTGGCTCGGGCATGCGCGTCGCGTTCGTTTCGTTGTTCACCCCGCACCACGGGGAGACGCCGGCTCGGACCCGGACGCGACGGTTCGCCCGCCTGCTCGCCGACCGCGGCCACCGCGTGACGTGGCTGTGCGCGCAGTGGTGGGGCGGCGACCACGACGCCTTCGAGGAGGAGGGGATCACCTACCGGCGAGTGACTCGGGAGCCGGCGCCCGCCCGCTTCGCCGCGACACTGCCGGCGGCGCTCCGCCGGGCGAGCCCCGAACTCGTCCACGCGGTCAACAGTCCGCCCGGTGGCGCGGTCGCCGCGGAGCTCGCGGGGCGACTCCTCCGCGTCCCGGTGCTCGTCGACTGGTGGGACGACCGCCCGACCGACGCCGCGAGCCGCTACCGACTGGCCGCCCGCGGCGCGGACGCCGTTCTCACGCCCGCGAGAACCGTCAGAACTCGGGTATGGGAACACGGGGCCGGCGACGACGCGGTGACGGTGGTCCCGGAGAGCGTCGACTACGACGCGATCCGCGACGCGCCGGTCGACGACCGCTTCGACCTGATCTACTCCCGGCGGCTCGACCGGCACGCCAACGTGGAGACGTTCCTGCTGGGGCTCGCGGAGCTCCGCGGTCGCGACTGGAACGCGGCGGTGATCGGCGACGGTCCGGAGCGCGCGGCCGCCGAGCGAACCGCGAGCGACCTCCGGATCGACGACCGCGTGACGTTCCTCGGCGACCTGCCCGCCGCGGAGCGGATCCCCCTCTTCCGCGGCGCACACGTCGTCGCCTGGACCGCCACGCGCGAAACGTTCGCGTCCGACCTCCTGTGCGCGCTCGCGTGCGGCTGCGTCGGTCTCGTGGAGTATCAGGCCGGGTCCAGTGCACACGAGCTGGTCGAGGGACGAGAGCGGTCGAGCCTGGTCACCAGCCCGGCGGAGCTCGCGGCCGAGATCGCCGACGCGAGCTCGCTCGACCACCGGACCGTCGACGAGACATACGCCGAGTACGACCACGACGCGGTGCTGGAGACGGTCCTGAAGCGGTACCGGACGCTGCTGAACGAGGAGTCCTGACAGGAGTCCCGAACGCGGCAGAAATCGGCTTCTCCGCTCGGTGAGGCGGCTACTGGGCCGCGCCGCCGTCGCCGCCGTAGCTGATGAAGAAGAACGCGAGCCCGAGCGTCGCGACCATCGCGATGAACGTCGCCACGCCGAGCGCCTTCGCGGCGTCGGGGATGAAGACGGCGTTCGAGTCGCCGCCGCCCGTGTCCACCGTCGGGATGTCGCTGCCGACCGCGATCCCGCCGTGCATCCCGACCTGCTGGTGCGGGTCACACTGGTAGTGGGTGATGCCGGCGTCCTCCTCGCTGGTCTCGTACTCGAAGGTGTGGCCCTCTTCGCCGACGATCTCGCTCTCGAAGGAGGCGGGGCCGTCGACCGCGCTGACGTTGTGGTCGCCGCCCGAACCCGTCCACTCCCAGATGATCGTCGTTCCGGGATCGACCCAGATCTTCGTCGGGTCGAACGCCAGCCCGTCACCGGCGCCGACCGCGACCGTCACCTCGTCCTGTCCGCGGGCGTCCTGATAGCTGTTGACGTTGCCCTCCACGGCGCTCGGCCAGTCTGGCTCCTCCTCCTGAGCGGCCGCCGTACCGCTCGCACCGACCGCCGCGCCCGCCGCCGCGGCCCCGCCGGCAGTCCGCATGAACATGCGCCGGGAGACGTCGTCCGTACTCATACCTCCCGGTTGGCGACGCCCCGTAGTGAATACTTTGGTTCGCCCCTCGGACCGCTCCGGTCATTTATGACCCATGACGTGGCGAACCTGTCCCGTGACCTGAGAGGGGTTCCCGGCGCGTCGAGGCGGTCGCGCGGCGCGCCGCCGGGGACGCGGAGCGATGCGCCGCCTGCTCGCCAAACATCGGCCGTCTGCTCGCCATCGTCGAGCGGGCCGCCGGAGCGCCGCGGTCGGCCCCTCACTCACGGCGACCTACAGCGTGTAGTCGTTCTCGCCCGTCTCGGACTCCAGGAAGGCCGTCAGCAGGTCGATCGTCGCGTCCACGTCGTCGCCGTCCGCGGTCTCGGTTACCGTGTGGAGATACCGGGTCGGGATCGACAGCGCGCCGACCGGCTTTGCGCCCGCGCTGTTCTGGAACCCGGCGGTGTCCGTCCCGCCCGCGGGCAGCACTTCCGTCTGGTGCTCGATCCCCTCGCTCTCGGCCACGTCCCGGAGCCGCGCCGTCACCTTCGGGTTCGTGATCACCGAGGAGTCCTTCAGCTTGATCGCGGCTCCCTCCCCCAGTCGCGTCACTGCGTCGGCCTCGTCGGGGATCTGCGGCACGTCGTTCGCTACGGTCACGTCCAGCGCCACCGCGAGATCCGGGTCGATGTCGACGCCGAGCGCCTCGGCCCCGCGGAGGCCAACCTCTTCCTGGACGGTCGCGGCGAAGTGAACCGTCACTGCCGGCTCCTCGATCCGGCGGGCGGCCTCCAGCATCGCGAGGACGCAGACCCGGTCGTCGAGCGCCTTGCCGGTCACGCGGTCGCCCATCCGCGTGGTCGTCTGGTCGAGCGTCACGAGGTCGCCCACGTCGACCAGCTCCGCGACCGCGTCGCCCTCGCGCCCCACGTCGATGTAGACGTCGGAGACCTCGTCGTCCGCCTCGCGCTGCTCCTCCGTGAGCGTGTGCGGCGGGACCGACCCGATGACGCCGGTGAGGTCCTCCCCGTCGGTGTGGACCGTCACGCGCTGCGCGCGCAGGACGCGGGCGTCGAAGCCGCCGAGCGGGTCCACCTGCAGGAACCCCTCGTCGGTGACGTGTCTGACCATGAAGCCGATCTCGTCCATGTGAGCGGCGACGGCGACCGCGTAGTCGCTCTCGCCCTCGATAGTGCCGACGACGTTGCCCATCGCGTCGGAGCGAACGCGGTCGACGCTGTCCGCGAACTCGCGGCGAACGATCTCGCGAACGCGGTCCTCGTAGCCCGGGACGCCCGGCGCCTCGGTCAGCTCACACAACAGGTCGTCGTCGAAATCGAACGGCATACCCGGGCGTGGCGGCTCCACCGACATAATCGCGGAGGTTCCGGAACTCCCCCCGGATCCGGATCACGGGAGAAATGCAGAATGGGTTTATCGTTGTTCCGGAACGCTTTTGCGGTCCGTGGATGGACGTGGAGACATGACTGATGTCGAAGCCGAACTCCGCGCGCAGTTCCGCGACGCCTTCGAGGGCGCAGACTTCCCGGTCGACAGCCAGATGGACCTCGTTCCGGCGCTGCCGGACGGCCCCGCGACGAAGTTCGAAGCCGGCGACGTGAGCTTCACCGCGATGGAGCTCGCAGCCAAGCTGGGTAGCGAACAGGAGTTCCCCTACGCGGACGTCGACTCCCTCGTCGACGACGTCATCGAGGGGCTGAAGTCGCAGGGGATGCTCTGAAGCGAGGGTCCGAACGACCGGCTCCGTTTTCTCAGCATCGCCGACGGCCGCCGACGAGAGGTTCTTGAGCCCCGCGCCCGTATCGCGGGCGTGGTCGTCGACATCGTCCGACTCCTGCCGGCGTGGCTGCTCGTCGGCGTCGCGCTGGGACTGCTCGCGACCGGCGGCGTCGCCGCGACCTTCTACGCGGCCGACCGGCTGTCCCCGACCCGCGACCGCTCCAGCAGCGGCCCCCGCGTGGACGGCGCCGCACGCCGCCGGATGGAGGTGCGCGACTACCTCCGCTCCATCGGCGAGCGCGTTCGTGAAGGCGCCTCCGTCGCCGACGTCCGGGTCCCGTTTTACCTCCCCGAGCGCGAGGTGGCGGTCACCTTCGACGCACACGACTACTTCCGACTGCGCGAGGCGGGCGTCAGCGCCGTGCTCGCCGAGCACGAACTCCCCGGCCACTCGCTGGGGAGGCGGCTCCCCTTCGACGTGCCCGAACCGGAGCCGCGAGCGCGGCGGACGCCGGACCCGGTCGCGGCCGCGTTCGACGAACTCGGCGTTTCGCGAACCGCGGACGCCGCGGCAGTCAAGCGGGCCTACCGGGAGCGCGTCAAGGAGGTCCACCCCGATCAGGGGGGCGACGAGGCGACGTTCAGGCGCGTCCGCGAGGCGTACGCAACCGCGAGCGCGCACGTCGAGGCCGGGGATTCGATCGACTCGGTCCCCGAGCCTCGCGAGGCGCGGTGAGCACTTTTGTCGCTCCAGGTCCGACCTCCGGCCGTGAACACCGACACCGACTGCCTCGGCTGCGGGGAGCCCTTCGACTGGGGCGAGGAACGCTGTCCGGCGTGCGGCTGGGAGGTGGCCGACTGGCGTGAGCGCGGCAGGCACGGGCTCGCGGAGCCGGGTCACGGCGAACCGGAGGACGACGGCCCGGGAGCGGGTGGGGGTGGCCTCGGCGGCCTCGGTCCGATCCGGTAGAGGGCGTCGGGGTAGGATGTACCCTCGCCGACCTCACGCAGCGCCTCCGTGTGCCCCGTTCCTCACCGGTGCTACGGTCCGGACGTCTCCGAACCGTAGCGGGCCTCGTTGAGCGCGTCACAGACCGCTCCCTGTCCGTCCATGTTGACGCCGGCGAGCCGACAGCGCTTGTGGACGGTCTCGAACTCCGCGATCGGGATCGGGTCTGCCTCGGGCGTCAGGAACAGCCGGTCGCCCGGGTCGGTCACGTGTCCGCTTGCGGCCGCCTTCCCGAGGTACGACGCCACGGGGTCGCCGTCCGCGACGACCGTCACGCCGTCGAGTGCGACGCGCGCCCCGTCGTCCCGTACCTCCACGTCCGAGCGCCGCAGGGCGACGATCTGGTCGGGGTCGACGCCCGCGTCCAGCAGCGCGTTCATCGCGTCGTACTGGCGCGCGAGGCGGGCCTTGTCCGCGAGGGTGGCCCTGACCGACGCAACGCCGCCGGTCGCATCCGGGAACGTCTCGCCGAAGCCGTCACCGGCGTTGACCCCCGCGGTGATCTCCTCGTCGTGCATGTGGTCATGAAGCTCCACGCGCACCTCCCGGACCCACCCGAGCGCGTCGACCTCATCGCGGGCGTCGGCCGCCATCATCCATGCGAAGGCGGGCGAACACCACGCGGTCGGCAGCGTGAACGCGACGCGGACCCGCCCGTCCGAGACTTCGATCCGGTCGACGTAGTCGAGTTCGACGATGGACCGCGCGAGCTCGGGGTCCTCGACGCGGTCGAGCCGCCGGCGCACCGCCGCGACGTCGGGCGCGTCCGTCGCGTCCGCGGATCGCCCCGACATCAGTCCGCCGCCGTCCCGCCGCCGGCGTAGTGATCGGTCAGCCCGAACCGCTCGCTGACGCCGTCGTTCCGGAGTTCTCGCTTCTTCGCCTCGATGTCGATGTCGTAGAGGTCGGCGGCGTTCTCGCCCATCACCTTCCGCATCACGTCCGTCGAGAGCTCGGTCCCGTACTCGTCGCGTTGCTCGTCGGTGAGCTCGGCGTTCATCACCGTCTCGACCAGCCAGTCGGGGTCCCACAGCGCGTAGTCGGAGCCGAACAGGAGCCGGTCCTCGCCGAGCCAGAACAGGAGTTCACCCATCACCTCGCCGAACTTCCGCGGGCGGTTGACCGCCATCGGGGCGGCGACCGCGAGCCCGCCGTAGACGTTCGGCTCCTGTGCGGCGATCCAGCAGAAGTCGTCGAGCCGCGGCAGCCCGACGTGCTCGACCACGAAGTTGAGCTCCGGGAAGGAGGTCGCGGCGTCGTCCACGTCGGCGACGTCGAAGGCGTCGCGGTTGAGCGGCCGGATCGTCGGCCCCTTGTGTGGATGAATGTTCTCGATGCCGAGCTCCGAGCATTTCTCCAGGAACTCGAAGGCCGCCTCGCTGTCGAGTCGCCACCCCTTCGAGTCGCCGTACCACTCCGCCGTATAGAGTTTCACGCCGTCGATGTCGTACTCCTCCTTCTGTCGCTCCAGTTCGCGGAGGCCGGCCTCGCCCTCACGAGGGTCGAACCGACCGTTGACGATGAACCGCTCCGGGTGTTCGGCCGCGAGCGCCGCGTTGTCGTCGACCCTGTTGAACCCCTCGTCGTAGAACTCGTCGAGATGCGTCGGCTGGAAGATACCCATGTCCGCGGCCGCGTTGCCGAACAGGTCCTCGAGCATGCGATCGGCGCCGTACTTGCGGTACTCCTCCAGCGTCCACTGCTTCTCCTCCGGCGTGAACGCCGTGTGGTAGTCGTAGAAACACTGGATGAACTGTTCGCCTCCCTCGTGCACGATGTTCTCCTGGCTCGCGTCCCAGAAATGAACGTGGCTGTCGACGACGAAGATCTCCTCGCCGTCCTCCGTGCGATACATGCGGGTGTCTGTGTGTATTGCTACCTCATAACTATCATGGTCGTCCATGTTATTTCCCGGCCATGTCGTGTGTTGGAACGTAACGAACGTTTATACTGATCGTGGCCGACGTTCCGGTATGCGCGCCGCGAGACTCCACGAGTACACACACGACATGGGCGATGCGCTGGAGATCGACGAGGTGGATCGACCGACCGCGACCGGGACCGACGTGGTCGTCGAGGTGGAAGGCGCCGGGTGGTGCCAGACCGACAACCACGTCATCGAGGGCATGTGGGAAGAGTACGTCCCACAGGAACTCCCGCTCACTCTCGGCCACGAGAACGCGGGCACCGTCGTCGAAACCGGCGAGAGCGTGTCGGTCGTCGAGGAGGGGGACCGCGTCATCTGTCACCCGGTGATGACCTGTGGCACCTGCCGATCCTGCCGGCTCGGTGAGGACATGTACTGCGAGAACGTGCAGTTCCCCGGGCTGACTCACGACGGTGGCTTCGCGGAGTATCTCCTCACGAACGAGCGTGCGGTCATCCCGCTCCCGGGCGAGGTCGATCCGGCGGAGATCGCACCGCACGCGGACGCGGGCATCACCGCTTACCACGCGGTCAAGAAGGCGGCCGCGGAGCTGAACCCCGGCGACACCGCGGTCATCATCGGGGTCGGCGGGCTCGGCCACATCGGCGTCCAGTGTCTCGACGCCATGAGCGCCGCCGACATCGTCGCGCTCGACCTGAAGGCGTCCGCCCGCGAACTGGCGCTCGATCTGGGCGCGCGCCACGCGCTGAACCCGGCCAGCGACGACGTGGCCGCGGAGGTGGACGCCGTCAGCGACGGTGCAGGCGCCCAACAGATCATCGACTTCGTCGGCGCCGACGAGACGACGGGACTCGGGCCGGAGATCGGCGCCCCGGGCGGAGACCACCACGTCGTCGGCTACGGTGGACACGTCCACGAGCCCGCGCAGACGCTCGTGGATGGGGAATTCGCCTACCGCGGCACGCTCGTCGGCAAGTACACCGAGCTCCAGGAGCTCGTCGCCCTCGTCGACCGCGGCGACGTGGAGCTTCACACCAGCCGTTACGATTTGGCGGAGGTCAATCGCGTCGCGGAGCTTCTGGAGGCGGGCGAGATCGACGGCCGCGCCGTCATCGTCCCCTGAGGGGGGCGACCGCTACTCGGCCAACAGCTCCGCGACCGCGTCGCTCGCCGTCTGCCCGCTCGCCATCGCGCCCTGTATCGAGGACCACTCGGTGTAGTCGCCGGCCAGACACACCGGCCCCTCGGGGTCGTCGACGCTCGGCAGGTCCGTCCGGAACCCCGGGGGCTGCGCGAACTGCGCGAACGGAATCCGGTCGACGGCGAGCGGGTCCAACCCCCCGAAAGAGCGCTCGGGGAACCACGATGCGAGCGCCTCGCGGGTCGCCTCGTGGAGCGTCCCGTCGTCCGCGTCGAGTGCCGCCTCGTCGACGAACGTCGCGTTGATCAGCGCACGGTCGTCGGGCGCGTACGTCGGCGCGACCTCGGACATCGGAATCACCGTGTTCGGTCGATCGCCGCCCGCGTTGAGTAGGATCCGACCGCCGGTCTCGAAGGGGGCCCCCTCCGGAAGCGTGTACCACGCGGAGACGCAGCCGACGCCCTCCGTCGGGATCGACCCCACGTCCGTCAGCCGGCGTGCCGTCTTCGGGTCCGTGGCTACGACGACCGCGTCCGCGGCGTGGCCGGTGTCGTCCGCGAAGTAGACGGTCGCGTCCGCGCCGTCGGCGCTCCCTTCATCCTCGCTCTCCTCGCCGTCCTCGGCGTTGACCCGAACGACCTCTCGACCGGTCTCGATCCGGGCGCCGGCCTCCCTCGCGCGGGACGCCAACTGGTCGGGGACGGCCGCCATGCCGGCGGCCGGGACCGCGATTCCGCCACGGCTCATCGCGCGGAAGGTGTACTCGAACACCTGCGAGGAGGTCGAGAGGCTCCGGTCGAGCGTGATGCCGCCATAGAAGGGCTCGACGAAGCGCTCGACGTAGGCGTCGGAGAAGCCCCAGTCGTCGAGGTACGCGCGGATCGACTCGTCCGGTCCGACGAAGAACTCCACCTCCGGGCGCCGGAGGAGGTCGTGTCTGAGTGCGAGCGTCCGGAGCTTGTCGGTCAGCGGTATCTCGTGGTTCAGCGCGGACTCGACCGCGCGGCGAGGGTCCCGGATCGGGTCGGAGAGGACGGCTCGGGACCCATCGCGGCAGATCGTCGCGCCGGGCGCGAACCGCCGGAGGTCGAGCGCGTCGAGGTCGAGTTCCTCGCGGACCGCCGGGTAGGCGGTGAACAGCACCTGGAAGCCGCGGTCGAGCGTGAACCCGTCGACGGTCCGGCTCCGAACGCGGCCGCCGACGCGCTCGCGGCGCTCGAAGAGGGTCACGTCGCGGCCCCGCTCGGCCAGCCGGGCGGCCGCCGTCAGCCCCGCGAGCCCCCCGCCGACCACCGCGACCTCGGAGTCGTCGTCCATGTCCGCCGTTGGGGGCGCGGGGGCAAAAGTCCCGGCGGCACGCGGTAGTCCCGGCGGCGCGGGGTGGCGGTCCGCTCCCGCGGGGGAGCGAGTCGAGACGGGAAGGGCTTAGTCGCCGCTGTCACAAGGGGCGCGCATGGAGACGACGGACGCGTTCGAGGGGCTGGAGTGCCGGGACTGCGGCGCCGTCCACGACGCGACGACGGCCGGCCGGTGTCCGGAGTGTGACGGGTCGCTCGACCCGACCTACGACTACGGTGCCGTCGATTCGGCGGCGTTCCGCGAGGCTGCGGCCGGGCCCGCACGCGGCCGCGGCGTCGGGCGGTTCGACGCGCTGCTCCCGTTCCCGGCCGCGGCGCTTCCCGCGGCGGCCGAGGGGGGCACGCCGCTCGTGAGCGCCGACCGGCTCGCCGGCGAGCTCGGCGTCGGCGAGGTGCTGATAAAGGACGAGGCGCGCAACCCGACCGGGACGTTCCACGACCGCGGGATGTGTCTCGCGGTCGCGGCCGCGAGCGAGCACGCGGCGTCCCGCGACGTGGAGCCGCTCGCGGCCGCGACGCCCGGCAACTCCGGGCAATCGATGGCGGCGTACGCCGGCCGCGCGGGCCTGCGGTCGTACGCGTTCGTCCCCTCGCGGTGCGCCTTCTCGAACAAGGCGATGACGAACGTCCACGGCGGCGACATGCGCGTCGTCGGCGGGCGCTTCCCGGACGCCGCGGCGGCCGTCGACGAGCAGCTCGCGACCGAGTACACGGACCTGGGCGCGTTCACCACGCCGTACCGCCACGAGGGTGCGAAGACGGTCGCCTACGAGATCGCGGCGGACCGCGCGTGGGAGGTGCCCGACGCGGTCGTCGTCCCGACCAGCACCGGCGAACTGGTCGTCGGCATCGAGAAGGGGTTCCGCGAGCTCCGCGAGCTGGGCCTTCTCGACGCGATGCCGACGTTGGTCGCCGCCCAGCCCGAGGGGTGCGCGCCGGTCGCCGCGGCGCTGGACCGCGGTCTCGACGCGCCGGAGCCGTGGGAGACGCCCGACACGATCTGCGGCGAACTGGAGATCCCCGACCCCGCGGGCGGTGCGGCCGCGGTCGCGGCGGTCCGCGCGACGGGCGGCCGCGGCGTCACCGCGAGCGACGACGACATCCTCGAGAGCGCGGTGGCCGTCGCCCAAAACGAGGTGCTCGAGATGGGCGCCGCGGGCGGGGTCGCTCCCGCGGGCGCGTGGGACCTCGCACAGGAGGACTTCTTCGACCCGGACGACGAGGTCGTCCTGATCAACACCGAGAGCGGCGTGAAGACGCCCGACGTGCTCCGCAGTCACCTGATGGGCAAGGGGATCTGAGGGGACGTACCGCGTTAGCGTGATGTGAACGACGCCGTGAGGTGATTCTGTTGTGGAGCCGTGCTGTTGCGGTGCGGTGCTGTCGGCGCGCGCCGCGGCGACCGCTTCGCGTGTCGCCGCGACCGCGCGAGGGAGGCGGCGGCGCGGCCGCATTGCGGTGCGGTTCGCGGCCGCGCCGGCGCCGAGGCTGGGGAGGTGCGAGGCCTGCAGTGCGGCCGCGGGGCGGTGCGGGGCGGTCGCGGTGCTGGGTGAGACTGAACGGGGCAGTCGGCTCGATCCGACCCCGACGCCGTAAGCACCGCAGCGGGCTGTGTCTCCAGCGCGCTACTGCACGCTGGAGGCTAGCGCAATGTTGGTTGTCTCGCCAAGCGGGGAGCGAGGAGCGCAGCGCGTGTCGCGTTCCCGCGAGGCACGAGCGGGAGCCCGTGAGTCGCAGCCCGGCAGCCCGCCACTGCAGGCAGCCCGGACCGTCTCACGACGGCCGGTCGAGCCGGCTGGGGCTTTCGAGGTGTTGCTGTCCAGATCAATAACGTCTGCAACGGACACAGAAATAGCCCGACCACAGTCCCCAACACGGGGGTTCGCTCCGACTCACTCGCCCTCGGAGATCAGCCGATCAGCAACGGCAACGTCCCGGGGGCGGTTGACGTTCATCGCGAGCCGCCGGCCGGCTGCGCCCTCACGGACCCGAAGCCGGTCCGCGCCCTCGCCGACGACGTTCAGGCCGGTGGGGGCGAGCTCGCGGTCGTCCTTCTCCGCATCCTCTACCCCACCTCCCCCTGAGCCTGCGTCCGACGCCCGAAACGTCGTGTCCGCGCTGATGCCGAGCGACCGCTTCAGGCTCGCCGGCACGCAGACCGCGAGCGAGTCGCCCGCCGCGTGCGCGACCGCGTCGTCCACGTCCGCGGGCGCGAGGAGGGGAAGGTCCGCGGCGACCGTGACGGCGGGCGTTCCCACGCGCGAGATCGCGGCGTCGAGGTCCGCGACGTACCCCTCGCCGGAACCCTCGGTCACGCGGACGGGACGCGAGCCGTCTTCGTCGGAGCGGGCGGCCGTCGCTCGCTTCTCCAGGAACCCCGCCGTCGCGGGCGTGTGCGGGGAGGTGACCGCGTGAACGACCCCGACTCGCTCCGCGGCGAGCAGCGCGTCGAGGACGCGCGCGACCATCGGCTTGCCGGCGATCGGGAGCATCGGCTTCTCCGCGTCCCGGACCGCGGGCGGTGCGTCGCCGCCGGAGAGCCGGGTTCCACGCCCGCCACAGAGCAGGACCGCCGGGACCGGCTCGGGTACCGGCTCCGAGTCGTCCGTCACGTCAGCGCCCACGCGACCACCCCCATGTGGAGCGCGACCGCGCGCCCGAGCTCGTTCGCCGCGCCGATCAGGTCGCCGCTCACGCCGCCGACCCAGCGCTCGCTCCGCGCCAGCACCGCGAGCGCGACCGCCGGGCCAGCGAGCAGCGCCGCCGCGAGCGCCGGGAGCGCGCCGGTCGGCGGCGCGAGCAGGACCGGCGCGGCGACGACGACCGCCGGGACCGCCGAGAGCGGGCCGACGACACCGACGAGCTGTGAGCCGAGTCCCTCGTGGGCGGGCGCACCGAGACAGACGAGCAGCGCCATGCCGAGCTTCGCGCCGGCTTCGGCGGCGATGGCGATCCGGAAGGCCACGCCGGCGGCCGCGGCCGTGGTCGCGAGGCCCGCCGCGCCGAGCGTCAGCGCCGCGAGCGTCACCCCGAGCGCGAGCACGCCGCCGACGCCCGTCTCGGCGTCCTTCAGGACCGAATGCCGGCGCTCCGGGTCGTGGACGGCGAGCGCGTCGCCCAGGTCCGCGAGCCCGTCGGCGTGCGTGATTCCGCCGAGCAGGTAGAGTGCGAGGAGGTACGCCGCGACGGCGGTCGGTGCGGGAACCGGGAGCGCGAACGTGAGGCCGGCAACCGCTCCCAGAACCGCGCCGACCACCGGGAACGTCCACGGCGAGCGTCTGAACGCGTCCCAGTCCGCCGGCGTCGAACCTGGGATCGGGATCCGAGTCAGAAACCCGAACGCACCGCGGAGCGCGGGGACCGGTTCGGCGCGCCCGGTCGGCGTCGGCGTTCCCTCCGGGCCGGCCGCGGCGTCGGCATCGGCGTCGCTCATACGGCCGCGGTCACCCCCGCGATCGCGACAGCGGTCCAGCCCGCCCGCCCGACGAGCCGAACCCCGGCCGCCGCGGTCTCGGCGTCCGGCAGTTCGCGGTCGGGGTTCAGGTCGTAGGCGTCCGGCTTCCGGAGGCGAACGTCGAGCGCGGCGGCCGCGGTCGCCATCGGCCAGCCGGAGTTCGGCGAGGCCGGAATCCGGGCCCACTCTCGGGCCCGGACCACGGCCCCGGGCGAGCGGACCGCCAGTCCGAGACAGAGCGCGCTCGCGCGCGCCGGCAGCCACATGACCGCGTCGTCGAGCCGCGCGGGCGCCCGGCCGACCGGTTTCGACCGGTAGCCGAGCATCGAGTCGAGCGTGTTCACGCCCTTCACCCACGCCGTGGCGCCCGCGGCGAGCGGGAGCGCGAGAAACGGCGTGGAGGCGCCGAGAAGCGACGCTCCGGCCGCCGCGAACGCGAACGCCGCAAGCGGCGCGACCAGCCCGTCGGCGAGGTTCTCCGCGGCGCTCTCGACGGCCGTCGAGCGCACGTCCGCCGCGGACAGGGCGCTCGGATCGCGGCCAGCGAGCGACGGGAGCGCGTTCCGCGCTGCGTCGAGGTCAGAAACGGACAACGAGACGACCTCGCTCGCAGCGTCCAGCAGCATCCGCAGACTCGAACAGGAGAACAGCACCAGTCCGGCCAGCAGGCCGGCGACCGCGGTCGCGGCGGGGAGGGCGGAGAAGGCGGGGAGGACGGGGACCGCGGAGGTCCCGGAGACGACGGCGGCCACGAGAACTGCGCCGCCCCACACCGTTCCCGCGGCCGCCCCCGCGAACGCGAGGGGGAGCACTGCGGCCGCCAGGAGGCCGGCGAGCGCGGAGCTGCGGAAGCGCCGGTCGACGGCGCCGACGATCTTTCCGAGCCAGACGACGGGGTGCAGGCGCGCCGGCGGCTCGGCGAACAGCCGGTCCAGGACCACCGCGAGCGCGACCGCGGCGGCGGCCGCGGCGGGCACGCTACGGCGCCTCCAGTCGCTCCGGGAGCCGCGCGAGGGGCGTCTCGGTCACGTCGACGAACCGGCCGCCGAGGTCGGCGACCGCGCCGTCGACAGCGGGCTCGTCGCCGACGTGGATCAGCGCCGCGGTCGCGACGCCCAACTCGTCGGCGACGCGCTCGAACGCCTTCCGGTGGGGCTTGCGCCAGCCGCAGGCGACGCTCGAGACGACGGCGTCGAACTCGTCGCGGAGGTCCGCCCGGATCAGCGTTCTCGGGACGAGCTCGGGGACGGAGCAGTTCGAGAGCAGGCCGACTGGACCGCGTTCTGCGGCGCTTCGCACGGCCGCGTGCGCGCCCTCGCGGACGGTCACCTCGGGGTCGAACGCCGCGACGACCGCGTGTCTGGCGACGTTCTCCGGCGCGTCGACGCCGCGGGACGAGAGCGCCCGGGCGACGTGTGCTGGGAGGGGAACCTCGGCACCCTCCGGGGCGTCGACGTGTCGCTCCCCGTAGGCGACGTGCCAGTCGTCGGGAACGGCCACGTCGCGCGCCTCCAGCTCCCGGGCCACCGCCTCGGCCGGGTCCGCCGGGTAGGCGACGTCGACGAGCGTCCCGAACAGGTCGAACGTTACGGCCACGTTGCCCGCAGTAGGTGGAAGGTCGGGTTGAACTTGTCGGTCAGATCGGCCCTCCGCGGTCGACGGCTCGCATTTATCGACCCTCGCCGTCGAGCGTCTCGGTCAGCACGCGCCGCCAGTTGCGCCACGCGACCTTCTCGATCTCGGGCTCGTCGTAGCCGCGCTCGCGGAGCGCGTCGAGCAGGTCGCGGAGTCCGGTCACGTCCCCGACCGCGTCCGTGATCGAGGCGCCGTCGAAGTCCGAGCCGAGCGCGACCGCGTCGACCCCGGCCGCATCGACCATCGCGTCAACGTGATCGACGACCGTATCGAGGCCGACGGTCGCGTCGCGGTCGCCCTCCGGGTGGAGGTAGCCCGTACCCAACGTGAGCCCGACGACGCCGTCGCGGTCCCCAACCGCCCGGAGCTGCTCGTTGGTGAGGTTCCGGCTGGAGGGACAGACCGCGTGCGCGCAGGCGTGACTCACGACCGGCGGGTCGTTGGAGGCGTCCAGCACGTCCCAGAAGCCGGCGGCGTTGAGGTGCGCGCAGTCGACGACCATCCCGCGCTCGTTGCACGCGCGGACGAGGCGCTCGCCGGCGTCGGTCAATCCTGGACCCGTGTCCGGGGACGCGTCGTGCAGAAAGGGGACGCCCTCGGCGAAGGCGTTCGGTCGCGACCAGACGAGGCCGACCGAGCGCAGCCCCGCGGCGTACAGCAGGTCGAGGTTCGACAGGTCGGGCTCGATCGCGGCCGCCCCCTCGAGGTGGGGAACTGCGCCGACGACGCCTCGCGCGTCCGCGTCGACGGCCGCGGCCGCAGCCTCCAGACACGCGTCGAGGTCCGCACCGTCACCGATCAGTCGGAAGCGGTCGCTCGCGCGGTCCCAGCGGTGGAGCGCGGCGAGTTGCTCGAAGACGACCTCGCGGGCGACCGCGGGGCCGACTGCGGGCGGCGTCTCCCCCGCCGCGTAGTCGACCGACCCCTCCGCGAAGGCGGGGTCCGCGGCGTTCGGGACGAAGGTGGCGAACAGCCCCGCCGCGAGCCCCGTCTCCAGCGCCCGCGGGAGGTCGAGGTGGCCGCCCGCGCCGCCATCCAGAAACGCCGCGTCCACGTCCGGGGCGTTCGCGGGGGCGACCCCGGCCTCCGCGGCGGTCTCGGTCCGTCTGTCCTCGTCGGTGCAGCGCAGGACCGTGTCGTTGTGGCCGTCGATCAGGGGGACGCGCTCGCCGTCGATGTCGAGGTCCGCACGACGCCCCGCCATTCAGATCGTGTTCGACTCGATGTCGCGCGGGAAGTGCGTCAGCCACTCGACGCCGGTCTCGGTGATGGCGATGGTGTCGGAGTGGCGGTAGCCGTACTCGTCGGTGTAGATCCCCGGCTCGATGGTGTAGATGTGGCCCGGCGCCATCTCGACGTCCGCGCCGTCGTAGCGCTCGTCCCAGCCGCGGTCGATGTACGGCGGTTCGTGGCCGCCGAGGCCGATGTTGTGGCCGGTGTGGTGCTGGAGGAGGTCCGTGATCCCCTGCTCGTCCGCGTACGCGAACACCTGCTCGTCGACGTACGAGACCGGGACGCCTGGCCCGAGCGCGTCGATGGCGACGTCCTGGGCCTCCGTCATCAGTTCGAAGTAGTGTTCCTGCTCGTCGGTGTAGTCGCCGACGAACATGGTGCGTTCCAGTTCGGAGTTGTAGCCGTCGACGTTCGCGGACGCGCCCGTGATCAGCACGTCGCCCTCCGCGAGGCGCTCGTTGGGCGTATGTCCGTGCGGGAGCGCGGTCTCGGCGCCGGAGATGTAGCCGGCGTGAACCGGGCCGCTCCCCCGGACGCGCACGCTGTAGGTGTCCCCGAGCGCGTCCAGCATCGCGCGCGAGGCGTCCGTCGACGCCCGCTGTGAGACGGTCGCGGGGTGGGCGCCGACCTCGGTGTAGTCCGCGAGGTAGCGGTGGCCGAGGTTCGCCCACTTGGCCGATTCGCGGACGAGGTCGACCTCCGCGTCGGTCTTCTCCCAGCGCATGCGGTCAACCCACGACTGCGTCTCCACGTCGAGGAACTCCGACAGCGCCGGCCCCTCGTAGCCCATCACGCCCGGCGCGCCGTCGCCGTCGGCCGCGACCGCCGAGACGTCGAGCCCCCGGAGCATCTCCACCGCGGTCTCGATGGGCTCGCCGCCCGGATAGTCGAAGTAGTGGTGCACCGCGTCGATCCGGGGGTTCGGCTCGACGCGCTCGACCTCCAGCCGGGGGACCGTCACCGCCACGCGGTCGTCGGTCACCGCGAGCACGACCGGGCGCTCGGTCTGGATGTGGTGGAAGCCGGTGAGGTACTCGATGCTGGTCGCGCCGAACCAGACGCCCGCGTCCGCGTCCGTGTCCGCGAGCTTGCCCCGGATCTCCGCAAGCCGGGCGTCGAACTCCGTCTCCGGAAGCCGTGTTGCCATACCGCCCGGATCCGCGACCGCGGAGTAAAAACGTGGGGAACCGGCCCCGAACGCCCCTTCGACGAGAGGCCTCGATACTTAGTGGAGCGGGCTGATCAAGAAGTGTCTGTTTTCTGTCTCAGAAAGCGTGCTGCTGCACTCATCGTCAACACCGAGAAAGTCCTTGGCCGCTCGCTGTACGGTGGCTTTTGCGTGATCAAGTGTTCTGCTTCGTTCACCGCGAACACTCAGAAAGCCCTCGACCGCTCGCGGGCGCTCAGCGACATATCGGCGCCTCTCCACACCGCCCGGCGCCGATAGGGGTCGTCTGAGCGCCCGCGACCGGCCTCGCCCTTTCAGTCCGCCAGGGCGTCATTTGTAGGGTCGGTCGTCGCGCCCGGTCGATCGGTGGTTCTCGATACCGGCTGTCGAGGCACGCGTGGCCTCACACCTCCCCAGCCTCAGCCGCCCGCGGCCTTCGCGTTGCTCCGGCCGCGGCCGGGCTTCCCTCGCGCGCGTCGGGGTCGCGCGCGCCAAGTGCGGGACAGCCGGCGAGCCGACGTGTCGAACAACGAGCGATCACGCTGCACTCACGGCGGGAGTTCTACCCGATGCGCGAAAAACGTTCGTCCGGCGGTGGTGCGGTGCTGTGCGGTGCGGTTGGCGCGCGTCGCGGCGACCCTGTGTCGCCGCGACCGCGCGAGGTCGCCAGCGCGCTACTGCACGCTGGCTGCTCGAAAATCTCCGATTTTCGGTGGAGGCGGCGGCGCGGCCGCCTGCTGTGCGGTGTCGCGGCCGCGCCGCCGCCGAGGTTGGGGAGGTGCGAGGCTGCTGTGCGGGGCGGTTGCGGTGCGGTGGGTGGGACTGAAAGGGGCAGCCGGCTCGAGCCCGCCCCGACGACGCTCTCGCGAGCCTGCCGAGCGAGAGTCAGCAAGTCGCAGCCCGGACCCGTCCGTCGGGCTGTGCCGAGAGACGCAACGGAACGCCCGGACCGTCTTGCCAGACAAGCACCGCAGCGGGCTGTGCGGAGAGCGAGGAGCGCAGCGAGGCCCGGCGCGGTCGAGC
>NZ_LKIR01000135.1:303642-328995 GCF_001462205.1 Haloparvum sedimenti
ATGGTGTTGTTCCACGCAGCAGGATCTGCAACAGAAACAAAAACCGCGTCCAGAGAGCCGGCTGGGGCTTTCTGAGTGTTGCCGTCCCGATCAGCACGATCGACAGCAGCCACAAAAACACCGCCCAGTGACACAAAAAAGACACAAACACGCCGCTATACCCAGTATCGCTGTCGAGGGATCTACCGAGACACGACCGAGGTATCGCGTTACTCGAAGCGGACGCCGAGGTCGTGCATGCGGTCGTTGTTCATCGCGACGTTGACTAAAAGCGGCGTCAGCGCCTCCACCTCGGGGGCGTTCGCGAGGCCGCCGGCGTCGAGCGGGCGGAGTCCCTCGATGCCGTCGGCGAGCAGGCGGACGATGTCCTTGGCGTCCTCGTCGTCGCCGACCAGGAGGGTGTCGATGCCCAGCTCCGCGTCGAGGTTCGAGAGGCGGTCGGCGGAGAGGTTGTGGAACGCGCCGACCACGGCGATTCCCTCGGGCGCCGCCTCGGCCGCGATGCGGGTGACGCTGCCCGCGCCGGGCTTGTGGTAGTGGAACCCCTCGTCGTCGCGCTTCATCCCGACCGCGGGCGAGATCAAGACCGTGTCGTCGTCGAGGCCGTCCGCGACCGCCTCGACCGTGTCGCCGACGTGGTACGGCGGCACGGCGAGCACGACGGCGTCCGCGCGGTCGGCGGCCATCGCGTTGTCGAAGCCGAGCACCTTCGCGTCGACGCCGCGGCTGTCGAGTTCGGTCTCGTACTCCTCGGCCTTCGTGCGGGCCTTCTCGGGGTCTCGTGAGCCGATCAGCACCTCGTGGTCCGTGTCGTGGGCCCACCGGAGCGCGAGGCCGCCCCCCACGTCGCCGGTGCCGCCCAGTAGCGCGATTCGCATACGGACAGTGCGCCCGGCCGCGCCTTAGGGGTTGCGCGACCGGCGGGGTTCGCCTCGGTTCACTGCCGGCCCTCGTCGTCTCCCGCGTCGGCGTCTCCCGCGTCGGCGTCTCCCGCGTCGGCGTCTCCCGCGTCGGCGTCACCCTCCTCGGCCGGCGAGAGCCCCAGCGCGGACCGGAGGCGGTCCTCGCCGCCGCGGTAGACGGTCAGGTACGCCGCGACCGGCGCCAGCACGAAGACGGGACCGACGACGTACGGCTGCAGCGAGGGGTCCCCGGCCGCGACCGCGCTCCCGACCGCGAAGCCGAGGAAGTCGTACGCGAGCATCCAGACGACGAAGCGGCCGGTCGGACTCACGGGGGCGTCACCTCAGGGCGCCTCCAGCAGCTCGGGGAGGTCGTTGACGCTGCCGACGACCGCGTCCGCGCCCGCCTCGGTGTACTTGCGGCGGCCCTCCTCGCCCGTGAGCCCGCCGGTCAGCACGCCGACGCCGTAGTAGACGCGTCCGGGGTCGGCCTCGTCGGCGTTGCGCGCGGTGCGCACGTCGTCGAGCGTGTCGCCCGCGAAGGCGACGCGGTCGGCGTCGAACCGCTCCGCGAGCGTCACCAGCGCCTCGGGGTCCGGCTTGCCGGGCGCGGGGTCGTCCATCGTGAACCGGTGATCGTCGGGGACCTCGAGTCCGACTCGTTCCAGCGCGATGTCGGCCTCCGCGGCCGGTCGGCCGGTCACCACGCCGACATCGTAGCGCTCCCGAAGGCGCTCGATGGTCTCCGGCTCCACGAGGACCGGCTCGTCGTTGATGTAGCCGTCCGCCTCGATCGGCGGCTCGCCCCCCTCGAGCTCCCCGTAAAGGTCGCTCCCGAGGTACAGCGCCTGGAACACCTCTCGAAGCCGGTCGGGCTCCCACTGGTCGCGGACGCGGGCCTGGGGGACGCTCGGGAGGGCGGCGACGACCGACTTCGCGGCCTCGAGTCCGCCGCCCTCCTCGGCGATCCGGTCGGTGAACTCCGCGACGCTCATCCGGAGCCCCTCGCGGCTCGCGAGCACGTACAGCGCCGCGGCGTCCGTCAGCTCCCAGTCGTTGTTGAACCCGCCGGCGTCCTTGAACGCCTGCACGTCCGCGCGGTCGATGGTCCGTCCGTAGACGTGTCGCACCGACTCGACGATGGCTCGCCGGTAGGAGTCGGCCACGTCGACGAGCACCCCGTCGATGTCCAGCACGACAGCGTCGACCTGCATACCTTCCGAGGCGGCGCGTGGGAGAAAAAACGTTCCGGGTCGCCGGGCCGTCTCCCGACGGAGGAGCGATCAGTCCGAACCGATCCGACCGCGGACGACGTACAGCGTGTCGCTTCCGACCGCGTGCCGGCGGCGGACCGGAACGACCGGCTCCTCGAAGCCGAGCGTCGTGAACGCACAGACCGCGTCCAGCCGCTCCGCGAGCCGCAGGGTCGGTCGCTGGAGCTCTGCGGGGAGGTTGCAGGCGTACACGACGCCGGGCGCACGCGGCAGTGCCAGCGCGGCCATGGGGTCCGCGGCCGCCGCAATCTCGGTCACGTCCGCGCGGCGGAAACGGACGCCCTCGGGCGCCGCCTCGGCCGCGGCGTCGCTCACGTCCATCGCGGTTACGTCTCGACCGCGCGCGCGGAGGGCGGCGGCGACCGCGCCGTTCTCGCCGATCCCGACCTCCAGGGACGCCTCGAAGTCGGAGAGGCGGTCCGCGATCCGACCGCGGGCTGTGGGGTTCACGCCGTGCGATTTATGCGCGCTGACTTCAAACGACTTTCCATGCTCGTTGACGTTGTGCCGGTGGGGGAGGTCTCCGCGCGTGTCAAGCGGGAAGCCTCCGGCGCGCTGCGGTCGGTCTACGACTGTGAGGTCACGATCCACGACGAGCAGCCGGTCCCGGCCTCGGCCTACGACGAGGGGCGCGACCAGTACCGCGCCGAGGACCTCATCGAGGTCGTGAGCCGAGCTGGTACCGGCGAGAAGAACATCGGCATCACGCCGCGGGACCTGTTCTACCGCCGGCGCAACTACGTCTTCGGACTGGCGTACCTCAACGGCGGCGGCTCGGTCATCTCGACCCACCGGCTCAAGACCTCCTCGGACGGCGGCATCTCCACGAAGCCGACCGACGAGGTGTTCGCCGACCGCGTCCGCAAGGAGGTCGTCCACGAGATCGGCCACACCGTCGGCCTCGAGCACTGCGACAACTCCAAGTGCGTGATGTCCTTCTCGCCGACCGTCCGCGAGGTCGACGTGAAGGAGGAACACCTCTGCGGCTCCTGCTCGCGGTTGATCCGGTGAGCGCCGCCTCCGGCCACCGAACACGCCGCCGTACCGACCGTACCCGCGTTCCACTACACCTATCTCCGTCCCCGCCGTAGCGTTCTCCATGAACAGTGACCCGGCGGATCCGGAACTCCTGAACGACGCGCTCGACCTGCTCAACGTGGCGCTGGGCACTCCCTTTGCGGTCGCCAGTCGGATCGAGGACGGCCGGTTCACCGTCGTCGCGCTCAACGACCGGATCGACACCGCGATGAGCGTCGGCGACGAGTTCGCCACCGCCGAGACCTTCTGCCGGACCATCTCCGCCAGCGGCGGCCCGGTGAGCATCCCGCACGCGTCGAGCGACGAGCGCGTCGCCGGCATCTACGCCAACGCCGAACTGGGGCTGGAGGCGTACCTCGGCCTTCCCATCACGGTCGGCGGCGAGCAGTACGGTACCATCGCTGTCTGCGACTCCGAGCCCCGCGCGTTCGACGAAGATGACCGGCGCCGCGCCGAGGCGGCCGCGCGGCTCGTCGAGATCGGGGTGACCGAGGCGGCCTGATTCGGGCCGGGTTTCCGTCTGCAGCCGGTTTTTTGTCGGCGGCCGCTTTTCTGTCAGCGGCCGGCTTTTTTGTCGGCGGTCGCTTTTCTGTCAGCGGCCGGCTTTTTTGTCGGCGGTCGCTTTTCTGTCGGCGATCGGATGTCCGACCGCCGCGTCTCAAAAAGGAAACCGGGGTCCAGCCGGCGGCTTATTCCGCGATGTCGATGGCCGGGCGGCCGGGGTCGGCCTTGTTCGCGACCGCGTCGTCCGCCTCCGCGGCGGTCAGCACGCGGACGGGCGCGTCGAACTCCCGCTCGATCAGCCACGCGGCCGCCTCCAGCGCGGCGTGTTCCGCCTCGGGCGGTAAGGTCTCGGCAAGCGCCTCGCGCTCGGCCTGCAGGTCCTGTCCGTAGGCGGCGGCGGCGTCGCCCTGCTCGCGGATGTGGGACTCCTGCATCAGCTCCGAGATCAGGTTGTCCGCGTCGCTCTCGATGGCGATCGCCAGCGCGTCGTACTTCCACTCGGGCGCGACGACCACGTCGACGCGCTCGGGGTCCTCGATCCCCGCCACGTCGACGATCTGGCGCACGTCCTCGCGGGTGTTCTCCACGAGCTGCCGGCGCATCTCCGCGGCCTCGCGGTCGACCGAGGCGGTCGGCCACTCGGCGTCGAGGACGAACTCGGCGTCGCTGACCGAACCGCCGGTCGCGCCCCCGACCGCGTCCACTTCGGCGAGCTCCGCGTACAGCTCCTCGGCGAGGTGAGGCGCGACCGGGGCCAGCAGTCGCACCGCGACCGAGAGCCCGCGCGCGAACGTCTCGGCGTGGGGGTCGGCGTGCTCGCGGTACTGCCGCAGCGTCTTCACGAGGTCCTGCGCCTCGCGCAGCGCGACGTTGAACGTCAGGTCGTCGTACTCGTCGGTGGCGACCGCGACCGCGGCGTCGACCTCGTCGCGGACGTAGCCCGCGACCGCGTCGTCGTCGCCCGTCGCCTCGATCGCACCGTCGTCGGCCGCGAACGCCTCGACGGTCTCCGAGAAGCGCGTCAGGAACCGGTAGGTGGACCTGACGCCCTCCTCGGACCAGTCGAAATCGCGCTCGGGCTGGGCCGCCTGCATCATGAACAGGCGCGCGGTGTCGGCGCCGTACTCCTCGACGATGCGCTGAGGGGAGACGACGTTGCCCTTCGACTTGGACATCTTCGAGCCCTCCAGCTGGACCATCCCCTGTGCCAGCAGGTTGGTGAACGGCTCGCGGTGCTCGAGTCCCTCCTCGTCGGCCAGCACCTTGGTGAAGAAGCGCGAGTAGAGCAGGTGCATCACCGCGTGCTCGATGCCGCCGACGTACTGGTCGACCGGCATCCAGTCGTTGGCGCGCTCTAAGTCGAACGGCGCGTCCGTCAGCTCGGGGGAGACGTAGCGCAGGAAGTACCACGAGGAGTCGACGAACGTGTCCATCGTGTCCGTCTCGCGGACGGCGTCCGCGCCGCAGTCGGGACAGGTGGTGTGCTTCCACTCCTCGGCGGCGTCCAGCGGGTTGCCCGTCGTGTTGACGAACTCGGGCAGCTCGACCGGCAGGTCCTCCTCGGGCACCAGCACGGGGCCACAGTCGTCACAGCGGACGACCGGGATGGGGGTGCCCCAGTAGCGCTGGCGGGAGATACCCCAGTCGCGCAGGCGGTACTGAGTCGTGTGCTCGGCGCCTTCGGTGTCCGCGGTGATCCGCTCGCGGGCCTCGGCGCTCGAGAGGCCGTCGTACTCGCCGGAGTTGACGAGGACGCCGTCCTCGGTGTAGGCGGACTCGGAGACGTCCGGGGCCTCGGGAGCGGCGTCGTCCGCGTCGTCGTCCGGAGCCGGCGCGATCACCGGCTCGATGGGGACACCCATCTTCTCGGCGAAGACGTGGTCCCGGTCGTCGTGGCCCGGCACGCCCATCAGCGCGCCCGTGCCCACGTCCGAGAGGACGAAGTCGGCGACGAACACCGGCAGCTCCGCGCCCGTCACGGGGTTGGTCGCGGTCAGGTCGGTGGCGACGCCGTTCGGCTCGTCGCCGTCGGGGTCGGCCTCGTGGTGGACGAACTCGTGGACGGCTTCGTCCTCGTCGGCCAGCGCCTCGCTGATCGGGTGGTCCGGCGCGAGCGCGAAGAAGGTCGCCCCGTGGACGGTGTCCGCGCGCGTCGTGAACGCCTCGACGATGCCGTGGCCGTCGATCTCGAACTCCAGCGTCGTCCCCTCCTGCCGGCCGATCCAGTTGCGCTGCATCTGCCGGACGGAGTCGGGCCACCCCTCCAGGTCGTCGATGTCCGAGAGCAGTTCGTCGGCGTACTCGGTAATCGACAGGAACCACTGCTCCAGTTCGCGCTGCTCGACGGGCGTGTCACACCGCCAGCAGAGCTCGTCGTCGCCCTCGACCTGCTCGTCGGCGAGGACGGTCTCGCAGGAGGGACACCAGTTCACCTCGTCGTCGCGGCGCTCGACGAGTCCCTCCTCGTGGAACCGGCGGAACAGCCACTGGTTCCAGCGGTAGTACTCCGGCGTGCAGGTGGTGACCTCGCGGTCCCAGTCGTAGCCGAAGCCCATCGCCTTCATCTGGCCCCGCATCGTGTCGATGCAGTCGAAGGTCCAGTCGCGGGGGTTGGTGTCGCGCTCCTTGGCGGCGTTCTCGGCGGGGAGGCCGAACGCGTCCCACCCCATCGGGTGGAGCACGTCGTCGCCGCGCATTCGGCGGAACCGGGCGTACGCGTCCGTGATCGTGTAGTTGCGGACGTGGCCCATGTGGAGCTTGCCCGACGGGTACGGGTACATTCCCAGCACGTACGTCGGGTCCTCGACGTCGTCCGGCGTCCGGTACGCCTCAGCGTCGTCCCACGCCTCCTGCCAGCGTCGTTCGACCGCCGCGTGGTCGTAGCCCTCTTCGGTCATCTCTTGGATAGGCGTGGTAGGGTCGGCGCCCTATACCTTTCCATCCGACAGCCGCGGTCGCTCGCGGCCGTGCGCGAAAAGCGAGGCCGCAGTCGCTCGGGCCCGCGTGAGAAAAGTGAAGCCGCAGTCCCGGTCAGAACCGGTCGCGTCCGGTCAACCGAGGACGTACCGGAGCTTCGGGTACTTCTCGACCAGCGGTTCGCCATCGACCTCGTACCGCTCGATGTAGGCGTCGAGGCCGTAGGTGCGCCCCGCCGCCATTGCGGCGACCGCGAGGAACACCGCGACGTAGATCAGCTCCGAGGTGGCGAAGCCCATCAGCACTTCGTAGGCCCCGCTCATCTCCCAGTTGCCGAAGTAGAACGCCGTGGCCTGGATCGCCCCGAAGAACGCGGCCAGACGCAGCAGCGTCCCGGTGATCAGCCCGAGGCCGATCATGACCTGCCCGACGGGAACGGCGACGTCGACGACCGCGATCACCGTCGGGCTCGCAGCCATCGCCCCGTAGAGCCCGCTCAGGGGGCTCGCCGGGTCGACGTTGGCGAGGTAGCCCTGCGCGGTGAACCCGCCGAGGAGCTTGCCGAGCCCCGCGCTCAGGAACACCCACCCGATCAGCAGCCGCAGGCCGACCCCGAACCACTCGACTCTCGGACCGACGTCTTCGAGCACCGGACGTGCCGCGCCGCGCTCGAACTGTGTGGACATAGGTGGCACCTCCTTACAGGTGTATCTCGGGCCGGCGACCCCTTATAAACAGAACCGCGGTCCCACGGAACAGGAACGGCGATAGCGCCTCAAGTGTTCGGAACGAGTAGCGAAAAGTACGGAAGTCGACCGCGTTCCGTCCGCGGTGGCGCCGGGGGACGGTCCCCCCGGCGTCGTCGGCGGGCGCCTACGCGTACGTCTCCTCGAGGTACTCGACGATGTCGTCGGATTCGGCCATTCCCTCGACGCCGTGCGCCTCGTCGACGAGCACCGGGACGCCGGTCTGGCCGCTGACCTCCTTCACCTCGGTGCGCTCGCCGTGCGAGCGCGGGACCATCACCGAGTCGTACCCCAGTCCGAGCTCCGCGAGCTTGTCCTTCACCTTCGCGCAGTACGGGCAGCCCTCCAGTTCGTAGAGCGTGATGTCCGTCATCGCCGGAACGTAGGGTGGTGCCGACAAAGAAGGCGTTGGTGCCGTGCGTCGCGCACGCGAACGCGCGGTGGAACAAGAGACGGCGCGGGCCGTCAGCACGGAGCGGCGCCGCGTTCAGAACACGAAGCCGCCGGTCTGGAGGACGTAGTAGCCAACCAGCACGACCGCGAGCGCCCACTGGCCAAGCCGCACGTCATCGGCCTCGCCGATGGCCGCCTTCACGAGCGGGAAGGCGACGATGCCGGCCGCGAGCCCGTCGGCGATGGAGTAGGTGAACGGCATGATCGTGATCGTCAGCGCGCCGGAGACCGTCCAGGCCGGGTGCGACCAGTCGATGTCCGTGACGCCCTGGAACATCATGATCCCCACGACGACCACGGCGATGTAGGAGGCGTAGGCGGGGATCGCGGCCACGACCGGTACGGCGACCAGCGAGACGATAAACAGCGCGGCGACGACGAGCGCGGTGAGCCCGGTGCGGCCGCCCTCCTCGACGCCGGTCGAGGACTCGATGTAGGTCGTCACCGTCGAGGTGCCGAGCATGGCGCCGACGGTGGTCCCTATCGCGTCGGCCATCAGCGGCTTCTCGGCCTCGGGGAGGTCGCCGTCCTCGTCGAGGAAGTCGCCGAACTGTCCGACGCCGATGAGCGTGCCGGCGGTGTCGAAGAAGTCGACGAAGAAGAACGTGAACACGACGAACGTGAAGGTCAGCGGGTCGATGTCGGCCAGCCCCTCCAGGAACGCGCCCGCGAGCGGCGTAATGTCGTACTGCGCCGCAGGGAGCGTCTCGGGCGTGATCGTCCCGCGGTCGAAGAGCCCGCCGAGCGTGAGCGCCCAGCCGGTCACCGCGGTCGCGAGCACGCCGAGGATGATCGACCCGCGGACGCCGCGAGCCCACAGAAGTAGCGTGAGCGCGATGCCCACGACGCCGAGGATCGACCACGGGTCGGAGGCGATCGGACCGAGCTGGACCAGCGTCTCGGGCTCGTCGACGACCACGCGCATCTCCTGGAGCCCGATGAACAGGAGGAAGACGCCGATACCGGCCCCGACCGCGTACTTCACCGGCTCGGGGAACAGCTCGATGATGTACTTGCGCGCGCCGACCGCCGTCAGGATCATGAAGATGACGCCCTCGACGAACACCGCGGCGAGCGCGGTCTGCCACGGGATCCCCAGAATCCCGACGACCGTCACCGCGAAGAAGACGTTCAGCCCCATGCCGGGCGCGAGCGCGAACGGCCGGTTGGCGTAGACGGCCATCACAAGCGTCGCGACCGCCGAGGCGAGGATCGTCGCGATCGCGATCATCTGGACCACCTCGATGAACGCGTAGTCCTCGATCTCGATGGCGCCCGCGAGGATGAACGGGTTCACGACGATGATGTACGACATCGCGAGGAACGTGGTGAACCCCGCGAGAACCTCCGTCCGGACGTCGGAGCCCTGCTCGTCGACGTCGAAGTACGCGTTCAGGGAGTCTGTCAGCCCCATGTGGATGTCTGTGCATACACCAGATGACCCACATAAGCGTTGCTGTCGAGAATGGGCAGATATACACAAACGTGGTGTCTGTGGGGCGAAACTTGTGTTTCAGGCGTCAGAAAACGGCGCGAACGTGCCTACCGAGCTACTCGAACGACGCCAGCGCGCCGACGGGCGCGTCGACGATCTCCCGCGCGCGGTCCATCCCCTCGTCGCCGACCGCGATCAGCGTGAAGACGCCGGTCACGTCCGCGTCGGCCTGCACGGCGATGTCCAAGAGGAGCTCCTGGGTCTCTCCCGACCGGATCAGGTCGTCGACGACCAGCACCGTGTCGCCCGCGGAGACGGCGCGGGCGGGCAGGTAGTAGGTGAGTTCGATGCCGGAGGCGAGTCGCTGGCGCGACTCGATGAACTCCTCGACGGCGGTCTCCTTCGACTTTTTGGCGTACGCCAGCCGCGCGTCGAAGAAGGAGGCCATCGCGGCCCCGAGCGTGATCCCGTCGGTCGCGGCGGTGAGCACCACGTCCGGGCTCTCGAAGTCGAACGACTCCGCCGCGACCGGCGCGACCAGGTCGAGGAACGACTGGTCGAAGACGACCGCGGAGTTGTCGACGTACCCCTCGTCGTCGAACTCCACGCGGGCGTCCAGCTCCTCGGCGAGCGCGTCGCGGCCGACGCCCTCGACCACTTCGCGGGCGCGCTCTGCGCCCGGCAGGACGTGCCCGTTGACGTACCTGTTGAGGTCGCCGGCGGGGAGGCCGGTCACCTCGGCGAGTTCGTCGTACGTGCGGGTCTCCTTCAGCATCCGGAGGACGGCGACCGCCTGCAGCTGCAGGGCGGCCTTCTCTGCGCGGTTCATGCCCCGGATTACGTGGTTGCACAAGTATGAACACGTCGATGCACGTTGCGGCGACAGCTGCGCACGTCCGTGTGATAAGTTCCCACTGCCGACAGACCGAAAGGAGTCGCAGTCGGCCGATTTCGGTCGACGGGACCGGTCGACCGGTCGAGTCAGCGCTCCCGCACGACGACGAACTCCGCGAGGTCGCGCAGGTAGCCCATCGCGGCCGTCTCGTCGAGCTCGGTCGCCGAAAGCGCCGAAAGCGCCTCGTCGGACTGCTCGCGGGCGCGAGCGTTCGCCTCCTCCGGCGAGAGGCCGGTGACCTGCACGACGGAGGGGCGGTCCATCTGCTCGTCCTGTCCGGTGGGCTTGCCGAGCGCCTCGGCGTCGGCGGTCGCGTCGAGCACGTCGTCGCGGATCTGGAAGGCGACGCCGACCCGCTCGGCGTAGTCGCCGAACGACTCAACCACGAACGGGTCCGCGCCGCCCGCGACCGCGCCCAGTTCCGCGGCCGCGCGGAACAGCGCGCCCGTCTTTCGGCGCGCGAGCGTCATGTACTCCGGCTCGCTTGCGGGGCGGTTCACCAGCTCGGTCGCCTCGCCCTCGCCGAGTTCGACGAGCGCCTCCGCGACGATACGCATCGCGCGCTCGTCCGCCGAGAACAGCGCGAACGCCTCCCCGAGCAGGCCGTCGGAGGCGACGATGGCGGGGCCGTAACCGTACTCCGCCCACGCCGAGGGGGTCCCGCGGCGCACGTCCGAGCGGTCGATGATGTCGTCGACCACGAGCGAGGCGTTGTGGACGAGTTCGACGCCGACTGCGAACTCCACCGCCTCGTCGGGATCGCCCCCGACCGCTTCGCAGGCCAGCACCGTCACCGCCGGCCGCACCCGCTTTCCCCCCGCAAGCACCACGTGGGAGAGCCGCTCCGAGAGCGCGTCCGGCTCGACCTCCTCGATGAGGGTCTCCAGCCGCTCGTCGACGAGCGCGACCCGGCGCTCCAGATACTCCATTGCGTATAAAAACGGGACCCCGGCGCAAAGGTGTGACGGAAACGCGCGGATCGCGGTGGTCCGCCGGCGTCCATCGCGGGGGCGTTCGGTCCGGGCGGTGCTGTGCACACGGCAGGATCGTCGACCGAAACGGACCCGTCGGGGACCACGCCCGGAACCGCTCCCGGCGTGCCCCCGACCCCGAACGTCGCGACCCGCCCCGAGACCTAAACGTTCGGCGCGTCCATCTCGGCGTCGTCCAGCGAGCGGTTGTGCAGCGCCTCGCCGGAGTCGCGGTCGAACAGGTGGATCGCCTTCGCCGGAATGCCGACGCGGGCGTCGGTTCCGTCAGCGATCTGTCGGAGGCCGTCGACCGTCGCGGTGAGGTCGGGACCGTTCGGAAGCGTCAGGTGGACGACGTTCTCGTTGCCCATCGGCTCGACCACGTCGACGGTCGCGTCGAAGACGTGCTCGCTCGCCACGTCGGCGGGGTCGCCGTCGGCGCTCACGCGCACGTCCTCGGGACGGACGCCGAGCGTGACCGCGGACGCGCCGGCGACCGCGTCGGCCGCGTCGCCCGCGAGCGGGTAGACGAGCCCCTCGCCCGCAGTGAGCGCCCCGTCCTCGACGGTCGTCTCCACGAAGTTCATCGACGGCTCGCCGATGAAGCCCGCGACGAAGCGGTTGGCCGGGCGGTGGTACGCCTCCAGCGGCGTCGCCACCTGCTGGAGCTCGCCGGCGTCGAGGATCGCGATGCGGTCGCCCATCGTCATCGCCTCCGTCTGGTCGTGCGTGACGTAGACGGTGGTCGTGTCGAGGTCGTTCTGGAGCTGCTGGAGCTCCGTCCGCATCTGCGAGCGGAGCTTCGCGTCGAGGTTCGACAGCGGCTCGTCCATCAGGAACGCCGCGGGCTCGCGGACGATGGCGCGCCCGAGCGCGACGCGCTGGCGCTGCCCGCCCGACAGCGCGCCGGGCTTGCGGTCGAGGAGCTCGGTGATGTCGAGCATCGCGGCCGTCTCCTCGACGCGCTCGTCGATGGCCTCGTCGTCGAGGTCCGTCGACTCCTCGAGCCCAAAGCGCATGTTGCCGCGGACGGTCATGTGCGGGTAGAGCGCGTAACTTTGGAACACCATCGCGATGTCCCGCTCCGCGGGCCCGCGCTCGTTGATACGCGTTCCGTCGAGGCGGACCTCCCCGTCCGTGACCGTCTCAAGCCCCGCGACCATGCGCAGGGTGGTGGACTTGCCACAGCCGGAGGGGCCGACGAGGACGAGGAACTCCCCGTCCGCGATGTCGACGTTCACGTCGTCGACGGCGACCACCGCATCGGGGCCGTCGCCGAACCGTTTCGTCACCGAGTCGAGTTCGAGTCGTGCCATTAGCTTTCACCTGCCACGCCTTTCGCGAACTGTTCGCCGAACAGGACGTACACGACGAGCGTGGGCAACGCCGCGACGAACGCCCCTGCCATCTGGAGGTTGTACTGGTTGACGAACGATCCCTGCAGCTGGTTGAGCGCGACGGTGACGACCTGGTTCGAGGGGTCGGTGACCAGCACGATGGCGAACAGCAGGTCGTTCCACACCTGCGTGAACTGGTAGATCAGCGTCACCGCGAAGATGGGCACCGACAGCGGGAGGACGATCCGCCGGTAGATCGTCGCCGCGGAGGCGCCGTCGAGGCGCGCGGCCTCGATCATCTCCTCGTCGAGCGTCGCGTAGTACGACCGGAACAGCACCGTACAGATCGGGATCCCGTAGGCGGCGTGGGTCAGACTCAGCGTGATGAGCCCCTCGTAGCTCCCCACGAACCCGAGCGGGATCAGCGACGGGAGATCGACCGCCGACCAGAACTGCCGGAGCGGCACCAGCACGGACTGGTACGGCAGGAAGACGCCCGCGACGAACAGCACCAGCACGCCGGTCTGGCCGCGCCAGTCGAGGTTCGTCAGCCCGTAGGCCGACAGCGACCCGAGCAGCGCCGACAGCACCGTCGCGGGGATCGCCATCAGCAGGCTGTTGATCAGCCCCTGCGAGAGCCGGTCGAACGCCACCTGCCACGCGGCGAGCGTGAACTCGCCGAGCGGCGGGGGCGCGTACGGCGTCGTCGCCCGGAAGCCCGCCTCCGTCTTGATCGAGGTGGCGAGCCCGGACTCCAGCGGCGCGAGGTAGAACGCGACCATCGCGAAGAGCACCGCGTACAGCGCCGCCCGCGAGCGGTCGACCGCCGCGAGCGTCCCGCGCAGGTCGTCGACGCGGCTCATAGCTCACCCCGCCGGTACTGCGCGTAGAGGTACGGCCCGATCACCGACAGCGCCATCGCGAACAGCACCGTGGCGACGGCGGCGCCGTACGACCACTGCAGCCTGTCGAAGGCGACGCGGTACATCATCACCGAGAGGATGTCCGCGGACTGGCCGGGGTTGACCCCGAACAGCACGAACAGGAAGTCGAACGCCTTCAGCGCGAACACCATCAGCACGACCGCGGCCGACATCGTCGACGCGCCCAACTGCGGGATGATGACCCGCAGGTAGACGCGGAGCGTCGAGGCGCCGTCGATGCGCGCGGCCTCGTACTGGTCGCGCGGGATGGCTCGCAGCCCCGCGAGGTAGACCACCATGCAGTAGCCGGAGAACTGCCACATCAGCGCGAAGATGATGGCGAACAGCTTCACGTCGGGGTTCGAGAGCCACGCCGTCGTGAGCACGTCGAGGCCGACGCCCCGAAGCGCCGTGTTGATCAACCCGATCCGCGGGTTGTACATCCACGCCCAGAAGATGGCCGTCACGACGAACGAGAGGCTCATCGGGAGCAGGTATATCGTCCGGAACGTGTTCTCGAACCGGATCCCGCGGTCGATCAGGATCGCGAGCAACAGCCCCACCGCCAGCGACAGCACGGTGAACACGAGCAGCAGGATCAGCGTGTTCCAGAACGCGCTCGTAAAGGAGGGATCGACGAGCAGCTGCTCGTAGGCGGCGAGCGAGAAGTCGGTGTACTCGGGCTGACCGAGCCCGTCCCAACCGATCAGCGAGATGACGAGGTTCCACGCCACCGCGCCGTAGACGAAGATCCCCACGAGCACCGCGGGCGGCCCCCAGAAGGGGATCGACTCCACGAACTCGCTGCGCCGAAGACGCGTCAGGATCGACGCGTCAGTCCCGGCCGAGGCGGACGCGGTCGCTCCGCCGTCGGTCCGGAGCCGTTGCTCCCCGCCGGGCCGAGACCGTTGCTCCCCGTCGCTCTCGGCGTCGTCCGGGTCGCGTTCGCTTCGACCGAAAAGTCCTCCGAGCATCGAGGCTCAGAAGGAGTTCGCGATGGCCTGGTAGGCCTCGTCGACGTCGCCGTTCCCGTTGAAGTTGGCGAACGCCTCCTCCAGCGAGGAGTGGACGCTCGGCGCGACGGAGGTCCCGTGCGCGATCGACGGCGGCTGCGTGTTGGAGTTGTTGAAGTCCTCGATCTGCCGGGAGAGGAACGGCCCGAAGTCGTCGGTCGGCACGTCGGTGCGCGGCGGGATCGACCCCTTCACGGGGTTGAACCGGGCCTGCGCATCGACGCTGCCGGCGTACGAGAGGAACTTCTCCGTCGCCTCCGGCGACGGGTTGTTGGTCGGGAAGACGAACGAGTCGATGACCGACTGGTAGACGCTCGTCGTGCCGGGGAACGCGACCATGTCCCAGCCCTCACCGAACTCGAAACCGTCGGCGGCGCGGTACTGGCCGGCCGCCCAGTCGCCCTGGTGGATGAAGGCGGCGTCGCCCTCGATCAGCGCGCTGTTGCCCTGGTCCCACGAGATGGAGCCGGCGTCCTCGGGGAAGAACTCCGAGTAGGTGTTGAGCAGTTCGAGCGCGTTGCGGACCTCGGTCTCCAGCGAGCTCACGTCGCCGTCGATGAACGTCCGGTAGGCGTCGACGCCCTGCATCCCGATGAAGATCGACTCCCACAGCTGGAGCGAGGACCACGGGCTCTGCGTCTGGTGAGCAAGCGGCGTCGCGTCCGTCTCGTCGGCGACCGTCTGGAGCGCGTCCGCGAGCTGCTGCGGGTCGTTGATGTCCGTCGGGTCGACGTTCGCCGACTCGACGACCTCGACGTTGTAGAAGAGGTTGTTGAGCCGGTGGATGTTGATCGGCACCGCGACGAGGTTCCCCGCGGGACGCGCGAGGTCGACGATGTCGCCGAGGTACGCCTCCTCCATCTCGTCGGTCCAGACGGAGTCGCCGATGTCCTCGAGCAGGTCCTCGTCGGTGTACGGCGTCAGCGCCTGGCCGGGCCAGATCTGGAACGTGCTCGGCGGGTCGCCGTCGAGCACGCGGTTCTGGATCACCGCGTCGATGGCCGACCCCGCCCCGCCCGGCGCGGGGTTGTCGACGATCTCGACGTCCGGATACTCCTCGCGGAAGCCGTCGAGCAGGGCCTGATACGCGTCCTGCTCGCCGCCCGCGGTCCACCAGTGGACGATCTCGAGGTCGCCCTCCTCGGCGTCGCCCCCCGAGCCGTCCTCGGTGTCGCCGCCGGAGCCGCCGCCGGAGTCGCCCTCGGTCTCGGTCGCGCCGATGTCGCCCTCGGGGTCGTCCGAGCAGCCGGCCAGTCCGACTGCGACCGCAGCGCCCGCACCCGCCACGTAGTGGCGGCGGGTGAGGCGGTTCGCGTCGTCGTCACGTTCGTGATCGTTCATGGATGTCCGTGCGAGTAATTCGACCGGACATACTTAATGATTGTATGTTCACTCCAATTCGAGTCAATCATTTTCCGTACCGCGATGCGCCGAACGAGCCGATCCCGACCGACCGATTCTTGAGCGCGCGTCCCCGACGGGCGGGTAATGGACGGACCGCTGTGGACAGAGGCGCACGCGCCCGACCTCGGGGAGATCAGGCAGGACGAGGCCCGCGAGCGACTGGAGCGCGCGGTCGACGAGCCGATGAACCTCGTCGTGCAGGGGCCGCCCGGCGTCGGAAAGACCGCGGCCACGCGCGCGCTGGCCCGGGAGACGCACGCCGACCCGGACAACGACCTGATCGAGATCAACGTGGCGGACTTCTTCTCGCGGACGAAGAAGGAGCTCCGACAGGACCCCCGCTTCGAGAGCTTCCTCGCCGGCCGCTCCCGGATGGCCAAACGCGACATGATCAACCGCGTGCTGAAGGAGTCGGCCGCGTACGCGCCGATGTCCGGCGAGTACAAGACGCTCGTGCTGGACAACGCGGAGGCGATCCGCGAGGACTTCCAGCAGGCGCTCCGCCGCGTGATGGAGAAGCACCACCGCACCACGCAGTTCGTGATCACCACCAGACAGCCCTCCAAGCTCATCCCGCCGATCCGGTCGCGCTGCTTCCCGGTGCAGGTGCGCGCGCCGACCACCGACGAGACGATGGACGTGCTCGCGACAATCTGCGACCGTGAGGGCGTGGCCTACGACGAGGACGGGCTGGAGTTCGTCGCCAGCGCCGCGGGCGGGGACCTCCGGCGCGCGATCCTCTCGGCGCAGGCGACCGCGGTCGCGGCCGACGAGGTCACGATGTCGGCGGCCTACGAGACGCTCGGCGACGTGGGCGACGACGAGACGATCCGCGAGGCGCTCGCGGCCGCTCAGTCCGGCGACCTGAAGGACGCCCGCTCCACGCTCGACGACCTGCTCGACGAGGGCGGATACGGCGGGCCGGGGCTACTGCGGGAGCTCCTCCGGGTCGCCCGCGCCGGCTCCGCGTACGACGGCGCCCAGCTCGCGCGGCTCCACAAGCTCGCCGGCGAGGCGGACATGGACCTCTCGGAGGGGCTCGACGACCGGCTCCACCTCACCCACCTGCTCGCGTCGTGGGCGGCCGGTCGCGAGACGCTCGCCGCCGACTTCCGCGACCCCGTGGAGGCATAGACGATGTCCGATCCCACGGATCCCGACGACGCCGCCACCGGCCCACCGCTCGCCCGCCTCCTGCCGTTCCCCGTCGTCGACGACGCGTGGCGGCTCGCGCGGCCGCCGCTTCTGACCGGCGCGGCGCTCCTCGCCCTCGTTCCGCCCGCCGGTCTGGCGCTGATCCTGCTGGGGCTCGGCGTGTGCTGGTTCCACCGCGACCCCGCGCGGGCGGTCCCGGACGCGGGCATCGTCAGCCCCGCCGACGGCACCGTCTCGGTGGTCCGCGAGGAGGGCGACCGCCTCCGCGTCGGCGTGTTCATGAACGTCACCGACGTGCACGTCAACCGGGCGCCGATGGCCGGCGAGGTGCGCGAGGTGCGCCACCGCCCCGGCGCGTACAGGCCCGCCTTCTCGAAGGACTCCGACCGCAACGAGCAGGTCGTGATCGACTGCGGCGACTACGAGCTGTTCCTGATCGCCGGCTGGTTCGCCCGCCGGATCCACCCGTCGGCCGCGGCCGGCGACCGCGTCGGACGCGGCGACCGCGTCGGCCACGTCTCGTTCGGCTCGCGCGCGGACGTGCTGTTCCCGCCGGAGGTGGACCGCGAGGACCTCCGGGTCGCGGTCGGCGACTCGGTCCGGGCCGGCGAGACGATCCTCGCCGAGCGCCCGGACTGACTGACGGGAATAGCCCGACCGGATCGGACCACTGGGCGCGGAGCCGGGCGAGTGTCCGCTCCCGAAAAGCGGGGCCGGCTACGCCCGATCAGGCGTCCTCGCCGGCGTCGTCGGTCCCTTCGCCGCCGCTTTCGTCGTCGCCGGCGCCGCCGCTCTGTTCGTCGCCGGGACTGTCGGTCCCTTCGCCGTCGGCCTCGTCGCTTGCTTCGTCGCCCGCGCCGTCGGCCTCGTCGCTCCCCTCCCCTTCGTCGTCCGCGTCCGTCTCCTCGTCTTCCTCGTCGTCTGCACCTTCTTCCTCCTCTTCGTCTTCCGCTTCGTCTTCCTCGTCGTCTGCCTCTTCCTCCTCCTCTTCGTCTTCCGCATCCTCGTCGTCCTCGTCCGCCTCGCCCTCGATGAACTGGCTCACGGCGTCGAGCACCTCGTCCTGCGAGGCGGCCTCGTCGAAGGCGTCCGGGAACGGCGAGCTTCCGGCGAGCAGGTTGAAGATCGCCGCGTGGCGGGCCTCGACGCTGTGGATCGACAGCGCCACCCCGAGCAGGTCCGGGCTCTCCACGAACGGGGCCGCGCCCGCGTACGCGGCGACGCCGGTGTTCTCCAGTACCTGGCCGAGCGCGAGGAAGTCGCCCACGCTCTCCACGCCGAAGTCGTACTCAGCGGCCGGTGTGGGGTCGGCCCCCAGCAGCGCGACCGCCTGCGTCAGCACGTCGACGTGGGTCGACTCGTGGGCGCCGACCACCTCGACGTACTCGTAGATCTCCTCGCGGGCCTCCTCGGAGTAGTCCGCGAGCTCGTCCGCCTCCATGAAGTCGTCCTCGTCGAGCTGGTCGAGGGCCTCCTCGTAGAAGGCCGCCTCCAGGTGCTCCAGCGCGAGCGCGTAGTTCAGCACGTCGACGTCCGTCCCGCGCACGTCATCGAACATCGGGCCGTCCGCTTCCTCCTCCGGTTCTTCGTCGTCCTGTGCGACGCCGGCGCCGCTCCCCATCGCCAGCAGGGCACCGCCCGCGACCGCGGACCGGCCGAGGAAGCTCCGCCGCGAACTCGACGCCGCGTCGAGCTGAGACCGGACGGACTCCGCGATCCGTTCGGCCCGTCCGTCGGTGCTGTCGTCGATATTCGGTTCAGCGTTGTCTGTGGTGTCGTCTGGTCGAGTCATGGTTTATGCGGACGCATCGTCCGACGTAGGAGGTGTGGCCCCCCCGCCGATTTGTTATTCAGGCGTGACTCGAACCGGCAGCGAGAGAAGCCGGGCTTACTCAGCACCGTGGGATCGTTGGCTCGCGCTACGGATCATCCCACCGACGTTTTCTCGGCTTACCGGCGCGCCGCGACCGCAGTCCACGCCCATCCAGTGGGACGATCCGAGAAGTAGCAGTGGCAAAGCGATCGGTATGCCGAGCGGATCCGGCGGTATGTCGAGCTGATCGACCGATATGCCGGGCGAACCGGCCGGTATGTCGAGCTGATCGACCGATATGCCGGGCGAACCGGCCGGTATGTCGGGCAGATCAGCCGCCACGTCGGGCGGGTCGGTCGACATCCGCTCCGGTCGGGCGTCCTCACGTGTCCAACCGCGTCCAACCGCATTCCTTATTCACAGGCGCTCGCAAGGAGCGGGCGAGATGGACACGGACCCCCTCCACGCGCGCTATCCGTTCTTCGAGGCGGCCCGCGGGGCCGTCGCGGAGGCGGAGGTCGCGCTGCCGGAACTCGTCGCGGCGGGCGCGCCGGCGGTCGAGCGCGGCCGCGAGCGCGTGGAGCGGGCGCTGATGGAGGGCACCGTCGAAAGCGAGACGCCCGAGGAGTACGACGCCCGCGCGGAGCTGCTCTCCTACCCGGTCGCGCGCATCCTCGTCTCCCTTTTGGACTCCGCGGCCGCGGTCGAGAAGTACGCGGTCGCGGAGGCCGCCACCGCCGCGGAGCGGTTCGCGGCGGACGCCCAGCGCGGCGACGACGGCCTCCGGTCCACGGCGACCGTGGCGGTCGATCGCGATCGGATCCTCGCGGAGTTCGACCTCGCGGACCGCGTCCGCGCCGAGCCGGTCTCCGGGAACCGCGAGCCGGAGTGGTTCCGCGTCGGCGTCGGCGCGTACCTCTCGCTCTCCTCGCCCGACTGGGGGGAGTCGTGGCGACTCGTCAACCGCGAGCTCGCGGCGGGGGAGGTGCGCGTCGAGCGCGAGGAGCTCTACCGGCTGCTCCGCGCGGCGGTCCGCGAGCGCGTGCTGGAGGGGCTCCCCTTCGAGCTGGAGTCGGCGGGGCAGCTCGCGACGGAGCTGGAGTCGCAGGTCGCGGACCTCAAGCGCCTGCTCTCGGAGCGGCCGCACGTTGGCCCCATCGACGTGGTCGTCCCGGAGCTGTTCCCGCCCTGTATGACCAACCTGATCGACAAGGCCGAACGCGGGGTCGAGCTGTCGCCGCCGGAGAGTTTCGCGCTGATGGCGTTCCTGACCGGCATCGGGCTGGACGTCGACGAGGTCGTCGCGTTCTGTGCGGACACGAGCCTCGACGCCGAGGAGGTGCGCTACCAGACCGAGTACCTCCGGGACGACAGGGGGACCCAGTACCCGCCGCCGACCTGCGAGACGCTGTCGGCGTACGGCATCTGCCACAACGAAGAGGAGCACTGGCGCGTCGCGGCCGACCCCCTCGCGTACTACGAGACGAAGCTGGAGGCGGCCGACGACGTGACGGGCTGGCGCGAGCGGACGGCCGCCGAGCCCTCCGAGGGGTAGCGCCGGCCTCGGACCGCCGCTCGCGCGGGGTTTGCGACGCAGCGGGAGCGTGGAACGCAGCGCGGGCGAGGCGTCGAACCGCACGATATTTCCCCGCGCTTCGCGCATAGCCGCACGAATGGACGAGCCGGTCCTGCTGACGGGCGCGGGCGGTCGCGTCGGGCAGGCGATCCTCGACGGCATCGGCGACGCCTACGAGTGGCGCCTGCTCGACCGCGAGCCGCTGCCGGCCGAAAAGGTCCCCGCGGGCGTCGACGACGGGGACGTGTACGTCGCGGACATCACCGACGAAGAGGCGGTCCGCGAGGCGGTCGCGGGCGCCGGCGCGGTGATCCACCTCGCGGGCGACCCCCGGAAGAACGCGCCCTGGGACAGCGTGCTCCGCAACAACATCGACGGCACGCAGGTCGTCATGTCCGCCGCGGTCGACGCCGGCGTCGAGACGTTCGCGTTCGCCTCCTCGAACCACGCGGTCGGTCACTACGAGACCGAGCGGAAGCCCGACCTCTACCGCGAGGACGACGACTTCCGGCTCGACGGGACGGAGCTCCCCCGGCCCGGAAACCTCTACGGCGTCTCGAAGGCGACCGGCGAGTTCCTCGGCCGGTACTACCACGACGAGGCGGACCTCTCGGTGGTCTGTGTCCGCATCGGCAACCTCACGAAGGGGCACCCGCCGCGCGAGTACGAGCGCGGGCAGGCGATGTGGCTCTCCCACCGCGACTGCGCGCACCTGTTCGACCGGTGTCTGCAGGCCGACTACGGCTTCGAGATCGTCTACGGCATCTCCGACAACGAGCGCAAGTACTACTCGATCGAGCGCGCGCGGGAGGTTCTCGGCTACGAGCCGCGGGACAACTCCGCCGAGTGGACGTTCGAGGGCGAGCCGAAGGGCGGGAGCGGGGAGTCGCCGAAGTAGCGATGCGCCGCTCGCGGTCGACGTTTTGTTGGGTCTGTTCAATTTACTCTTCAGACAAAATTCTCGCCTGAAGCAGCCGTCGATCGGAGCTGCTTATACAATTTCAATGGATCATTCCCAAGATGGAACTTGTCGATTCCGGGGCGGTTTTCTTTCCATAAAAGTACAGAGGAAGGCCAAAAACGGCGCCCGTGGTAAACATCAACGAGAGCATACTCAAATTGAAAAAGAACCCGAACCCTTGAGTACCGATTCGGAGGACTGCAACGACAAACGGGATCACTATAACGGCGAAGATAGCGAGTCGTTCAGTTTGATTTGTGGTTCGACTCAAAGGGGCTATGAATGCAGCAGCAAGTGGGATGAGGACAAATTCTTGAAAGAAAACGAAGGTTAATTCTGTTGGTGCCAGCTCAGGCCGTGCAGCAGATACCGAAACAAGCCGATGTAGCGCCGGAAGTAATACACCGATGATCGAGACACCAACAGCATACCGGAATGAAACAAACTCACGCACTTCGTAGGATATCGCGGTCAATATATAGATTACACCGACGTATGCCAGTATAATCTCGTCAAACATCAAAACAGAAGTCGCCTGTGAAACCAACAGAGCGAACGCTCCGATTGTTAAAATAATCACCGTATTTTCTGAAAATTTCATACACCATTGTTAGACGGATCCGGTAAATGCTTTCTCTGTATTGGCCGCCTGGGTTACAGTATGCCTCATAGTGAGAACTATTAACAGGGTCGTTCCTGACCCCTCGACGCGCAGGCGAACCGCTGAAATACCCGACCCGCCTACCTCCCGCCAGTGTCACAGCAGTTGGCCGACGTCGAGACGCTGTTCCTCCACGAGGCGCGGAGCGACTACACCGTGGTCGCGATGAAGGACGGCACCCGGCTGCTCCGCGGGCGGCTCGTGCTCAAGGAGACGAGCGCCGGCCCCCGGCCGGGGAAGTTCATGGCCGTCCGCGGGGACGACGAGGAGCCGCGCCGCCCGGAGGAGTTCGTGGACCTCGCGCGCGCGGCCGAGCGGATCCGCATCTCCCAGCAGACCTCGAAGTCGGGCCGCGAGGAGCTGCAGGCGGCGCTCGACGGCTACCAGCTCGACGCGCTCGTCGTGCGGACCTGCCGGCAGTGCGCCGCGAGCGGCCGCTACTCCCCGATCACCGAGGAGACGGCGATCAAGCACAACGACGAGCACATCTGTCCCGACTGCGCCAAGCGGGAGCTCGACCGCGAGCTCTCCTTCACGGGGAACTTCACGGGCGCCGCGGAGGACCGGCTGGAGGACCTGCTGCTCGAGACGCAGGACCTCGACCGCATCGCGACCCTCGTCTCCGGCGGCCTCGACCCTGACCTCACCAAGTACGACGAGGTCTCCGCGACCGTCGAGGACGTCTCGCCCGTCCGGACCGACGAGCTGGACCTCCACGACGACCTCGCGCGGCTGACGCAGGACCGCTTCGAGGAGCTCCTGCCGGTCCAGAGCCTCTCGGTCAGGAACGGGCTGCTGGACGGCGACGACCAGTTGGTCGTGAGCGCGACCGCGACCGGCAAGACGCTCGTCGGCGAGCTCGCGGGGCTCGATCGCGCGCTGAAAGGGGAGGGGAAGCTGCTCTTCTTAGTCCCGCTGGTCGCGCTCGCGAACCAGAAACACGAGGACTTCGAGGACCGCTACGGCGACCTCGTCGACGTGTCGATCCGGGTCGGCTCCTCGCGCATCGACGACGACGGCAACCGGTTCGACCCGAACGCGGACGTGATCGTCGGCACCTACGAGGGGATCGACCACGCGCTCCGGACCGGCAAGGACCTCGGCGACGTGGGAACCGTCGTCATCGACGAGGTCCACACGCTCAAGGAGGGCGAACGTGGCCACCGCCTCGACGGGCTCATCTCCCGGCTGAAGTACTACAGCGAGCGCCGGGAGGAACAGGTCCCCTCCTTCGGCGGCACGCAGTTCGTCTACCTCTCGGCGACCGTGGGCAACCCCGAGTGGCTCGCCCGGAAGCTGCGGGCCACCCTCATCGAGTTCGAGGAGCGCCCGGTCCCCATCGAGCGCCACGTCACGTTCGCGGACGGCCGCGAGAAGGCCCGCATCGCGAACAAACTCGCGAAGCGGGAGTTCGACACGAAATCCTCGAAGGGGTACCGCGGGCAGACGATCATCTTCACCAACTCCCGGCGGCGGTGTCACGAGATCTCGCGGAAGCTGGAGTACTCCTCGGCCCCCTACCACGCCGGCCTCGACTACGGCCGCCGGAAGCAGGTCGAGCGCCAGTTCCTGAACCAGGACCTGTCGGCCGTCGTCACGACCGCGGCGCTGGCCGCCGGGGTCGACTTCCCCGCCTCGCAGGTCGTCTTCGACTCGCTGGCGATGGGGATCGAGTGGCTCTCGGTCCAGGAGTTCTCGCAGATGCTCGGGCGCGCGGGGCGGCCGGACTACCACGACCGCGGCCGCGTCTACCTCCTCGTGGAACCGGACTGCACCTACCACAACTCCATGGAGCGCACGGAGGACGAGGTGGCGTTCACGCTGCTGAAAGGCGAGATGGAGGACGTGGCGACCGCCTACGACGAGACCGCCGCGGTCGAGGAGACGCTCGCGAACATCACCGTCGCGGGCAAGCGCGCCAAGCGGCTCAACGACCGCATGATCGGCGACGTGCCGACCAAACACGCGATCGGCAAGCTGCTCGAGTGGGAGTTCATCGACGGCTTCGAGCCGACGCCGCTCGGCCGCGTGATCACCAGGCACTTCCTCGCGCCCGACGAGGCGTTCCGGATCCTCGACGGGATCCGGAAGGGGATGGCGCCGTACGACCTCGTCGCCGAGTTGGAGCTCCGCGAGGACGAGCGGTAGGGGGCGGTTCACACGGGCGACGCCGAGCGAAACGCTTTAGCGCGCGATAGCGATATAGAGAAACGCGGGACCGTGGGTTAGCCTGGTATACTTCGGGCCTTGGGTGCCCGTGACCCCGGTTCGAATCCGGGCGGTCCCATTTTCGCGGCGCGAGCACTTCGCGAGCGCCGCCTGTGTGGCGCGGATTCGCATCCTGTCCTTGCGGTGCGGACGCGACCGCGTCGGCCGCCAAGCACTTATCCGACGCTCACGAGCCGTTCGTATGAACGGACGCACGGCAGCGATCGCGGTCGTCCTGTCGGTCGTAGTGCTCGGCGGTCTCGCCGCGGGCTTCCTCGTGCTCGGCGGGGGCCCGGGCGGCGACGGCGGCGGGCTCACTGGCGACGGAGCTGGGGGCGGAGGCGGGAGCGGTGGCGACGATGCGGGTGCGGCGACCGCGACGCCCGCGATGGAGGACACGAACGCCTCCTTCCAGTTCACTATTGACGAGATCGAGGAGTGCGGAAACACCTGCCGTGACGTGACTGCGACGATCGTCAACGACGGCGGCGAGACGGCCGAAGGGATCGTCGTCCACACGACGATGTACGCGGACGACGACGTGGTCTGGGAGGGCACCGAGGAGATCGGTGAGCTCCCCGCGAACGAGAGCTACACCTCCACGCGCGAGGTCGACGTCGGCTATGGCGGCGGCGCGAAGATCCAGGAGAACGACGGCTACGTCACGATCGAGACGGTGATCGAGTTCGACGACGGGCAGGAAGTGTTCACTGAGCGCCGGCAGGTCGCCTGACTCGGGCCGGGACTCGCGCCGCAACGCGCGGCACGGGCCCGTCGCGGACGACCGCGGGCGCGGTCCGAGTCACCCGACCGCCGTGCTTCGAAATCCTTTTGTCTTCCATCGGCGTTGGTCGGAATGCGAGCCGCCTTAGCTCAGATTGGGAGAGCACTCGACTGAAGATCGAGCTGTCCCCCGTTCAAATCGGGGAGGCGGCATCATACTCACGGTTCAAATGCCTGCGATGCCGCGCGGGCGACTTTTCAGGGTTCTCGGAACCGATTTGCCGACCGAGAGCTGCAACTGTCGTCGCATTTCGAGCCACACAGATGGTACTGTACAGATGATCTCGAATGGCTGTGTTGAATCGCCATACAGCAGCGAGTTAGGCCGCTAAATCAAAGGAGTTGAAGCGAGAGAATGCGGTTGTCTATGACGCAAATCTCCCGC
>NZ_LKIR01000136.1 GCF_001462205.1 Haloparvum sedimenti
CTACTCAGCATCGATCTCGAACAGGAGGCCCGGCTCGACGACCACGAGGAACGCCTCGAGGAGCTCGAAGCTGCAGTCACAACGAGCGATGACCAGGAGGCCGCTCCACCGGACTCGGACTCGTGACGATGCCGTTCAGCATCGACTTTTTGGACGACGGCCGCGTCCTGGAGTGGGAGGCAACCGCTGACGGCGCCGTCGCGACCGAGCGCGATGACTACACCTCGCGCTTCTACGTCGCCGGCCGCGATCCAGAGACTGACCTCGACCTCACAACACTCCAGTCGGTGTACGACCAGCACCCGGACGTCGTCGCGACCGAGACGGTAGCGCGACGGCCCGGGTTTCGACGAGACGAGGAGGCCGTTCTCGCGGTCGATGTCGCCCACATCGACCGCGTCACTCCACTCGCCCGGCAGGCGCGCCAGCTGTCGGAGTATCCAGTCGGAGATCTCGCCTGTTTCAACGTCGACTTCTCGCGGGAGTTCCGGTACTGTCTGGAGACCGGTGCCGATCCGACGCCGGCGAGCGAGCTGTCGATACTCCGGCTCAGCGTTCCGGTGGCCGAAACGAGCAACGACGTCTACGAGGAACTGTCCGTCGCCGGCGACACCGTCACCGGCTCGCCGACGGATCTCCTGACCGCCGTCCAGGGGGCGCTCGACGCACACGATCCGGACATCCTGGCCTGCTCAACCAGCGAGATCGTCCCGACCCTGTACGAGATGGCGACGGACGCCGGCGTCGACCACTTCTCGCTGAGTCGGTGGCCGGACGTCGATTACCAGCAGCTCGCGAGCCGGTCGACGTACTCGAGCTACGGCCGCGTCGGTCACTCGCCGGCGCGGTACAACGTGCCCGGCCGGGCGATCATCGACGAGTCGAACACGTTTTTCTACGGAGAGACGAACCTCGACGGCGTCCTCGACCTCGTGTCGCGCTCGAACAAGCCCGTCCAGGAGCTTGCGTGGGCATCGATCGGGAACGTGCTCACGGCGATTCAGATCTGCGAGGCCCACGACCGCGGGGTCCTCGTCCCGTGGAACTCCTGGCGCCACGAGTTCTACAAGCCGATGGGGACGCTCCACGACGCCGACCGCGGCGGCTTCATCTTCGCGCCCGAGGTCGGCCTGCACGAGAACGTCCACGAACTCGACTTCTCGAGTCTCTATCCGAACATCATCTGTACCCGGAACGTCTCGCCGGACGTCATTCGGTGTGACTGCCACAGCGACCGCGACG
>NZ_LKIR01000137.1 GCF_001462205.1 Haloparvum sedimenti
AGAGCGCCGGCATCTCTAATGAGGGCGACTACTGGACGCGGGCCCTCACCGAGCTCGTCATCCCGATCGTCCTCGGCTCCTTCATCGCGGGGAGCACGAAGCGGTGGGCGATCAAGAAGGCGAAGGTCGGCCCCATGTGGGGCTACGGCCGATGGATCATCCTGCTCGCCATCGCGACCGGCTTCGCGGTCGTGGGGTCGTTCTCGAGCATCGCGGAGGTCATCGCGAGCGCGCCGATCATCGTCGCGCTCCTGGTCGTCGCGATCGTCTTCATCGTCCTGATCGAGAGCGACACGGACCGCGTTGAGCGCTGGGAGTTCAACATGCCGAAGCTCACGAGCGCGAGCTCGCCGAGCGGCGAGGACGTCCTCGACGCGGCGCGCGTCGACACGACGACGGAGCTCGTCGCGCGGACCGAGGAGGACGGCTACGTGGTCATCAAGCCCGGGCTGTTCCCGTTCATCTCGCGCATGTTCGGCGGGTCCGCTCCGCTGGAGGGGCAGGATCAGATCGATACGCAGATCGACGTAACCCGCGGTCGCGACGACAAGAAGGTCTTCGTCGAGCCGGACGGCGAGTACGTCCTCGACTACAAGCCGGAAGGCTGGTCGCTTCAGCTCCCGAGCCTCGAGAGCACGGACGACAAGGTTGGCTTCGCGATCCGGATGCTCTCGCTGATGGCGGTCGCGGCCGTCGTCGCGACGGCGTGGAGCAGCGTGGTCGGCATCCTCGTGTACCTCGCCGGGATGCTGGCGCTGTTCGCGCGGCCGACGAAGGGTCACGCAAGAATTGAACCAGCGCCGGCCCACGGGCGCAGCGCGTGGCTTTCCATGCTCTACCTGAGCATGGAGTACAGCGACGCGGAAAGCCTGCAGGAGGCGCGTGAGCGGCTCGTGAAGGAGCAGGCCCGCGCGGACAAGGACGTCGACGAGGCGCTCCAGAAGTCCGACCGCACGCTCGTCGAGGAGATGTTCAACACGGATCCCGACGACGCTGCGTTCCAGGTCGACGAGCCGGACCGGGAGGTGGCGTCCGATGATTGATCGGCCGCTCGACTCCACGCGCCCGGCGCTGGTCAAGCTGGTCCAGGACCTCGAGGATCTCGAGGACGACCTTCTCGCGGGCTTCGGCTCGCGACGCGAGGTCCTCGACTGGACGCGAGAGCTCTCCATCCGGACGCTCGGAGAGCTCCCGCAG
>NZ_LKIR01000138.1 GCF_001462205.1 Haloparvum sedimenti
CGACGGTAACCGAGGGCGAGTGCCAGTCGTGTGGGGCGTCAGTCCCAGCCGGCCAGACGAAATGCCGGTTCTGTCTCACCAACCATCTCGGAAGTGACGCCACTCGCACGAACGAGTCAGCGTCGACAACGTTCCTCGGCATCGTCCACCTGGTCGTCGAGTCGACGACGTTCTACGGCGCCGTCGCGAAGGGCGGCGCCGCGGCGAACCTCCTCTCCGCCAACGACGCGGAGCCGGCCGTCGACGACTACTCACTCATCTACGATCTCGACGAGGCGCCGGCGCGCCAGCTGGCCGAGCAATGGCCCTCACTTCCCGACGCGGTACAGGTGTCGGCAGCGGAGGGAGAGCAGCTTCGCAGAGCCGCCCGTGACCGGACTGGGTGGCACGGGCAGGACGCGTTGGAGCGTCAGGAGCAGGCCCTGACGCGCCTCTACGACCAGTGGGGGGACGGCATCCGCGACGCGTCGCGTCTCGACGCGGTCCTCGAGGAGGCCGACGACGCGGTGTGGCTGGTTCCAGCGATGGCGCTGACCGAATCTACTGGCGAAGCTGCGGCTGATCGCCAGGCGTCGTCGGTGCCGACGACGCAGGAACTCGACTGTCAAAACTGTGGACGGGCGACCGACCATCGGTTCAAGACCCATGAATCAGTCCCGGATGAGGCGTGGACGGGGCAACCGATCTGGGAGTGTCGGGTGTGTGGCTCGGCTCGCTACGGCCCCAGTCTCGAGTAGCGCCAGTACTGGGCGTCGATTAACCAACACCCTGCGAGTACCGTCCAAGTTCGTTGGTTAAGGCCGTGATATCCTGCAAGTCCGACGTCAGTCTCGATGGGGAGTCTTTCCGCGCCGGCGAGCGGTGAGGCGCTTCCGATGGAGCAAGAGTTCAAACAAGGGTACCGGATGCATCGTATACTCAGCAATCTCAACCGACTCGACGTCGACCGATTGGACGACGCGGATCGAGAGCGAGTCGAGACCGCGAGAGACCTCCTGGAAGAGGTGAGCCTTCTCACGCGGCCGAGCGACGGAGCCGGGGCGGACGCCCACGCAGACTCCTAACTGGC
>NZ_LKIR01000139.1:0-30511 GCF_001462205.1 Haloparvum sedimenti
TGAATTCCGCGAAATCGCGCTGATGTGTGTCGTCTATAACATCAAGCGCTTCGTCAAACAGTGAATCTCTACGCCTTACAGCGATTCAACACAGCCGGACGAGGAGATCACGAGTTCGGAGGTTGGGCAGCGACCTGAGACATTCACTGAGAACAACTTGATCTTCCCGTTGCTGGAGGCGTGTGGGCTCGGATACAACGAGCAGCCGTATGGTGAGAAGGGTAGTCAGGTCGTGTGGCCGGACTTCGAGCTATTGATGGACGAGCCGAAGGTCATTGGTGAGAACAAGTCGCTGAACAAGGTCGACAAGGGCTTATCCGAGCTGCGCGACTATCTGGACCGGAAGTCCATCGGAGCCGATTACGGTATCCTCACCGATGGTTTCGACTGGATACTGATCAAGATCGAACTGGGTGGTGACGTTACCGAGTACCCCGAGATCAGTAGCATTGATCTCCGACCGGCTATCGTTGAGGTGGCCCGGGAAGAGGGTGTTATGGGATCCGCTGGGATTGAGGACACCGACATCGATGAGATAACCGAGGAATTTACCAGTACCTACGAGCGTGAGCAGTTCATCGAGCTGATCACCGAGACCGCGCCGCGGACTATCCGCGACGAGCGGAAGCGCGACGTAGACGAGTTCTTCGAGCTGTACATTGAGCTGCTATTCGGTGAGAGCGAGAAGCACGACTACGAGACCTCGTTGATGGACGATATTCACTCGCCGGACAAGGCTACGGAAACCGACGAGCGGCTGTTCGCTGTTACGCTCGTGAACCGGCTGCTGTTCATTAAGTTCCTCGAAAGTCGCGACGTACTGGAAGATGGTTTCCTGAAAACCCGTGTTGAACAGTATCAGGAGAGCCAGTCGATCCTCGCGGGGAACCTCTACGAAACGCAAATAAAACCGATCTTCTACAAGCTGTTCAACACCGACAAGCCCGACCGAGAGCCGAAATTCCGACAAGAAGGCGGCGTTGAGTGGGCTCAGTCCGTCCCGTATCTGAACGGGGGTCTGTTCCGGGAGAATGTCCCCAGCGAGAGTGACTACACCGTGAACGACCGGATTCTCCCGACGGTCGTGTCGGACCTCATCGAAGGGAGCCAACTCAGCCTGTCGAGTGACGGCTTCGACCCGGCGCTCCTCGGGAGCGTATTCGAGAAGACAATCAACTACATCGAGCAGGACCGCGATCAGAAGGACCTCGGTGCGTACTACACGCCGAACGATGTCACTGACTTGATCAACTCGGAGGCCATTGATCCGAAGGCGAAAGAGATCCTCGTGGACACGTTCGCCTCCGAGATCACTGACGATGACGAGGAGGATCGGATCGTCCGATCGAACATGGAAGACATGGATCTCTCCGAGATCCTCCGTGAGGTTGAGGAGGGCATGGGATGGTTCGGGTCTGCCGACGCTGCTGAAACAGCGATTGAAGAGTTGACCGAGTTGAAGATCATCGACCCAGCCTGTGGTTCGGGTCACTTTCTGACGAGCGCGATGGACGAAATCACTCGGATACAGGTGTCGCTCCTTCGTGGTCTCAACCGCGGGGACGACCCCTCACCCGAGCAGAAGTACGAGTTAAAGCGTGACCTCGCTCTGAACACGATCTACGGGGTTGACGTTGATCGCGTAGCGACCGAGATCGCCAAGCTACGGGTCTGGCTGAAGATCATCGAAGGGAACAGCTGGGAGCCGGACTTCGGCCCGCTTCCGAACATTGACATCAACATCGCTGCTGGGAACTCACTCGTGGGACTCCCAGTCAAAGGCACCGTGGAGAGTGCCTCGATCTGGAACGACGACATCTCCGAACTGGCCGAGAAGCGCCGGGCGTACAAGTTCGACCGAGAGGGTTCGCCCGAGGAGATCGAGGCGCTGATGCAGGACATACGGCCAGATTTCGACAGCGCGTATCTCGACCGCTACAACAAACCGATCAAGACCGAACTGGAAGACGTAGAGACCTTCAACGAGATCTACGAGGGGATTGAGACTGCAACGCTGTACCCGACACTCGAGTCGGTAAAGATCCAGCAGGAGGACGGATCGGCGTTTACCGACGAGCAAATTGAGCGTCTCGAAGATCTGGGCTGTACGACCTACAAGAAGTCGGCCCGGATGGATATACAAGATCGGGAGTCTGAGCTAAAGAATGCAGGTCGGAGTAACGTCAAGGAACACGTCGCCGACGAATTACGCTCGCTGCTGCAGGATGGGTTCGTATTTGACGAGTTCACCCGACTTCCGCTACAGTACGATCTCGAACGTATACTTGGCCAGCCCTTCCACTGGCCCGTCGAGTTCCCCGAGGTGGCGAAGGAGGGTGCGGGGGCCGAGAGATCGATCCATTTCGATATCATCCTTGGAAATCCGCCCTACGGAGACCTGCTGAACGACAACGAGAAACTGTTCACCTCCACGTACAAGACCTCGTCAATCCGCGAAATCTCCGCACAGTTCGTTGAACGACAATTCCAGTTGCTCGGGGAGGACGGTTACTTCGGGAACATCACGACGCTCCGCTTGGTCTTCCAGTCGAACTACGATGAATTCCATGATCTGCTTCGTAAGAATCTGTCGCCGACCCGGATCTCGTGCTTCGGGCTGCGTGGCCGGACTGGTGTGTTCGCAAACGCTCTGATCCGCGTCGGTGTGTTCAGTGGTAAGAAGTCGGCAGAGGATCGTGGAGATATCTATACGAGCGACTTGGTCCTCTTCACTGAGGACAATCGACAGCAGCGGTTCGAGAACATTGAACTGAGTTCCACAAAGGATCTTGTTCTCCGTGACAAGATCGGTGGTGAGGGTAGCCGTGGCCCTGTTCTCCCGAAGATTGGGCCTCAAACGAAACGTGGTCTGCTTGAGATTCTCCGAGAGCAGTCCGACACCCAGATGGAGAACGTGTTCGAACGAAAGGACCCAGTGACGACGGACCATCCAGTCATCTTGACCGAAAGCGGCGGGTACTGGATTAACCCGATGATCGAAGCCCTTACCGACAAGGCAGGCCACCGTTATCTATACTTCGACACGGAACTCGAGCAGCAGACCGCTTTCCTCGTGTATAGTTCGTCCCTGTACTATTCCTACTGGATCACCTACGGAGATCAGCGACACCACACGCTCGGAGAGATGGCTGTGTTCCCATGGCCAGACGAGGAGCAAATCGAGAAGTACGAAGACGAAATCGAAACGCTCGCCAGTACGCTGTGGGATCGGATGCAGGACAATTTCACTGGCACGAGCTTCCAGATGTCGCCCCTTCGGCAGATCATCGATGATGTTGATCGGCTGGTGGGAACGCTGTACAATCTGAATGACGAACACATCGATTACACGATGAAATACCACACAGACATTGGCGAGCAAAGCGGACGTGAAGGCGATCCAGACGCCTCGTCCACTTACGAAAGTCTTTTTGAGTAACTGGAGATCACCACTTCCCCAGATTTCTGACCATGGCCCTCGATACTATTTCACTCAAAAACCGCAATTCACGTTCTCCGATCGGGATTTCTACGTGTCGGCGGCCGGACCGTCGATCCGCCCCTCGTCGGGATAGGTGTACCTCCGGAGGTCGACCCACTCCCAGTCGATGCGTCGCCCGGAGACGTACCCCTTCCGGGACAGGGACCCGGCGTCGCCAAGGTAGCCGCCCATCTCGGGGTCGGCGACGTACCAGGTGCGCCGGTCGCCGTCGGTGACGTAGTACGACCGGTAGTCGTCGCTGAACGTGTCTCGCCGCTCGGCCAGCCGCTCGTAGAACTCGTCGAGAGCGTCGTTGACGCGTATCGCGGACGCGTCGACCCCCGCCTCGACGAGCAGGTGCCCGTCGCCCGAGTCGTTGAACACCGAGAGCATCCGAGTTTCCACACCGCGAAGCGAGTCGTACAGCGACGCGAGCGTGACGGTCTTCTCCTCGCAGTTCCCGCCCGTTCGCCACGTTTCGGTCGGCGGCCTGAACGGCCGCGTTCCGTCCTCGTGCCGTCGCTCGTACGGGATTTTCCGGTGGATGTAGAAGTGGAGCGCGGCCGCGACGGTGACGGGCGTCCACTCGCCCTCGTGGGCGGAGAAGTGGCGGTCCAGGATCTCCCGGACGATCGGCTGCATCCCCGACTGGAGCCGGTCGTGGTAGTCGACCATCGTCACCCGTCGTCCCAGTCGTCTCCCTCCTGAGAAACGTCTCGGAGGATGTCGTCGAGAGTCGCTTTTTCGGTCGGGGCGATATCGTCGCCCGTCTCGGCTGTGGGGTCGTACGCCTCCGTGGTGGCGAGCGTCTTCCCGAGTTCGGTCACGTTCCGCTCGATCCTGTCGAGCCGCTGTTCCAATTGCTCTCCGGCGGTGTCGATCATCGCCTCCAGCTCCCGGGACTCCGCCCGTTCAGCTTTGATGGCTTCGGTGAGGTCGCCGTCAGAAACGGCGTCCAGCGTCTCGGCTCTGCCTTGGAGACGAGCCAACTTCTCCTCGTGATCGTCAGTCAACTCGATCACCGTCTCGTACGTCTCGAGCAGCTCCTCTATCGTCTCGAGGACCGCCGTCTGGTCGTTCAGGAGCGAGACGACGTTCTCGCGGTCGGCGTGTCTCGAGTTCTCGACGAAATTCCGAAGATCACGGTGCCGTTTCCGAACGGATGCGTACCGTTCCCGGTACTCGTTGGGGCCCATCGTCATGCGACTCGTGCGGGTGTGGTATATTTGGTGGGGGTAGCACGACCTCTCACGGCCGGCGTCGGCCGGACGGCACGCCTCAGTACCGCAGCGTCGCGTGGAGGACCTCCGCGATCTGTCCGGCGCCGAACGCCGTGCCGGCCGCGGCCGTCCACGCCGCAGGAACCAGAAGCGCCGGCCCGTTCTCGCGGTGCGTCCGTGAGACGCCGTGGGGTCGGCGATGGTGCCGGGAACCCCGATCCGAGGAACCCGACCGACCGGGAAAACGGTCTTGCCACGGGGTGCCGTACGTCGGAGCGTGACCGATCCTTTTCCCGCCGTCATCGCCCGTCGAAAGCGCCCGCTCCGCTACCTGATGGGCTTCCTCTACGTCCTCGCGGGCGTGGCGCACTTCCTCGCCCCTCGGCGGTTCGCTCGGATCGTCCCGCCGCGGTTCCCGCGGCCGCGGGCGCTCGTCTACCTCTCCGGCGTCGCCGAGGTCGTTCTGGGCGTCGGCGTGCTGTTCAGGCGGACCCGGCGAGCGTCGGCGTGGGGGATCGTCGCGCTGCTGCTGGCGGTCTTTCCGGCGAACGTCTACATGGCCACCGACGGCGTAGCGGCCGAACTCGTCCCCGAGCGCCACGCGGGGCTTGCCCGGGTCGCGGCGTGGGTTCGACTTCCGCTGCAGGGAGTTTTGATCCTGTGGGCGTGGTGGTACACGGGGCGGGACGTTGGAGGCGCGTAGTCGCCGAAGCGTACCGTGTACGACACGAAACGGCGAGGTCGAGCTACTCGTCGACGTACACGACGCGCGTACCGGCCGCGAGGTCCCCGAGTCGCTGGTGTTCGTCGGAGAGGTAGGCGACGAGGACACCGACGAGGTAGAACGCGGGCAGGGCGTCGACGATCCGCAGGAGGTTGCGGGCGACCGCGGCGACCCACGTGCAGTCGTTGCCGTCCTCGGTGACGACGACGATGTCGCGGTACCGCTTGCCGAGCGTCTGTCCGTAGTACCCCTCGAAGGCCGTCTGGTAGCCGAGCAGGACGACCGGCGAGATGAACTGCACCGCGACCAAAAAGCCGCCGAAGCCGCCGAACGAGCCCTCGATCATGAGCGCGCCGCCCACGTATCCGAGCAGTCCGACGAGCCCGACCACCAGCAGGCCGTCGATGAGGAGCGCTTCGAGGCGCCGGTCGAGGACGCCGGCCAGTTCCGTAACGTCGGGATCGGGATATCGATCCATGATAGTTCGGTGGGGAGATACTGTGATAAAAAGGCAGCGCGGCGAGTATCACGACTGATAGCCCGATCGGCTCCGACTTCGTGTGGACCCTCGTGTGGAAAGTCGTGGACGGACCGGCCCGCAAAACGGAGTGCTAACTGTTCGCTGGTCTGGGTCGGGGGGACAGGTGCCGCTACTGGCCCCAGAAGTCCTCGCGGCTGCCGAGGCGTTCGCGGTCGGGGCGGCTCGGGCCGTCGCGTTCCGCTTCGTCGCCCTCGTCCTCGCCGGCACCCTCGCCCTCCTCGCCTTCCTCATCCTCGGGGAGGCGTTCGACGACCTCCTGTGCGGTGGCGTGGCTGGACTTGACGCGGTGGATGCGGACCTCGGCGCGGGCGGGCGGGAGCAGGCCGTCCACGAGGATGATAAAGCCGTCCTCGGTGCGGCCGACGCCGGCGCCGCTCTCGTGGATGTCGTCGACCTCGACGACGACCTGCTCGCCGGGCTGGACGGGCTGTTCTTTCAGCTCGTAGATCGGCATGTCGTAGTGGTTGCACCACTCGGCGCCGCCCTTGTTCCCGTAGTGTTGACACCCCATCCCCTGAATTTGTTCCTCGAACTGGGGGCAGTCGTCGGCGAGCGGACAGTTAGCCATACGTGAACTAGCCCGGGGTCGCTCTAAATCCTTCCGACTGGGCCCCCTCTCCGGCCCCGAGTCGGCGTCCGGCGTCCCGTCGCAGCTTCCGATCACTCCGCGACCGCGTCCGCGACTTCCTCGGCGAGTTCGAGGTCGCGACGCCGGAGTTCCCTGATGAACCGCAGCGCCGCGAGGTGGCCCGCGATCGCGACGCCCGCCGCGACGACTGCGGTGCCGACGAACAGCCGCACGAGCACCGCCGGCCCGACCGCGAGCGACAGGTCACCGCCCGTGACGCCGGGGACGGGACCGAGCAGCCGCGACCCGAGCCAGAACCCGACGCCGTAGATCACCCACTTCACCGGCGGGTTCATCACGAGCAGCACCGCCACCAGCGCGAGGTTGCTGACGCGCTCGAGGTACCGGGCAGCCAGCGCGAAACAGACTAGCGCGAGGCCGAAGTTCGGGAGCGCGGCGACGAAGAGGCCGACCGAGAACGTCGCCGCCACGTCGCGCGGCGGGTGGTCCTCGCTGAACGCCTCCTCGAGCCGCTCCCGTGTTCGATCCCGGTAGGTGGAGAGTCGCCGTCTCACGGATCCGGGTGGCGCTCCACGACCATCAACGCACCGCCGACCGCACCGATCAGGGGGTGCCGCCGACCGCACCGATCAGGGGGCGCCGCCGACCGCGCCGTCCGCTCTGCGGCGATGGCTTGAAGATCGTGGAGCGCGTGGGTACGTCTGACACATGAGCTCGGAAACGTCGGACCGGGCGTCCGCCGTCGGGGACGGCTGCTGTCCTCGGTGTGCGGACGCCGAGCGTCTCCTGTCCGAGGCGGGTGCGGACCCGGCCCCCCTCGCGACGGGGGACCGAGAGCAGGGCCCCGCCGTCTCCGCGGTTCCGACCGACCACGTCAACACGGTGTACGAGCTGCGCGGCGTCGGCTGTCGGCGGTGCGGGTCGGTCGCGGAGCTGGGCCTGGAGGCGATCGACGGGGTGAGCGCCGCGACCGCCAGCGCGCCGACCGCGAGCGTGCAGGTTCACTACGACCCGGCGGCGGTCGAGCCGGCGGCGCTGGAACGTCGGCTCGCGGCGGTGGGGTATCCCGTCGCGACCCGCGACGAGGCGTTCGCGAACCGACGGGCGACAGCGTGGGCGGGCGCGCGGTTCGCCGCGGGGATCATGGCCGGCCTGATGGCGCTGTCGTCGTACGGCGCCGTGATGTACCCCGCACGCTTCGAGTGGCTGCTCGGGCCGGCGATCGCCGAGCACCTCAACGAGCAGCTGGTGGCGACCGGGAGCTTCGCCTATCACCTCAACATCGGCGTGCTGGCGGGGATCGTCCTGTTCTTCGCGGGAAAACCGATGATCGACGGCGCGCGCGAGGCGCTTTCGGAGCGGTCGGTGTCGCTCGACCTGGCGGCCGCGAGCGCCGCCGTGCTGGCGTACGCGACGAGCTGGATCGGCGTCGCGACCGACGCGATGTGGCTGGTCCACTTCGACGTGGTCGTCGCGGTGGCGCTTGCGACCTCGGTCCAGCGGCTGCTGGACGCGAGCGAGCAGGGGGTCGGTCCGACCGACCTCGAGACCGACGCGACGGCGCGGGAGGCGGCCGGCCCAACGGGTTCGGACCGTGAAGCCCCGATATCGGCCGGTTCGTCCGACTGAGTCGCCCGTCTTCTCGCTAACAGCCAACACGGAACCCTTATCCGTGTGACCCGCATCTGTTTGGTTGCAATGGCAACCGGTACGGTTGATTTCTTCAACGACACGGGCGGTTACGGCTTTATCGACACTGAGGACGCTGACGAGGACGTCTTCTTCCACATGGAGGACGTTGGCGGTCCGGACCTCGAGGAGGGGCAGGAAGTCGAGTTCGACATCGAGCAGGCCGACAAGGGCCCGCGCGCGACGAACCTGACGCGCCTGTAAGGCGCGTCGAGCCCGACGAATCGGCACACTGACACGTTTTCGGATTTTCTCACACCCGGTAGCGGCGTCGCCGGCGATCGCTGCGGCGGCGCGTTCGAGCGCATCGTCACGTTCCTTTTGCCGTTCGACCGCGTAGTTCGGTCAGTGAGCGTCACGACTCTCCACGACCCGAGCCACCGTGAGGCGCTGTGGGAGCTGGAGTCCGTCTTCGAGCGCGGCGACCTGATCACCGTCTTCGGCCGCTGTGAGGTCGACTACGAGGGCCGGGCCGCCTCGGAGCTCGGCCCCGGCGACCGCCTGCTGGTCCTCAAGCCGGACGGCGCGGCGCTGGTCCACACCGACGAGCAGCGCACGCCGGTCAACTGGCAGCCGCCCGGCTCCGAGCACCGCGCCTCGGTCCGGGACGGTCGGCTCCGCGTCCGCTCCGAGCGAGAGAACCCGGACGAGATGCTGACGGTCCGGTTCGCGGCCGTCCATCAGCTCTCGGCGATGGCCGTCACCGGCGGACGGGACCTCGACGTCCACGGGAGCGAAGCCGACCTCAAGCGCCGGATCCTCGACCATCCCGACCTCGTCGAGGCGGGGTTCGAGCCCGTGGAGACGGAGCGGGACAGCGCGGCCGGCCCGATGGACGTGTTCGGCTACGACGCGGCGGGACGCCCGGTCGTCGTGGAGCTGAAGCGGCGCCGGGTCGGGCCGAGCGCGGCCAGCCAGCTCGCGCGCTACGTGGCCGCGCTCGAACGCGAACTCGGCGACGACGAGCCCGTCCGCGGCGTGCTGGTGGCGCCCTCGGTCACCGACCGGGCCGCGGAGCTGCTCGCCGAACAGGGGTTCGACCACGCGTCGGTGACGCCGGGCGACTCCGTCGACGGCGAGGCGACCCCCGACGCGCCGAACGACTCCGCGGGACCGACCTGACGGAAGCCGCCGGCGGCCCGGCCGATTTATACTCGGGGCGACGAAACCGACATCCCATGCCAGTCACCGAGACGGAACTGCCCGGGGTCGGCAAGAAACACGAGATCGACCTCGGGGACGGCGAGACGCTGGTCGTGCTCACGCACAACAGCGGGCGCCGCGAGGTGTACAAGCGGGCGTCCGCGGACGCCGACTCCGAGAAGCTGTTCGAGCTGTCCGACCGGCTCGCACGGACCGTCGGGACGATCCTCGAGGGAGCCTACTTCCAGCCGGTGGAGTCGCCCGACGCGCCCGACGCGCTGCTGCCCGGCGGCGCGCTGATCGAGTGGTTCGAAGTGGACGCCGACTCGCCGCTCGCGGGGGAGACGCTGGGCGACGCCGACTTGCGTGCGAAGACCGGCGCCTCCGTCGTCACGATCCAGCGCGCGGACGACGTGCTCGCCAGCCCCGGTCCGGAGACGGAACTGCGGGTGGGGGACACGCTCATCGTCGTCGGCGACCGCGAGAGCGTGGAGGAACTCGAGACGATGCTCGCGCGTCCGGTGGACCGTGAGTGAGGCGGGGCGCTCGGAGGTGACCCTCGATGGCTGACGCGCTGCTGTTGGAGGTGGGCGTGCTGTTCGGCGCGGTCGCGGTCGTCGGTGCGCTCGCGAACCGGCTTGGACAGTCGGTGATCCCCTTTTACATCGTCGTCGGGATGCTGCTCGGCCCCCACGTGATCGGGGAGCTCGCGCTCCCGGGCGTCGGGACGGTGTACATTCAGGAGAGCGAGTTCGTCGAAGTCGGCGCCGAACTGGGGATCGTCCTACTGCTGTTCTTCCTCGGGCTGGAGTTCAACCTCGACCGCCTGATCGAGAGCCGCGAGCGGATCGGTCGCGCGGGGGGGATCGACCTCGCGATCAACTTCGGCGTCGGGCTGCTGGTCGGCTTCGCGCTGTTCCGCGACCCGCTCGCGGCGTTTCTGACCGCCGGGATCGTCTACATCTCCTCGTCGGCGATCATCACCAAGTCGCTGATCGACCTCGGCTGGATCGCCAACGACGAGGCGGCGCCGATGCTCGGCACGCTCGTCTACGAGGACCTGTTCATCGCAGTGTACCTCGCGGTCGCGTCCGCGCTGGTGCTCGGTGGCGGCGACGTGAGCGAGGCCGCGACCTCGGTCGGGATCGCGATCGGGTTCATCCTCCTCCTCCTGCTGGCGGTGTACTTCGGGACAGCATGGTTCGCGCGCCTGTTGAACACGGGATCGAACGAGTTCACCGTCCTCCGGGCGCTCGGCACGACCGTCCTCGTCGCGGGCGCGGCGCTGGCGCTCGGCGTGAGCGAGGCGGTCGCGGCGTTCTTCGTCGGCATGGCCTTCTCCTCGACGGACCACGTCCACGACCTCGAGACCCTGCTGGAGCCGGTTCGGGACACCTTCGCCGCGGTGTTCTTCTTCTGGATCGGGCTCGTCACGGACCCGTCCGTGTTCGGCGGCGTCGCCGTCCCCGTGGCGGTCGCGGTCGTCGCGACCACGCCGACGAAACTCGTTTCGGGGTACCTCGGCGGCCGCGCCTACGACCTCGGCCCCCGCCGCTCGGCCCGCGTCGGGCTGGGAATGGTCACCCGGGGAGAGTTCTCCCTGATCATCGCGGCGCTGGCGCTGTCGGGCGCCGGCACCACGTTCGCCGCCGGCGTCGCGGACGACATCTACGCCTTCGCGGTCGGCTACGTGCTGGTGATGAGCGTGCTCGGCACGACGCTGATGCAGTACTCCGACCCGTTCGAGGCGTTCGCCGTCGAGCGGTTCGGCGGTGGCTGACACTGTCAACCTCGACCTTTCACCTCGACCTTTTTCTGCGTCGGGTTCGCGCGCCGCGGGCGGCGCGCTCACCACTCCTTGAAAAATGTCGATCAAAAAGGGGCCGCGGTCGGCGCTGCGGGCGCTTCGCGCCCTCGCGCCGCCGCGGTTCCACGATTTCGACACAGAACGGCACCGCGCCCGCATCAGCACCGCACCGCCACAGAAAACCGCCACAGAAAACCGCTACAGAAAACCGCTACAGAAAACCGCCACAGAAAACCGCTACAGAAAACCGCCACAGAAAACCGCTACAGAAACAGCACCGCACCGCGACCGCATCGGCAGCTGCCGTCTCAGAACTTCTCCAGGAGGTCGGCGTAGAACTCGCCACCGCGGTCGTCCGCGAGCTTCTCGACGATCAGCTCCGGGGTCGAGCGCGCGAGGTGGTCCTTCTGTGGCGAGCGATTTACCCGGAGCTCGCCGTCGACCAGTCCGACCGCCTCGATGCCGTCGACGGCGATGTCGAAGCCGGCCGCCTCGCGGATCTCGCGCGCGAGGTGCGAGACGAACACCGCGGTCGCGTCCTGCCCGTCCAGCGCCTCGAGGATGCCCGCGATGATCTTCGCGGACGCCCCCGGCTCCGTGATCGACTCCAACTCGTCGACTAACACCAGCCGGCCGTCCGCGCCGTCCACGAGGTCACCGAAGTCCCGGAGGGTGGCCTCGAACGCGCCCGCGTCGAGCGTCCCCTGCGACTTCGCGTAGTAGTGGACCTCCTCGAAGCGCTCCAGCCGGACCTCCTCCGCGGGGACCGGGAGCCCCATCTGCGCGAGCACGACCACGAGCGCGACCAGGTCCAGCGTCGAGGTCTTCCCGCCGGAGTTGACGCCGGACAGCAGCGTCGCGCCCGAGACCGCGTAGTCGACTGGCTCCACCTCGTCGAAGGGCACGTCCAGGAGCGGGGAGCGGCCGCCCTCGATGGCGAATCCCGAGGGCTCCGCGTCGTCGTCCGACCCGACGAACTCCGGGAGCGTGCAGTCGAAGTCGCGGGCGAACCGCGCCACCGCCAGCTCGACGTCGAGTTCGAGCGCGTCGCGGACCAGTTCCTCCACCGGGTCGCGAAGTTCCCCCAGATCCGCGGCGAGGTCCGCCTTCAGCGCCGCGGCGCGCTGGTCGCGGGCGGCCGTCAGCTCGGTCCGGAGCCGGGAGACGGGCTCTTCCGCGTGCTCGACCGGAAACGTGGGGTCGCCCGCAAAGATGCGCTCCGCGAAGTCCGCCTCCGAGGGCTCCAGCCGGAGCGCGTCCACCAGGTGCTCGCGCGCCTTCCGTAGCGCCTCGTCGTACTCGTCGGCCAGCTCGCGGGAGAGCAGGGAGTCGACGCGAGCGCCCTGCTCGACCAGGGAGAGGAAGTCCTGTCCCTCGATGGTCACGTCCTGCTCGCGGATCGCCGCCCGGAGGTGGTCGTCCGCGACCGACTCCGCGGCGCTCACCGCGGCGTCGAGGTCGTCCACCGCGTCCGCGAGCCGGTCGTACTCGTCGTCGCCGACGACCTCGCCCGCCTCGTCCACGCGTGCGAGCGCGTCCCGGAGCGCGTCGAGGTCCGCGGCCGGGTTCATCTCGCCCTCGTCGAGCCCCGCGGCCTCGTGGACGCGCGCGGCCGCGAGCAGGGCCTCCCGGTTCTCGGCGAAGAAGGCCAGCAGGCGCTCGGGGACGGTCTCGGCCGGCTCCGCCAGCGCGTTCGGACGCACGCGCACGTCGCCGTCCACGTCGAGGCCGGCGAACTCCTCGTCGATCACGATCACCGTCGCGTACGAGCGCGAGAGCTCCGAGATATCGCGGGCGTCCTCCACGATCTCGACGGAGAGCTCCGGGACCGCCTCCTCGGCGGCGGCGTAGCGCTCGGCGTCCGCGGTCGCCAGACACCGCTCGCGGACGCGGAGCGTCCCGGGGTCGGAGAGCGGCTCCACGTCCGCGAGCGCCTCCCGGACCGCGGGATCGGGGTCGCGCTCCATCGCCTCGGCCGCGAACGCCTGCACCTCCTCGATCCGCGAGACCGACGCGGATGGGTAGAACGTCTCCAGCCGCTTGGCCGCGTAGTCGGTGACCGTTCGCTCGCGCAGGAGGCCGATCGCGTCGCGATACACCTCGCGCGCGCGGTCGGTCGCCAGCAGTCGTCCGCCGTCCTCCTCGTGGCGCCGCCGGATCGCGCCGCGGGCGATCTGCGCGGCGCGCCCCTCGGTGACGCCCGGCGCACGCGCCAGCGCGGCCACGTCGCCCGCCTCCAGCGCCGCCTCCGGGTCGTCGAGCTCCCCGAGCGCCCGGGCGGTCTTCGCCCCGACGCCCGGGATCGCCTCCAGATCCATCGTGACCGGGTATCGCGGGCACCGCCAAAAGGGTGCGGGTCCGGGATCACGCCGGACCGATCGCGGCCGGGAGCGCGTCGGAGGCGACCGCCGCGGACAACGCCCTTTTCTCCGCCGGCCGCGAAGCCGGACCATGGACACGGACGCGCTCGCGCCGAAGACGGCGCGAAAGGCCGAACTCGCCCGCGAGGCGCTCGCGGAGCGGGACGGGGTCGTGGTCGCCTTCTCGGGCGGCGTCGACTCCTCCGTCGTCGCCGCGCTGGCGCACGACGCGCTCGGCGACGACGCGGTCGCCTGCACGGCCAAGAGCGAGACGCTGCCCGACGCGGAACTCGCCGACTCCCGGCGAGTCGCCGACGAGATCGGCGTCCCCTACTCCGTGGTGGAGTTCTCGGAGCTCGACGACCCGAACTTCGTCGAGAACGGCGACGACCGCTGTTACCACTGCCGCACGATGCGGCTCGGGAAGATGTACGAAAAGGCCCGCGAGCTGGGGATCGGGACGGTGTGCGACGGCACCAACGCCTCCGACCCCGGCGAAGGGCACCGCCCCGGCCTGCGCGCGGTCGAGGAGCTGGAGGTGTACTCGCCGCTCCTTGCCCACGACATCACGAAGGAGGAGGTCCGGGCCATCGCGGACGCTTACGGTCTCTCGGTGGCCGACAAGCCTTCGATGGCGTGTCTCTCCTCGCGTATCCCCACGGGGCTCGAGGTCACCGAGGCGCGGCTCTCTCGGATCGAGAAGGCCGAGCGCCTGCTCCGGGAGTGGGGCTTCTCGCAGTTCCGCGTGCGCGACCACGACGGGCTGGCGCGCGTGGAGGTCGCCCGCGAGGAGCTCGACCGCGCGCTCGACTCCGACTTCGCGGCCGCGGCCGACGAGCACCTCACGGATCTCGGCTTCGACCACGTGACGCTGGACCTCGCCGGCTACCGGACCGGCAGCGTGAGCCCGGAGGGGGAGGAGAACGGGGCCGGTGGGATCGAGACGGCCGGGAACGAGGCGGGCGAGAGCGAGACGAGCGACGACGCGGCCGACGGACTCGACCTCGGCAAGCAGTACCCGCGATAGGGACCGCCCGCCGCGAGGCCCGTTTCTCGCCCCGTCGGATCGATCAAAACCGCCTTAAGGACCCTCTCCGTAGCGTCGCTCATGTATAACCCACTGGCGATTGCGCTGGCGGCGGGCATGGTGCTCGTCGTCGTCTTCTTCTCCAACCTGCGGGGGAGCGGGTGGGAGCCGTCCGCGGACATCTCGGCGGAGGTGCTGGAGCACCGAGCGTCGACCGTCCCGGAGACGGAGTTCCCGGAGCCGATGAACCGCTCCATCGGCGGTGGCGGCGGCGCCGCGGCCGTCGGCGGCGGCGCCGAGGGCGAGGAGGGCGAACTCGCCGAGGGCGGCGCCGAGGAGGAGGCCGGTCCCGGCGACATCCCCGAAGACGAGGTCGAGTACTACGAGGTCGAGTTCGTCAAGCAGGGCGAGACGGTCGAGCTCGCCAACAACGAGCCGATCCTCGACCAGGGCGAGGAGCAGGGCTGGGACCTGCCGTACGCCTGCCGACAGGGGCAGTGCGTCTCCTGTGCGGGCCACATCACGGACGGCCCCTCCGAGGACTTCGTCGTCCACGACAACCAGCAGATGCTGGAGGAGGCCGAGATCGACGACGGCTACACGCTCACCTGCGTCGCGTACCCGCGCGACTCGTTCAGCATCGAGACCGGCGAAGCGCCGTAGTCGGTCCGTCCGCGGTCGGGGTTCGCCGGATTTCGGCGCGGTGTCTCTCTGCAGACTGTTTCTGTGAGCGGGCGATTTCTGTCCACCGCGTTCTTCTTTCAGCGACGCGGCCGCGCGTCAGACGTCCGCGATGGGCGTCGCGTCGTCCCACGCCTCCGCGAACCCCTCCTCGACGCGGGCGGCGAACGTCGGGTCCCGGAGGTCGAGCATGCCGAACAGGCGGTCGGGCGCCAGCGGGTCCGGCACCTCCAGACACACCTCGACGCCGTCGATCAGGTGGAAGGTTCCGTACATCGCGTCGGTCACTCGAAGTTCGAAGGGCGACTGGGCCAGCGCCGCGGCCGCGCGCTCGTCGTCGACGGCGTCGCGGGCGTCGTCGAACACGTCCGGCGAGAGCATGACCGACACCTCGACGCCGCGTCGGACCGCCGACAGCAGTCGGTCGAGGACGGCGTCGCCCTCCTCGCCGATCTCGAACTGTGCGGAGACCGCCTCCGCAGCGACGACGACGCGCTCGTCGGCGGCGTCGAGGCGCTCAAACAGCAGCTCCCGCGAGTCGGCCGCGCCCACCGCCGCGGTCCAGAAGGCGTCCTCCGGCGTCCCAGCCCCCGCGAGTCGGTCCACGAGGTCCTCGCGTTCGTCCTCCATCGTCTCGATGCGCTCGGAGAGCTCCCGCGTCCGCGCCTCGACCAGTCGGTCGACCGCGATCTCCGGCTCCACGGCGACGTAGCGCTTCGGGTCCCCCGCGGTCTGCTCGCGGACGAGCCCTCGCGACCGGAGGCCGCCGAGCGCGTCGTAGATCCGCCCCTTCGGCACGCCGCTCTCCTCGGAGACCCTCGCGGCCGTCCCCGTCCCGATCGACAGCAGTGCCCGGTAGGCCCGGTCCTCGTAGCTCGTGAGCCCGAGGTCACACAGCGAGTCCATGTCCCGGCTACGAGTGGTTTATAAATAAGCGCGAGGGAAACGCCCGCGAGTTGTCGCGTGGCGGGCCGGCATTCGTTTCGGGATCCCCCGACCACTCATCGGTGATGGGCCGGTGGCCGTCGGCTACCGAACATCTCGGGGTCGGCTCTCAAACCTCTCTGAAAACGGAGACGATGTTTCTCCATGTTTGCCAACCCTATTACCCGCGAGGCCCGTAGCCGCGGTCGAGCCGAATGGACAGGAAACGCATTGCCGCGCTCGTTTTGGTCTCGGTCCTGCTGGTCGCCTCGGGAGCGACGATCGTCGCCGCTCAGCAGTCCGACACCGCGCGCGGCGAACCCGACATCGAGGCGTACGCGCCGGAGACCGCGTTCGTCCCGGGGGAGGAGGCGACGCTGCAGATCACGCTGAACAACCGCGGCGACCTCGACGAACGCGGACAGGACTCCCTCGAGAGCGACGTGATCACCGCCCAGTCCGCGACCGCGCGGATCGACGACTCGGCGATCCCGTTCACCGTCAGGACCGGCGAGCAGCCGATCGGCGACGTGGGCGAGGGCCAGACCGGCCCCATCGACTTCACCGTCGTCCCCGACGAGAACGTCACGCCGGGCACCTACGAGGTCCCGCTGACGCTGGAGTACAGACACGCCTACCGCGCAGAGATCGAGGACGGCGCGACGATCCGCGACGAGCGCGACGTGACCGAGACCGTCACCGTCGAGGTCGAGGTGACCGACCGCGCCCGCTTCGCGGTCGTGGACGTGGACGCCGACGTGCAGGCGGGCACGAACGGGCTGGCGAACGTCACCCTCCGGAACGTGGGCGAGGACCCCGCCCGCAACGTCTCGCTGTCGATGACGCCGACCGACCCGGACCTCTCGTACGTCACCGAGGCGGGCACGACGGAGACGTTCGTCGACCGGTGGGAACCGGGCGAGAACCGGACCGTCACCTACCGGCTGACGGCCGCCGAGGAGGCGACCGTCCGCCCCTCGACGGTCGAGTTCGAGGCCGTCATCCGCGACGCGGAGGGCGCGGAGGCGGAGACGCGGACGATCCGTTCCGGGATCACGCCGCTCCCCGCTCAGTCCTTCTCGGCGCGCGGCGTCGCGAGCGACCTGCGCGTGAACGAGGACGGCACCTTCACCGTCGAGGTGGCGAACGACGGTCCGCTGCCGGCCGAGGAGGTGGTCGTCGTCTTCGAGAACGAGGCGCCCACGGGCGGCGGGGGCGGCGGGGGCGGCGCCGCGGGCGCCCTCGGCGGTCAGACCGTCCCGCTCGACGAAAACGTCGTCCCGCGGGACAACCGGGTTCGCGTGGGCGACCTCGGTCCGGGCGAGAACGCGACAGCCACGTTCGAGGCCGGGGTGCGCGAGGACGCCCGCGCGGGCAACCGGACGCTCAACGTGGCGACGCGGTACCGCGACGCGGCCGGAGACGTCGCCACCTCCGACGCGCTCGACGTGGTCGTCGGCGTGGCCCCGGAGCGGGACGCCTTCGCGGTCGAGGCGGTCGACCCCGTCGCGGAGCGCGGCGGCGAGACGACCTACGAGGTCGCGGTCCGGAACCTGAACGACGAGCCCGTCAGCAACGTGGAGGCGAAGCTGTTCGCCACCGACCCGCTGGACGCGACCGACGACGAGGCGTTCGTCTCCGAGATCGGGCCGAACGAGACGACGACGCTCTCGTTCACGGTCGACGTCGGCGGCGACGCCTCGACCAAGGCCTACTCCGTCTCGGCCGACTTCCGGTACGACGACGCCGACGGCGACTCCGAACTCAGCGAGGCCTACCGGCTCCCGGTCGACGTGACCGAACCGGAGAACGGCGGAGCGGCGACGCTGATCGCCGTCGTCGCAGTCGTCCTCCTCGCGCTGCTGGCCGGGGTCGGCTACTGGAAGCGCGAGTCGCTCGCGGCCCGGGTCGGCCGGCTCCGCGGGGGATCCGGCTCCGAGTAGATGCGCCGCGCCGAGCGGGTCCTTCAGTCCGTCGCCGACCGCGTCGTGGAGCGGCCGCGCCGGGTCGTCGTCGCCTGCCTGCTCGTCACCGTGCTGTTCGCGCCGGGGATGGCGTTCGTCGAGACGCAGACCGGGACCGGCCAGTTCGTCGACGACGTACCCGAGGCGGACGCGCTCGACGAGGTGAACCGGCGCTTCGAGCCCGCCTTCGACGAGGAGTCACAGACCACCCAGCTGATCCAGCGGGACACGAACGTGCTCGATAAGGCCGGGCTGGTGACGATGCTCCGCACGCAGGAGCGCGTCGAGGAGCGCGGGTCGCTTCGGGTCGAGAGCACCCGGAGCCCGGCCTCGGCGGTGGCTCAGGAGCTCGACCCCGAGGCGGAGACCGCCGAGGCGCAGCGCGAGGCCGTCGAGTCGGCCACCGACGCGGAGGTCCGCGCCGCGGTCGACGCGGCCGCCGAGGACCCGAGCTTCGACACCCTGTTGAGCGACGACTTCCGGCCCGAGAGCCGGGAGGCGTCCGCGGCCATCGGCGTCGTCACCCACGAGTTCCCCGCGCAGGCGGACGCGACCGAGGTCCAGCGCGGCGTGGAGGACGTCGTCGAGCGCACCGAGGGCGACGTGGTCGTCTTCGGGAGCGGCATCGTCGACGACGAGTTCGAGAGCGTCATCTTCGACTCGCTGTTCATCGTCGTCCCGGCGGCGCTGGCGGCGATCCTCGGCCTGCTGGCGTACGCCTACCGCGACCCCTTCGACTTCGCGCTCGGCGGCGTCGCGCTCCTGATGACCGTCGTCTGGACCGTCGGGTTCACCGGCTACGCCGGGATCCCCTTCTCGGACATGCTGATCGCGGTGCCGGTGCTCCTCCTGGCCATCGGCATCGACTTCGGGATCCACACGGTGAACCGCTACCGCGAGGAGCGGGCGGAGGCGGGCGCCGCCCCCGGCCCCGCGATGCGGACGTGTCTGCGCCAACTGGTCGTCGCCTACACCGTCATCGCGGGCACGACCGTCATCGGCTTCCTCGCCAACCTCGCGAGCGGGCTCGAGCCGATCCGCGAGTTCGGGATCGTCGCGGGCATCGGAATCTTGTTCACCCTGATCATCTTCGCCGGCTTCCTTCCGGCCGCGAAGCTGGAGCTCGACCGCTGGCGCGAGACGACCGACCTCCCCGCGTTCGGCACCCGGCCGCTCGGCTCGGAGGATTCGGCGCTCGGCCGCCTGCTCCCCTCGCTGTCGGACCTCTCCCGACCCGCGCCCGCGGTCTTCCTGGCGGTCGTGCTCCTTCTGACCGCCGGCGCGGGCGTCTACGGTGCGGGCGTCGACACCACCTTCGACGACGAGGACTTCCTGCCGCCCTCCGAGGAGCCCGCGTACGTCCAGTACCTCCCGGGGCCGATGCAGCCCGCGGACTACACCGTCAACGCCCGCATCAGCCTGCTGGAGGAGAAGTTCGCCACCGGACAGGACGACACCGTCACGGTTTATGTCGAAACGCGCATGCGCGAGGACCACGCCCTCCGCGAACAGGCCCGCGTCGAGCGGGACCCGCCGCCGACGTTCATCGAGGAGGACGGCCGCGCGCGCACCACCAGCGTCCGCGACGTCGTCGACGGCTACGCCGACGAGAACCCCGAGTTCGACGCCCTCGTCGACGACTCGAGCCTCGACGAGGGGCCGCCGAACCGCAACCTCGACCGGATCTACGCCGAGTTGCGCGACTCGGGCTACGCCGACTTCACCGCGGAGTACCTCACCGACGACGGCCGCGCGACGCGGATCGTCTACGAGGTGGAGTCGGACGCCACCGACGCCGCGATCACCGCGGACGCCCGCGCGGTGGCGGACCGCTACCGCGGCGACGCCACCGCGACCGGCGAGATCGTCGTCTTCCAGGCGGTCGCGGACACGATCTTCACCTCCGCGATCCGGTCGCTGACCGCGGCCGTCGGGCTCTCGGCGGTGTTCCTCGTCGTCCTCTACGGCCTGTTCCTCGGGCGGCCGACCCTCGGCGCCGTCACGCTCGTCCCCGTGGTCGTCTCCATCGCCGCCCTGACCGCGACGATGCGCGCGTTCGGGGTCCCGTTCAACGCGCTCACGGCGACGATCCTCTCGATCACCATCGGGCTCGGGGTCGACTACACCGTCCACGTCTCCCACCGCTTCCACGACGAGTACGCGGCGAGCGGCGACGTGGACCGCGCGCTCGAGCGCACCCTGCGCGGGACCGGCGGCGCGCTCACCGGCACGATGCTCACCACCGTCGTCGGCACCGGCGTGCTGGTGCTGGCGATCACGCCGCTTCTGGGGCAGTTCGGGCTGCTGACGGCCGCGAGCATCTTCCTCGCGTACGTCGCCTCGCTGGTCGTCCTCCCGCCCGCGCTCGTCGTCTGGGTCGCGGTCGTCGACCGCGAGCCCCGCCTGCTGTGGGTCGGCCGCCTGCTGACCGATCGCGGAGAGACCGCGCCCCCGGCCGATACCGGTCGCGAATCCCCCGTCGACGACTGATCCGCTCGCGGCCGCCATCGCGCCCGGGACCGCGGACCCCGCCCCCGATTCGATCTTTCAGAAGCGTTAAACCGCCCGCCGGGAAACGCGTACGTGAGGGCGCGTAGCTCAGCGGACAGAGCACTTGGTTCCGGACCAAGATGCCGCGGGTTCAAATCCCGTCGCGCCCGTATACGTTCTGATCGCATGGCTGCGTCGGGGTAACTGCCGTAATACTGCGAGGAGCGTGCTTTCGTTCGACAGGTGATCGTCTACTGGTGCATCGGTGGGGGTCGCGTACAGGCAAAGCTGGATTCGACAGAGAAAATCATTCGCAGATCGACTGCTCTGGCCGGCTCCGACTAACGATTGCTCTGTCCGCTTATTCGTCTTCGAGAGCGTCGTAGATGTCCCGGTTCGAATCGCGGTCGTCCGCCGCGACCCGCCGAACCAGTTCCCGCCGGATGTCCACCATCACGTCGTCAAGCGGAGAGGTCGTTTCTGCGCCTTCTTCGGTGGCCATACCTGAACGGACGCTTCGAAGGCCGTTAATCGTTCGGGTCCGAGGAATCGCCGGTCAACTGATCCAGCCCGTACCGGACGAGTTCCTCTCGCCATTCCTCGATCTCACCGGCCAGATCCAGCTCTTCTGTGCGGGATCGGAGATACTCGGTGGCGTCCTCCTCATCAACGGCCGCTTCGTCGGTCCCGAATTCTTTCAGGATCGTTCTCACTTCGTCGTCGTACTCGAACCGATACCCGTTGAGGAAGTAAAAGACGGCAGTCACGTTGAGTGCGGTCCGTTTGTTCGCATCGACGAACGGGTGATTGGCGACGAGGAGTCGGAGGAGGTGGAACGCCTTTTTGTGGATCGTTTCCGGTGCGGAGCCGAAGCTGCCCGCTTCGATGTAGTTTAATGCGAACTCGATGTCGCCGCGGTTCCGGACACCGGCGGGAGTGTCGGGGTACTCCGCGACGACGTCGTCGTGGATGGCGACCACATCCTCGACGGACGGGTACCACAACGAGTCGGCCATTCGCTCTGGCGTCGGTGCTACACCAGTGTAGATTTTGTCATCGCCGGCTGAATGATATGAGATATCACCGTTTCAATGACGTCGAATTCGGCCGCCTCACGCCTCAAAGGTCGAGTCGTTCGACAGTCGAAATAGCGCCCGTCGCGCCCGTTCTTTCACGGATCGATTCGGGACCTCTCGTAGCGTAGCCGTAGGTGCATCCGACGCGCCGATTTCGGCACTTCCGGCCACCACTCAGGGGGCGTCTGAAGTCGGGTTCAATACGTCACCGATCGCGGTCCCGTCACGTCGGTCGATTAATCTGAATGTGACTGAGGGGTTTGCTCCGAAATGACTCAGATAGCGGATATCATCGGTGGCGATCTCTGTCGCAGGATCATATTTCCCATTCGACATCCATGACGGACCAGTGAATTCGCAATGCTCCGATCGAAGCGATTGGCTCCAAAACCCCGGGGAATCCGGGGCTATCAAACAGCCGTTTTCACGGCGGTTCGACTTCTCTTTCAGGCGAATATATGTCTGTAGGTTGAATTCTCACATCAGATAATTTGTCCGTCTAACTTATGAATAGTCAACCAAGAATCAGCACCAGGATGAATCTCAGCAAACTCATCACCGACGATCGCGCAGTGTCCCCCGTGATCGGGGTTATCCTGATGGTGGCCATTACGGTCATTCTCGCGGCCGTCATCGGCACCTTCGTGCTCGGACTCGGCGACAGCGTCTCGCAGAACTCGCCGAGTGCGAGCTTCGATTACGAATTCAACAGCTCCAATACCTCCGTCGTGATTACTCACGCTGGTGGCGATTCGCTTAACGCCGATCAGATCAGTGTTGGTGGGTTGAACAAGACGTGGGAGAGCTCGTCTCAGGGCGCCTGGGAGACGGGAACGATCACTGCAGGCTCGGCAACGGGTGAGAACGAATACGTCTCCGACGAGGTCAGAGTCATCTGGACGTCCGACGACGGGAGTTCCTCTCAGACGATCGGCTCCAGAAGCACGCCCTGACGCGTCGGCTGCTCTTCCGTTTTTCTCGGATCGCTAGCGTCTCGCTTCCCGGATGGCCAATCGAGTCCTCGGTTCGTGACCGGGGAGTGCCAGCCGTCGTCCTTCCCGAGGGTCCCCGTGACCTCCGACCTACGCGACCCCTACGCCCCCGAGAACGAGCCGGACGCCGACCCTCGTCAGAAGCTCGAACAGTCACCGGACGGACGCGCCCGTGCGCGCGCCGCGCCGACCCGCCCCCTCCTTCTTGCCCGTGGCCGCGGTTGGTCCAGCCATGCAGGAGTTCGACTTCCTCGTTATCGGCTCGGGGTCCGGACTGGACGTGGCGAACGCGATGGCCGGCCGGGGGAACTCGGTCGCGGTCGTCGAGGAGGGGCCGCTCGGCGGAACGTGTCTGAACCGCGGCTGCATCCCCTCGAAGAAGCTGCTCTACCACGCGGAGGTGCTGGAGACGGTCGAGCGCGCCGACGAGTTCGGCGTCCACGCGGACGTGACCGGCGTCGACTTCGCGGAGATCGTCCGCGAGGTCAACGAGGACGTGGCGGAGAGCTCGGACTCGATCCGGCGAGGGCTCAAGTCCTCGACCCGTCACGACCTCTTCGAGGGGACCGGGCGGTTCGTCGACGAGCGGACCGTCGAGGTCGTCGACGGCGCGGACGAGGGGGCGACGCTCCGCGCGGACACCGTCCTCGTCGCGACCGGGGCGCGCCCGTCGGTCCCGGACATCGACGGGATCGAGGACGTGGACTACCTCACCAGCACCGAGGCGCTCCAGCTGGAGACGCCGCCCGACCATCTCGTGATCGTCGGCGGCGGCTACATCGCGGCCGAGCTCGGCCACTTCTTCGGGACGTTCGGCAGCGACGTGACGATCGTCGGCCGACGCGAGCACCTCCTGCCGGAGGCCGACCCCGAGGTAGGGGCGGCGTTCACCGACCGCTACGCCGACCGGTTCGACGTGTACGCGGGCTACGAGGCGGTCGCGGCCGCGGAGGCGGACGGCGAGGTGACCGTCGAGGCGCGCCCGTACCCCGAGAGCCCGACGGTCCGGGCCGGTGGCGAGCGGATCGACGACCCGGCCGACGCGGACGACGTGACCGTGACGGGCGACGCGCTGCTGGTCGCGGCGGGGCGGCGTCCGAACACCGACGCGCTGGGCCTCGGTGCGGCCGGGATCGAGACCGACGACCGCGGGTTCGTGGAGACGGACGAGTACCTGCGGACGAGCGCGGAGGGCGTCTGGGCGCTCGGCGACGTGGTCGGCGAGTATCTGCTGAAACACAGCGCGAACCACGAGGCGAAGGCGGTCATCCGCAACCTGCTGGGCGACGAGCCCGAGCCGGTGGACTACGCCGCGATGCCGTTCGCGGTGTTCGCCTCGCCCGAGGTCGCGGGGGTCGGCGCGACCGAGAGTGACCTCCGGGAGGCGGACCGCGAGTACGCGACGCGCACCTACCGCTACGAGGAGACGGCCCGCGGCGACGCGATGGGCGCCGAGGGGTTCGTGAAGGTGCTCATCGACCTCGACGGCGAAATTCTGGGCTGCCACATCATCGGCCCGCAGGCATCGAACCTGATCGAGGAGGTCGTCGTCGCCATGACCGCGGGGTCGGGGACCGTCGCGGACATCCGCGAGTCGGTCCACATCCATCCCGCGCTCTCCGAGGTCGTCGACCGCGCGTTCACCGGGCAGTTCTCGCGCGGCGGGGACGCGGGGCGGGACGGGGGGCACCACCACCACAGCTGATCGCGTCGGCGTCGCGGACACACAGCCGCGGACGGGTTTAGTAGGGGCCTGGCCAACGACGCGTGATGGCAAAAGCAGCAATCGTGATTCTCGCCGGTAACGAGTCGCACGCCGATTACGGTCGCATGGCGAACGCCCTGGAGGCGGCCAAGGAGTTCGCCGAGAACGACGCGGACGAGCTGGAGCTGATCTTCGACGGCGCCGGGACGCAGTGGATCCCGGAACTGGAGGATCCGGAGAGCGACTACCACGAGCTGTACCAGGCCGTCCGCGAGGACGCGGCGGTCTGTGACTACTGTTCCGGCGCGTTCGGCGTCGAGGACGCGGTCGCGGACGCCGGCCTCGTGACGCTCGACGACTACGACGGGCACCCGAGCATCCGGTCGCTCGTCGACGACGACTACGAGATCATCACCTTCTGAGTCGGCGACGGGGGGCGCCGGACGCGACCGCGCGGATTTTCTCGATCGCCACGGTCCGGCAGCGGCCGATATCGATGCGGGGAGAAGCCTTATGCGCGACAGTACCCACACCTCGCGTATGGACCGCGACGACCGCGACGATCCGTTCGGGGACATCTTCGACGAGATCGAGCGGATGATGAACGGGATGGCCGGCGGCGCCGACCCGGCCGACGAGTCCGGGTTCGGCACCGAGACGCACGTCAGCGCGTACGTCGAGGACGACACCGTGCGGCTCGTGGCGGACCTCCCGGGCGTCTCGAAGGAGGGCCTCTCCCTGCAGTGCGACGGCGAGGCGCTCACCATCTCGGCCGTCTCCGACCGGCGCGAGTACGAGGAGCGCGTGACGCTCCCGGCGCGCGTCGACGAGCACTCCGCGTCCGCGACGTTCAACAACGGCGTCCTCGAGGTGACGTTCGACCGCGCGGACGACGCCGCCGCCATCGACGTGGAGTAGGCGGCACCGTCGGCTCCCGCTCTTTCACTCGGACTCCGCCGTCCGCCGGACCAGCCCCGCGAGCCGGTCGTAGAAGTCGGGTTCGTACTTCGTGGCCGCGTCGACGGTCGGACGCGCGTTCGTCTCGTTGACGACCAGCCGACCGTCGCCGGCCTCCAGCAGGTCGACGCCGAGGTAGTCGATCCCCAGCGCCGCGGCCGCCCCCTCCGCCAGTTCGCGGGCGCGGTCGGGGAGGTCGACGCCGACCGCCTCCGCGCCGCGGTGGACGTTGTGCTTCCAGCGCCCCGCCCGCAGTCGGTCGTCGGGGAGCCGCCGCTCCACGGCGCCGGCGTAGGTCGGAGCGCCGTCGGCGTCCGCGAGCACCATCGCGCGATAGTCACGGGCGTCGGGGAGGAACTCCTGAATCAGGTAGGACTTGTCGCCGGTCGCCCGGTAGTCGTGGACCAGGTTCAGGTAGTCGACGATGCCGAGCAGGTCGTCCACGTCGCCCGCCTTCGCCACCCCGACCCCGCGTGTCGCGGAGTTGGGCTTGACGACGACCGGGAACGAGAACGGCTCGACCGCGTCGAGGACGGCCGCCTCGTCGACGGGGTTCGAGACCATCGTCGTCTCCGGGACCGGTAGGCCGGCGGCGTCCAGCGCCGCGATCACGCCGGCCTTGTTGCGCGAGGCCGCCACCGCCGCGCGGTCGTTGACCCACGGGAGGTCGAGGCGAGCGTCCAGCGCCGCGCCCTCCATGAGCCGCGAGGGGTAGACGAAGCCGGCGTCGAAGTCGGCGTCGGCGCTGGCGTCGGAGTCGGGACCGCCGTCGGGCGAGGGGTCGGCACCCTCGCCCGTCAGCCGGATCGCGCGCTCCTTCGCCCGCAGGTGGGCGACCTCGACCCCGCGCTCCGCGAGGGGGTCCCGGATGCGGTCGAACGTCTCCGCGCGCGAGGCGACGGCGAGCCGGAGCATACCGGCGACAGGGACGGCGAACGCATAAATGGCGGCGGGGCACGGTCGCGACTCCCGGGCCCCCCGGCGGCGTTGCCCTTCCGAGCACGCCACGTCGGCGCGCGCGAGCAACGCGCGCGAGGGAGGGCGCGGGTCGGCCGCCAGCTGTGCGGTGCTGTTTCGCGGCCGGCCCGCGGCCGAGGCTGGGGAGGGACGAGGCTGCGGTCGCGGTGCCGTGCGGTATCGTGCGGTATCGTGCGGTGCGGTCGCGGCGCAGTCGCGGCGCAGTCGCGGCGCAGTCGCGGCGCGGTACAGTACCGGGACCTCCGAACGTCGCTGCCTCGAGCAGCCGGATCTGCGACCGAGACAGAAAACCCGGGCACGCCGCGCCGAGAGCCGGTCGGAGCGTCCGGAAGAACCGGCCGCGATCGGCGGAGCGGCACCGGGGTCGAGCCCGGGCGGCGGTCCCTCCGTCACCGTCCGACTCACCCGAGCGCGACCCACGCTCCGAGTCCGATCAGCACGGCGCCGGCGACGCGGTCGAGCAGGACGCGCGTCGAGCGCGCGCCCACGAGCGAGGTGGCGGCGTCCGCGGCGGTCGCCACGGCCGCGAGGTAGCCCGCGGTCAGGACGGCGTAGGTGCCGCCGAGCACCGCCATGCCGAGCGTCCGGTCCGGCCCCTCGACGAACCCCGGCAGCAGCGCGAGGAAGAACAGCGCCACCTGCGGGTTGGCGGCGTTCACGAGGAAGCCGCGGCGGAAACCGCCGGGCGCAGCCGCGGTCGCGGCGCGGTTCTCCGCCTCACCGCCCCCGACCGCTTCCTCGCCGCCCGCGTTCCGCAGCGTCACCGCGCCCAGCAGGGCCAGATACGCCCCGCCGAACAGTCGGACCGCGTCCGCGGCCGCGGGGACGGTCCGGTAGACGGCCGCGAGGCCGAGCACCGCGAGCACTGTGTGGAACAGCACGCCGACGGCGACGCCGAGCGCGGCGCGGACGCCGAGCCCCCGCGACTGGACCCCCTGCGAGAGCACGAACAGCGTGTCCGGTCCGGGCGCGAGGATCAGCGCGACCGCGGCCGACAGAAACAGCAGGTACGTCGCGGGGTCGGGGAGCGCCATCGAGGAGGCGTGCGGCCGGGGACGGTTTCAGCGCGTCGGTGCCGGCAGGGAGCGCTCGCGGCCGGCCGGCGGCGTCCCGCCCGCGCGAACGCGACGAACAAAGCCTTTACCGCGTGGACCGCCAAGGTCGGGCAAATGGTACTGGACGACCTCGGGAGCTCCCTCCGCGGCAGTCTGAACAAGCTGCAGGGGAAGTCCCGACTCAGCGAGGACGACGTCGAGGAGATCGTCAAGGAGATCCAGCGCTCCCTGCTCTCCGCCGACGTCGACGTCTCCCTCGTGATGGAGCTGTCGGACGCTATCGAGACGCGCGCGCTGGAGGAGGAGCCGCCGGGCGGCACGACCGCGAAGGACCACGTCCTCAAGATCGTCTACGAGGAGATGGTCGATCTGGTGGGCGACTCCACGGAGCTCCCGCTGGAGCCGCAGACGATCATGCTCGCCGGTCTGCAGGGGTCGGGGAAGACCACCTCCGCCGCCAAGATGGCGTGGTGGTTCTCCAAGAAGGGGCTCCGCCCCGCCGTCATCCAGACGGACACCTTCCGGCCCGGCGCCTACGACCAGGCCAAGCAGATGTGCGAGCGCGCCGAGGTCGACTTCTACGGCGACCCGGACAACGACGACCCGGTCGACATCGCCCGGAAGGGACTCGAGGAGACCCAGGACGCCGACGTGCGCATCGTCGACACCGCCGGTCGCCACGCGCTGGAGGACGACCTGATCGACGAGATCGAGCAGATCGAGGCCGAAGTGAGCCCCGACCGCTCGCTGCTCGTGCTCGACGCCGCCATCGGCCAGGGCGCGAAGGATCAGGCCAGCCAGTTCGAGTCGTCGATCGGCATCGACGGCGTGATGATCACCAAGCTCGACGGGACCGCGAAAGGTGGCGGCGCGTTGACGGCGGTCAACGAGACCGACTCCTCCATCGCGTTCCTCGGGACCGGCGAGACGGTCCAGGACATCGAGCGCTTCGAGCCGTCCGGGTTCATCTCCCGGCTGCTCGGGATGGGCGACCTCAAGCAGCTCTCCGAGCGCGTCGAGCGCGCGATGGCGGAGACGGGCGAGGAGGAGGACGACTGGGAGCCCGAGGACATGCTGCAGGGGAGCTTCACCCTGAAGGACATGCAAAAGCAGATGGCGGCGATGAACAAGATGGGGCCGCTCGACCAGGTGATGGACATGATCCCCGGCATGGGCGGCGGGATGATGGACCAGCTCCCCGACGACGCGATGGACGTGACACAGGACCGGATGCGCCGGTTCGAGGTGGTCATGGACTCGATGACCGACGAGGAGCTGGAGAACCCCCGCACGGTCGGTCAGGAGCGCGTCCGCCGCATCGCCCGCGGCTCCGGCACCGACGAGGAGACCGTCAACCAGCTGCTCGAACAGCACCGGATGATGGAGCGCACCATCGAGCAGTTCCAGGGGATGGGGGACGGCGACATGCAGCGCATGATGAAGAAGATGGGCGGCGGTGGCGGCGGCGGCCTCGGCGACCTGATGGGCGGCGGCAAGGGCCCGTTCGGCTGACGACCGCGACCGCGGACGAGCCGGCTGATTTTTGACTCCTTACGGCCGCGACGAAGCGGATCAGTCCTCGTCGTCGAGCGTCGCCGCGTCGACCCTTTCCCCCGTCTCGGGGTCGCGCTCGGCGGTCCCCGCGAGGACCTCACGGACCGTCTCCGCGGCCCTCTCGACGGGCACGTCGAGCGACGCGGCCTCCAGCCGACCGAGCGCCAACTCGGCGCCGGAGCCGAGCGCGACGGGCGACTCCGCGAGCCGGCTCCCGTCCGCGCGCACCGCGGCCACGCGCGCCGCGCCCGCGTCGTCCCGGGCGGCCACGACGAGGTCGGCGTCCGCGGCGGTCGCGACCTCCGCGGCCAGCCGCCCGAGCGGCTCGATCCCCGGCGTGTAACCGCGCTCGGTGCGGTACTCCTCGACGGCGACCGCCAGTCGGTCGCGCACCCGGTCGACGTCCCCGGACGCGACTCCGAGCAGCCAGCCGTCGAACGAGAAGACGCGCCGCCGGTCGCGGCTCCGGACGCGTCCGTCACGGGTCGCCAGCCGGTCCGCCGCGACGACGGCACCGTCGGCCGCCCGAACCGCGATCACTGTCGGCATGCGTCACCGTACGGCACGCGGGGGCAAAACGGCGGCGGCGGGGAGACCCCCGTCCGGTCGGGCGGGAAGTTGTCGGAGGACGCCGCGTTCACCGATCCTACGACTCGGCGGCGCTGGCCTCGCGGGACTCGTCGAACTTGAACTCGAAGCGGGCGCCCCCCTCGTGGCCGCTGAGTGCGCGAACGTCCCAGCCGTGGGCCTCCGCGATGTGCCGCGTGATGGCGAGGCCGAGGCCGGTTCCGGTCTCGTCGCTGGTGTACCCCGTCTCGAACACCTTCTCGCGCTCGTTTTCGGGGATGCCCGGGCCGTCGTCCTCGACGTAGAACCCGGTCGCATCGCCGCCCCGATACTCGACGGGGCCCACCCGGACCGTGGGGGCGGCGGGGGCGTCGACGCTCGGTCGGGTGGCAGGCCCGCCGGCGTCAGCGTCTCCACCTCCACCCCCACCGTCGCCGGCGGTGGAGCCGTGTTCGACGGCGTTGCGGAACAGGTTCTCCAGCAGCTCCGTTGCCCTGTCGGGGTCGACGTTCAGGGTCCGGTCCTCCTCGACGACGAGCTCCGCGTCCTCGGTCGAGACGTTCGCCCACGCGCGCTCCGCGAGCGCGCGCAGCGAGGTCTCCCGCCGCTCGCCGACGATCTCACCCTTCCGCGCGAGCGACAGCAGGTCCTCGACGAGGTGGTCCATCCGGTCGAGCGCGGCGTCGACGCGGTCGAAGTGCTCCTCGTCTCCGGTCTCGCGCGCGAGCTCGAGGTAGCCCGTCGCCACCGAGAGGGGATTTCTGAGGTCGTGCGAGACGATGGAGGCGAACTGGTCGAGCCGCTCGTTCTGGCGCTCGAGGCGCTGTTCGTACTCGCGGCGCTCGGTCACGTCGGTGTAGATGGCGTAGCCGGAGATGTTCTCGGCGTCGAGCTGGACGGGGATCACGTGGATCAGGAAGTACCGGTCGCCGTCGGCGGTCCGCCGCCGCACCTCCTGCCGGACGTTCTGTCCCCGGCGGAGCTGGC
>NZ_LKIR01000139.1:30521-53685 GCF_001462205.1 Haloparvum sedimenti
CCTCCTCGAAGGCGGGGTTGACCTGTCTGACGACCGGTTCGTCGTCGACGTACTCGTAGGCGACCGCCGCGTCGGGAATGTTCTCGAACAGCGCCGAGAAGCGGTCGCGCTCCCGACGGAGCCGCTCGTGGGTCTCGATGCGCGTCAGCGTCTCCGCGGCGTGGGTGGCCAGAAGCTCCGCGAGCTCGAGGTCGCGCTCGTCGAAGGCGTCGCGCTCGGTGGAGACGGCCTGGAAGACGCCGTGGTCGCCCATCGGGACGCTGATCCCCGACCGGTACTCCGGCTTGGCGGGGTCGGCGTCCTCGTCGGCGGCCACGTCCTGGACGAGCCGCGACTCGCCGGTCCGGAGCGTGAGCCCCGCGAGCGTCGAGTCATCGATCGGCATCCGGTCGCGAACGTCGTCCGGCTTCGAGCCCTCCGACAGCGCCGCGGCGTGGAGGTACTCGCCCTCCGCACGGAGCGTGCTGCTGCGGTCGAGGTCCAGCACGCGCTGGGCGATCTCGACGGTCTTCGCGAAGACGTCGTCGGCCGACCGGAGCCCCGTCAGCTCCGTCACGCCCTCGTGGAGGTCCGTCACCCGGCGGCGGCTCGACCGGAGCTCGGTCTCGGACTCGATCCGCGCGAGCGTGTTCTCCGCGTACGACAGCAGCAGCCGGAGCAGCTCGAGGTCGCGCTCGTCGAACGCGTTCGCCTCGTCGGAGGCCGCCTGGAACACGCCGCGGTCGCCGAACGGGACGCTCAGCGCCGAGCGCATCTCCGTCCATCGTGGGTCGGCCGCCTCGGCGTCGCTCACGTCGTCGATGATCTGCGGCTCGCCGGTTCGGTACGTCTCGCCGAGGACGCCGAACTCCACGTCGAATCGCTCCTGCCACGCGTGACCGGGTGCGGCGGGGACGAACTCGTCGCCCTCCGCGATCCCGATGTAACAGAAATCGTATCCGAGGAGGTCGCGAGCGATCCGCGCGACCGACTCGTACACCGCCTCCTCGTCCGAGGCGCCGACCAGCTCCGCGGTCCCCTCGTGGAGTCGCTCCAACCGCGACCGGGAGTCGTCGGAGTCGTCGTCGACCGTCGAAACCGGCGTCGCGGCCGCCGCGGAGGCGTTGAGTGCCGCGCCACGGACCACGTGCGGGAGCGCGTCGAGGTCGTCGACGCGTGCCGCGACGACCTCGTCCGCGTCGACGCCGTATCCGACGATCGGGGTCGCGGGGCGCGCGTCCGCGAGCACGTCGCGGGCGGACCTGTCGGTCACGACGATGGCGTCGGCCTCGATCAGGGGGTCGAACCGCTCGGCGATCGTTGCGGGGGACCGATGGTCGACCGATCCCACCGACGACAGCCGCACCACCAGCGGCGCGGGCGGCTCCTCGCCGACGACGAGTAGCCGTGTCGCTTCAGTCACGTCTCACTCTCCTGCTTGTTTCACCATGGCGATCAGGGGTGATAACCCTATCGCCATTCTGCCTGAATATTTCGACGCGATCGTACCACGGGGACGCCATGGGGATCGATCCGGCGTGGTCGGCCGCCGCATTTGCCGTCGCGTCGCCGCCGACCACGTCGCGGCCGGCCCGGAACCCTTTTGCACGAACACGGGCCACAGTCGGGTAATGAGCGATCTCGAAGCGGAGTACCGCCTCGACTACTTCGAAGAGGAGGGGTTCCATCGACGGGAGTGTGACTCGTGTGGGGTACACTTCTGGACCCGTGACGCCGACCGCGAGGTGTGCGGGGAGCCGCCCTGTGCGGACTACAGCTTCATCGACGACCCGGGCTTCCCCGAGTCGTACACGTTAGAGGAGATGCGCGAGGCGTTCCTCTCCTTCTTCGAGGAGCACGACCACGAGCGGATCGACCCCTACCCGGTCGCCGCGAACCGCTGGCGCGACGACGTGCTCCTGACGCAGGCGTCGATCTACGACTTCCAGCCGCTGGTCACCTCCGGACAGACGCCGCCGCCGGCGAACCCGCTCGCGGTCTCCCAGCCCTGCATCCGGATGCAGGACATCGACAACGTGGGCAAGACCGGCCGGCACACGATGGCGTTCGAGATGATGGCCCACCACGCGTTCAACGTCCGCGAGGACGCCGAGGGGGAGTACGCCTACGAGGGCGAGGTGTACTGGAAGGACGAGACGGTCGCGTACTGCGACGAGCTGTTCGAGAGCATGGGGGCGGACCTGGAGGAGATCACCTACATCGAGGACCCGTGGGTCGGCGGCGGCAACGCCGGCCCCGCCATCGAGGTCATCTACAAGGGCGCCGAGCTGGCCACGCTCGTGTTCATGTGCATGGAGCAGGACCCCGACGGCGACTACGAGATGAAGGACGGGAACACCTACTCGTTCATGGACACGTACATCGTCGACACCGGCTACGGGCTGGAGCGATGGACGTGGATGAGCCAGGGGACCCCGACCGTCTACGAGGCCATCTACCCGGAGGCCATCGAGTTCCTGAAGGAGAACGCCGGCATCGACTACACCGACGAGCAGCAGACGATCGTCAACCGCGCCGCGAAGCTCTCGGGTCGGCTCGACATCGACGACGTGGACGACGTGGAGGCCGCCCGCGGCGACATCGCCGAGAAGCTCGACGTGGACGTGGAGGAGCTCCGCGAGCTGGTGGAGCCGCTGGAGGACATCTACGCCATCGCCGACCACTCGCGGACGCTCGCGTACATGCTCGGCGACGGCATCGTCCCCTCCAACGTCGGGACGGGCTACCTCGCCCGGATGGTGCTCCGCCGCATGAAGCGGCTCGTCGACAACGTCGGCGTCGACGCCCCGCTGGACGAACTCGTGGACATGCAGGCCGAGCGGCTCGGCTACGAGAACCGCGACACGATCCGCGACATCGTCCGCACCGAGGAGCGCAAGTACCGCAAGACGCTCGAGCGCGGCTCCCGGAAGGTCGAACAGCTCGCCGACGAGTACGCCGGCACCGGCGAGCCGATCCCGACCGAGAAGCTGCTGGAGCTGTACGACTCCCACGGCATCCAGCCGGACATGGTCGCGGAGATCGCCGCGGAGCGCGACGCCGAGGTCGAGGTGCCCGACGACTTCTACTCGCTCGTGGCGGACAGACACGAGGGCGTCGACGGCGCCGACGAGGGCGACCGCGACGAGCGGTTCGCGGATCTCCCGCCGACCGAGAAGCTGTTCTACGACGACCAGGAGCGCACGGAGTTCGAGGCGGTCGTCCTCGACGTGTTCGAGCGCGAGGACGGCTACGACGTGGTGTTAGACCAGACGATGTTCTACCCGGAGGGCGGCGGCCAGCCCGCCGACCGCGGGACGCTCACCGCCGGGGAGACGACCGTGGAGGTCGAGGACGTCCAGGAGGTCGACGACGTGGTGCTCCACCGCACCGACGCCGACCCCGGGACGGGGGAGTTCGTCCGCGGGCAGGTCGACGGTGAGCGCCGCACGGCGCTGATGCAGCACCACACCGCCACCCACCTGATCGGCCACGCGGCCCGCGAGGTGCTCGGCGACCACGTCCGACAGGCCGGCGCACAGAAGGGGACCGACTCGGCGCGCCTCGACGTGCGCCACTACGAGCGCATCACTCGCGAGCAGGTCAAGGAGATCGAGCGCGTCGCGAACCGCCTCGTCGCCGAGAACGTCGCGGTCCGTCAGGAGTGGCCCCACCGCCACGAGGCGGAGGCCGAGCACGGCTTCGACCTGTATCAGGGGGGGATCCCGCCGGGAACCAACGTCCGTCTGATCCACGTCGGCGACGCCGACGTGCAGGCCTGCGCCGGGACGCACGTCGACCGAACCGGCGACATCGGCGCGGTGAAGGTCCTGAAGACGGAGCCAGTACAGGACGGCGTCGAGCGCATCGTCTTCGCGGCCGGCGACGCCGCGATCCGCGCGACCCAGCGCACCGAGGACGCGCTGTACGACGCCGCGGACGTGCTCGACGTGGACCCGCAGGACGTGCCCGAGACCGCCGAGCGCTTCTTCGAGGAGTGGAAGGCGCGGGGCAAGGAGATCGAGCGGCTCACCGAGGAGCTCGCGGCGGCCCGCGCCGGCGGCGGCGCCGACGCCGAGGAGGTCGACATCGACGGGACGCCCGCGGTGGTTCAGCGGCTCGACGGCGACGCCGACGAGATCCGGGCGACCGCGAACGCGCTCCGCGAGGAGGGGAAGATCGCGGTCGTCGGCTCCGGCGCCGACGGCTCCGCGCAGTTCGTCGTCGGCGTGCCCGAGGGGTCGGACCTCAACGCCGGCGAGGTGGTCGGTCAGCTGGCCGGCCGCGTCGGCGGCGGCGGCGGCGGCCCGCCGGACTTCGCACAGGGCGGCGGCCCGGACGTCGAGGCCCTCGACGAGACGCTCGAGGAGGCGCCCGAGATCCTGCGGCAGGCGTTGGCGTGAGCGGCGGCCGCCGCTGACGGAGGGCGGCCTCTCGCGGCGGCGTTTTTCCGTCGCTTGTGGCGGGTTTTTCTGTCGCTCGCGGAGCCGTCTCGGCGAGCGGATCGGAGAAGATCAGCAGCCGCGGAGACGCGTCGTCAGTCGGCGCAAGTCGCCTCTTCGGAGTCGGCGGTGAACTCCTGGGCGGGTTCGGTGAGTTGGTAGAGGTTCTGTCGGGCGTCCGCGAAGTAGACGTCCTCGTCAACCACGTCGATCCCCTCCAGCCGTTCAAGCGCGTAGCGGACCGTGCGCGCGGACAGCATCGATTCCTGCACGATCCCTTTCTGAGTCAACGGGCCGTTGTACTCCAGTACTTTGAAGACGAGCTTCGCGCTCGGGGGGAGGTCGTCGAGACTCTCCTGTTCGGTTCCAGCCATCGTTACGATTCGAAACGGTACACGCTCATAAAGGTTGATGGAAAACCGCCGTATCACCCCCCAGTTATCGGCTTTATTCCGCTGTTTCCGGTATGTAGAGGCAATAATCTCCTGTTTTTTGGGCCGTGAACTGACCGGTCAGTCAGGTTCGCGGCTCGCGCGCGCTTCGTCCGTCGCGGCCGCGGTTCGCGGTCGGAACGAACCGCTTTTCACGAGCGCAGGCGGACGGGACGTATGAGCAACGACTCGGGGATCACGGGCCACGCCCGCGGCGTGGTCGTGACGACTGTCGCCTGCCTCGCCGGCATCGCGGCGGCGCTGGCGTCGGCGGTGTACGTCGGCACGACGGCGGCGGCCGCCGGTTCGACGACCGCGCTCGTCGTCCTCGCGGCCTTCATCATCGTCCAGTTCCCCGTCCTGAAAGGCCTCGGCGTCGCCGTCGAGGAGTTCGGCGTAAAGGACAACCTCTACGTGGCGTTCATGACGTTCACGCTCTGGTTCATCAGCTACACCATCCTGCTCGTCGGGAGCGTCTCGCTGTAACCATGGCCGACGACAGCATCGCCGTGGTCGACCTGGACCGCTGCCAGCCCGACCGCTGCAACTACGAGTGCGCCAACTTCTGTCCGCCCAACCGGACGGGCAAGGAGTGTATCACCCAGCGCGGGGAGGACGCCGTCGACGGCGATCCCGACCAGATCCGCATCTCCGAGGAGATCTGCCTGGGCGAGACCTGCGGTATCTGCGTCGAGAAGTGTCCGTTCGACGCCATCGAGATCATCAACCTCCCCTCCGAGCTGGAGGAGGACCCGGTCCACCGTTACGGCGAGAACGCCTTCTCGCTGTACGGCCTTCCGTACCCCGAGCCCGGCACCGTCACCGGCATCCTCGGCCCGAACGGCATCGGGAAGTCGACCGCGGTCCACGCCCTCGCGGGCGAGATGACGCCGAACCTCGGCGACCACGAGGACGAGCCCGAGTGGGAGGCGGTGCTCGACCGCTTCCGCGGCACGGAGCTCCAGAACTACCTCGGCAAGCTCGTCGAGGGCGAGGTGACCGTCGCGCGCAAGCCGCAGTACGTCGACCAGATCCCCAAGCAGTTCGACGGCAACACCCGCGAGCTGCTGGAGCGGACCGACGAGCGCGGGGCGCTCGAGGACCTGATCGACCGGCTCTCGATCCGGCCGGTGATGGACCAGCCCATCGACTCCATCTCGGGCGGGGAGCTCCAGCGCGTCGCCATCGCGGCGTGTCTGGCCCGCGACGCCGACTTCTACTTCCTCGACGAGATCACCCCCTACCTCGACATCGGCCAGCGGATGACCGCCGCGCGGCTGATCGCCGAGTTGGCGGAGGACGAGGCGGCCGACCGCTCGATGCTCGTCGTCGAGCACGACCTCGCCATCCTCGACATGCTCGCGGACACGCTCCACGTCGCCTACGGTGAGCCGGGCGCGTACGGCGTGATCACGGACTCGAAGTCCGTCCGCAACGGCATCAACGAGTACCTCAAGGGGTACCTCGACAACGAGAACATGCGGATCCGGCCGAACGCGATCACCTTCGAGGAGCACGCCCCGCGCGTCTCCTCGAAGGGGACGCCGCTGGTCGACTACCCCGACCTGCACAAGTCCTACGGCGAGGGGGAGTTCGAGCTCGACGTGGAGGCCGGCACCATTTATGAGTCCGAGGTGCTCGGCGTCGTCGGGCCGAACGGCATCGGGAAGTCCACGCTTGCGAAGATGTTCGCGGGCGCCGTCGAGCCGGACGAGGGCGACCTCGACTTCGAGCTGGATATCGCCTACAAACCGCAGTACGTCGAGATCGACCAGCCGATGCGCGTCGACGCGTTCCTCTCGTCGATCACCGACGAGTTCGGTAGCTCCTACTGGAACACGGAGGTGGCCCAGCCGCTCCAGCTGGAGCGCATCATGGAGCAAAACCTCACGGACCTCTCCGGCGGGGAGCGCCAGCGCGTCGCCATCGCGGCGTGTCTCTCCGAGGACGCGGACCTGTACGTGATGGACGAGCCCTCCGCGCACCTCGACGTGGAACAGCGCGTGCAGGCGACCAGCGCCATCCGACGCTACGCCGAGAACCACGACGCGACCGTGCTCGTCATCGACCACGACATCTACATGATCGACCTGCTGGCCGACCGGCTGATGGTGTTCGACGGCGAGCCGGCCCACCACGGCCACGCCAAGCCCCCGCAGGAGATGCGCGCGGGCATGAACGACTTCCTCGCGGACCTGGACATCACCTTCCGGCGCGACGAGCGGACCGGCCGCCCGCGGATCAACAAGCCGGACTCCCAGAAGGACCGCCAGCAGAAGCGCGAGGGCGAGTACTACTACTCCGTCTGAGCGTCAGTCGTCGGCCGGGACCGGGTCGCGGTCCCCCGCCGTCGCGCCGCCGTCACCAAAAACGCTCTCGAGCCCCACGCCGAGCGTCTCGTCCGTTCGCGCCGTCGACTCCGCGGCGGAGACGTCGGTCGTCATCGCGCGGACGGCGTCGACGTTCTCGGGCACCACGTCCGCCTCCTGGTGGATGTTCTGGAACAGGTAGAGGTCTCGCCCCTCCACGTTGATCGACTCCGCCCAGACGCAGTTCTCCCAGAGATCGCCGCGCGGGCGGCCGGCGTCGAGCGCGTAGTCCTTCAGCCGGCCGGCGCCGTCGATGGCGGCCGTCTCGGGGATGACGAACACGCGGGATTCCTCGGCCAGCAACCCGCGGACGGCCTCGGGGTCGGACGCCTCCTCGAGCGTGACGTTGACGCTGTGGGTGTGCATCTGGGTCGTCGGCGCCTTCAGCGCGGCCGTGTCGACGGTGACGTCCGGCAGGACCGTCGTCACGTCCGGGCCGTGGTGGGAGGGGATCCCCACCGGGTCCGGGACCACGTCGTTGATCGGGCCGCGGGAGGTCTCGCCGGGGTCGCCGCCGCGCCGGACGAGCGTCACGCGGGCCTTCTCGACGCCGAAGCGCTCCTCGAGGGGCGCGAGGATCCGCGAGAGTCCCGTCGTGTTACAGGAGACGACGCGGACGTAGTCGGCGTCGCGAGCGTCCTCGAAGTTCGCCCGGGAGTTGAACGAGACCTCGGCCACGTCCGCGTCCTCGCCGCCCTGGAACACCGCGGGCGTGTCGTGGGCCTCGTAGAGCTCCCGGTTCTCCGCGCCGATGCCGGCGGGGCAGCAGTCCACGACCACGTCGCTGGCGTCCACGAGGTCGGCCACCTCACCGGCGAGGTCCACGCCCGCGCCCGCGAAGGCGTCGGCGCGGTCGGGGACCGCGGCGTAGAGGTCGTAGCCGCGGCGGACGGCCGCCTCCGCCTCGTAGTTGGGGCTCGTCTTGGCGACGCCGACCAGTTCCATGTCGGGCTGGGCCGCGACCGCGTCCGCGACCCGCTTCCCGATGGTGCCGTACCCGTTGACGCCGACGCGTATCATACCCGAGTCTCCTCGTGTGCGGGTATAATCGTTTCGAAGAGCTTAAAAAGAAATTAACTACGTGCCGAGTAACTGGTGAGTTAATTCGCGTGACGAGAGCGTGCAACTCCGTTTCGGAACGGAGTAACTTTCGGCGGCGGAACGCCCCGCAGGGGGTTCACGATCGGAGCGACGGTTCGTGGGGCAGCCAACCAGCCCGGAGGGCGGCCGGAGGAACGGCTCCGACGGTCGCGATGGCAAGGCCTAACGCCCGGTCGGCCGAACTCGGGTCCATGACCGACGAGGCAATCGCGGCGGCGGCCCGAACCGCCATCGAGCAGTGTCTGGACCTCGGTGCCGAGAAGTCGGCCGTGGTCGTCACCGACGAGAAGCGCCGCGCCATCGGCGAGGCGCTCTACGAGGCCGCGAGCGCGGTGACCGACGACGCCTCCATCGTCCGCTACCCGCCGGGCGAACAGCACGGCGCGGAGCCCCCGGCGCCGGTCGCGGCGGCGATGGCGGCCGCGGACGTCTTCCTCGCCCCGACGACCAAGAGCCTAAGTCACACCCGCGCTCGCGGGGCCGCCTGCGAGGCGGGCGCCCGCGGCGCCACGCTCCCGGGGATCACCGAGGAGGTGTTCCTGACCGGGCTGGACGCCGACTACGCAGCCATCGCCGCACACTGCGACGAGGTGTTGGCGCAGGTCGCGGACGCCGACGAGGTTCGCGTCACCACGCCCGCGGGCACGGACATCACGTTCGAACCGGGCGACCGCGAGTGGCTCGCGGACACCGGGATGGTCCACGACCCCGGCGACTTCTCGAACCTCCCCGCGGGCGAGGTGTTCGTCTCGCCCGAGACCGCGAACGGCACCTACGTCGTCGACGGGACGATGATGCCCCATGGGCTGCTCGAGGCGGGTCAGGAGCTCACCTTCGAGGTCGAGGACGGCTACGTCACCGACATCTCCGACGACGACGTGCGCGAGCAGGTCGAGGCCGGTGCCGAGGAAGTGGGACGCGACGCGTACAACCTCGCCGAGCTCGGCATCGGCACGAACGTCGGCGTCACCGACCTCGTCGGCTCCGTGCTGCTCGACGAGAAGGCGGCCGGCACGGTCCACATCGCCATCGGCGACGACGCCGGCATCGGCGGCGACACCGACGCCCCCCTCCACCTCGACGGCATCCTCCGCGAGCCGACCGTCTACGCGGACGGCGAGCCGGTCGAGCTTCCCTCGCCCTGATAAGGAGCCACCGTTTCGGCGATGGGTGGTGACGAGGCGGTTCGAAGCTCCGTTTTCTACAACGGGCGTGCGTCTGTTGCGGATCTCGCTGATCGGGACGACGATAGCTAGAAAGTGCCAGTCGGCTCTCCCTCCTACTGATCTGGATCTGCTACAACTCCTGCTACGTGGGACAGCAACACCTAGAAAGCCCCAGCCGGCTCGACCCGCCGGGTTCCGGCAGACGGTCCGGGCTGCGACTTGCTGACTCTCGCTCGGCAGGCTCGCGAGAGCGTCGTCCGGGCGGGATCGAGCCGGCTGCCCCTTTCAGTCCCACCCCGCCCCGCTCCGCGACTGCCCCGCACAGCAGCTCGACTCGACAGCCGGCATAGAGAATCACCGAACAACCGGCCCCGACGACAGAACGAAAAGCCACCGGCCTGGCGGACTGAAAGGGCGAGGCCGGTCGCGGGTTCTCAGACGGGCCCTATCCGCGCGGGCGGTGCCGAGAGCGCAGATATCCCGCTGAGAACCCGCGAGCGGTCGAGGGCTTTCTGGCTGTTGGAGACAAACGTAGCAGAACGCTTTATCACACAAAAATCGGCGTACAGCGAGCGGCCGAGGGCTTTCTCAGTGGTGTCGGCAGCAAACGCAGCAGGGCGCGTGACTGATCCAGAAAAGTCGCAGAACGAGCGACCGAGGACCCCTTACAGGTCCAGATCGAGGTCGTAGAGGTCGCCGTACTTCGCCTCGACGTACGCGAGGAAGTCGTCGGCCGCGAAGTCCTCGCCGGTCGCGCGCTTCACGAGTTCGTTCGTCTCGTAGCGCGAGCCGTGCTGGTGGACGTGCTCGCCGAGCCACGCGTGGAGGTCCTCGAACTCGCCGGCGGCGATCTTCCCCTCGAGGTCGTCGATCTCCTCCTCGGCGGCCGCGAACAGCTGCGCGGCCATCACGGAGCCGAGCGAGTAGGTCGGGAAGTAGCCGAAGTTGGCGTGGCTCCAGTGGATGTCCTGCAGGCAGCCCTCGGCGTCGGTCTCGGGTCGGATCCCGAGGTACTCCTCGTACTTGTCGTTCCAGACCTCGGGCACGTCCTCGACCGCGAGGTCGCCGCGGATCAGGTCGCGCTCGATCTCGAAGCGGACGACGATGTGCATGTGGTAGGTGAGCTCGTCCGCCTCGACGCGGATGAGGTTGTCCTCGTACACCTGGCTGAACGCCTCGTAGGCGTCCTGCACGGTCGCGTCCGCGGTGCTCGGGAAGCGCTCCTGGAAGGTCGGCAGCAGCTGCTCCCAGAAGGCCCGGCTCCGCCCGACGTGGTTCTCCCACAGCCGGGACTGCGACTCGTGGACCGAGAGGTCGCGCGACTCGCCCAGCGGCGTGCCGAACTCCGCCTCGGGGAGGCCGAGGTTGTACTGCGCGTGGCCGTACTCGTGGACGGTCGAGCCGACCGCGCCGAGGGGGTCGGACTCGTCGAACCGGGTGGTAATCCGGCAGTCAAACTGGTTGCCGGAGGTGAACGGGTGCGAGGAGACGTCGAGGCGGCCGCGGTCCCAGTCGTAGTCGACGAGGTCGAGCACGTCGCGGGAGAGCGCCTCCTGCTCGTCGGTGTCGAAGGTGCCCTCAAACGTGTCGACCGCGAGGTCGGCGTCCGACTCGCGGATCGCGTCGATGACGGGGACGAGCGCCTCGCGGAGCTCCGTCAGGATCTCCTCGGCCTGCGAGAGCGGGAGGCAGGGCTCGTAATCCTCGAACAGCACCTCGTAGGGGTCGCGGTCGGGGTCGATCTGTGCGGCGTACTCCCGCTTGAGCTCGACGTTGCGCTCCAGGTACGGCGCGAACGCCTCGAAGTCGTCCTCGGCTCTCGCCTCTTCCCACGCGCCCAGCGCCTCGGTGCTCGCCTCGGAGATCTCCTCGACGAGCTCCGCGTCGACCGCGGCCGCGCGCTCGTACTCGCGCCGGATCTCGCGGACGACCGCGGCCTGCTCGTCCGTGAGGTCGGCGTCCGCGAGCTCGTCGAGCAGATCGCCGGTCTCCTCGTCGGTGAGGATCTCGTGTGTGACCGACGAGAGCGTGGAGAGCTGCTTCGACCGGGCGGGGGTGCCGCCCTCGGGCATCATCACCTGCTGGTCCCAGCCGAGCACGCCGGACGCGCTGTCGACCGCGCTCCAGCGGCGGCGGCGGTCCAGCAACGCCTCGTAGGCGTCGGGCGCGTCGGCGTCGTCGGCGGTGTCCGTGGCTTCCGTTGCCATGCGCGGCCGTTGCCAGTCCCGGGTTAAGAAAGGCGCGCCTCCGGCCCGTGCGGCCGGTTCGAGCCGGTGTTCCCGCCGGGCGAGCGCAGATCAGCCGGGGGCGACGCGCGTCTCGAGCGTCGCCACCAGCATCCCGTGGAGGAACACGCGGACTCTCAGCGTTGCGCCCGGCTCCAGCGTCGGGTCGTTGGTCCCCGCGACGCGGAACGCCGCCGACTCGCCCGCCCGGAGCGTCGTCGTCCCCGCGCTGTTGAACGCGCCCGTCGGCCCGGGACGAAACCCGGCCGCGGAAAAGAACGGTACCGGCGGCTGGCGGTCGAGCGGTTCGCCGTCCACGCGCACCACGAGCCGGAGCGGGCGCACGTCCAGCGCGTCGCCGCCGCGGTGCGTGATCGTCACGCGATCGCCGGCCGCCTCGACCCCGAGCGCGACCGCGGGCGGATCGCCTTCGGCCGGCAGCGTCTCGCCGGCACCGAGCGTCGCGCCGCCGACGCCCGCCGCGAGCACGACCGCGAGCGCGACGAGCAGGGCCGCACCGACCGGTGCCGACGCCCGTAAGTCGAGACGCTCCGGATCTCCGAGCATGCGCCGGATGGCGCGCTATCGCCCAAAAGGGTTCGCCGGACGGGGTGTCGTCGCCCGCCGAGCTCTCCACTCGCCGCGACGCCGCTCCGTCGGCCGCCGTGGTCAGCCGTCAGTCGTCGAAACGTTCTCCCCGGTTCGCGGAACCGCGGTCGGCTCGATGCCGCTGATTCGGGCCACGCGCGGCTCCTCGACCGCGGTCACCTGATACGGCTCGCTCGGTGAGAGCGTCCACAGGACGCCCTCCTCGTTCGTCGTGCCGACCTCCTCGCTCTCCGCCCCGTCGCCGGCGACCGTGACCGTCACGCCCGCGGCGGGCGCCTCCTCCTCCACGTCGACGACGCTGACGCGGACCGGGCCGCCGGGGTACGTCCGGTTGACGGTGAGGTTGTACCCGTCCTGGGTCACCGCCACCGACTCGGCGTCGGCGAAGGAGTCGAGCGGCCGGTACTGATGCTCGACGAACACGCCGCCGTCGCCGGCGCTGACGTACGTGCGGACGCGGCCGCGCTCGTCGGTCAGGGGCGTGTCCACGCGGACGATGGTGTTCGACTCGAGGGTGCTGGCGCTCTGGCCGTCCAGGACCTCGCCGTACGCCTCGGCGGTGGCGTTGATCGCCTCCTCGCTCCCGTCGCCGAAGCCGCTGGCGCCGCGGTCCCAGCGGTCGCCGCGGTACACCTCGCGGACGTACTGCCCGTCGACGACGGCAGCGAGCACGACCGCGTTGTCGCCGGATGCGACGTAGATGCGGTCAGAGGAGACCTCGCCGCGAAGCGCGTCCGTCGCAAGCTCGCGAACGGGACCGGAGTAGACGCCGAGCCGGAGCTGCAGCTCCGCCGTCGAGATGCTGAAGTCCTCCGTCTCCTCCGCGAGGGCCTCCAGTTCCACGCGCCGCCGGTCGAGCGCCTCCGCGGCCGCGGAGATCCGGGCGAACTCGACGACGAGCTCCTCGTCGGTCAGCTCGCCCGCCGCGTGGGCCTGGATGGCCGACCGCTGCCGGCTGTGTAACGCGAGCTCGTCCTGCTGGAGCCCGCTTTCGGCCTCGATGAGCCGGCGGATCCGCTCGTCGTTCGTCTCGGCGCTCTCGACGTGGGCGACGACCGAGGCGGTCTCCATCGCCGCGGTCGTCGCGGAGACCTCGAGGTCGCTCGCCGGGCCGAGGTTCGCACCGTGGCGACCGATGTCGGCCCGGACGGTGGAGCCGGTCGGATGCGACAGGACGGGAACCCGGGCGGTGTCGTTCGGCGAGGACTGCTGGAGGGCACCGCCGTCGTTGACGCGGACGGCGTCGTCGGGTGCAGCCGACGGCTGGTCGGGGGCGACCCCGGCGACGACCGGCGCCGCGAGCAGCAGCGCCGCGAGCAGCAGCGGGAGGGCTCTCATGGCTCTCACGTGGTGACCGGGTCACAAAAAACGCATTGACACGCCCGCTTCCACCGGCTCGAGAGTCCCGTCGCGGGCGGGCGGCACCGCCCGAACGACCGGTCGCTGATCCGGCTTCGGGGCGGACTGCACGGGCCGAAACCGAACGATGGAAAGCGTTTTGCCGGGCGGCCGAGACTCCCCCGTGTATGCGGCACCCCGTGTTCTCGGCCCTGCTCGCGCTTGCCCTCCTCCTCGGCGCGGCGGTCGTGCCGGCGGCGGGTGTGGCGACCGGCGCCGTCGCTCCGAGCGACGGGTCCGCCACTTCCGAACCGACCGCCTCGACCGGGTCGGTCGCCCACGCGCCCCGCGCGCCCGCGCTCGCTGACGGCGCCACGCGCCCGGTCGTCGACTTCGAGTCGCCCCCCTCGACGGAGTTCCACGTCGTGTTACAGCCGGACCGTGACGCCGCGTGGACGGTCACCGTGACGTACCGGCTCCGTGACGCCAACGAGACGGAGACGTTCCGGCGCGTCGCCGAGCGCTTCCGCGAGGGCGAGGTCGGCCCCAGCGACGACATCTACCGAAACTACGCCGCCGGCGCGAGCGAGTACGCCGGCCGAGAGATGTCGATCACGAACGTGGAGCGCGCCGCCTCGGTCGACGAGGAGCCCGACGTGGACGACGAGAGCGTCGTCGCCGTCGGCACGCTCGAACTGTCGTTCGTCTGGACCGCGTTCTTGGAAGCAAACGGCGATCAGCTGGTGATGGATGATGCGTTTCGGACGGCCGACGGCGAGTCGTGGCTCCGGTCGCTCGGCCCGAACCAGCGATTGGTCATCCGGACGCCGGAGGGGTACGCCGTCTCCTCGACGCCCGGCGTCTCCGTCGACTTCGAGGAGAACGCGGTCGTGATCGAGGGGCCGCGGAGCTTCGGTCCCGGCGAGCGGATCGGCGTCGTCTACTCGTCGAACGTCGCGGACGCGCCGCCGTGGGGACTGCTTGCCGGTGCGGTCGTGCTGGCGGCCGCGATCATCAGCGGCGGGCTCTACGCCTATCGGCGCCGCGAGCCCGGGGCTGGCACTGGCGACGGCACCGGTGAGGGACCGGCCGCCGAGTCAGGGGCCAGCGGTCCGTCGGCGGAGACGGAACGGTCGTCCGAGCCGCCGGAGCCGGCGGGCGGCGAGGAGGAGCCGGAGAAGCCGACCGAAGACCTCTCGCTGCTCTCTGACGAGGAGCGCGTCGAGCGCTTGCTGGACCGAAACGGCGGCCGGATGCGGCAGGCGGACGTGGTCGAGGAGACCGGCTGGTCCGACGCCAAGGTCTCACAGCTGCTCTCGGCGATGGCCGAGGAGGGGCGCATCGAGAAGCTCCGGCTCGGCCGCGAGAACCTCATCTCGCTGCCCGAGAACGACCCGAGGGACGAGGACGCGGACGACGAAGCCTGATTCCCGGGCGCTCGCGGCCGCCGCGCCGGATCGCTCCTCCGGTTGGACTCCGATCGCGTCCGGCCGTTCCGGGCCGCGCCGGCCGCTTCCGAAAGCTCTTACCTCGGGTGTCCAGTAGTGGTCGACCATGAAGGTTCTCGTGACCGTCAAGGAGGTCGCGGAGGTCGGCGACGACTTCGCGATCGAGGGGACCGGGATCGCCGAGAGCGACCTCGAGTACGACCTCAACGAGTGGGACGACTACGCGGTCGAGGCGGGCGTCCAGCTCGCGGAGGCCGACGTGGCCGACGAGGTGGTCGCCGTCACGATCGGACCGGAGCGGTCCGAGGAGACGATCCGGATGGCGCTCGCGAAGGGCGCCGACCGCGCCGTCCGCGTGTGGGACGACGCGCTGACCGAGGAGTTCCTCGACGTGGCCGGCAAGGTGAGCCTGCTCGAGGCGGTCGTCGCCGAGGAGGAGCCGGACCTCGTTCTGTCGGGCGTGCAGGCGGCCGACGACTCCTTCGGCGCCACCGGCGTCGCGCTCGCCGACCGGATCGGCTTCGAGCACGCCGCGGTCGTCAACGACCTCGAGGTGGCCGCCGACGCCGGCGTCGCGAACGTCCACCGCGAGCTGGAGGGCGGCGTCGAGGAGCTGACGGAGGTCGACCTCCCCGCCGTGTTGACGGTTCAGACGGGACTCAACGAGCCGCGCTACGCGAGCCTGCGGGGGATCAGACAGGCACAGCGCAAGGAGATCGCTGCGAAGGAGCTCTCCGATCTCGGGCTCTCGGCCGAGGAGGTCGCGAGTGCGCTGACGTTGACGGAGATGTACGAGCCCGAAAGCGAGTCGGACGCCGAGATGATCGAGGGCGACGCCGGGGAGGCGGCCGGGCGGCTCGCCGAGGTCCTCCGCGAGAAGGGGGTGGGCGCATGAACGCCGCCGACCTGGCGACTGACGGCGGCGCGGGCGGCGACGTGCTCGCGGTCGTTGACCACCGACGCGGCGACCTCCGTGACGTTTCCTTCGAGCTGATCACGGCCGGGAGCGAGCTGGCCGAGGCGCTCGGCGGCGAGCTCCACCTCGCGGTCGTCTCCGGCGACGTGGAGCGGTTCGCCGAGGAGCTCGACCGTCCCGGCGTGGCGGCGATCCACACCGTGACGGACGGCGAGGAGTTCGACCACGGCGTCTACCAGCAGGCCGTCGAGGCGCTCGACGCCGACCTCTCACCGGCCGCGATCGTCATGCCCAACTCCGTCAACGGGCTCGACTACGCGCCCGCGGTCGCGGAGGCGCTCGACCTGCCGCTCGTCACCGACGCGGTCGACTTCTCGTACGACGGCGGGCTCTCTGTCACGCGCGAGATGTACGGCTCGAAGGTCGAGACGACCGTCGACGTGGCGGGCGACCGCTTCGCGCTCACGATTCGCGGCGGCGAGTGGCCGGCCGCGGAGGGGACCGGCGACGCCGCGATCGAGCCGTTCGACCTCGAGATCGACGAGGCGGCGCTCGGCGCCCGCGTGCAGGGCTTCGAGGAGGTCGGCGGCGGCGACGTGGACATCAGCGAGGCAGAGGTGCTCGTCTCCGTCGGCCGGGGCATCGAGGAGGAAGAGAACCTCGACCTCGTGCGCGACCTCGCGGACGCGCTCGGCGCGACCCTCTCCTCCTCGCGGCCGATCGTGGACAACGGCTGGCTGCCGAAGAACCGGCAGGTCGGCCAGTCCGGCAAGGTCGTCACGCCGAAGGTGTACATCGCGGTCGGCATCTCCGGGGCCGTCCAGCACGTCGCGGGCATGAAGGGATCCGAGACCATCGTCGCGATCAACACCGACCCCAACGCGCCCATCTTCGACATCGCGGACTACGGCATCGTCGGCGACCTCTTCGACGTGGTGCCGGAGCTCATCGAGGAGTTCGAGGGGTAGCCCGACGCCGACGCCGCGGTGCCCGAGCGGCGGCGATTCCTCGGTCGGCACCCAGCCAGTACATCTTTCCTTGTGTATGTACAACGTCTGTACAGACATGGGCACCAAGCGCGTGAACGTTCGTCTCCCCGAGGAGCTCGTGACGCGGGCGGACATCGCCGCCGAGGTGACCCACAAGAACCGCACCGAGCTCCTCGTCGAAGCCCTGCGGCAGTATCTGGAGGAGAAAGGCGAGGAGGAGAGCTTCCGCGAGGCCGTCGTCGAGCTGTATCTGCAGGACGAGATCGACTTCGATGCGCTCGCGGACGTGATCGGCACTCGCGACGCGGAGGCCGTCAGGGCGTCGAAAGACGTGCTCGACCGAGGACCGGACCTCGCAGACGAGCTGGCGGACCAGTGACCGTCGTCGTCGACACCAGCGCGTTCGTCTCGCTCGCCGCCGGCGACGTGCTGTCGACGACGGTTGCCGAGTTCGACCTCGTCACGACCGAAACGGTCGTCGAGGAGTTACGGGAGACCGCGGCCCATCAGGATCGACACGGGCGAGCCGCCGCCGACGTTCTCGACCGGTTGGACCGGGTCACGGTCGTCGTCCCCGCCGACGAAGGGTTCGAAACGAGCCGCATCGACAGCGGCGAGGCGACGTGTGTGACTGCCGCGCGGGAGACGGACGCCAGATTCCTCGTCACCGACGACTTCCGAGCGCTCCCGGAACTCGAGCGACTCGTCGCTGCCGATGTCGTGCTCTCACCGGTCCTGCTCCGGGCGTTGGTCTCCCGTGGCGCGCTCGAGGAAGGGACCGCCGAGGAAGCGTTCGACGCCATGGCGACCGAGCGCGACTGGCTCGAGGCACCGATCCATCGGTACGCTCGCCGGTTGTTCGACGCCGACGGCTCCTGACTCCCGGCACCCTTTTGCCGATCGGTCGGGTACGCCGCTCCATGAACGTCGTCACGCTCGGGCCGGCCGGCACCTACTCGCACCGCGCCGCCCGCGCCGTCGCCGACGAGGTGTCGTTCCGGGAGTCGGTCACCGCCATCGTCGCCGCCGTCGACGAGGGCGAGTTCGACCGCGGCGTGGTCCCCATCGAGAACAGCATTGAAGGCTCGGTCACGGAGAGCCTCGACGCGCTGGCCGACCGCGAGGTCGCGGTCGTCCAGGAGGTCGTCACGCCCATCCGGCACGCGCTGTTGGCGCAGGCGGAGGAGTTCGACGTGGTGGCGAGCCACGCACAGGCGCTCGCGCAGTGCCGGAGCTACCTGGAGGCGAACTACCCCGAGGTGACACAGGAGGCGGTCGCCTCCACCGCCCGCGGCGTCGAGCGCGCCCGCGAGGACTCCCGCGTCGCCGGCATCGGCCACCCCGACAACGCGACCGGCGGCGAGGGCGAACCGGACCTCCGGGTGCTCGCGGAGGACATCCAGGACCGCTCCTCGAACGCGACGCGGTTCCTCGTCGTCGCCCCGGAGGCGGCGCGCTCGGACGCGGGCGGCAAGACCACCATCGTCGTCTACCCGAACGCCAACTACCCCGGCCTGCTGCTGGAGATGCTGGAGGCGTTCGCCGACCGGGACGTGAACCTCTCGCGGATCGAGTCGCGCCCGAGCGGCGACCGACTCGGCGACTACCTGTTCCACTTCGACGTGGAAGCGGGCCTGTACGAGTCGCGCACGCAGGAGGCGGTCGAGGGCCTTCGCGATCTCGTGGCCGCCGACGGGTGGGTGCGCGTGCTCGGTTCCTACGACACCCAGCACGTGGTCTGAGCGGGTCGACCGGCGGGGCGGCCTCGGGAAAGCCAGGGAACTGGCGACAACGTTCAAGAGCGTCGCCGCCGATCTTTCGACCGTATGACGCGACGTGACCCCTTCCGCGACATCGAGGAGCTGTTCGACCGGATGAGCCGCGAGTTCGAGGAGTTCGGCAGCGGCATCGAGTCGCGCGTCGGCGAGGGAATCTCCGTCGACGTGGCGGAGGACGACGACACGGTCACGGTGACCGCGGACCTGCCGGGCTACGACCGCGACGACGTGGAGGTCTCGGTACAGGACCGCACGCTCACGATCGCAGCCGAACATGCCGAGACCGAGGAGTCGGAGAGCGACGAGGCGGACGTTCAGTACCATCGCCGCGAGCGCCGCCGCCGTTCCGTCTCGCGCCGGCTCCGCCTCCCGGCCGAGATCCGCGAGGATGAGGCGTCAGCGACGTACCAGAACGGCGTCCTCACCGTCGAGCTACCCAAGACCGCCGAGGACGCAGGCGGTCACAGCATCGACATCGACTGACGTGCGTGACCGCCTCGGTCGGTGGCTCACCGACCGCTTTCGCGACGAATGCTCTCGTCTCTTGTCGAGCTCTCCCCTAATCTGTCCTTTCTGAGGAAACAGTTAATACCTCACGGCGCTTCCTCTGGAGCGGTGAATAGACACATGAATCGACGAACCCCCTTCGAGGAGATGGAGCGCCTGTTCGACCGCATGACCCGGTTCGAGGACCGGACGTGGGGCGACCGGGGCTGGAGCGGCGACAGCGGACGCGGCGGGGTCGACGTGGCCGACTACGACGACGAGTTCGTCGTGATGGCCGACCTGCCCGGGTTCGAGCGCGCGGACATCGACGTGTCCGTCCACGACGGCCACCTGACGATTCGCGCCGAGCGCGAGCACGCGAGCGACGGCGACGACGGCCGGTACCTGCGGCGCGAGCGTCGCAGCGAGTCGGTCAGCCGGCGGGTCGACCTGCCCGCGGCCGTCCGCGACGACGAGGCGACCGCGAGCTACACGAACGGCGTGTTGACCGTGACGCTCCCCAAGGAAGCCACCGAGGACGACGAGGGGCACCACATCGACATCGACTGAGACGTTTTCGCTCGACGGAATCGCGACACTGAACCGCCCGCACAGACCAGTCGGCGACGCCTCCTCGTCCCCGGCAGTCGTTCGCGGCGACACAACCGTTTTGAGGCTGAGCCGTTTCCCTACGTCCATGACGCGGCTCCGCTTCGCCCTGCTCAACGCGGCCCACGAGGGCGAGAACACCAGACGCAACTTCCGCCGAGAGATCGACGCCGACCTCGTCGAGTTCGACGCCACCGAGGGCGACCTCCCGAACCACTACGACTTCGACGCGGTCGTGGTCACCGGCTCGCGCTCGTCGGTCTACTGGGACGAGGCGTGGATCCCGGACCTGATCGACTACGTCGCCGAGGCGACCGACCGCGGCGTCCCCGCGCTCGGCGTCTGTTACGGCCATCAGGTGCTCGCGGAGGCGCTGGGCGGCCGCGTCGCCGGCATGGACGACTTCGAGCTCGGCTACGCGGAGGTCACCCACCACGGCGACGAGATATTCGAGGGCGTCGACGAGGAGTTCACCGTCTTCGCCTCCCACGGCGACGCGGTCGTGGAGCTCCCCCCGGAAGCCGAACTGCTCGCGGAGAACGAGTACGGCGTCCACGCGTTCCGCGCGGGCCACAACTGGGGCCTGCAGTTCCACCCCGAGTACGACGTCGAGACCGCCCGCGAGGTGGCCGACGGGAAGCGCGACCGGCTCGGGGACGCCCGCGTGGACGACGTGATCGCCTCGATCACGCCCGAGCAGTACGACGCCGCCTGCGAGGCGAAGCAGGTGTTCGACAACTTCGTCGCGCACGTCCGCGACCTGCAGGCGGAACGCGCCGCGGAGGCGGACGCCGACGCGAGCGTCACCGGCGCGACGGACGACTGACCCGCTCGCGGTCGGCGAGTGCGGCCACTCGGCCCCTCCGCCCCGTAGCGTCGGTTCGCTTCCGGGACCGGCCCGCATTGCGAACACCTTTTGTGCCAACCTCCCCCACGAACGATCATGCTCGACTACGTGGGTCTGGAGGCGGACCTCGGCGAGGAGGAGCGGCTGATCCGCGACACGGCGCGGGAGTTCGTCGAGGAGCGCGTCCGGCCCGACATCGGCGACCACTTCGAGGCGGGGACGTTCCCGACGGAGATCATTCCCGAGATGGGCGAGATGGGCTTTTACGCCCCGAACCTCGACGGCTACGGCCTGCCGAACGTCTCCGAGACCGCCTACGGACTGCTGATGCAGGAACTGGAGGCGTGCGACTCCGGCCTGCGCTCGATGGCGAGCGTGCAGGGCGCGCTGGTGATGTACCCCATCCACGCGTTCGGCAGCGAGGCCCAGAAGGAGGAGTGGCTGCCGGCGCTCGGCCGCGGCGAGGCGGTGGGCTGTTTCGGGCTGACCGAACCGGAACACGGCTCGAACCCCTCGGCGATGGAGACCCACGCCGAGAGGGACGGCGACGAGTACGTGCTGAACGGCTCGAAGACGTGGATCACGAACTCCCCCATCGCGGACGTGGCGGTCGTCTGGGCGAAGGACCGGTCCGATGGCGGAGCGGCCAGCGCGAGCGGCGACGGCACCGTCCGCGGCTTCCTCGTCGAGACGGACCGCGACGGCGTGACGACCAACGAGATCCACGACAAGCTCTCGCTGCGGGCGTCGATCACCGGCGAGATAAGCCTCCAGAACGTCCGCGTCCCCGAGGAGAACATCCTGCCGGGCGTCGAGGGGATGAAGGGGCCGCTGTCGTGTCTGACGCAGGCGCGGTTCGGCATCGCGTGGGGCGCGGTCGGGGCGGCCCGCGACTGCTTCGAGACGGCCCGCGCGTACGCCACCGACCGCGAGCAGTTCGGCGGCCCGATCGCGCGGTTCCAGCTCCAGCAGGAGAAGCTCGCGGAGATGGCGACCGATATCACGACCGCCCAGCTGCTCGCCCACCGCCTCGCGGACCTGAAAGAGCGGGGCGACCTCCGACCACAGCACGTCTCGATGGCCAAGCGGAACAACGTTCGTACCGCCCGCGACCAGTCGCGGATCGCCCGCGAGATGCTCGGCGGCAACGGGATCACCACGGACTACTCGCCGATGCGCCACATGGCGAACATGGAGACCGTCTACACCTACGAGGGGACACACGACATCCACACGCTGATCCTCGGCGAGGACCTGACGGGTATCCCCGCGTTCGAGTAGGCCGTTTATGTCACGTGACAACAACGGGCATAGATTTATATGCTGGGTTGCGTACCCTCATCCGTGACCCCACCAGCGCACGACGATCCGACCGCTCCCGACCTCGGCCGCGAGGAGGCGTGGGTCGCCCACGTCGCCCTCCTGGCAGCGACCGAGGAGGCGGTCGAAGCGGGGGCGGAATCGCCACCCGAACTCGACGCGCTCGCCACGCTCGAGGGCGACGGGCTCTTCGACGGTGACGAGCTGCGACTCCTCCGTGACGCGCTGGTAACGTATCTGGGCGACGCGCCGCTGCGCGACCGGGCCCCCGGCCGCGCCGCGCTCAGAAGCGTCAACGCCGCGATCCGTGGCCGGCCGCCGAGCGCGTAGCTCGCCGGTCGACCGTGCCGTCCCCTACTGTGGGCACTCCGCCGAGGCGTACCGGCCCCAGATGGCGCGGCGGTCGGCGACCCAGCGGTACCCCTTCTCGCGGATCGCCTCCCACCGCGGAAGCTTCCGGGCGAGGCCGACGACCGCTCGCGGAACCGGACCGCAGCGTTCGGCCGTCTGCGTCAGCGCCTCACCGCAGGAGTAGGCGGCCCCGTCGGTCAGCAGGTGCATGCAGTTCTCGTAGTCGTCCGGCAGGCGGGCCTTCTGGTCCGGGGAGAGCTCCGAGAAGCCGACCGGCTCGAACTCGCCGAGCCATAGCGCCCAGCGCACACACCACATACAGAAGCCGCAGTCGTCGTCGTAGACGAGCCGTGGAGTGGCCATATCCGAGATTGGGCCGCGGCGGGTTTGGGTCTTGCTGCCGCGGCGGTGTCGCCGCGTCACTCGAAAGTGTCGTCCGCGTCCGAGAGCGCGTCGTCGCCGGCGTCGGCCTCACCGGGAACATCGGCATCGGCGTCGGCGTCGGTGTCCCCCTCCTCGACCGACCCCTCGATCCGACGGACGCGAACGGTACGGATCCGGTTGCGCTCGACCGCCTCGACCGTCAGCGAAGCACCGGCTCCGGGGAGGTCGACGCGGTCGCCCGCCTCACCGAGTCGGCCGAGCTCGGCGTTGATCAGCCCCGCGACCGTCTCGTAGGTCGTCCCGCGGGGGAGCACGGTGCCGAGCACGTCGTTCACCTCGCCGACGGTCACCTCTCCCTTCACGAGCAGGCCGTCGG
>NZ_LKIR01000139.1:53695-71601 GCF_001462205.1 Haloparvum sedimenti
CTCCTCGCCGATCTCGAAGACGTCGCCGACGATCTCCTCGACGATGTCCTCGACGGTGACGATCCCCTCGACCTCGCCGTACTCGTCGACGACGGTGACCAGCGAGAGTCGCTCCGCCTGCATCTCCGCCAGCAGGGCGTCCACGCGCCGGGAGTCCGGGACGGCGAGCGTCTGCTGGAGCACGTCCTCGAGGCTGAGGCCCTCCCGGAGCGCGCGCTCGGCGTCCCGGATGTCCACGACCCCGACCGTGTCGTCGAGTTCGCCCCGGTAGACGGGCACGCGTGAGACGCGCGCCTCGGCACAGACGCCGACGATCTCCGCGAGGGGCGTCTCAGCGTCAACCGAGACGACGTCCTGCCGAGGGACCATCACCTCGCGGACGGTCGTCTCGCCGAGCCCGAAGATCCCCTCGACCATCTCGCGCTCGCGCCGGTCGATGGCGCCGACGCGCTCGCCGGTCGCGACGAGTCTGGTCAGCTCCGCGCGCGTCAGTTCGGGAGCGTCCGCGGGCTCGGAGCCGGCGAACCGGTTGATCACGTCGACGACCGTCTCGAAGACGATTACGATGGGGTACAGCAGGTACTGGAGCGCGACGATGGGGCGGGCGACGCGCAGCGCCAGCCGGTCCGCGTTCGCGACGCCGTAGGACTTGGGCGCGATCTCGCCGAAGACGAGGATGAGTACGGACATCACCGCGGTGGCGATCGTGACGCCCGCGCCCGGCCCGTAGACGACCGCGAGCGTCGCGGTCGCGAGGCTCGCCATCGAGATGTTGACGAGGTTGTTCCCGACGAGGATCGTCACCAGCAGGCGGTGCGGGTCCTCGCGCAGCCGCGCCAGCGCGGCCGCACGCGGGTCGCCCTCCGACGCCGCGGCGGCGCGATGTCTGTCCAGCGAGAAGATCGCGATCTCGCTGGCGGAGAAGAAGGCGCTCAGACAGAGCAGCCCCGCGATGACGGCGGCCGCGACCGCGAGCGATTCCGTGACCATGCGCTCCGCTTTCGCCGGCGGCGGGTTATAGCTGCGGGAGCGGGGCGGACGGGGCGGGCCGTCCGGCCGGGTCGTGCGCGGCTCCCGCGGCTCCCGCGCCTACCACGCCGACCACGCGGTCGACGTCTCGTCGCGCGCGTACACCCGCTTCACGTCCTTCGCGTACGCCATGTCGCCGTCGTGGTCGAGCTTGTCGAAGCGGTAGGTCGGCGCGTTCTCGCGGATCTGGACCCCCTCGACCGCGAACTTCCGGTCGCCGAACTCCGCGACCTCGCCGACGGTGAACTCGTAGTCGCCGGGGACGCTGATCGAGAACGACTCCGTGTGGTCGCGGTTGCCGTCGTTCGGGTGCATCGACACCTTCACCGTCACGTTGTCGACCGCGCGCGTCCACAGCGTCTCGATCTCCTCGACGTCGGCCTCCTCGACGCGCGTCTCGGGCGCGGTCTCGATGCCGGTGATCCGCACCTGCATCAGCGCGTCCGGCGAGTCGACGACGAACTCCTCGCCCTCCTCGGCGTAGGTGTCCGCCGGGACCTCCATCCGGGTGGTGAACGACTCGCCGTCCTGCGAGACGACGACCTTCAGCTCCTCGGTCTCCTCCTCGGGGATCTCGGCCTTGTGGGTGTGGTCGCACTCCGTGCAGCGGACGGTCGCCTGCCCGCCGGGCTTCAGCACCTCGTGGACCGTCTCGGCGCCGTCCGAACAGGAGGGACAGGCGAGACCGACACGGTCGCCGGATTCGTGATCGCTCATTGGCGGGCGTAGCCGACGCGGGCGTAAAAAGCCGCGTTTGTCCATCTGCGTGCGGTACGGAGTGGCTTGGGAGGTGGATCGGTGAGTGCGTGGTTCTGAGTGAACGCAGTTAGGTGAATGTTCGCGGTACGCCGGGTTTTGAGTGATCAAGCGTCCTGCTGCGCTTGCTGCCGCCAACACCCAGAAAGCCCTCGACCGCTCACGATACGCTGATTTTTGAGTGATCAAGCGTTCTGCTATGCTTGTTGTCAACAGCCAGAAAGCCCTCGACCGCTCACGATACGCTGATTTTTGAGTGATCAAGCGTTCTGCTGTGCTTGTTGTCAACAGCCAGAAAGCCCTCGACCGCTCGCGATACGCTGATTTTTGAGTGATCAAGCGTTCTGCTATGCTTGTTGCCAACAGCCAGAAAGCCCTCGACCGCTCGCGGGCGCTCAGCGACATATCGGCGCTCTCCGCAACACCCGCGCCGATAGGGGTCGTCTGAGCGCCCGCGACCGGCCTCGCCCTTTCAATCCGCCAGGACCCGGTTTGTGGAGTTTATCGTCGAGGCCGGTTGCTCGGTGAGTCTCTGGTTCGGCTGTCGAGTCAAGCGGGGCCTCACGCCTCCCCAGCCTCAGCCGCCCGCGGCCTCCGCGGTGCTCCGGCCGCGGTCGGGCTTCCCTCGCGCGCGTTCCTCGCGCGCGCCGGACGTTGGACAGCCGGCGGGCCGATGCGTCGTGGTCGGCTCGATCAGGCTGCACTCACGGCAGGAGTTCCGCCGCATCCGCGAAAAACGTTCATCTGACGTGCGGTCGCGGTGCGGAGCGGTGCGGTCGGCGCGCGAGAAACGCGCGCGAGGTCGCCGGCGTCGCCGTGAGCGCGGTGCGGAGCGAACGGCGGCTCGGAAATCTCCGATTTCCGGCGCGCGACTGCACGCCGGCTGCTCGAAAATCTCCGATTTTCGGTGGAGGTCGCGGGCGGGGCGCGATGCGGTGTCTCCGGCGTCGCCGTGAGCGCGGTGCGGAGCGAACGGCGGCTCGGAAATCGGAGATTTCCGGCGCGCCACTGCACGCCGGAGGCCAGCGGGACGCGGTTTGTCCCGCGCTGCGTTGCGGTTTCCGCGCCCCGCCTGCGGCCGAGGTTGGGGAGGCGTGAGGCTGCGGGGCGGTTGCGGTGGGTGGGACTGAAAGGGGCAGCCTGCTCGGTCCCGCCCGGACGACGCTCTCGCGAGCCTGCCGAGCGAGAGTCAGCAAGTCGCAGCCCGGACCCGTCCGTCGGGCGGTGCGGAGAGACACAACGGAACGCCCGGACCGTCTGCCGGAACCCGGCGGGTCGAGCCGGCTGGGGCTTTCGAGGTGTCGCTGTCCAGAGCAGCAAAGTCGCCACCAGAACGAGCTGCGTCTCTCGCCTATTCCTCGGTCCGTGCGTCCAGCCAGCCGCGGAGCTCGTCGTTGACGGCCGCGGAGGCTTCGACCCCCGCGAGGTGGCCGGCCGCGACCGACCGGAACTCCCCGCGCGGCAGGCCCTCCGCGAGCGTCTCGCCGTAGTGGGGCGGGCAGGCGTCGTCGGCGTCGCCGTGGACCACGAGCGCGGGCGTCGTCAGCTCGTGGAGGCGGTCGCCGACATCGAACGCCTCTACGGCCGCGCGGTGGGCCGCGAACGTCTCCGGGTCGGCGTCCTCCGCGATCCGCCAGTCCGCGATCCGGTCGAGCACGTCGGGGTGACGCTCGCGGAAACCGGGGGAGAAAGCGGCCTCCAGCGAGGCGCGGACCGCGGCCGGATCGTTCGGGTCCGCCCAGACCGCCGCCGGGTCGTAGGCGTCGCCGGTCGCGGCCGTCCCGATCAGGAAGAGGCTCCGCGGCCGCGAGGAGGCGAGCGCGTACGCCTGCGCGACCATCCCCCCGAGCCCGTAGCCGACGAGGTGCGCCTTGCGGATCCCCGCCTCGGCCAGCACGGCGTCCACGTCCGCCGCGAACGTCGCCGCGTCGAGAGGCCCCTCCGGGGGGTCCGACTCGCCGACCCCGCGGGGTTCGATCGTGACCGTGGTGTACGGTCCCGCGACCGCGCCGTGCTGCCACCCGAACTGCCACGCGCCGAGCCCGGCGTCGCCACAGAGGACGACCGCCGGGCCGTCGCCGTCCGTCTCGTACCGGATCCGCGCGCCGTCGTTCGTTGCGTAGGCCACGGCCGCGGTTCGCTCGCGGACGGTTTACGCGTTCGGGTGACCGAGCGCAGGGCGTGACCGCGCTCGTGAGCACGGCCCGGGGACCGACACCGTGGTGACGACCGACACACTCTTTCGACGTGCGTTCGTGTCGGCGATCGATCGATGCCACGGTGCGTGCGCTGTGACACGGAGATGGAGCCGAAAAGCGAGGGGCTTCTCGCGAAGATCGGGCTGGCTGGGCGGGACGGCTACGAGTGTACCCGGTGCGGGGCGCTGCTCTGTTCGGAGTGTTTCAAGCGCCGGACCATCGAGCTCGCGGGCACGCCCCACGAACGCTGTCCCACCTGTGAGGGGACCCTGGAGAAGCGGTAGCCACGCGCCACCAGACCGCTTAAACGGCGCGCCGCCCCAGTCACGCGTATGAACGTGACCGTGGAGGTCGTCGGTGCAGGGGACCGCGACCTCGCGCTCGCGGACGACGCCACCTACGGCGACGTGATCCGCGAGGCCGGATACAGCCCGCAGGAGGCGTCCGTCCTCGTCGACGGCTCGCCCGTCCCCGAGGACAGCCCGGTCGAGGCCGAGCGCGTCACCCTCCTCCGGCTGATCAAGGGCGGGGCGGAGGACGCCGCGTCCGCCGGGGACCAGCCCTCGACCGACCCCAACGATCTCGATTTCTCGCTGCCGAATCCTGGCCCCGGTCCCGACCCGCTCTCCCTGACAGACTTGGACGCGGACGTGGCGGTACTGCTGTTTCACCGCGATTTCCTCTGCGGCAACTGCCGCGAGCAGGTCGAGGCGGTCTGTGACCGCTACGAGGAGTTCGCCGAGCTGAACGCGGAGGTCGTCTCGGTGCTTCCCGAACCGCGCGAGAAGGCGGCCGAGTGGGTGGTGTACCACGACGCGCCCTACCCGATCGTCGCGGACCCGGACAGCGAGCTGGCGACCCGATACGGCCAGCCGGTGAAGTTCGGCCCGCTCGGTCGGTGGTTCGACCTGCTCGGGCGGATGCCGCTTGCCGCGCTCGTCGACCTCCGGCGCGAGCCCGAACTGCTGTGGGGTCACGCCGGCGACACGCCGGTCGACCGGCCCGACGTGGACGACCTGCTCGACGAGCTCCGGAAGTTCGCGTGACCGGCGGCTCGGGCGGCCCCGCGGACGCGCCCGCCCTTCCGGATCCGGAACCGCCGGCCGGCGTGCTGATACGGACCGCGGCGCCCGCCGACGAACTCGACGTGCGCCGCGTGCTCGACGGCGCGATGCTGGAGGTGGCAGACGAGGCCCTCGCGGCCGCGCTCGAGAACGGCACCGCGCTCGTCGCGCTCGCGGAGCGGGGCGGCGACCGCGACCCCGCGGTCGCTGGCGCGCTGGTCGTCACCGCGGCGGAAGGCGTGACCGACGCGGGTACCGCGACCGGCGCCGCACACCTCGACGCGGTCGCCGTCCGGCTCTCTCGGCGCGGCCGCGGCATCGGCACTGCGCTCGTCGCGCGGGCGCTCGCGGACGCCGCCGCGTCCGGTCACGAACGGCTCATCGCCGAGTTCGACGCTTCGCTTCGGGAGTTCTACGCGGATCTGGGCTTCTCTGTGACTCCGGAGACTGATCGGGGTGCCGAGTCGGAGGATGGGACCGTGGCCGACGCCAACCGCCTCCGCGGCGTTCGCCGCCTGCCGGCTCACGGGGACGAGCGTCGGGACTCGGGGTCGGGATAGCCCGCGCCGCCGCGTCACGCCCCCGCACACGGCCGCTCCGAGCGACGCTCATAAACGCCGCGGCCGCCAAACACGGGAAAATGACTCGCAAGGACGACTATTACAACCGGGCCAAACAGCAGGGATACCGCGCCCGGTCCGCCTACAAGCTCAAGCAGATCGACGAGACGGCGGACCTGTTCGACCGCGGCGACACCGTGGTCGACCTCGGCGCGGCCCCCGGTGGCTGGCTGCAGGTCGCGGCGGAGGAAGTCGGCGAGGGCGGCACCGTGATCGGCGTCGACCTCCAGCGCATCGACGAGTTGGAGTCCGAGGCGGTCGAGACCCTCCGCGGCGACATGACCGAGGAGAAGACGCGAGAGAAGCTTCGCGACCGCATGGACGGCCGACAGGCCGACGCGGTCGTCTCGGACATGGCACCGAACATGACCGGTCAGTACGACCTCGACCACGCCCGCTCGGTCCACCTCGCACGGCAGGCGTTCGAGACCGCTCGCGAGGTCCTCGCGCCCGGCGGCGACTTCGTCGTGAAGGTGTTCCAGGGCCGCGACCTCGACGACTTCCGCGAGGAGGTCGGCGAGGCGTTCGAGTACGTCCGTACCGTCTCCCCCGAGGCTTCCCGCGACTCCTCCTCCGAGGTGTTCCTCGTCGGCAAGGGTCAGATCACCGCGCCCGTCGAGGAGGGCGACCGGATCGAGGTCGAGATAGAGAGCGTCGGCAGCGAGGGCGACGGCATCGCGAAGGTGGAAGGGTACACCCTGTTCGTCCCCGGCACCGAGGCCGGCGACATCGTCGAGGTCGTCGTCGACGACATCAAGCCGAAGTTCGGCTTCGCCGACCGCGTAGACGGATAAGTCGGGGTTGTTCGCGGCGGTTGCGGGCGCTCCGGCCGATCGCGGGTGTTCCGGGTGACCGCGGGCGTTTCGGCCGAGTGCGGGCGTTCCGACTCTGCACGACGAGCACGGCGGAGCCTCGAACGCTCAAAACCGACATGCGAAGAACCGATGGCGAACCGAAAACCGACCGCGAACGGTCGCGAGACCGCTTACGGCTGCTCTTCTTCCAGCTGCTTCCGGCCGGGCGCGATCAGGCGATCGAGGTACTCCGCGAGCGCGCCCTTCGCGTCCGCGGGGTGAAGCTCGCCGGACTCCAGGTCCGCCTCGAGCGCGTCGTAGGCGTCGTACTCCAGGTCACCGCCGTACTCGTCGGGGCGCTCGACGACGACCGCGTCGAAGCGCGGGAAGACGTGGTACTCGAAGATCTGGAGGACGGGGTTCTCACGGTCGACGCCCTCGTCGGTCGCGTCGGGGTCCGCGGTCGGCGGGCAGTACGCCTTGTTCACCTTCGTCTCGATGTCCTCGCGGGAGTCCTCCATGGAGATGGTGACCCCGGTGGAGGAGGACATCTTCCCCTCGCCGGAGGCGAGGTCGGCGATGAGCGGCGTGTGGAGGCTCGTCGGCGGCGCGCGGTCGATGCTCGGGAGCACGTCGCGCGCGAGCATGTGGACCTTGCGCTGCTCCATGCCGCCGACCGCGAGGTCGACACCGAGGTAGGGGATGTCCAGCGCCTGCATCAGGGGGTACACCGCCTGCGAGACCTTCACCGAGTCGCCGGACTTGATCTCCGCCATCGCGCGCTCGGCACGGGCGAGCGTCGTCTCCAGCTCCAGCGCGTGCAGGTCGAGCGTGTAGTCGTCGTCGAGCTGGAAGTCCGAGCCGAGCACGAACTGCGTGCGCTCTTCGTCGAGCCCGTAGGCGATGAACTGGTCGCGCATGCGCTCGGCAGTTCGGCGGATCTCCGCGAACGACCCCTTGTCGTTGAGGTAGGCGTGCACGTCCGCCAGAAGCACCGTGACCTCGAAGCCCGCCTCCTGGAGGTCGATCAGCTTGTTCGCGGTCAGCATGTGCCCGATGTGGAGGACGCCCGAGGGCTCGTAGCCGACGTACGCCCGCTTCCCGTCGGGGTCGTCGGCCAGCGCCTCGATCTCCTCTTCGGTGACCACCTCGGCCGCGTTCCGGGTGATCAACTCGTAGGCTTCCATACACCTCACTGTGGGCAGGGGTGGGATATGACTTCTGGAACGGTGGAAACCGTTCGCGCGGCCCGGGTGGGGAGCGGGCCGACGAACGAGGGGCGCCCGAAGGTGGGGGTCGCGGCGCCCCGGAGGTAGGGTCGCGCGACCGCCGGATGGGCGGCGCGCGCCCGCGGGGAGCGGAACGACCGGGGGTGCAGCCGGCCGTCGCTCCCTCGATTATTACTCCGTTTCTATCGTGATAAATTTTCTTGCCAATGGAAGAACTCCGATCGGCGGCCACCTGGATTGACGGCGGAACGAGCGCCGAAATTCCGCAGCTCAGTCGCGGTCCGCCCGGTGCTCGGAGATGATACGGTCGATGGCGTCCTCGGTCCGCTCCTTGTGCCACGACTCCGCACGCTCGCGCCAGTCGGCGATCGCCTCGCGAACGTCGCGCTCGCTGGCGACCGCCAGCTCGTCGATCTCGCGGATCTCGACGGCGGCGGCCGGCGCGACGGGGACCCCCGCCTCGAAGAGGGTTTCCTCGGCCACGGCGGGGATCGTTCCCTCCCGGAGTACCAGCCGCGGATCCGTCTCCGCGAGCCGCTCCGCGGTGGAGCGACCCGCGCCGGAGGCGTCCCTGAGGTACACCACGTCGCCGGCGGCCAGCCCGTACTCCTCGTCCGCCGCCTCGATCGCGTCGAGCGTGAACTGGGTGATCGGCTTGACCGAGACCAGATCTCGGCCCTCGGCCACGTCAGTGAAGTTCGAGTGGTCGAGCTTCCACAGCTCCTTCAGTCGGTCGAGCTTGTCCGCCAACTTCTCGGCGCGCTCCGCGGCCGCCTCGCGCTCGCGCTCCAGCCGGTCGTTCTCGCGCTGGATCCGGGAAACGGTGCGGCGCTCCCGGGCCTCGATCCGCTCCTCGCGTTTGGCCTCGGAGAGCTCCTCCTCCAGCTCCGCGATCCGGTCGTCCTTCTTCCCGACCTCGGTCTCGAGGTCCGCCGCGTGGTCCTCCAATCGGTCGACGCGCCGTCGAAGTCGCCGTATTTCCTCCTCCTCGGGAGTGCGGTCCGGGGCCGTCGGATCGGTCTCCCCGCCGCCGTCGCCGTCCTCCCCGTCGCCGTCGCTCCCGTCCCCGCCGTCGTCGGTCAGGTCCGCGAGCACCGCCTCGACCGAGGATCCGCCGGCGACGACGCGAGCGATCACCTCCTCGCGGTCGACGCGGGCGGGCGTCTTCCGCGTGATACGCTCGAACTGGTCGGCGTGGTCGTCGACCGCGTACAGCGCGGCCGCGAGCGCGTCCCGCTCGTGGTCGTTCTCGTAGGTCACCTCTCGCGTGCGGTGGAGCTTCTCGTCCACGGGGATGTCCGAGTCGGGCGTCCATCCCGCGGCGTCGAACGACCGACGGAACTTTTCGACGGTCTCGGGCATGTGCTCCACGTCCGCGGCGACGATGACCGGGCGCCCGCGCTCGATCACCCACTCGGTCACCTCGGCGGTGTCCGCGGTCCGCGAGGAGTAGAGGTCGTGGACCGTGCCGTCGAGGCCGACGACCGCGACCGCGGTCGTGGTTCCGGGGTCGATCCCCACGATGACGCGGTCGCGTCGCTGAACGATGGGCTCGTAGGTGATGCCGTCGCGGCGCTGGCGCTCGACCTCCACGCGCACGTCTCCCGCCCGGGAGTTCGAGACGGGGATGTCCTCGGGCCGCGCCTGAACGGTGAAGACCGCGTTGGAGTAGCCGCCGTACTTCTTCGTTATCTCCCGCTCGTACTCGAGATTCGCGTCCTTGAGCTCGGACTCGACCTGCCGGCTCCGCTTCTTGACGTTACCGTGGATCCGACGCGTGTAGCGGTCCTGGCTCCAGCCGCCCTTGCCGGTCGATCGCCCGCGCGAGACCTTCACCGTCGTCTCGTCGGTGAACGCGGAGACGACGTGGCCGACGTTGGCGGCCGCGAGCCGGGCGGCCGCCTCCGCCTCCTCCATCGGGTCCTTCCCGTACGGAATGCCGTGTCTGGACGCAACTCGCGAGAGGGGTTCGGGCCGCTCCGCGCCGGTCACCTGCACCAGCCGCGTGCCGTCGGGGAGCGAGCGAAGCAGGCCGACGAGGTCGTTCTTGTCGGCGGCCAGCTCGTAGGCGTTGTCGGTGGCGACGCGAGAGGGCTCGCGCTCCTCGATGAGGCGTCGAAGCTTGCGGAGCGAGACCACGTCGCGCTCGACGCGGGCCATCGGGCCGTCCGCGTCCGGCGCGTCCGGGTCGTCGTCCGCCGACGTGAGCACGACGAGCGCGTAGGAGGGGGCGTCGCCGCGCACGTCGCCGCTCTGCACGTCGACGCCGAACACCGGCGCGTCGAGCGCGCGGATCGTCCGGGCTGTCACGGCCGGAAGTAGGCCGCTCGCGTGTAAATACTCCACGCCGCACGCGGTCGATCCGGCGGTCCAACGCGTACACATTTATGTGATGCCGCGCAACGTCGGGCCGACCCGTGACAGCAGCCGCCGACCGACCGCACGCGCTGAAGGCGCTCAACACCGTGGCCACGGAGCTGAAGGACTGTGAGACGCCCGAGGAGGTGTGCGAGCGGACGGTCGCCGCCGCCGAGCGGATCCTCGATTTCGACCTCTGCGTGATCAACCTCGAGGAGGACGGCCGGCTCCCCATCGCCGCCGTTTCCTCGGGCGTACCGCCGGACGGCGCGACGCCGATGTCGGTCGAGGAGGGGATCGTCGGCCGCGTCTACCGGTCCGGCGAGGCCGATGTCGTCGACGACATCGACGAGGAGCCGGACGCGAACCCGCAGGGCCCCTACGGCTCGGCACTGACGATACCCATCGGCGACTACGGCGTGTTCCAGGCGGTATCGGAGGAGACGCACGGCTTCGACGAGAGCGACCTCGAGCTCGGCGAGCTGCTGGTCGCCCACTGCTCGTCCGCGCTGGACCGTCTCGAGCGCGAGGCGGAGATCCGCGAGCACGTGCACAGACTGGAGCGTCAGAACGACCGCCTCGAGGAGTTCGCGGACGTCGTCTCCCACGACCTCAGGAACCCCCTCTCGGTGTTGGAGGGGTACCTCGAACTCGCTCGCGAGACGAACGGCCCCGAGCACTTCGACCGCTGCGAGGAGGCCGTCGAGCGCATGCACCGGCTCATCGACGGTCTGCTGACGCTGGCTCGACAGGGCGAGACCCTCGGCGAGACCGAGGAACTCTCGCTGGCGTCGGTCGTCGAGCCGTGCTGGCGCACAGTCGACACCGGCGGTGCCGACCTCGTCCTCGAAGGGGACGCGACGCTGACGGGCGACCCCGAGCGCCTGCGCCAGCTGTTCGAGAACCTGTTTCGGAACGCGGTCGAACACGGCACCGGCGAGGGTCGCGCTCCGACCGACCTCACGATCCGGGTGGGCGTACTGCCCGACCGGACCGGATTCTACGTGGAGGACGACGGAGTCGGGATACCGCCGGCGGACCGGTCGGACGTGCTCGAACCGGGCTACACGACGAACGAGGAAGGGACCGGGTTCGGGCTCGGGATCGTCAAGGGTGTCGCGGATGCACACGGCTGGACGCTCCGTATCGACGAGAGCGAAGGCGGCGGCGCCCGGTTCGAGTTTCACGGCATCGAGAGCCTTCGGACCGACGGAACCGCGGACGAAAACGGGACCGAACACGAGGACGAGTCGGAGAGCGAGGTCGGGACCGACGACGGCGCTGTCTGATCCCGCCGAAGAGCCGCGCCGGATGACCGCTGCGGTGACCGCGCTACGACTCGTCGGCGTCCGGGAAGGGGACCTCCAGTTTCCGTCCGTCGTCCGGAACGAAGCACTCGCCGTCGAAGACGGCCCGAGCCTCCGCAGCGATCGGGCTCGCGTCGCCCGCGTACCGCGAGGAGATGTGAGTGAGCGCCAGTCGACGGGCGCCGGCGCGGGCCGCGATCTCCCCGGCCTCGCGACCGGTGGAGTGGGCGGTCGATCGCGCGCGCTCGGCCATCTCCTCGGCGAATGTGGCGTCGTGAACCAGCAGGTCCGCGTTCTCGGCCGCCTCGACGGTCCGGTCGATCGGGCGCGTGTCGGCGGTGTAGACCAGTTTGCGGCCGGGGCGGGGGTCGCCGACCACCTGCTCGGGGCGGACGACGGTGCCGTCCTCCAGCTCGACGGTCTCGCCGGCGTGAAGGCGACCGAACATCGGGCCGGCCGGGACACCCAACTCCTCCGCAGTCGAACGGTCGAACCGCCCCGGTCGCGCGTCCTCGACGAGCGCGTACCCCTGTGACCGCGTTCGGTGTTCCGTCTCGAACGTGCGGACCGCGTACTCCTCGGTCCGGAGCGCGACCGATCCCGGGGTCACCTCGTTGATGCGGACAGGGAAGCTCGGCTGGTGGCCGCCCGCGTGGACGAGGTCCTCGAGGTCCCGCTTGCAGTTGGGCGGACAGTGGATCGCGAGGGGGTCGGTCCGCTCGGTGAAGTCGAGCGTCTGGACCAGCCCCGGGATACCGAGGATGTGGTCCCCGTGGAGGTGCGAGACGAAGATGTGGTCGACGGTGAAGCCCGTCCCGAACCGCATCATCTGGCGCTGCGTCCCCTCGCCGCAGTCGAACAGCAGGCGGTCCCCTTCCCGATTGACGAGCAGGGCGCTCGGCGCCCGCTCGGTCGTCGGGACGGCGCCGCCGGTTCCGAGGAACGTCACGCGCAGAGACATGGTACAGTCTGGGAGGGCCGGTTTGAAACCCGCTTCGATGCGGTCGCCGTCCGACGCGACGGCGGCGGGACGACGCGTTCCCGAACCGCGACGAAACGCTTTCGGGAGTCGCCGGCGTCCGCACGAGCATGACCGGTCCCCTCCGCCGCGCCGCCGGGAACCTCCGTCGCCGCTGGCGGCGGATCCTCGCGCTGTTGGTCGTCGGTGCGGGCGTCGTCGCCCCCATCCTCACGGACCTCTGGTGGTCGCTGCCGCTGGTCTGGTTCCTCGGGATCTTCGTCGCGCTCCCCGTTCTCCACACGCTCGCGAAACCCCTGCCCGATGCCGAGGACGGGAGCGCGGACCCCGACGCCGAGACCGACCCCGCGCTCGACGCGCTCCGCGAGCGGTACGCCCGCGGGGAGATCGACGAGGAGGAGTTCGAACGCCGGCTGGACCGGCTCCTCGCGACCGAGAACGCGGAGACGCGCGACCGCGAGGGCGTGGCGACCCGGATACGGGAGAACGCGCGACGCGAGGTCGAGCGGCTCCGCCGATGAGCCTCCGCGCCCTGCTCGCGTTTCCCGTTCGCGGCTCCCCCCGCCTCGACGCGCTGCTCGTCGGGAGCGGCCTGCACCTGCTTGCGGTGTGGATCCCGCTAGTCCCGTTCGTCGCCGTAGCCGGCTACCTCGCCCGCGTGCTCGCGGTCGCCAGCGACGACGACCGGATCGCGGAGACGGCGCGACCCGGGTGGCGACCGCTCGGGCCCCTGCTGGCCGACGGCGTCCGGCTGACCGCGACCGCGGTGGCCTATCTCGCCGTGCCGACCGTCCTCGCGGTGGTCACCCTCGGCGGTCCCCTCGGGCGGATCGACCCCTCGGGAACCGGCGAGGGCGGACTCCTGCTGGTCGGCTCGACGGTGACGCTGTTCACCGCCCTCGCGCTGGCGTACCCGCTCCCGGCCGCGCTGGTCGCGGTGGCCCGAACGCGACGGCTCCGGGCCGCGCTCGACCGGCGCCTGCTCGGGGTCGCCACCCGGGACGGCGGCTACCTGTTCGCGGTGCTTGTCGGCGGGGCGGGCCTCGGGCTCGCGGCCGCGGCCTACGACGCGCTGAACGCCGTCGCCGCCGGCTTCGTCGTCGGCTTCTACGTCGAGGTCGTCGCCGCAGCCGGGGTCGGTGCCGCCGCCGGCGCGGCGTGGCGCCGGGCCGGGGTCTCGCCGACGCGGGCCGACGGAGCCGGCGGAGTCGGCGGGACGCGCGCGGTCGACGCCGCCGACGCGGGCGCCTCGGCCGACCCGGACGGCGCGGACGGCTGACCGCCGCGCTTTAGCCGCGTTCCGTCGAACGCCGACGCATGACACACGACGACCCGGCGGCGCTGCGCGCACGAGCGCTCGCGACGCTCCGGATCCAGTACCCGGACACGCTCGCCGTGAGCGGGATGGCGTCCGGCGGCTACCGCCTCCTCCACCCGGTCTCCGGCGAACCGTACGAATCCGACCGGCACCTCGTCGCCACCTGTCGCGGGATCGCGAACTTCGCGACGGGCGCCCTGCTGGACGGACCGGCGTGGTGCGGCGACGCCGCCGCCCACGGCGTGCGGTTTCTGGAGGCGGAGCATCGCGCGGATCCGGACGACCCGGACGCGGGGTACCGCCTGATCGTCTCCCCCGACGGCGAACCGGTCGACCGCACGCGCTCGGCGTACGCGCACGCGTTCGTCCTCCTCGCGCTCTCGCGGGCGGCCGACGCCGGAGTGGAGGCCCCCGACGACGAGCCGGTCGCGTCCGAGGACGTGGCCGCGGCCGCGGACCTGCTCACGGACCGATTCGTCGAACCGAACGGCCTGCTCGCGAGCGATCGCGACGCGGAGTGGGGAGAGGTCGAGCCCTACCGGGGACAGAACGCCAACATGCACGCCTGCGAGGCGTACCTCGCGGCCCACCGCGCGACCGGCGACACGCGGTATCTGGACCGGGCGCGGACGGTCGCCGCGCGCCTGACGGTGGAGCTGGCGGCCGAGACGGACGGGCTGCTGTGGGAGCACTACGACGCCGACTGGGCGCACGCGTTCGGCTACAACGCGGACGCGCCGCGACACCAGTTCCGGCCGCCGGGGTATCAACCCGGTCACCACGCCGAGTGGGCGAAGCTGCTCGCGCTGCTCGACCGCCGCGGTGCGGCCGTTCCGGACGTCGACGATGCGGTTCGGGGTGCCATGACCGCCACGGACTGGTTCGAGCGCGCGGCGGAGCTGTTCGACGCGGCGGTCGACCTCGGCTGGACGGGAGCGGGCTTCGCGTACACGGTCGGTCGGGACGGCGAGGTGCTGGTCCCGGACCGCTACGGCTGGGCGGTCGCGGAGGCGCTCGGCGCCGCGGCCGCACTCGCGGAACGCGCCCGGAGCCGCGGTCGCGACCCCGAGGCCGACCGGTTCCGTGACTGGCACCGCCGCCTGCTCGCGACCGCGGAGCGCTTCCGCGGCCCCGCCGGGCTCTGGTACGAGAAGCGCGTTCCGGGTGAGTCGGCGGAGCGCGAGGACGAGCCGGTCCCGCCCGAGCCGCCGGGGGTCGAGCCGGACTACCACCCGGTCGGCGCGTACGCGGAGAGCTATCGATCCTTCCGGGAGTGAGGTCCGACCGCGGAGCGGTCGTGGACACCGTTGCGGTACTGATACGGTGCGGTACCGATGCGGTCGGCGCGCGCGAGCAACGCGCGCGAGGGAGGTCGCGGGCCCGGCGCGCTGCGGTGCGGTCCGCGCCGGGCCCGCGGCCGAGGCTGGGGAGGTGTGAGGCTGCGGTGCGGTGCTGTACGGGGTGGGACTGAAAGGGGCAGCCGGCTCGATCCGGCCCCGACGAAGTAAGCACTCGCGCCGGGCAGTGCTGAGAGGCGCAAGCGCGCAGCGAGGCGCGGCCGGTCGAGCCGGCTGGGGCTTTCTGGGTGGTGCTGTCCCAAGCAGCAGGACCAGAAATGAGCACGGAAGCGCATGAGGGAAGGCCTGCTGGGGCTTTCCGGGTGGTGCTGTCCCGATCAGCAGGAAGCACCACCAGAGACAGAAATTCCGTACGGAGAAACGGATGGGAGGATTTCTGGGCAGCGCTGTCCCGATCAGCAGGCTCAGAACCACGGGCAAAGGCGTCGCAGCGAGACCGAGACGGAACCTGCAAAAACGTCCACGTCCCGATCACCAGAAGACGACAGCCGAGAACCCCGCCAAACGCGTATCAGGCCATGCCGAACGCGCGCATCGCGGAGCCGACGAGCCCTTTCGCGACGAGCGCGACGCCCGCGAGCAGGATCATCAGGCCCGCGCCGATGACGGGGTCGCGCCACGTGACCAGCGCGATCGCGAACAGGACGAGCAGGAGGCCGGCGATGCCCTCGAGACCGAGCTTGTTTCGCATGGGCGGATGTGCGCGGGCCGGGCGGTAAAAGGTGGACGCTTCCGGCCGCGGGACACGCGCCGGGGCGGGGACGCAGTCGGGCGGCCGTTCGCAGTCCGGCGGCCGTCCGCAGTCCGGCGGCCGTCCGCGGTCGGCGCTTTTAACGTGTCGGACGTGTAACCGCCCCTGCGTATGAGCGACGACGACGGCAAGCGCGGGCCCGACCTCCGGATGCCCGACGACGACGAGGTGTTCGCCGAGGTCACCGAAATGCTGGGGGCAAACCGCGTGCAGGTCCGGTGTGCGGACGGCACCGAGCGCACCGCGCGCATCCCCGGCCGCATGCAGAAGCGCGTCTGGATCCGCGAGGGCGACGTGGTCCTCGTCGAGCCGTGGGACTGGCAGGACGAAAAGGCGGACGTGGCCTACCGCTACGAGGAGAGCGCGGCCGACCAGCTCCGCGAGGAAGGTCACATCAGGTAGCGCGGTCGCGTCGGCTCACTCCTCGCGCTCGTCCGCGTCGCCGTCCGCCTGCTGGCTCGGCAGCCGGGTCGGGTCCGCCGGCTCCGCGCCGTGTCTGGCGTCGTCGCGCTCGAGCGCGTACAGCACCGGCCCGAGCGACGCCAGCACCAGCACGCCGGGCAGCGGCACGCTCGGGACGAACAGGAACAGCGCCAGCGCGCCGGCGGTCGAGGCGAGAACGAATCCGCCCCACAGCCGCGGGCGCGCGATGCCCGCGCTCGCGGCGTCCCGATACACGAGGGCGGTCAGCGCGGCGACGGCGAGCGCACCGACGACGGCGGGGACGATCGCGACCATGCCCGAGATTGCGCCGAAGCGACGAAAAGGGTTCCGCGACGGGCCGAGGGCGCGAGCCGCGGCGGCGAAGGTCCCGGTCCGGTCCAGTTCGGTCCGGAAACGAAGCCGGCCGCCCCGTGACCTCCGGGCTTATACGTCCCCGTCGCCAACGGCTTACGAATGAGTGGCGAGTTCGGCCTGCTCGACCCCGCGGACGACCCCGCCGAGGAGTGGGAGCGGATCGACGTCTCCGACACCGAGGCGGACCGCATCGCCCGCGAGCGCGACCGCGAGTTCGAGCAGTTCCGCGACCGGATCACCGACGCCGACCAGTTCAAGGTCGAGGGCGCGGTGTTCGACGACGCGACGCTGGCGGCGCTGTACAAGCTCGTGCAGGACGGCTACATCGCCGCCTTCGGCGGCCCCGTCTCCACGGGCAAGGAGGCGCACGTCTTCGAGGCGCTCGGCGGCCGACGCGCGGACCCCGACACCGCCGAGGACGCGGCCGCGACCGACGACCGCGGCGAGGGCCGAGGCGGCGACCGCGAGGTGGCGGTGAAGATCTACCGGATCAACGCCTCCGACTTCCGGCAGATGCGCGAGTACCTGGAGGGCGACCCTCGCTTCGAGGGGATCGGCTCCGACAAGAAGGCGACCGTCCTCGCGTGGACGCGCAAGGAGTTCGCCAACCTCAAGCGCGCCCGAAAGGCGGGCGTCCGCGTCCCCGAGCCGCTGGCCGTCCAGCGAAACGTTCTCGTGATGGAACTCGTGGGCCACGCGGACGACCGCGCCCGGCGGCTCTCCGAGGTCACCGTCGAGAACCCCGAAACCGCCTACGAGGTCGTCCGCGAGTACATGCAGCGGCTCTACCGCGCCGGGCTGATCCACGGCGACCTCTCCGAGTACAACATGATCATCCACGACGGCGAACTGGTGATCATCGACCTCGGACAGGCGGCGACGGTTCATCACCCGAACGCCGCCGAGTACCTCGATCGCGACTGCGAGAACGTGGCCGCCTTCTTCCGCCGGCAGGGGCTGAACGTGACGGCCGCCGACCTCCGGGAGTACGTCACCGCGGTCGAGCCGGCGCCGGCGGCCGACGCGTCGGACTTGCCGGGCGACGTGAACGGCGAAGACGAGTAGCGGTCGGCGGGCGACGCCTCGCGTCGATCGGCGCCCCTCGAAGCACCGATCCCGTTACACCGAGAACTCGAAGAGGTCGTCGCCGACGTGGTGGATCGACTCGACGACCTTCCCGCTGTCGCCGGCCATCTCGTCGCCGTCGACGAGCGCGCGGCCGATCGCCAGCACCTTGCCGTGCGTCTCCTCCGCGACCGCGACGAGGTCGCCCGTCTCGATCCCCTCGTCGGCGGTCGTGATCCCCGGACGCATCACGTCGGCGCCGTCGGAGACGAACGAGATCGC
>NZ_LKIR01000139.1:71611-94052 GCF_001462205.1 Haloparvum sedimenti
CCGCGTCGACCGTGACGACGCCGGACTCCGGCTCGTGATCGTTGGCGCCGCGGACGGTGAGGAACGGCTCGTCGTCGACGTAGAAGACCAGCGGCTCGCCGTCGACGAGCACCAGGTCGAACGTGGAGTCGGACAGCTCCACGAGTTCGAAGGAGTCGCCCGAGAGCTCGACGCCGAGCCCGTCGCGGAGCGCCTCGGCGATCTCGTCGATCTCGTCACTGCGGAGGTGGTGGCGGGACTTCACCTGCATACCTCCTCTCTCGGCCGGCCGGCGGATAAATCGCCCCATTCGGGGGACGGGGGAACCGGGTCGGACGGGGTGCAGCGAGGAACGCGCGAGGTCGGACGGGGCCGACGCACGATCCGCGTCGGACGTGCGTCAGCCGCCGCACCAAACGCTAAGTGCCGGGCTCCCCTGCCCCCGTCTATGTGGCGCTCCGGGCGGTCCCGGGACCGGACGACGGTGGTGTGTATCGCCTGTGGAACGGTCGTGCTCCGCGAGGAGGCCCGCGAGTACGACAAGGAGGGCGACCGCTGGGACCGCACGGACAAACAGTTCGAGCACCTCTGTACGGACTGTCACGACGAGTTGTGCCTCCAACCGCGGGACGGGCTGGAGTCGCTGCTCGTCGCCGTCGAGGCGGACGGTCTCTCGCGGGCGGAGTTCTGTCGGCGGTACACGGAGGCGGTGCGCGACCGCGCCGACGCCGCGGAGTCGGAGTCCGACCGGTAGACCGAACGCGATCGACCGTTCCTCCGCGTCGTCCCGAGAGCCTGGACCAGAACCTGCCCCCCGACACGCCTTTCTACCCGACGCGCCTTGACCCGGTATGAGCGACGACGAGGAGCCGAAACAAGGCTCCGCGGAGGACCAGGGTCCGGTGACGGTGACGCCGGAACTGGCCGAGCGGCTGTCGGAGAAGCGCGAGGAACTGTTCGAGGAGTTCGGGATCCGGGACGAGTTCCCGGCCGAAGTGCTTCGAGAGGCCGAAACGCGCACCGAGGGCGTCCAACAGGAGATCCAAGACGAGGTCGACGAGCGGCGCGACCTCCGCGACCTGACGACGTGGACGACCGACCCGGTCGACGCGCAGGACTTCGACGACGCCATCTCCATCGAGCGCGAGGCGGACGCCTACCGGCTGTGGGTCCACATCGCGGACGTGACCCACTACGTCAACCCCGACACGTCGATGTGGGAGGAGGCTGTCCAGCGGGCCAACACGGTGTACCTGCCCGCCTACACCATCCACATGCTCCCGCCGGTGCTCGCGGAGACGGTCTGTTCGCTGGTCCCCAACGAGGACCGGCTCGCACACACCGTCGAGATGGAGATCGACGACGAGACGCTCTCGTTCGAGAACATCGAGATCTACAAGTCCGTCATCAACTCCGACGAACGGCTCACCTACACCGAGTGCGAGAACCGGCTCGAGGATCCCTCGCTCCCGCTCGGCGAGGAGAACCAGCTGGCCTTCGAGCTGGCCGACCGCATGCACGAGCAGCGCAAGGCGGACGGCTCGCTCGTCCTCAACCCGCGTCGCGACCGCGCGCACACCATCATCGAGGAGTCGATGCTGAAGGCGAACAAGGCGGTGACGCACACCCTGATGTGGGACCGCGGCGTCGAGGCGATGTACCGCGTTCACCCCCAGCCCACGCCCGACCAGTGGAACGACGCCCTCAAGGAGATCCAGGAGCTGAACGGCGTCTCCATCCCCGGCGAGGCGTGGGGCGACGACCCCCGCAAGGCGGTCAACGCGGCCTTGGAGGAATCGCCCGAGCGCCAGCTCAACAAGATCCAGCGCGCCGTGTTGAAGGTGATGCCGCGTGCGAAGTACATGAACGACCCCTTCGGCGGCCACCACGCGCTCAACTTCGACATCTACGGCCACTTCACCTCGCCCATCCGCCGGCTCTCGGACCTGATCAACCACTGGATCGTCCACGAGAACGACGTGCCCGAGAACCTCGTGGAGCTTTGCGACCGCGCTTCGGACAAGCAGAAGGACGGCGAGACGGCCGAACGACTCTACAAGCAGTTCATGGAGGAACTCGGCGTCGACGCCTACGCGGTCAACAACCGCGGCCTCGAAATCGTCGAAGACCCGGAGGACGCGGATTACGCGGTCTGACGGGGTCACTCGTCGACCGACTGAGCTGTCGCCCCTCCGAAGCGCCGCGAAGGGCAAATCTATGGTGATCGCGACAAAGGTATTTAGTGAATGAAACGACTCCGGGAGCGCCGGTCACACGGCAGTAGCGGCCCGGCGACCGGAGTCGGAGTCGTTGGCGTCGCGTTCCTGCTCGTCCACGTCTATCACGTCATGATCCACGAGGGGGCGCTGCTCCCGACGCTCACCGCGACCCTGTTCCCGATCACCGTCTCGATCGCCCTCATCGGCGGCGGCGTCTGGTTCGGTCGGCAGGGGTACGCGCGCTCGTACGGGCGGCGCGTGCTCGGCTGGACGGTCGTTGGGAGCGTCGCGACGGCGGTGTTGACCGCGTTCGTGTTCTTCCACCAGCTCCGGGAAGGGGAGGTGCTCGACGAGGCGTTCTTCCTGACGGTCGACCTGGCGACGCTGGGCGCGGCCGCCGGGCTGATGGTCGGTATCCACGACGTCCGCGGCCGGCGGCGCGCGGACCTGATCGCCGCGCTCCAGCGCGCGACGGACGAACTGCTCGAGGGGGGAACCCACGAGGAGGTGTGCGAGCGCGCCGTCGACATCGCCGCGGACGTGCTCGGGCTGTTCATCACGGGGATTTGGCTCGCCGACGAGCGCGGCGAGCGATTGGAGCCGGTCGCGGTGACGGCGACCGGCGACGCCATGCTGGGCGACCACCCGACCTACACCCCGGGGAACAGCCTCTCGTGGGAGGCCTACGAGAGCGGCACCGAGCGCTGGTACGACGACCTCCGGGAGGTGCCCGAGCGCTACAACGACGCCACGCGGATCCGCAGCGAGCTGATCCTCCCGGTCGGCGACCACGGCGTGATGAACGTCGGGAGCCCGTCCGCGAACGCGTTCGACGAGCTCGACCTCACCGTCGCGCGGCTGCTCGCACGGACGACGGCGGTGGCGCTCGACCGGACCGACCGCGAGGAGCGGCTCCAGCGCCGAACCGACGAGCTGGAGCGGCAGAACGACCGCCTCGAACGCTTCGCCTCCGTGGTCTCACACGACCTCAGAAACCCCCTTTCGGTGGCGAGCGGGAACGTCGAGCTCGCGACCGCGGCGCTGGAAGACGGGGATCCGGCGACCGCCCGCGAGCGGCTCGACGCCGTCGCCTCCGCCCACGACCGCATGGACCGACTGATCGCGGACCTCCTCGAACTCTCGAGACAGGGCGAGACGGTCGGATCGCCCGAGACGGTCGCGATCGAGGCGATCGCAAAGCGCGCGTGGGAACACGTCGACGTGGGCGGCGCCAGCCTCCGGATCGCAGAGGCGCCGACGATCAGGGCGGACCCGGACCGGCTCCAGCAGCTGTTCGAGAACCTGTTCCGGAACAGCATCGATCACGGCGGCCGGGGCGTCACGGTCACCGTCGACGCGCTCCCGGGCGGCTTCGCCGTTGCCGACGACGGGCCGGGGATCGACATCGAGGACCGCGAGTCGGTCTTCGAGTTCGGCCACACCACCGACGCGGAGGGGACCGGGCTCGGGCTCGCCATCGTGCGCGAGATCGCGCACGCCCACGGCTGGGAGGTCGCGCTGACCGCGGCCGACGACGGCGGCGTACGCTTCGAGTTCCGCGGCGTCGAGCACGCCTGAGGGCCGCCACGAAAGACACCCCCGGAACCCGAGACCGACCGCACGGGACCGGGATATATACGCGTCCGCCCCCATCCGAGGTGCGTGAAACGAGACGCCGCACGCACGCTCACCCGGTACTGCCGCGAGCGCCTGGACCGGCAGCTCCGGGCAGTGTTCGTCTACGAACGCGACAGCCACGAGGTGATGCACATGCGGGAGGACCTGCGCAGCGAGTACGAGACGGGGGATTTCGACCGGTTCGCGGCCGCCGCCTGGGACATCCACGAGAGCCTGCACACGAGCGGGATGAACCAGTCGACCCTCGGCCGACAGCTCTCGACCGTGCAGGTGTTCGAGAACGCCTACGCCTTCCAGTTCCCCGGCTGGGAGGGCGGCGGCGTCGTCGCCACCTTCGACCGCACCGTCGGCACGCAACTGCACTCCTTCATCGAGAACTGCTGGCGGGAGATCGTCGGTGAGCAACAGTAACGCGCGATGACCACGATCCAGACGCTCGCGAACTTCCTCGAGTCGATCCGCCTCGAGAAGCCGGACGCGGTGCTCGTCGACGACGCCGTCGAGCACGTTCTGCGGCTCCGCGACGCCGCGGAGGGAGAAGACGCGATCCCGACGACGCCGGACGGCCGAACGCGGCCGCGACTGCCGGACCTCGTTCGTCGGGGCGTCTGCACGTACACGCCCGCGACGGGCGCGCTACACCGGTTCGTCGGCTTCGACTGCGACCGGCTGGAGGAAGCGGACGCCGACACGCTGGCTGCGACGCTCGCGGACCGGGTGGATCCGGCCGCAGTCAGGGAGGTGTCCGTCTCCGTCGACCGCTACAACGGGTTCTCCGTCCGACTCCCGCAGCGAGGCTACTGCGCGGAGACGGACTTCGAGGCCTTCCGCCGCCGAGTCGACTACGACACGACCGTCGGGATCGTCGGCCCGACGGACTCGACGTACAGGCGCCCCACCGGCGAGCGAGTCGACGACCGATAGCGTCGCGACTCCCGAAGCGGAGGCGGTCCCGCAAACGGGACAAAAATCGAGCCGCAAACGCGCGCGGCGCGCGTCAGTTGATCTCGCGGTCGAACACCGTTTGCGAACTGGAGCCGTCGTTGGAGGTCCAGACGACGCGGGCGGTGTCGCCGGACGTCAGAGCGGTTGCGTTATTGCTGCTGTTGTACTCATTCTCACCGGTGGTTTCGAGACTGGTGACGCTGGTCCCGTACGCGACGACGGTGACGCTCGACCCGGCGGTCACATCGCCCGTCTGGTTCCAGGCAGCTTCGGGCCCGCTCTCGTTCACGTATCCCTGTTCTCCGTTCACGCCTACGTCGAGGTTCGACTGTGACACGCTGTCGCCACCCTCGTGGGTGATCGTCAGCGCGTTCACCGATTCGCCGTCAACCGTCTCAGTCCCCTGATCGCCAGCGAACGTCACGGTCGGCGACTGTTGCTGCACCGAGTCGCCGAGTCCGAGGACGAACGTGCCGATGACGGCCGCGAGGATCACCGTGATCGCGACCATCAGAATGACGCCGATAACCGGCGAGACCGCGCGGTCCTCCGTCAGGAACTCCTTGAACTCCATGTGTGCGCCCGGCTACTCCGGAAGCGCGCATAAATGTGCCGATCAGACCAAGTGTAGAAAAACCCCCTTCGACGAACGGTGCGCGAAAAGTCCAGCCACGGGGGCGCGGTCGTTCGGAACGGTCGAGCTGCCGATCGGCCGGGAACTGGACCCGTCGCAACACGCAAGAGCAGAGAGCGCACGCCCGGACGGACTCTGTCAACGAATTCGCTCCGCGAAGTGCACCGACGCGAGACCAGCCGAATTGCGGGACAATAAGCAGCGATCGCCGGACGGGCGTCTAGTTCCTTCGAAGCCACCGAAAACGTTAGTGGACTCGCGGGGATTTGAACCCCGGGCCTCTACGCGGCTCAGAGCAACCCTCGGCGGCTCTTAGGCCGCCTCGGATTGCTTCGCCGCGTGCGCACGAAGGAACTTGCGGGTTGCCAACCCCCGAGTACGAACACGCGCGACGGCGTTCAGTAACCGAGGTACGACAACCCATGAACGCCACACCGCCGCGCGACGCGATGAACCGCTACCTGAACGACAAGGCCAACGACGTGACCGACTCCACGCTCTCGAACTACGAGACAACCCTGCGGAAGTTCGTCGGCTGGCTCGAAGACGCGGGCGTCACGAACCTCAACAACCTCACCAGCGACGACATCCAGCAGTTCAAGGAGTGGCGGCAGGAGCAGGTCAAAACAATCACGCTCAAAACCGACATGACCTGCGTGAAGGACTTCGTACGCTTCTGCGAACACATCAACGCCGTTCCCAAGGACCTGCGGATGATGGTCCGCATCCCCAAACCCGATGACACCGAGGAGGTCGCCGACGCCGTCTTGACGAAGGACGAAGCGACCCAAATCATCGAGTACCTCGACAAGCACGAGTACGCGACCCTCCGGCACGTCATCGTCCTACTCCTCTGGAAGACCGGGATGCGCCGGAGTTCCCTGTACGCACTTGATACGGACGACTTCGAGGACGGAAGCAGACCCTACCTTCGCGTTCGTCACCGACCCGAGACGGAGACCCCGCTCAAGAACAAAGGCAAAGGCGAGCGTGACGTGCGCATCAGCGACGAGGTTGCCGCGGTTCTCCGTGACTACCTCCGGTTCAATCACCCCGGCGGCGAGGACGAACACGGACGGACGCCCCTGCTGATGTCCAGCCACGGAAAGCGGTGCGAGCCGACGACGATTCAGCGGAACATCTACACCGCGACTCGTCCGTGCCACTACACCGGGGAGTGCCCGATGGGGCGTGACCTACAGGAGTGTGAGGCGACCTCCTACAACACCGCGAGCAAATGTCCGGCGTCGGTGAGTCCGCACGCGCTTCGGCGCGGCTACGTCACCGAGGCGTTGAACGCGGGTCAGCCGAAGGATGTGACTGCCGACCGCGTGGACATGTCCCGCGAGGTGATGGACAAGCACTACGACAAGGCGACGAAGAACGAGCAGATGGAACGGCGAGAGGATTACCTCGTAGACATCTAATAATCGTCCTGTAGATACGCCTCAGCCATCTCTCGGTGTTCGTCTATTTTGCCTTGTGAATATTCACTATGACGAGAATTCTCGAAGTAATCAAAATACTCCTCAAGAAGGTCTAATAGGTCCTCCGGGAGGTCATCTGAATCGTTCCACCATTTCCACCAATACTGTGGAATTGGCTCTTCACCCTCTGGAGCGAGAGTACGTGCGGACTGATGAATATGAATCCCAAAAGGAGGTGCCTCAGATTCCGCTTCGTAAGCATCCGCCATTGGCACTCCCACTAACATCGAATTTTTGTAGTTCCCCGAATCGGCGATAGTCTCCGAGACGGCCTCAGTTGTGTCTTCACCATGATAGAGTGGACCAAATGCAATAGCGGCCCGAATAACGGAAGTGTAGTAGACCTCAAAATGGTCTTGGTCAGACTCCTCTTGTAGGTATTCAGCATACCCTTTAAACAAATCTTGGAGGAAATCAATTAATTCGTATCCATCATCGGACACGATGTAGATTCCATCCATCATTGGAAAGAGGTTAACATCATACGAATCCTCAACATCAAGAACTGCGTTGTGCATTTTTAACACTTTGACAGCAGCGGTTTTGACCGAGCGGCGCATCGCGTTGGCGGTTCCCATAATGTCCAACCAAGCGATGTACTGGTTCTGTGGTGCCTGAAATTCAGATGGGTCCACATAGGGTTCCACATCAGATGTCATACTGTATGGAGTCTGTCGCCCGAATCATAAATCACGGGGCACGTAGACCGCATAATTGAACCTCTCTAATTCACGATGAATTGGTGAGGTCATCTTCCGACGGCGGTTCGGAAATGCGTTCGAGTTTGAACCGAGCGTCTGACCTGACCCGAAATAAAATGAGGCGTAGGCCGCGGCGGCCTACTCCTTGTAGAGGTCGACCGCGAACGCTGTCAGCCGGTAGCGGTACGGGACGTTGACGAAGCGGATTTCGCCATAGTCCTCCCGCGTCTCGAAGTCCTCATGGTCCTCGATTCCCTCGACAGCGTCATTCAGTTTGTCGACCTGATTGTCGCCACGGAGATGGCCCTCCAGTGCTTGGGGCTGAAGGTCGAACTCGTCAGCCACCACTTGGCGGAGCGTAACGCCGGCTCCGTCGGCAATAGCCGGAGTGTCGTCACCGCTGACAGGGTCCTCCTCTTGGACGTGGTCAATGAGGGCCTCGATGCCCTCCTCAGCCGCCTCGTCGACCATGCCCATGATGAAGGTCTCGTCGTGCCAGTCGGCGATGACGTACGTGTCGGGACCGGGTTCCCGGTACTCCTCAACGATGTCAATCTCCTCCAGGTGGCGGAGACTGGTCTTCACGCTGTAATCGAGGCTGAGTCCGAGTTCGTCTTCGAGGTCGTTCCGCTTGACACCCTCCTCGTTTGGGTGCTTGCCGCGGTCCCACATCGCGTGGGAGATTTCGACCTGGTCGTCTATGCTGTGCGTGTTCCGCTTTTCACGGCGGATGTAGGTTTCTACGTCGTGTTTAGCCATTACTACGGACGGACGTTCTCCCAAATTCGGGGGGCACAACGCATAATAAGAGTCCGGCGTAACAGTCAACCTGAGCCATCGGAGCCTTGCGATTGGGATGACCCGGCGTCCGAGCCGGGGACCGTAACCCTGGTCGTGGGCTTTCGGTGGCCGGTTCGTCTCCCCGTGTGCGTCCTCCGCCCCAAACGTCGGGCGCACACGGGCCGACGCACAACACCCTCCAGAGGCATCTCGCGTCCTCTGTGAGCGGGAACCATGCGTCGGCCCCAAATTCGCAACCCTTATACTAAAGTCTGTCGTCGTTACTGACGATGGGTGCGTCGTAGATAGCAACTATGCCACAAAATAACCCAGATTCCGAACAGGAGATTCCAGATTGGCAGAAACGGGATAGAAAGCGCGGCATAATCACCGAGGACGACCGCACGTTCCTCGCTGAGGGCCTCGAAGAAGAATCCGAGGAAGGCCCCGACAAGCAAACAATCCGAGACAAGCGGTACCGGATACGCGAGCGCATGAAAAACGCGCTCCTTGATTTCAACTATCTGGTCAACGTCAAAGGTGAAGACCGTGAGAAAGTTTTTGAGTATCTCGTGGATGAGGGGGGTCCGACAGTTCAGAGTATCTTTGAGTTACTGTATTTGGGTATCACCGACCTCGGGGGAGATACTGAGGAGGGACTCGAATTGGAGGGGTTCGCGGGTGTTCTCGAACGTGCTATCATCGAATCAGAGCGACGTGAACGAAACTACATCGCCAACGTTACCGTGAACATCGACATTGAGCGCACCCGACCAGATACGGAGACAGTTCTCGACAAGATGCTCGCAGGGCAGGGGTCTATCGAGGAGTTTGTGTATTTCATGGAGAACTCAGACAATGCTACCGACCTGTTCACATCTGTAGTTGAGGAGGAGAAGCCGCTCGTAGTTACGACAGAGGGAGGTGATAGAGAGGTTGAATTACTCTCTGTTGAGGAAGCGCGCGAAATACTTGAACAGGAGACGGAAGTTCTCGATGAGGAGGATAGTACAGAACGAGACGATTCCATCTAACCGTTACCAAACATACTCTATCATCCTGTCCAAAACGATAGTCAAAACGGCCTCACTCTCGTTCTGCCCTGCTGTAGTCGCTAATCTCGCAGCACGGCTCTTCAAAATCTTCCGCGACGGTCACCGGGTCTAGCCTCGTTTCCAGCGGCTGGGGTCTTGGTTCTCGTCTCCAGTATCGGTCTCGAAGCGCCCCAACCCGATGAGGCCAGGTGTCGGTGGCGACGGCGACTCCAAGTGGTGGAGAGGTCTCCACTCCCCTCCAGATGCTTCAGAACGAACCGACGGTGGTAACTGCTCAAAAAAAGCCGAGTGCGCGCGTTTTCAATTACTCCGTGAGCGCGGCCTCTGCCTTCTCACGGAGCCGCCTCGCTTCGGTTCGAGCTGACGGGTACCTCGTTTCGTCGTTTTCTATCTCGCTCATTTCGTCGAGCAAAAAGGCCGCCTCTCTCGGGGTGAGTTCCATACCCATTCTACGCTCCGAGAGGGCTTAACCGTGAACTTCAATTCTTTGAATACAACTTCTAAAAACCACGTTTTCAGGACTCTCGTGTTCTAACGGAGAGTGTAAACTAATCCCTCAACCAACGTGTTCTAAGAGAGCGTACTGTACCCCGGGGCCTCATCGGGTTTTAACACGAGTTCAAAGAGCGAGTTACCACCGGAAGGGATGCCCTTAGAGTAGTAACTCTTAGAGAGAGCGACCTCTCCGATAGATGAAGTTCAGAGAATCGGTCGGCGTCGGCCAATACGCGCGCGCCTTGGCCCCGACTTCACACCGAGAGGGACCATACCGCCAGAAAACGCGGTTAAACGGAGGTGACTATGGGTAGACTCCCCTGTTCTCAGAGGTCTACCGGAGGGAGGGGTCGGGGGTTGGAACACCAGTCGGCAAGGCACGCGCGAAATTTGGTAGGTTCGCCTCTCTATTGTGGTCAGATTTGACTGCGTTTTTGCGAAATTTGTCAGAAGTCAGAATAATGGGCTAACTCCCCGAATGATGAGAGCAGGAGAACTCACAGAGACCAGATGTTTAGAGCGACTTCGGCGAGTTCCGACGTTCGCTCTTGGATGGTGTCGAGGTTCCAGTTGTCGTAGTTCTCGCCGATAGACCGAGTCATAGCGATGTCTGATGAGGCATATTCGTTCTTTTTCGTCTCGAATGGGTCGTTGCTCGCGCGGATGTTTTTGTCCGATTCGAGGAGAGTGAGATTCCCGAGACGGTCTCGGTGCTGTTCGAACGTCGCCTGTGTCGTATTCAACGCGGTAACCCACGCGCTGTGACGAGTAGCGGTGTACGCGGAACGAGGAGCGATGTGTTCAATGTCGTAATCGTCCATCCGGTCCACGTTCCCGTTGTAGTGGACCTCCTCGATGCGTTTGAGCATATACTTCGTCCGGTTGTTGAGTTTGACCCGCTTGTTCTCGATGCCGGCCTTAAATTCGGCATCGCTCGGGTACTTGCCGCGGAGGTATCCTCGCATCTCCTCCACGGGGTCGCTTTCATCGAAAATGGTCGAACAGAGTTCGGAATAGATGCGGTCCAACTGTCCACCAGTCGCGTAATTAGCGACCTTCCAACGGACCAAGAACCGCTCAAGTACACCAAACGCTTCCATAACCTTGTTCGGGTTGTCGAACTCCCGGAAAATGCGGAGGAGGAGCGTTCGAGCCTGAACGGACTTGATGTGGTGGAGGTGAGTCAATTTCTCGTTAATCGCCTCATTTCCTCCGCGGTCGTATCGGTCGATGTCTGCGTTGACAATCTGTAGGTACAACTCGGACTGGTTAGCCGCGTCAGCCAGATAGGATTCGAGCGTGAGGTCTTCCGAGTCTCGAACATCGCTGATGATGCCCTGGAAGGTGTCGTATAGTGTGTAATCAGAAACGTCGTCAGGGTAGTCCGGAGCCGGTGCGGACATAATGTAGTGACGGAAGAACCTGCTCGGCTTGTTGAGGAACGGGACCGTATTGTCAACCGTCGTCTGCCACGATTGCTTGACCGCCTCGTAATCGACATCGTCGTCTTGGGCGGCGATACTGAAGATGTGGTTCTTCATCAAATCGACCGAGGAGAGTTCCAGTCCCCGCTCGTTCAAGGTCTCGAACAGCCGGAACGCCGACTGCTCTTCGGTACACTCGATTGAAACGAGAGTGACTGAACTCAACAGCCGCTTTCGGAGTGTATCCGTCTCCTCTACGGTTAGCCCGTGAATCCGAGAGCCGAAAAATTCGAGCGCTTCGTTCAGGGTTTCGTTGTCCACCTGGCCGAAGTTACAATTCAGAATCGCCGAGAACGAGTCGTTGTCGTACCGACTTAGGGTGAGATTCTGATACTCTTGCTGGTCGAGGTCCTGCTCGAACAGGTACTCGTTCCGAATCGCGTCAGCCTGTCCGCTCTCCCCCTCATCGAGATACTTCTGGCGCATCACGGCGAGCATCGTAAGGATGGTCGCCATCCGCTGTTGACCGTCTACGACTTCGAGCCGGTCCAGTTCGTTCAGTCCGGAGGAGCGTTCGATGACGACGATGGAGCCGAGGAAATGTGTCTCGCCGTCGTCGAGCGCTTGGAGGTCTTCCCACAGGGCACGCCATTGCTCCTCCCCCCACGAATACTGGCGTTGGTAGTCCGGAACGGTGTAGCGATAGTTCCGGGAAAGAACGCTCTCGACGGTATCCTCGTTAGCAGAGATACCGAGACTTCCGCTCATGACCATTTCGAGACAGGATACGTTATTAGGCATTTCTGTTCAGTCACCACACATACACGAGTATTCGGACCGCTTTGCGGATACAACACCTGACCCAATGGCGAACGAACCACCCCAACATCGAAGATTGTGGAGGACTAACATAGAATCATCCGTGGCCGTCCCTCCCGAGGGACACAGTCGGGGTTCGAATCCCTGGAGGGGAATGGGCTTGACGCCCGGTCGGTAGGGAAGGCGCTGTCGAAATTGGGAACGGCGGCGGTCACGGGCGGACTTGAGGAGGTGGTCATATACATCACAAAACAGGTTATGAGTGAGATTGCGGCGAAACTGGACGAGAAGTACAGTATCAGTTCAAAAGCGGCCAAGTGGGGCGAGAAGGCCGGTAATTGGGTGAAAGCCCAAATTCCCCACACTCCCCTCTCCCCGCCGGCTACCCGGGTAGTGGATACACTCTCCAAACTGGCGTAGCAATCCGATGAGACGCGGGCGGACGCCCTGGAGTCAGAACACTTCGAGGTAGTCCTCGACGACCTCGCGTTCCTCCTCGGTGAGGTCGAACAGGTCGTAAACCGCTTCGTCAATCTCGGTTTCGAGTGCTTCGATGTTCGTCTGCTCGACCTCAGCTCGGTCGTCGTCCAGCCGGTCGAGTAGTTCCTCGACGCCGCTGTCACTTCGCGGAATCGGAATCGTCGTCTCCTCACCGCTCTTGACGTTTCGACCGTCCACGGCGGCCCGGACGTACTCAGCGCGCTTCTTTCGGGCCTCGCGGTCATCGGAGTACATTGCGGGGTCGCTGATGGTGTCCGAGCGTCCCGCCTGCACGGAAAACTCGTCCTCTACGTCGCCTTGGACCTCTGCGCTCACCGGGTAACGACGAGTCTGCCACTCGTAGGAGATGTAGTCGAGTTCGCCGTCGTACTCGCCGAGGTACGCCTCAGGGAAGCGGTCGGTCTTGCTGTCGAGGTCAATGGTATCCACTATCTCGCCTGCCGTCGCGCGCATCAACCCGAAGACGCCCGCGCTGTCTTCTGTTACACAGGGCAGTTTCTCGACGTACTGTGAGCGGTATTCGTAGTATCCGCCCATCTTGACCGTCGTGATGTGCTTGAAGTAGAAGTCGAGAGCCTTCGAGTTGAGTTGGCAAGCCATCTCCTCGGTCAAGTTCCGGTATGGTTCATCCAACTCAATTCCGTATGCCGTTTTGAAGTACCATACGCCCTCGCTATCTATCATGAAACGAGCATTCTCCGAAATGTGGGCACCGATGATTTTGGGCTTCTCGAACCGTTCGTGGCTCTTTGGATAGATGAAGGCGTACCAATCCTCTCGTCCTTCCATCCGACCGCTTTCTCTCCCCTCCAATGTATCGCGGTGAGCCTCAAAGTATTGCCAAGTTAGCGGCAGGTTCTCTCGTAGGTATTCAGAGTCGTATGCTTTTGTGGTAGGCCCATCTCCATCTTCTTCAACATAGTGTGGTAGGATGACGTGAAGACCGGACCACTCACCGCGCCACCGCTCGATGTCCTTCCCTTTCAACCACGGACACAGTAAGTCAGTCTCAATTTCGTATTCCTGATTTTCACCCGTAGGAACAACTCTGACTGTGTCACCACCTTCATCCGGCTCTATGCGGTCAGCGTTGACCGGTGTGACCAAATAAATCTTGTTCGCGCTCGTTTGCGTACCAGCAAAGATGGCGTCTGTGATGTCTCCAAAGTTCTCGGTACTGTGAGATTCCAGTTTTTCGAAGACCTGTAACTCCTTGGGCGGCATCATCGCCCAATAGTCGCCCCCTAAGAGTTTCTTCTGCGGGAAGTCGAACACATCAATGAACTCGTCGGAGTACCCGAGTTCGCCCCGATGGTCGCGTACCGACTTGATGATGGCCTCGTCCAGTTCTCGGTCTCCTTCCTCGTCGGTATCTGCCTTGACGCGGACACTTCGAATGTCGTTGTCTTCTCGGGCGGCCTCATCGGGTTCGTCTTCGAGAATGACGATTGCCGGGTAGTTCGTCGCGTCCTCGAAAACACCGGAGTCACGGAAGTCGTAGACCTCATCGATGCGACTCTCCTGAAGAATCACCCGGCGAAGTCCCTCGCCGTAGTCCGTGACCATGAACTGGTTCGGCGTGATGAAACCGAGTTTACCCGAATCTTTGCGGAGCCAGTCGAGACCGCGCTCGTAGAACGGACAGTAGATGTCGTAGTTGCCCGTCGTCGAATCGTACAACTGGTCCATCATCTCCTTCTGCTGGTCGGGGAGATTCTGGATTCGGACGTACGGGGGGTTCCCGACGACGTAGTCGTACTCCATGTAGTTCTTGACGACGAGCGCGAGAACGGTGTCCTCGAACATCTTGAACAGCCGCCCGTCGTTGTGTTCCTCCTTGAGGTAGCGGACGTTCTCCAGCATGTCGTCAACGTACGGCTCGAAGAACTCCTCGACCCCCGTGTAGTCCTGCGACGTGTAGTGATTGACGCGCTCCTCCAGCCCGCTGTGGTACGACCAGTCGAAGTCACCGCCGAACTCCTCGGCGAGAGCCATGTGGTCTTTCACCGTGTCCAGCACGCCCTGAAGCGCCGCGAAGTATTCGCCGAAGTTGTTGACGCCAGTCTCCAACTGGATAGTGTCGAACAGCGGCATCCGAACGCGACGAACGAGGAAGCCGTCCTCGGTCTCGTCCACCTCGTCCTCGTCTACTTCGACTGGAAGCGGAACCGGGATACGAACGTCCTGCTCGTCCTCGGTCATCGCGTCCCACGTCATCTGCCGACTTCCGTCCTCCCCGATGTCCGCCCCGGTGAGTTCGCGCTCGTTTCGGAGCGTGTCGGTGCGGTAGATGGGGAGCCGCCGGAGTGTGAAGTCGGAGTTCTGTGCCTTCGCCTGCCGGTACGCAGGTAAGATTGCGACCACGAATCGGATTTGCGCCATCAACACCGCGAACGGGTGGATGTCGAGACCGACGATTCGCGGACGCGTACAGAGGTCCTTGAGGTGTTCCTCCCAATCAGGCTCGTCCTCGTAGCGTTCCACGTCCTCGATGTACCGCCGGACCGCTTCGACGAGAAACGTCCCCGACCCGCACGCGGGGTCGATGAGTCGCTGGTTCGAGACACCGCGCTCGTAGCCGACGCCGTCCATGATGTAGTCGATGACCGGCTGAGGCGTGTAGAACTCGCCGAGCGCCTTGCGGGTCTCCGGGTCGAAGTACCGCTGGTAGAGGTCGCCGAGGAGGTCGCCCTCCACGTCCGCGAAGTCGAACCGGAGAACGTTGAAGAAGACCTCAGCGACAGCGCGACTGAAACGGTCCCGCGTGGCTTCGCTAATGCGCTCGACTGACCCCGTTCCCTCGGCGACTTCCTTGAACTGGCTCGCTCCGGTCTCGTGGCCCCGGGCCAACTGCTCGGCGTAGCCGTCGGTCCACCACACGAAGATGTCGTCTTGGAACAGGCCCTCGACCAGCTGCTCCTGCATGTCGTCGATGAGGTTGTCGGCGGCGACGGGGAAGGCGTCGAGGTTGATGGTGTCGCTGAAGCCCTGAAGACCGCGGAAATAGTCGTCCATCCCGTCGTAGCCGGTCCCGGCGAAGAAATCATGGTCTTCGGTGGCCTTCGCCAGCAGGAGTCGGGCGAGAAGCGCGTGGCCGCTCTCCAGACAGAACATGAAGTCCCGAAGCGACTGCTTCCCGTTGATGAACGGCTCCCACGAGTCAGGAACCTCGTCCGGCTCGTCCGCGTAGGTGGCTTCCCAAAAGTCGTAGGCACCCTTCACGAACTTGGCTTCCCTGTCGTCACGGAGTTCGTGGAGCAGGTCCATCATCCCGGTGACGAGGTTGGCGAACGGACTGTCTTCTTCGAGCCGGAACGTGTCGAAGAAGTGTTCCTGTCCGAGTTCGGCCTGCTGGTCCAGCGGAATCGGGTCGAGGTCGGTAAGGAACTGATTCACGTCGTCGGGGTCGGTCAGGTCGAACTCCCGCTTCTGAAGCGCGCTGAACAGGTCCCGAGCATCGCTTTCGGTGACCGACTCGACCGAGACGGTCACAATCGGACGGTCTTCACCCCGGCGATAGAGTCGAAGTTCGTTTCCGTTGGTTAGTACGCCGTACTCCGCCCGGAGATTGTCGATGTAGTGGAACAGTTGGTCTTCGTGACCACCGAGGTCTCGTCCGGTGGTCTTGAACTCGTAGACCGCGGTGACGGCTTCGTTCGTATCGAGGGTGATGTAATCCGGACGGCGATTGTCGGGAAGGGTGAACTCACTACGGATGTCGGTTCCCGTTCCTTCATAGCCGAGCGCATCGTAGAAGCCGGTTTCGAGGAACAAGTTCTCGACATCGCGCTCGCTCATGTCGTCATCGGTGCGCGACCCGATGGCGTCGAGGGAATCGAAGAACGAAGATACCTCAGGCATGTGACTGTCTCCTTACCGCCAACTCATAAACGTTGACGACGTGCGATTACTTCCACTACGGTTGGCGAGTTTTCAATAGGGTTTGTTTCCCTTGTTGCCGTATGGACGAGATTAGTGAGTTAGAGCGAAGGGTAGACCGACTCGAAGACAGGCTGGAAAGTCTGGAAGAATCGGTACAGGGGCGGACGGCTTTTGATGGAATAGAGAGACGACTTGATGACCTCGAAAATAAAGTAGAGGGTCACAGAGGTATCGAAAATGAAGTCGAAGAACTCAAACGGGAACTAAAAGACCTGAAGCGTGATTTGACGGGGCGTTAGCCAATTCTATCTGCGAATTTGTGTACAAGCCTACGCGGACGAACGCGATGAGGCCGTCCGCGAACTCCGCGACGTGCTTCGGGAGAGCGGGTCGTTCCGCGGCCCGAAGGCCGTCCAGTTCGTGTTCGATGGTGACCTCGTGGACGACGACGTGTTCAGCGTGCGCATCGAACGCGGCGGCGACTCTATCTATCTCCCCATTGGGAACCGATTCATCGATGAGCCGAGGGTCCTCGAAGCAAGCCACGCCGTCGCACGAAAATAGTGTCACTCCAACTGCTAAATTCTTCGTACAGTAGACGCAGAATCCGGACCGACAGGGATGGTGGCACCGGTATGACTTCCGGATTCTCTGTCAGTTCGCGAAACAGATTTATTCTCACAATACGTATGTATCAGTACGACCAGCCATCCTCTTGAATCCGTTTCGGTGAACACTCACCATCCCCGGCTGGCAACACCCAACCAATTTGCCTACTTCGACGGTAGCCGTGGCTCTACGTCGAGTGTTCATCGAGGTTCCACTATGCACGACTCTGAGCAACCGGAACGAAAGCCGAATCCAATTGACGCACCAGACACGAATAACGCTACTTACCTCGGCTGGTCTGACATCCCTCAATACGAGGAGTGGCCCGCAGACTACCATCCGCCGAATAAACGAGACTACTTCCAGTATCTTGACCGGCTGAATAGCGGTCTTCAGAACGGTCCGAAGTATCAGAATAAGCGCTACGAGACGTACTGTCTCAATCGGTGGCTCATCTTGTGTATGAGTAGCCATCTGAGGATGAGTGATAGGCTCCAGCAACTGGCGGTTGACCTATTCAATGGTCTCCCTCGTTCCAAGTTCGGAGTTCGAATACACGTCTCCGCACTCGTCACCTGCGGCTACGTAATCCATCAGCACGACCCGCGCCGGGAGTGTCATCCGCAGACGAGCGCCGAAGCGTTCGACCCCTTCGTTGAACAGGAACGGGTCAACCTACGTATCCCCCGAAAACAGTACGCGAGCCTCTATGGAAAAATCGAACATCGTGTCCGAACCGGCCAACTGACTCCCACAAAACACGATGCCTACGAAGTAGACCCGGCAGGTCTCCAAGCGTGGCGAGAAATCAATGAGGAGTGGGACGACGGCTGGCTGTGAGGTAGGGGTATTTAAACCCATTTCTATTAATGAGGGTGAAGCCCGAAGAAGAAGCCAAACTGAAACCCATCGTAATCACCGGGCCTGATTCGGTTGTCGCGGTTCTGGACTTTCTCTCTCGTACCTCGTCTAAGTTCTGTTGTGAACCAAATCGAACGTGTCCGGAGGTTGCTGAAAAGGAGCATAATGTACTCTGCGGCCTCATCGGATTACGGCGCGTTGAGAACTACGCTTTCTCGTCACAGCGTCGTTGATAGGGCCGACCTCTAACAAGATGGCTGCTTCAGAAGGTTGTCGTCTTCGGTATCGTTCGGCTCTGTCCGAACGTATTTCGTCGCTCCATCCTTCACACCCTCCACCTCTGTTTCATCTCCATCGTGTTGTACGACTACCGTATGTCCATCATTTTCCACCCAATCATACACCTCGGCTGGTGTTCGAGTGGTGATACCGCCGTTCTTTGCGGGGAACCCTATACTCTCGATACATCGGCAGTCATCGTACTGTGAGCCGTCATCAACGTTTACGCACTCAACGACATAGGTTGCCATTACACACTCTATTAGAGACGGTCGGGGTAAAAGAGTCAGCCAACCAGAGTGAAAGTGGACCGTTCTACTCCCTTAGATACGGACGCTGGAGAAGTGTTTTCGCTCGTTCATCATTAGTTTCCGAGTGGATGACAGCAGATAGGTAATCCACTTCGTCCTTCGAGAACACCGCGAACGCCTCCGGCTCATCGGCTTCCTGTTCGTCGACATCGCTATCCGGTGACTCCGCCGGACGGCTACTCACGACGCCGACGATGTTCTCGTTGTCGTCGAGTTCGACGACCGGGAAATCCTCCGGCTCGTGGACTTTCGAGGCGTTCGGTGGGTGGTTCTTCCGCCCGGCGACCTGCCCGAGGTGAATCAGCACCCCGTGCTTCCCCCGGAACGGCACGCCACAGTACGGGCAGAGCCGGGCGACGCTCTCGACCTCGCGCTCCGCCGGGTAGTTCACCTCGACTTCCCGAGTGCCGACTTCTTCGAGGTCGTCGAGGGAAACCTCATCCGGAATTTCTCCCTGCTCACCGTGACCGTCGCCGACGCTTCGGAGGACATGGAGATACATCCCGCGGGCCAACTTCTCGGCGTCGCACCCCTCGACGGGGCACTTCACGACACGCTCCGCGTTCCGGCTCGGTTCGTCGCTCACGCGACCACCCCGCGGACGACGGCGTTCTGAATAGCGATGCGCTTTTGAGCGGCAGAGTTGTTGCTTCGCATGGCTTTCTGGTACCACGGAAGGCCACCGTCCGGTGTTCCAGCACCGGGCGTTTTCCAACGCCCCGAGGGGACGGTGTCCTCCTCAATACTTCCTAAGACGGCAGTAACTAAATAGTTACCGCCTTTGACGGTACTGTTAATGTGGGAAGCCCCGAACGTGGAGGTATGAGTGACGGCTCGAAACCGGGACCGAAACCGAAGGTGAGCGACGAGGAGATACTTCGCTTGTTCCGCGAGAGCGCCGACCCCGTTCTTTCGACTGCGGAAGTGACCGAGGAGGTCCCGCTGAAGCGGCGCGCGACCTACGACCGGCTGGTCGCGCTCGACGAGCAGGGGAAACTCGACTCGAAACAGATTGGCGGGCGAAATACCGTCTGGTGGCTGACTGAGATGGACGAGGAATAGTCGGGCGAAGGCTCACCCCATTTTCCGCAGGGCTTCTCTGCGCGCTTCGATGGATGCCGAATCGTCGTCCGAGCGAGCCTCCTCCCGTTGCTCGGAGAGCCACTCCGCCTGATACTCGCCGACGGTCGCGTCGATGATTTCCCGCTCGATTTCTCGTTGCTTGTCTCGGGTAGTGGCGTACCCGTGTATCTCGATGAGTTTCGCAACGTGGTCCACGTCGAAGGGCGGGTCTGGTTCGGGCATACCGGTGTAACTCCCTACGAGCCGCAGAACTGTAAGTTTAAAGACAAAAGTCGCCGGGAGTCAATTCTTCGCGCGACAGCCCGCGCGGCGCTCATCGGGTTCCTGTACGTCGAGTTACTCCGTCATTATGCGAAATCGCCAGACGGTGCGGGGCGAGTGAGAAAACATCACCGACACGCGGTGCCGAGTGGGTTTCTGGCGCGCGGTATGAGACGCGAGTTGATGAGCCGGTGAACGACTGTTCGTAGGGGTGGTCGCCGAGGCGTGCGAGCGGCTCAACTGGCGGGGTTGGTCGAGGTCGTCATTATAGAAAACTGCGGTACGTCGTCGGGGTAGTGAGATTAAATCATCAACACACTACCGGCAAGCGGTGCCGCACGACGGTACGAACACACCGGTTTCTGGCGGAGGTAGTTATTTAAAGAAGCAACGCCGTGTTGCGATTACTGAACGCGCGTAGCGCGTATGGACTCGCGGGGATTTGAACCCCGGGCCTCTTCCTTGCGAAGGAAGCGATCTGCCACTGATCTACGAGCCCGCGCTGCAATCGTGAAAAGTCGACCGGCGTACTTGTACCTTACCTTTCGATGGCCGGTGTGAGAACCGAACGCGTACCGGCGGCCCAGCCCTCACGCGTCGAGCAGCCGCAGCCGACCGGCGACGAGGCCGATGAGCAGGCCGGTCGCGTGGGCGATAAGCGCGACGCCCGGCGCGGCGGTGGCGAGGGTCATCGCGACCGCGACGGCGAGGAACAGCGCCACCTGCGCGCGGGCGGAGAGCCGCAGCCGGTCGAACAGGGTCGCGCTCACGACGTTCCCCGCGAGCAGATAGCCGAACAGCGCGAACACGGCGCCGCTGGCGCCGAGGACCGCGGGCGCCGGCCCGATGAGGCCCCCGAGGGTCACCTCCGCGACCCCCGCGAGCGCGCCGGATCCCAGAAAGAAGAGGTGGAACCGCGGCCGGGTCGTCCGCCGCTCGACGAGCGGGCCAGCGATCAGGAGACCGACGGCGTTCGTGAACAGGTGCCCGAGCCCCGCGTGAGCGTACACGCCGGTCGCGAGCGCCCACGGCGCGGTCGTCAACGGGGCGCTCAACACGAGCGTCGACGCGAGGCCGACGACCCCCAGCAGTAGCTGGAGGAGGAACACGACCGCGATCACCGCGAGCGTCTCGACCGTCGCGCGCACGACCGGGAATCGGGCGGCGAGCGACAAAACGACATCGGCGATGCGGCGTGTCTCACCTCGTCGGAGAGCGCGACCGCTAGAGAGGGTGAAAACAAAGAGAGAACGAAACGCGAGGTGCGCCCTAGCGCTTAGTCTTCGAGAACGATCTCGATGCTGACGTCGTTCGGAACCTGGATGCGCATGAGCTGGCGAAGCGCCCGCTCGTCCGCGTCGATGTCGATCAGACGCTTGTGGACGCGCATCTCCCAGTGTTCCCACGTGGCCGTCCCCTCACCGTCGGGGGACTTGCGGGACGGGATCTCCAGCGTCTTCGTCGGCAGCGGGATCGGGCCCGACAGGGAGACCCCCGTCGAGTCCGCGATCTCGCGGACGTCGTCGCAGATGTCGTCGAGGTCCTCGGGGCTCGTGCCGGCGAGGCGGACGCGTGCCTGCTGCATCGATTATCGCTCGTCGACGCTGAGCACCTTGCCGGCCGCGATGGTCTGACCCATGTCGCGGATGGCGAAGCTGCCGAGCTCCGGAATGTCGCCAGACGGCTCGATGCTGAGGGGCTTCTGCGGGCGCACGGTGACGACCGCGGCGTCGCCGGACTTGATGAAGTCCGGGTTCTCCTCGGCGACCTCACCCGAGGACGGGTCGATCTTCTGGTCGATCGACTCGATGGTACACGCGACCTGCGCCGTGTGCGCGTGGAAGACCGGCGTGTAGCCGGCCGTGATGACGCTCGGGTGCTGCATGACGACGACCTGCGCCTGGAAGGTCTCGGCGACCGTCGGCGGGTCGTCGGCCGGACCACAGACGTCGCCGCGACGGATGTCGTCCTTGCCGATGCCGCGGACGTTGAACCCGACGTTGTCACCGGGCTCGGCCTTCGGCACTTCCTCGTGGTGCATCTCGACCGTCTTCACCTCGCCGCCGACGTCCGACGGCTGGAAGGAGACGTTGTCGCCGGTCGCGAGAACGCCGGTCTCGATACGGCCGACCGGGACGGTCCCGATGCCGGAAATGGTGTAGACGTCCTGGATGGGGAGCCGGAGCGGCGCGTCCGTCGGCGGCTCGGACTCCGGCAGGTTGTTGAGCGCTTCCAGGAGGATCTCGCCGTCGTACCAGTCCGTGTTCTCGGACTCCTCCGCGATGTTGTCGCCCTCGAACGCGGAGATGGGGATGTACTTGGCGTCGTCCGCGTTGAAGCGGACCTGCTTGAGGAGCTGCTGGACCTCCTCCTTGACGGCCTTGTACTTGTCCTCGTCGTAGTCGACGAGGTCCATCTTGTTGACGCCGATGATGAGCTCGTTGATACCGAGGGTACGAGCCAGGAAGACGTGCTCGC
>NZ_LKIR01000139.1:94062-97712 GCF_001462205.1 Haloparvum sedimenti
GACGATGGTGAAGTAGTACTCGTCGGTGTCGAACTCCTGGTGGGCGATGTCGATGGTGACACCACGCTCGCGCTCCTCGGCGAGGTTGTCCATCACGTAGGCGAACTCGAAGCCGCCCTTGCCCTTCTCTTCGGCTTCTTCGCGGTGCTGCTCGATGACGTGCTCGGGGACGCTCCCCGTCTCGTAGAGGAGTCGGCCCACGAGCGTACTCTTGCCGTGGTCGACGTGGCCGATAATGGCCAGATTCTGGTGCGGTTTGTCACTCATGGGTAATCACGCGCTAAGGCGCTCTGTGAGGATGTTTTCGGTTGATTCCACTAAAACGGTTTCGATACGCACCACAGCCCATCCCGGCCACGTCTGGCGGTTTATGCCAACACGACACACGATGCCGGCAAACGCGTCCCCGTCGCGACGGCAGAATCGGGAGAGAGCCGCCCGATCGAGGGTGCGCGCGAGCCGCGACTCCGCACCGACCGCCCTACTCCAGCCGACCCACGTCCGCGAGGACCGCGCTCGCGGTTTCGGGGCCGCCCGCGCCGCGGCCGGAGACGTTCAGCCGGCCGGCGTGGCTCGTCTCGATCTGGACGATGTTCTGGGTCCCCGTCACCGCGAGCGTTCCGTTCTCGGGAACGAGTCGCGGCCCGACGCGGACGCCCTCGCGGGTCGCCTCGCCCACCAGCCGGACGGTGCGGCCGTCCTCGGCCGCGAGCTCCAGCGCGCTCCCGGGGACGTTCCGGATCCCCTCGACCTCGGCGTCCGCGAGCGCGAAGTCGTCGGCGTCGGCCGGGTCGTCGACCGCACCGAACGAGAGCACGTTCGCGAGGATGACGCACTTCAGCGCCGCGTCCGTGCCGTCCACGTCGAAGGTGGGGTCCGCCTCCGCGACGCCCAGATCCTGCGCCTCGGCGAGGACGTGCTCGTAGTCGAGCCCCTCCGCCGCCATCCGGCTCAGGATGAAGTTCGCGGTGCCGTTGAGCACGCCGCGCGCGGCGGTGACGTGTGCGGGGCCGCAGTCCTCGACCGTGGAGACGATGGGGATGGCGCCGCCGACCGTCGCCTCGAACCGAACCGATCCTCCGGAGTCGGCCTCGAGCGCCGCCAGCTCGCGGAACCGCTCGGCGACCGGCCCCTTGTTCGCGAGGACGGCGTGCCGGTCGCGCTCCAGCGCCGTACGGACGTGCGAGAAGCCCGGTTCCGCGTCGCCGAGCGTCGTCGGCGTCGCCTCCACGAGCGCGTCGTAGTCGGCCGCGAGCGCGTCCGCCGGATCGCCGTCCCCCACGACGCCGGTCTCGTCCTTCTCGGCGAGAACGTCCGCCACGGCGAGGCCGTCCTCGTCGACCGCTGCGCCCCGCGAGTCGGCGAGGGCGACGACCTCGTGGCCGTAATCGCCCGCGAGTTCGGCGACCGAGCGCCCCACGGCGCCGCAGCCGAGGACGGCGAGTCTCACGCCTCACCCCCCGCGAGCGGCTCCACGACGTGTAAGCCCTTCTCGTCCGCGACCGACCGGACCGCCTCCAGCGCCGCGGTCGTCTCCCCGGCCCGAGTCTGGAGCCGGAGGCGCGCGCTGGATGCCTCCTCGGTCCCTTTCGGCGCCGCGAGCGACACGTCCGCGACCGAGGCGGACGCGCACTCCTCGATGCGCTTGAGCGTGTCCGAGAGGTCGGTGTCGATGATGTGGCCGACCAGGAGCAGGACGAGCTCCTCGGCGTACCGCTCCGTGCCGGCCTGCATCACGTTGATCCCCTCGGCGCGCAACGCGTCGACGATGCCCTCGAAGCGCTCCTCGGTCGCCTCGAAGTCCACTTCGACGGGGATGTGCCCGCGCGGGGTCTTGTTGCCCCGCTCGTGGTAGATGGACAGCAGGTTTCCGCCGTTGTCGGCGATCGGGTGGAGCGCGGCCAGCAGCTGTCCGGGCTCGTCGACGAGCTCCAGTCGGACGGTGTGCGTCGAGACGGACGCCCGCCCGCCGTCCGTTTCGGCGTCACGACCGCGCTCAGCGACCTCGGAGCCGTCGGCGCTCACGCCGCCACCTCCGGGGGGAGCGTCGGTCGAAGCGGTCCGCGCCGTCCGTGCCGGGCGGGCCGGCGGGCACGCGTTCCTGTTGTTGTCGGCGCGGAGCGGTCGCTCGTTGGCTCCGTGCCGACGCACCGAACGGGAGTCGTGCCCGTGTGCATACTCGAACCGTCGGACGGCAGGCGGGATAAACCTTCGACCTGGGCATGCGTTGCCTCCCCCGAAGATCGGTCACACACGCGGTCGGCTCGGTCCCACCACGACCTCGAGGAATGGCGGTCACGGCGGGCCCACAACGGCGAACGGCGACGAAACGCGAATCTGAGAGGACCGCTCAAGAAACGCCGTTCTGTCCGAACCGATCGACGGTGAGCGTCGCGCGGGAGCTTTTCCGTACCTGCGGGCGCGGTGCCGGGCGGTTGCGGTGCTGGGCGGTTGCGGTGCTGGGCGGTTGCGGTGCTGTGTGGTCGAGCACGAGGAACCGCGGCGGTGCGAGGGCGCGAAGCGCCCGTGGCGCCGACCGCGGCCCCTTTTTGATCGACATTTTTCAAGGGAGCGGTCAAGCCGGGGCGAAGCCCCGGCGCGACCCGACGCAGAAAAAGGTCGACTCTAGATGTAGTCGATGGACTGCGGCAGCTCGAGCTTCATGCCCTTGCGCTCGCGGATGTCCATGATCTGCTCGCGCTGGAGGTTGTCGGCCATGACGCGGAAGCCGGCGTTCTCCGTGTTCCAGGAGGCGCGACCCTCGGTCGCGGAGCGGATGTCGGAGGAGAACCCGATCATCTCCTCGACGGGCGCGATGCCCTCGACGACCATGAGGTCGCCTTCCTGGTACATGTCGTCGACGCGGCCGCGGCGACCCTGAATCTCGCCGGAGGCGGCGCCCATGTGCTCGGAGGGCACGTCGATGCGGACGTCCTGAATCGGCTCGAGCAGGCGGACCTCGCCGTCGATCAGCGCGCGGTGGACCGCGTCGCGGACCGCCGGGATGACCTGCGCGGGACCGCGGTGGATGGTGTCCTCGTGGAGCTTCGCGTCGTGGAGGCGGAACAGGGCGCCCTGGACCGGCTCGGCCGCGAGCGGGCCGTCGTCGAGGGCCTCCTGCAGGCCTTCGAGGACGAGCTCCATCGTCTCGTTGAGGTGCTGAATCCCCTTCGTGTCGTCGATGAGGATGTTGGTCCGGTGGATGTCCTCCACGTTCTGGGAGGTGTCCTTGTCCATGCCGGCCTCCTGCAGCGCTTCGCGGCGCTCCAGTTCGGGCATGTCCATCGAGACCTCGCCGAGCTGGATCGCGTCGACGATGTCCTCCGAGAGGGGCTCGACCGTGATGTAGAACTTGTTGTGGCGGTTCGGCGACTGCCCCTCGACCTCGCGGGACTGCTGCTGGGGCTGCTCGCGGAACACGACGATGGGCTCGCCGGTGATGACCGGGATGCCCTGGTTGTCGCGGATGCGCTGGGTGATCACTTCGAGGTGGAGCTCGCCCTGCCCGGAGATGAGGTGCTCGCCCGTGTCCTCGTTGATCTCGATCTGGATCGTCGGGTCCTCCTTGGCGACCTGCTGGAGCGTCTCGATGAGCTTCGGCAGGTCGTCCATGTTCTTCGCCTCGACGGACTTCGTGATGACCGGCTCGG
>NZ_LKIR01000139.1:98188-101001 GCF_001462205.1 Haloparvum sedimenti
TTCGGGAAGTGCTCACAGACCATGTCGAGCACGACGTCCGAGAGCGGCGTCCGCTCGTGGAGTTCGTCGCGCTTGTCGGCCTGTTCGAGGTCGATGATGTCGCCGAAGTCCATCCCGGTGCGCTGCATCGACGGCATGGAGACGCCCCACTTGTAGAGGGCGGACCCGAAGCCGACGGTGCCGTCCTCGACGGAGACCGTCCAGTCGGTCGGGATGTCGTCCATGTTCTCGGCCATGCCGCGGATCAGCTCGTTCACGTCGCTGATGACCGCGAGCAGGCGCTCCTGCATCTCCTGGGGCCCCTCCTGGAGCTCGGAGATGAGGCGGTCCACCTTGTTGATGAACAGGGTCGGCTTGACGCCCTCACGGAGCGCCTGCCGGAGGACCGTCTCCGTCTGGGGCATGGCGCCCTCGACGGCGTCGACGACCACCAGCGCGCCGTCGACCGCGCGCATCGCGCGGGTGACGTCGCCGCCGAAGTCGACGTGACCGGGGGTGTCGATCAGGTTGATGAGGTGGTTGGTGTCCTCGTACTCGTGGGTCATCGAGACGTTCGCCGCGTCGATGGTGATCCCACGCTCCTGCTCGTCCTCCTTCGTGTCCATCGCGAGCTGTTCGCCCGCGGTGTCCTCGGAGATCATGCCGGCGCCCGCCAGCAGGTTGTCCGAGAGCGTCGTCTTGCCGTGGTCGACGTGAGCGGCGATGGCGATGTTCCGGATGTGCTCCGGATTGTCCATCAGCCGTTCACATTCCTGCACGATCTTCTTTCGTCGGCCCATTATGCGTTCCACTACCGTTAGCGGGGTCAAAAGGGTAGTGTTTCGTTGTCGGCGATTCGCCCGGATTCGCGCACCTCGCGGGACGTATCGTGAGTATCGCTCGCACGGCGACGGATACATCCCGCCCGACTCCGTGGTACGTGCATGCACGGAACAAGGTCGCCGGGTCGCACCATCGGGCTTGCCCGTGCCGCCCTCATCGCGGCCTGTACCGGCGCGTCCGCGGTCGCCGGCTCGTTCGTCGCCGCGGGGCTGTCCGGCGCGTTCGTGGGCACGGCGGTCGCGGACGGACTCCTCGGCGTGCTTCCCAACGTCGTCTTCGCCTACGGAATCACGACGCTCGGGAACGCCGCGCAGCCGCTGCTGCTCGCCGGCGCGACGGCGCTGGCCGCCGTGGGACTGGCCGCCGCGGCGCTTTTCACGACGACCGCGGTCGACCGCGCGTGGCGACGGAGCGGGCGGACCGGGTCCAGAATTGGCCTCGCGGTCGCCGGCCTCGCCGTCGGACTCCTCGCGAGCGTGCTCGTCGCGCTGGTCACCGGATCGATCGGCTCCGGAGCCGGTGCCGGGATCGCGGCCGCGTCGACCACCGCCGCGGGACGGAGCGCGGACATCGGTCGCGGTCGGCTACTTCATGCGGACGACGAAGGGTCTGAGAACTCCGAGGCGGACCGACTGCTTGGGAAAACCGGCTCCGAGCGCCGACCGCTCCTCCGGGCCGCGGGCGTTCTCGCGGGCGCGCTCGCCGCAAGCGGGCTGGCGGCGTCCCGACGCGACGACTTCGCGCCCGCCGACCGGTCGCCGAACGACCCGCGAAACGGCGTCGACGATCCGCTCGTGCTGGCGCTTCTGGACCGCGCCGAGCGGCGGAGCTTCGACTTCGACGCGGTCGACCCCCTCGTCTCGCGAGGGTTCTACAAGGTGGACATCAACCTGACCGAGGACCCCGAGATAGCTCCCGAGGAGTGGTCGCTCTCGGTCCGAGGCGCGGTCGACGACTCCCTCTCGCTCGACTACGCGAGCGTCACCGGCCGGCCGACCGAGCACCGGTTCGTCACGCTTCGGTGTGTCGGCGACGGGTTGAACGGGTACAAGATAGACACCGCGCTCTGGACCGGGACGCCCCTCGCGCCGATCCTCGACGAGGCCGGCGCGGGTGAGGAGTGCTGCGTGCGGCTGGCGGCCGCCGACGGCTACTACCACGCCTTCCCGCGTGCGGCGCTGGAGCGCGGCTTCCTCGCGTGGGGGATGAACGGTAAGCCGCTCCCGCAGGCTCACGGCGCACCCGTCAGGGTCCTGATCCCGGGGCACTGGGGCGAGATCAACGTCAAGTGGGTGACCGACATCGAGGTGCGCGACGAGCCGGCGACGGGCTACTGGGAGGAGCGCGGCTGGCACGGGAGCGGCCCGGTGGAGACGGTCGCGAAGATCCACACCGTGACGCGGCGGGGAGACGCGACGGACGGGAGCGCGGAGAGCGGCGACAGTTCCGGAGAGGCTGGCCGCGTGATCGTCGGCGGGCACGCCTACGCGGGCACGCGGGGCATCGACCGCGTCGAGGTGTCGACCGACGGCGGCGAAACGTGGACCGACGCGACGCTGTCCGAACCGCTCCCCGGAGCGACGCCCGCGGACGGCGCCCCCGCCTCGGACCCCGCCGACGACGCGTGGCGGATGTGGCGCCACGAGTACGTCGACCCGAGCGAGCACGAGGTGACCGCCCGGGTCGTGGAGGCAGACGGGACCGTCCAGCCCGCCGAGGAGTCGTCAGCGTTCCCGCGCGGCGCGACCGGCTGGGTCTCCCGGGAGGTGTACGCGGTCCGGGAGTGATCGACGCAAGAGACTTATTCGCCCCTCCCGTGTCAACGATACGCATGGACATGCGCGTGCAGGGGGACGTGCCCCCGGACCCCTTCCTGAGCGCGGCCGACCTGTTCGAGACGGAGTTCTCGCTGTCGGACCCGGTCCACGTCCGGGTGCGCGAGGACCCCGACGAACGGACGTGGGCCGGCCACTACCCGGACCACCACGTGC
>NZ_LKIR01000139.1:101149-101491 GCF_001462205.1 Haloparvum sedimenti
GCAAGCTCGCGCACTGCTACCAGATCGCGAACCACATGAAGGACATCTACGCCGACGACATCACCCTCTCGGTGACGCCGCCGGACAAGCTGCTCGGCTTCCTCGAGTCGACGCTCGCGACCGCGGTCGCCGACCGACCGACGCCGCCGCGCCCCGGCACCGAACCGGCGGGCGAGGGCGCGGACCCGGAGATCACCGCGGTCAACGCCGCCTTCGCGCTCGCACTCGTCGAGCGACACGACCTCGCCGACCGCGACCACCGCATCTACGACCTCGCGCGCGCCGCCGGCAGCGACGCGCCCGGCGTCGACGTGGCGGCGTTCAAGCGGCGGTTCCGCGCGC
>NZ_LKIR01000139.1:101501-101600 GCF_001462205.1 Haloparvum sedimenti
TCAACGTCTCCAGACGCGCCGCCACGAGCGCGATGGCCCGCGAGCTGGCGGTTCACGAGTTCGCGCACATGGCCCGCCACGAGGAGAACCACCCCTCCC
>NZ_LKIR01000139.1:101610-127018 GCF_001462205.1 Haloparvum sedimenti
TCGGCCCGGACCCCTCGACCAGCGACTACAGAAAAGCGCTCGTCGACGCGACGCGGGCCTACGCGGTCTGAACGCGCGGCTCCCGGCGTGTCGAGAAGAAATCGGAGAGAAAGAATCCCCGCGTTAGCGGGCCGCGGCCGCGACGCGTTCCCGCTCTTCCTTCTGAGAGATCGGGTACGCCTGCATGTCGTAGTCGGCGGCGCCGGTGAGCTGCTGGGCGAGCGCCTCCGCGGCGGGGGTGGCGGACTTGTAGGTGGCGTTCTGCACGCCGTCCGCGATGAACTTCAGGGCCTGGTCGACGCGGCGCTGCGGGGCCACGTCGACGGCCTTCGGGACGGAGATACCGCCGTACTTCAGGCGGACGGTCTCCTCGCGCGGGGCCGCGTTCTCGACGGCCGTGACGAGCACCTGCGCGGGGTTCTCCTCGGTGCGGTCGTGGACGAGCTCAAAGGCGTCGCGCACGATACGCGTCGCCTGCTGCTTCTTGCCCGTGTTCTCCTCGGTCTGCATCAGGCGGTTGATCAGCCGCTCGACGATGGAGATCTCGGACTTCTTGAACTGCTTGGCGGCGTGACGGCCCATCGTGTGCGCGATGGGGGTCACGTTGATGTAGCGCTGGGTGCTCGGGTCCTCGTAGGCGATCTCCGAGACGTCCCACTCGCCGAATAGCAGGGCGTTCTCCGTGGCCTGCTCGCTGGCGGCCGGCGCGTCCGGTTCGGGTTCCTGCGCCTCGACGTCGGCGCTCTCCTCGCTCTCGCTCATCTGACGGGCTTCTCCGCGTTCCCGCGAACCAGTTCGAGCATCGCGACGCCGTTGACCTTCTCCACCTTGTAGTTCACGCCGGAGAGGTCGCCCATCGCGCGACCCTTCGCACCGCCGATGCCGGCGATGGTGACCTCGTCGTGCTCGTCGATGAACGAGATGGCGCCGTCACCGGGACAGAACGCGGTGACCTGCTTCCCGTTCTTGATGAGCTGGACGCGGACACACTTTCGGATCGCGGAGTTCGGCTGCTTTGCCTCGATACCGACCTTCTCTAAGACGATCCCGCGACCCTGCGGGGCGCCCTCGAGGGGGTCGGACTTCTTCTTGAGCCCGCGCTCGCGCCGAGCGTACTCGGTGTCGGACCAGCGACGCTGCTGCCGGTCCTTTTTGAGCTGACGGGCCGCGTATTTGCCGTTCGCCATCGTACCCGTACTTCCGAACGGAGCTACTTAAACGCCCTCATTCCCGTCCAGCGAGACGGTCTCAAAAGCCGCGAGCGGTACCTCTCGACGGATCTGCGGCCGTCCTTTTCCCGTCCGACGGTCGCTCCGTGCCGCTTGGACGATAAGCCGCGCGGAGAATCCGTCTCGACCGGAAACGGAGGGGTTGCTACCGAACCGCTATCGCAACGTCGCCCCGCCGCGCAGCCGCGCGGACTCGGTCGCGGTCCCGCCGTCGCCCCCGTCGCTCGCGTCCCGCGCCTCGTCGAGCCACGCCGGTTCCGCGACGGTCGTGTCGCCGATCCCCTCGAACTCGATGGTGATCGTGATCGTCGCATCCTCGCCGGCGTGGGTCCCGTCCCACGTCTGCTCGATGTACCGCACGACCCCGTCCGCGTCGACCAACACCGTCGCCGCGGCCGACTCGACCGTCTCGGGAATGGTGCGCTCGGGCTCGTACGCGTCGGCCGTGAAGCGCGTCACCGCGACGCCCTCGTGGGTCGTCGCGCCGTCGACGGTGAGGTTCCAGCCGTCGAGGCCGCCGACGCCCGCCAGCGCCTCGCGGCGCATCTCCGCGTCGAACTCCGCGGTGGTCCGGTCGACCGACTCCGACTGGTAGCGCGTCTCCGCGTCCGTCGCGAGCCGGTAGTAGGCGGTCCCGTCCGCGATGTAGGCCGTGGTCGTCTCGTCGACCTCGGTGATGTCCTGTTCGAGGAACTGCCGCTCGCGCTCGCGCTCGAACCGGGCGTCGTACGTCTGCGAGAAGAGCCACTGGTCGGGCCGCTCCTCGCCGCCGTACTCCGTGTCCGCCTCGGAGAAGACGCGGACGCTCCCCGCCTCGACGACCGCGTCGCCGTGGACCTCCGCCAGCGTCTCGGCCGCGAGCGCGTCGCCATCGCGCCACTCGACGTCCTCAGCCGGAACGGGCGTCGGCGAGGACGTTGCCGTCTCCGTCTGCTCGGCGGTTCCGTCCCCTTCGCCATCCCCGCCCTCGCTCGAACAGCCGGCCAACCCGGTCGTCGCGAGCGCGGCCGCGCCCGCGAGAAGCCTGCGTCGGTGCATGGCTACGGCGATGCCCCTCGGAGCTAAAAGGGACCGGGTCCGTTCGCGGTCGTAAACCGGCCGAACGATCCGAACGCGAGCGCCGAACGCGACCGCGATCAACACCACGGTGACGACACGGCGTGGAACCGCGCCACTGCGGTGCTGTGCTGTCGGCGCGCGCGAGAAACGCGCGCGAGGTCGCCGGCGCGCTACTGCACGCCGGCTGCTCGAAAATCTCCGATTTTCGGTGGAGGCGGCGGCGCGGCCGCCTTGCGGCGTGTTGCGGTTTCGCGGCCGCGCCGCCGCCGAGGCTGGGGAGGTGCGAGGCTGCAGTGCTGTGCGGTCGCGGGGCGGTGGGCGGGACTGAAAGGGGCAGGCGGCTCGATCCGGCCCCGACGACGTAAGCACCGCAGTCCCGCGGCGACCCTGTGTCGCCGCGACTGTTCGAGGAGCGCAGCGAGGCGCGGCCGGTCGAGCCGGCTGGGGCTTTCGAGGTGGTGCTGTCCAGAGCAGCAGGATCGACAAGCGAGATGGATCAGTAGTAGGGAGAGCCGCCTGGGGCTTTCTGGACGTTGCTGCCCCAAGCAGCAGGATCTGCAACAGAAACGAGAACTATCCAAAGGCCACAACAGAAAACTGGATCAAAAACGTCCGCGTCTAGGTCAGCTGGATGTCGTCCACGTCGTAGTGGCGCTTCGCCAGCGTGCGCGCGGTGTCGATGTTGCGTCCCTCCTTACCGATGGCGACGCCGCGGTCCTTCTCGGCGACCTCGACGTACGCCACGCGGTCGTTCTGCTCGGAGAGCGTCACCGCGCGGACGGCCGCGGGCGAGAGCGCGCTCGCGACGAACGCCTCCGCGGTGTCGGCGTCCTCGACGAGTTCGACGGTCCGCCCGAGCTCGTCCTCGACGCGTTCGACGGTCTGTCCGGCCTGGCCGATCGCCTCGGCCATCTCCCCCGCGGGGACGAGGAAGACCAGCCGGTCGCCCTCCACGAGGCAGTCCTTCGGCGTGACGCCGGTCAGCTCGTCGAACCGGCCGATGTACCGCCGTGCCTCGTCGGAGAGCTCGACCCGCATCAGTCGTCGGCGGGCTTCGAGCCCGTGACCCGCGAGCCCATGCGCAGGTCCACGTCGCCGGTGCCGATGGAGACCGGCTTCCCGACGATGACGTTCTCGATGACGCCGTCGAGGTCGTCGCGCTCGCCGTGAATGGCGGCGTCGAGCAGGTGGTTCACCGTCACCTCGAAGGCGGCGCGTGCCAGCACCGAGTCCTTGTTGCCGGAGATGCCGTGCCGGCCGATGGACTCGATCTCGCCGTTGTTGGTCATGATGTCCGCGACCAGCATCAGGTGGCGGACGTTCACGTCGTCGAGACCCTGCTCCTCCAGCGTGTCCATCGTCTCGTTGATGATGGCCTCGCGGGCGGCCTCGATCCCGAGGTTGCGGTGGATCTCGTGGATGTTGTTGCAGGTGGAGCGGCTGGCGTCGACGCCCTCGATGTCGAGCACGTCGCCGAACGCCGACCCCTCGGTGTAGAGGACGAACTCCTCTCCCTCGTCGGTCTGCTCCTTGCGGATGACGACGCGGGTGACGTCCTCGATCCCCTTGAACACCACGTCGCGGAGCTGCTCGACCAGCTGGAGCAGCTCGCGGTAGCTCGGCTGGTCCGGGCCGAACTCGATGGCGGTGCCCGCCTGACGCGTGTCGACGCCGAGCGCGTCCTCGATGGTCTCCGCGACGATGCCGGCGACCTCGCTCGGGTCGTCGTGGGTCGGCCACCGCTCCAGCAGCGTCTCCTCGTTGAGGTCGATGCGGACCAGCATGTCCGCGACGTTCGTGGAGACGTCACCGAGCGCGAGGATCTTCGTGGACTCGATGGACCAGACGACCTCGTGGGCCTTCTCGCGGTTCTCGGCGTACTCGTCCTCCAGGAACACCGTCATCATCGGCGTGTCCGGGGTCTTCCGGGCGTCCACCAGCTCGATGAGCCGGGGGAGCCCCTGCGTGACGTCGATCTCCGCGACGCCCGCGTAGTGGAACGTGTTCATCGTCATCTGCGTCCCCGGCTCCCCGATGGACTGCGCGGAGACCGTGCCGACCGGGTCGAGGGGGTCGACGCGCGTCTCGAGGTAGCGGTTCTCGACGCCCGTGACGATGTCGGTCGCCTGCTCGTTGGAGACCCCGCCGTACTCCTCGGCCTTCGCCTCGAGGGTCTCGTACACGTCCTCCTTCAGCCGCCGCGGGAGGTCCGTGTCCTCGACGATGGCCTCGATGTCGTCGGTGACGTGGTCGTACTCAGTCATCGGAGTCCACCCCCAGTCCCTGCGCCTTGTTAAGCCCGGGACCGGCGTGTTCGGAGATGTTCGTCGGCGGCTGTTCGCGGCCGAGGAACTGCTCCTTCTCCTCGTCGTCCGCGAACTCCGCGGAGAGGACGCGGTCGGCGATCCCCTCGACGTCGAGACCGCTCTCGTCGCCGGAGGAGACCTTCACCGGCGAGGTGCCGTCCTCGCCGAACTCGAACTGGACGATGGTGTCGGAGGTGTCCCGCACCGTGCCGTCGTACTGCGCCTCCAGCTCGGAGAGCGCGTTGATGAGCCGGCGCTGCAGGTAGCCGGACTTCGACGTCCGGACCGCCGTGTCGACCAGGCCCTCGCGGCCGCCCATCGCGTGGAAGAAGAACTCACGCGGCGTGAGCCCGTTGCGGTAGGAGTTCTCCACGAACCCGTGCGCCTCAGCGGAGAGGTCGCCCTCCTGATAGTGGGCGAGCGTGCGGCCCTCGTAGCCGCGGTTGATGCGCTCGCCGCGAACCGCCTGCTGACCGACGCAGCCGGCCATCTGGGTGAGGTTCAGCATCGAGCCGCGGGCGCCGGACTGCGCCATGATGACGGCCGGGTTGTCGTCGCCGAAGTGCTCCTCGGCGATCTCGCCCGCGGAGTCGCGGGCCTTCCCGAGCGTCTGCATGATCTTCATCTCCAGCGTCTCGTCGACCGTCCGGCCCGGCAGGCTCTCCAGCTCGCCGGCCTCGTAGGTCTCGATCAGCTCCTCGATGCGGTCGTAGGCGCTGTCGATCGCCTCGTCGACCTGCTCCTCGGCGAGCGGCGGGATGGACTCGTCGTCGATCCCGATCGAGAAGCCGAAGTGCATGATCGCACGCATCGCCAGCGCCGCGATCTCGTTGATGAACACGCGGGCGCGCGTCTCGCCGTACGCCTTCGTGATCGTGTCGACCACGTCGCCGCCGAACGCGCCGACCGCGTCCTCGTCGACGGTCCCCTCAACGAGCTGACCGTCCTCGATGAGCACGCGGTCGCCCGTCGAGGAGGTGAACTCCAGGTCGAGGTCGTCCGGCAACAGCTCCGAAAACAGCGTCCGGCCGGTCCAGAACGGCCCCTGCTCGTTCTCGCCGTCCGCCTCGGGCAGCTCGTCGACGCGGGTGGCGCGCAGCAGGTCCAGCGCCTGCGTCTCCGTGAACTCGGGGTTCGTGTGCGTCAGCAGGTACGTCCCCGAGATGTGGTCCTGGATGGCGCCGATGATGTTCTCGCCGAACCGCGGCGAGAGGATCTGCTCCTGGACGCGCATGAGGACGCGCGCCTCCGCGCGGGCCTCCTCGTTCTGGAGCGCGTGCATGTTCATCTCGTCGCCGTCGAAGTCCGCGTTGTACGGCGGGCAGACGACGGTGTTGAGCCGGAACGTCTTGTACGGCATCACCACGACCTCGTGGGCCATGATGGACATCCGGTGCAGCGAGGGCTGCCGGTTGAAGATCACGATGTCGCCGTCGATCAGGTGGCGGTTGACCTCCCACCCCTCCTCGACCTTCTCGGCGAGCTCCTCGCAGTTCTTCGCGGTCACCTTCAGGCGGCGCCCGTCGGGGCGGCGCACGTAGTTGGCGCCCGGGTGGCTCTCGGGGCCGTTCCGGACGTATTGGCGCGCTTCGTCGAGGTTGCGCTCGGTGACGTTGAGCGTCTGGGTCATCTCGGTGGCGACGCGGTCGGGGACGCCGACCTCGTTGAGCGAGAGGGTCGGGTCCGGCGAGATGACGGTCCGGGCGGAGAAGTTGACGCGCTTCCCCGAGAGGGAGCCGCGGAAGCGGCCCTCCTTCCCCTTCAGGCGCTGCGAGAGCGTCTTGAGGGGACGGCCGGAGCGGTGCCGGGCCGGCGGCGTGCCGGAGATCTCGTTGTCCACGAACGTCGTGACGTGGTACTGGAGCAGCTCCCAGAGGTCCTCGATGATCAGCTGGGGGGCGCCCGCCTCGCGGTTCTCCATGAACCGCTGGTTGATGCGGATGATGTCGACCAGCTTGTGGGTGAGGTCGTCCTCGGAGCGCTGGCCGTTGTCGAGCGTGATGGACGGCCGCGTGGTCACCGGCGGGACGGGGAGCACGGTCAGGATCATCCACTCGGGGCGGGAGTCCTCCGAGTCGATGCCGAGCGCCTCCAGGTCCTCGTCCGGGATGTCCTCGAACCAGTCGCGGATGTCCGAGGGCATCAGCTTGTTCATGTCCTCCTCGGTGAGGTCCACGTCGAGCGCGCGCTCGATGGCGCGGCGGTCCTCCTTCCGCGGACGGAACTCGCCGGCCATGATGTCGTTGACGCGCTCCAGCGAGATGTCGGTCTTCTCGGCCAGCTCCTTCGGCGTGGTGCCGGGCTCGTCGTTCTCCTCGTCCGGCTGCATCGCCTGCGCGATGCGCTCGGAGTAGTCGCCCGAGAGCACGTCCTGTACCTCGTAGTAGGTGGTCGGCTTCTCGTGTTTGATGTCCGCCTGCGGCTCGCCGCAGTACGGGCACGAGGAGGCCTTCCGGGCCTGCCGGACGGCCGCCTTCAGCACGTCGTGGGGGTCGTCGCCGAGTTCCTCTGCGCGCTCGAAGCGGTCCGCGAACTCCGCGCGCCCCTCCTCCGTGAGCGAGAGCTTGCCGCACTCCCGGCACGTCGAGCGGAGGAGCCGCCGGATGAGCTTCGTGAAGCCGACGTGGATGACCGGCGCCGCCAGCTCGATGTGGCCGAAGTGGCCGTTACACGAGCCCGAGTGGCGACCGCAGGTCCGGCACTCCAGCCCGGGGTCGATGACGCCCAGTCGCGGGTCCATCAGCCCCATGTCGATGGGGTAGCCGTCGTCGTCGTAGGTGTCCGCCGTGATGACCTTCGTCGCGGACATGTCGCGATACGTCTCCGGGTCCATCAGCCCGAAGTTGATGCCGCCGAGTTGTTTGGGTGTCTGCATTGACATTCGTGAGACCTCCTAGACCGCGTCCTCCAGTTCGAGCCGGGGGCGGATCCCCAGGGCGATCATCTCGTCAAGCAGGAGCTTGAACGCGTAGCTGACCTCCAGCTCGTGGATGTCGTCCTCGTCGCCGGTCACCGGGTCGTAGATCCGGCGCTGCTCGCGGTCCTCGACCGCGACCAGTCCGGTCTCCGCGGAGACGTGGACCGTCTCCGCGTCCGACGACTCAAGCAGGCGCTCGTTGAGCACCATCGCGGCGCCGTGCCCGATGACGGTGTCGCGCTCCATCTCCCCGACGCGGAGGCCACCCTCGCGGGCGCGCCCCTCGGTGGGCTGGCGCGTGAGCACCTGCACCGGCCCGCGCGAGCGGGCGTGGAGCTTGTTCGACACCATGTGGTACAGCTTGTGGTAGAAGATCGTCCCGACGAAGATCTCCGCCTCGATCTTCTCGCCGGTGACGCCGGAGTACATGACCTCCTTGCCGGAGGACTTGAAGCCGTGCTCTTCCAGCTGGCCGCGGAGCTCCTCCTCGTCCTCGCCCTGGAACGGCGTGCCGTCGACCCGGCTGCCGCGCAGCGCGCCGACCTTCCCGCCGAGCATCTCCAGCACGTGGCCGACCGTCATCCGGGACGGGAGCGCGTGCGGGTTGATGATGAGGTCGGGAACGACGCCCTCCTCTGTGAACGGCATGTCCTCCTGCGGCGCGAGGTGGCCGACGACGCCCTTCTGGCCGTGTCGGGACGCGAACTTGTCGCCCAGCTCGGGAATCCGCTCGTCGCGGACCTTCACCTTCGAGAGCTTCGAGCCGTCCTCGCCCTCCATCAGGGTGACGGTGTCGACGACGCCGTCCTCGCCCGAGCGCATGGTGACGGAGGTCTCCCGCCGCTTCTGGGGCGAGAGCCCGCCCATGTCGTCCGGCTCCTCGAGGAAGCGCGGCGGGGAGGTCTTGCCGAGCAGCACCGAGGACTCGTCCACCTTCGTCTCGGGGTTGACGAGGCCGTCCTCGTCGAGGTGGGTGTACGCGTCCTCGCCGCGGGCGCCGCGAACGTCCTGGCTCGGGATCTCGAAACGGTCCTCCTGACCACCGGGGTAGCGCCGCTCCTCGCCCTCGTAGGTGCGGAAGAAGTGCGAACGGGCGAGCGCGCGGTCGACCGACCCCTGGTTCATCACCAGCGCGTCCTCGATGTTGAACCCCTCGTAGGACATGACCGCGACCGTGAAGTTCTGGGCGGCCGGCCGCTCGTCGAAGTTGATCTGCTCGGTGGTCTGGGTCTTGACCATCGACAGCTGCGGGTAGTGCATCAGGTGCTGCCGCGTGTCCGGCCGGATCCGATAGTTGGCCGAGGGAATGCCGAGCGACTGCTTCATCATCCCCGCACCCATGGTAATCCGCGGGCTGGCGTTGTGCTCGGGGTAGGGGATCATCCCCGCGCCGATGCCGAAGATCAGCTGCGGGTCGATCTCGAGGTGGGTGTGCTCGTCGGTGACGTCCTCCTCGTCGACGGCGACGTAGATGTCCTCCTCCTCCTCGGCGTCGATGAACTCGACGTAGCCGCGGTCGACGAGGTCCTCGAAGTCGAGTTCACCGTTCTCGACGGCCTCGACGTCCTCGTCGGACAGCAGGGGCTCGCCGTTCTCGACCACGATGAGGGGGCGCCGGGCGCGTCCGGCGTCCGCGTTCACGATGACCTCGCGGGTGCGCTGTTTCACCGAGACGTTGACCATCTCGGAGACGTCGCCGCGCCGCCGCGCCTCTCGGATCTGTTCTGCGAGCTCGTTCGGGTCCGGGTGGGTCCCGACCAAGCTCCCGTTGACGTAGACTTTCGCCTCGCGTTCTGCCTGAGCCATTGTTAGTCGTCCGCCGTCTGTCGGTCGACGCCCTCGATGCCGGGGATCCCCTCGACACCCATCGACGCCAGTTCTCGTTTGAGTCCCTGTTCGTCCTCGACGTTCTGGGAGAGCTCCATCGCCTGCGCGAAGTTCTTCACCAGACCGCAGTTCGGCCCCTCCGGCGTCTCGGAGGGACAGATGCGACCCCACTGGGTCGCGTGGAGGTCACGCGCCTCGAAGTGCGGCTGACTGCGCGACAGCGGGCTGCGCAGCCGGCGCAGGTGCGAGAGCACGCCCATGTAGTCCGTGCGGTCGACCAGCTGGGAGACGCCCGACCGGCCGCCCACCCAGTTGCCCGTCGCGATGGGGTGTTCGAGCCGCTCGGTCAGCACGTCCGAGCGGACCACCGTGTTGACGGTGAGATCGCGGTTCCGCATGTTGGCGCGCTCAAGCTGGTACTTCACGTCGCGGGCCAGCTTGTTGAGCGCCGTCCGGAACAGGTCCTTCATCAGGTCGCCCGAGACCTTCAGCCGCTTGTTGGCGTAGTGGTCCTTGTCGTCGGACTCGCGGCGGTCGAGCGCCAGCTCGAAACACGCCTCGGCCATCCGACAGAGGTAGTACGCCTTGTTGATGCGCACGTCCTCGTCCTCGACGCCCTCCTCGTGGAGGTGCGGGAGGAGGTAGCGGTCGATGACGTAGTTGGCGCGCTTGAGCTGGTAGTTCTTCCCCTGGCCGGAGGCGACGCGCTTCCCGAGCTCCTCGATGGCCTCCTCCTCGGTCTGCACTTCGGCCTCCTCCAAGTTCTCCAGCATGTACTTCACGATCTCCGGGTCGTCGGAGACCCGGTGAACGATCTCCTCGTCGGACTCCAGCCCGAGCGCACGGACCAGCGTCACGAAGTCGATGGAGCCGGAGACGGAGGGGAACGAGACCTCCAGCAACCCCTCGCGGTTCCGCTCGCAAAGCACCAGCGCGCGGTAGCCGCGGCGCTGGGAGAACGTCTTGGCGACCTGGATCTCGTCGCCGTACTTGGTGTCGTACTCCGCGAGGATCTTGTTCGGCGCCAGGTCCTCCGAGGTCATCAGCACGCGCTCGGAGCCGTTGACGATGAAGTAGCCGCCGGGGTCGACGGGGTCCTCGCCGATGTCGATGAGCTCCTCGTCGGAGAAGCCCGCCATGTTGCACTTGTCCGAGCCGACCATCACCGGCATCCGACCGACCTTCGTCTCGGTGGAGTCGACGACCGTCTCCGGTTCGTCCTCGCCGCCGCGGACGATGGACATCTCCATGAAGACGGGCGCCGAGTAGGTGATGTTGCGGAGCCGCGCCTCCTGCGGGTAGAGCAGCTCCTCGGAGCCGTCGGCCTCGCGGACGCGGGGGGTGACCATGCGGACGTCACCGAGCTCGACGTAGACGGGCTCTTGCCCCTCCTTGTCGCCGATGTCGGTCTCGATACGCTCCTTCTCGTCGACGACGTCCTGCATCCCGCGACCCAGGAAGTTGTTGAACGATCGGAAGTGGTGCTCGGCCAGTCGGTCGTCCGAGAAGTACTCCCGGGAGACCGTGCGTAGGTCTTGTCTGTTCATGAGATGACGAGCCGGTACACGACCGCCTGATCGGCCGTTCGCGACTCTCGAACGATCTTGATCACGTCACCGACCTCCGCGGCGTCCGGCACCGCGGGGTCGGTGCGTTTGATCTTCGGCAGGTTCGTCTTTTTCACGTTGTACTCCGCCAGGACCTCCTCGACTTCCTCGGGGTCGTCGAGCAGGACGTGGTCCGGGACGAGTTCGTGTTGGCTTACGTCTACCATGGGTGCTGGTGGTTGGGAGAAGCTATCACGAGATACTACAGTTCTCTATCTCACGCACGCTCATAAGAGTTGTCAAGCGCGGCGGGGCGCGCCGCTAACCGGGACGAGGGGCGAGTGACACTCGGGAACACGCCGGGGGAGGATAAAAGCATGACGCCAGTCGTCACGCGGCGCTCGAGCATCGGACCCCCGAGCGGCGCCGCGGGACGGTGAGACCGCACCACACGACGGGGACGGATGATAAGCCTTATCTGCGAGTCACGGTTACGCCTGAGTGCAGCAAGCCCGGATGGTGTAGTGGCCCATCATACGACCCTGTCACGGTCGTGACGCGGGTTCAAATCCCGCTCCGGGCGTTCCCGTTCTTCGGGACCGCTGCCTGTTAGCCCGGATGGTGTAGTGGCCCATCATACGACCCTGTCACGGTCGTGACGCGGGTTCAAATCCCGCTCCGGGCGTTTTCCGTCGCCGCCAACCGACGAGCGCAGCGAGTCGAGTTCTGCGGCGACGAGAGGCCGACGGGATTCTGAATCAGGGAGTGACGCGAGCCCCGGCGAGCGAACGACCGTGGTTCAAATCCCGCTCCGGGCGTTTTCGATTTCTCGACCGCGGAGCGACGCGGCCGCGGTTTCTCGCCTGCGGATGCTTCGACGCGCGGAGAACGATCGACCGCGATCGACCGGCTACTCCTCGATCCCCAGCAGGTCGTCCACGAGCTCCTGGACCGCGAGCGCCGTCTCGAAGTCGACCAGGTCCGCGTCCGCGCCGTCCATCGCCGCAACCATCTCGTCGACGAGCGTCAGCGTCGTCTCGCCGTCCGCGTCCGTGACCACGCGCTCGTCGTCGGTCCCCGGGTCGGCCACGAGCGTCCGCCAGTCCGCGAGTGCGAGCGCGCCGTCGGTCCCCTCCACGGTCAGCGAGTTCTCCTCCTCGCCGGCACAGTCCGTCAGCAGGTCGACGGAGCCGGCGACGCCGTCCGCGTCGAGCCGCGCGAGAACGGCGGTCTCGCACGCCTTCGGCCCGCCGAACTCGCGAATCGCGTCGACGACGGCGACGTCGTCGAACAGCTCCAGCGCGCCGAACAGGAAGTGGCTCCCCACCTCGCGGGTCGGCCCGCCCTGCTCGCGCCCCTCCAGCCAGCCCACGTCCTGCCAGGGACGGGGCCACTGCGGGAACCGGAACCGGAGCGAGAGCCGCCGGGGGTCGCCGATCTTCCCGGCCGCCACTCGGTCGACCAGCTCCCGGAACCCGGGCGTGTAGCGGAACGGGAAGTTGATCGCGGTCACGCGGTCGGTCTCGGCCGCGCGTGCGGCCAGTTCGCGGCCCTCGGCGGCGGTGGGCGCGATGGGCTTCTCGCAGATGACGTGCGCCCCGGCGTCGAGCGCCGCGTCGACCACGTCGAAGTGCGCGACCGGCGGGACTCCCACGTGGACCAGGTCGGGCGACGCCTCGTCGAGCATCGCGTCGAGGTCGGTGTAGGGGGCCGCGCCGTGTTCGTCTGCCAGCGACGCAGCCGCGTCGGCGTCGAGGTCGCAGACCGCGACGAGGGCGGTCCGGTCGTGTGCCGCGAAGGCGTCGGCGAGTCGCTGCCCGATCACGCCACAGCCCACCACGGCGGCGTCGTACATGCTCCGAGCGAGGGCACGACGGTTGAAGACGGGTTCGTTCCCGAGACGCGGCCGGAAGAGGCGGCCGGGGGAGACTTCAGACGCCCCAGAAGAACGCGATCCCGAGCGTCGTCACGACGGTCAACAGGACCTGCAGCGGCGCGCCGACGCGGAAGTAGTCGGTGAACTTGTAGCCGCCGGGACCGTACACCATCAGGTTCGTCTGGTAGCCGATGGGGGTGAGTATCGCGGTCGAGGCCGCGAACGTCACCGCGAGCACGAACGAGAAGGGGTTCGCGCCGAGCGCCTGCGCCGCGTCGACCGCGACCGGGATCATCAGGACGACGCTGGCGTTGTTGCTGATCACGTTGGTGACCAGCGCGGTGAACAGGTAGAACAGGCCGAGCACCGCCAGCGGCGGGAGCGACCCGGACGCGAGCACCACGACCTCCGCGAGCCACGCCGCCGCGCCGGAGCGCTCCATCGCCACGCCCAGCGGAATCAGTCCGGCCAGCAGGACGATCACGCTCCAGTCGACGGCGGGGTACACCTCGTTCGGCTTCACGCAGCCGGTGACGACCATCGCGACGATGCCCGCGAGCGCGCTGATGACGATGGGGAGGACGTCGAGCGCCGCGACCGCGACCACGGCGCCGACGATGCCGAGCGCGACCGGGATGCGCTCGGTGCGGAAGTCCGGGCGGGTGAGCTCCCGGGCGACGACGAAGTCGCGGTCGTTCGCGAACCGGTCGATCGTCTCCTCGGTCGCCTGCAGGAGGAGGGTGTCGCCGCCGCGGAGCCGGCGCTCGTCCATCCGCGCGTGGATGATCCGCCCGCCGCGCCGGATCGCGAGGACGGTCGCGTCGTACCGCCCGCGGAAGTTGAGCGTCTCCAGCGTCTCCCCGACCAGCGACGCCTCCGGCGAGACGACCACCTCGACGAGGCTCTGCTCGACCGCCGGCTCGACCCCCGCGGCCTCGGCGTCGAGGACCTCGTCGGTCACCTCGGCGTCCGGAGCCAGGTCCAGCCCCTCCGCGTCGATGAGCCCGAGCAGGCTCTCGCGGTCGGTCCGGAGCACGAGGATGTCGCCCGCGCGAACCTCCTTGCGCGCCAGCGGCTCGGTGAACGCCTGGTCGCCGCGGATCAGCTGGACGATGTCGGCGTCCACGTCGAGGTCCGCGAGACTGTCCTCGACCGTCCGCCCGACCAGCACGGAGTCCTCGCGGACGACGACTTCCGTGAGGTACTGGGTCATCTCGAACTCCTCGACGAGCCGGTCGGTCACCTTGATTCGCTCGGGGATCAGCAGCCGTCCCACGGTGGCCATGTACACCCCGCCGGTCACCAGGACGATGACCCCCAACTGCGTGAACTCGAACATCGAGAACGGGTGGTCTATCAGGCGAGCAGACAGGTCCGACGCGAGGATGTTCGTCGAGGTGCCGATCAGCGTCAGCGTGCCGCCGAGCATGGCGACGAAGGAGACGGGCATCAGGAGCTTCGACGGCGAGACGCCCGTGCGCTTGGAGATGGTCGTCACCATCGGGATCATGATGGCGACGACCGGCGTGTTGTTGATGAAGCCGGCCGTCCCCCCGGAGAGTCCGAGCACCGCGAGCAGCTGCTTGAACGGGCTGTCGCCGTAGCGCTCGGCGATCCGGTCGCCGACGATGTTGACCAGTCCCGAGCGTCGGATCCCCTCGCTGAGCACGAACATCGCGAGGACGGTGACCGTCGCGGTGCTGGCGAACCCGCTGATGCCGGTCGTCGCGTCGACCCCGGTCCACGGCTCCAGCGCGACGAGCGTCACCAACACGCCGATGGCGGCGATGTCGATGGGGACCGGCTCGGTCACGAACAGGACCAGCGCGGCCGCGACGACCCCGAAGACGACCAGCATCGACGGTGACAGCGGCGGCACGGCGCCGAGACCGGTCGCTCCCTGCGCGGCGATCATTCGCCAAGACCGACCGCAGGGCCGGACAAAAGTCTGCCGGGGAGACGTTGAGAGAAGGCGGTACTGGTGCGGTCGCGATGCGGGTGCCGTGCGGTCGCGGTGCTGATGCGGGCGCGGTGCTGATGCGGTCGCGGTGCCGTGCTGCCGGCGCGTGCCGCGGCGACCGCGGAGCGTGTCGCCGCGACCGCGCGAGGGAGGGCTGGACGCGACCGCGCTGTGGTGCGGTTCCGCGGTCGCGTCCAGTCCGAGGCTGGGGAGGTGCGAGGCTGCGGTGCGGTCGCGGGGCGGTTGCGGTGGGTGGGACTGAAAGGGGCAGCCGGCTCGACCGGCCCCGACGACGTAAGCACCGCAGCGGGCGGTGTCGAGAGCGAGGAGCGCAACGAGGCGCGGCCGGTCGAGCCGGCTGGGGCTTTCTGGGTGTTGCTGTCCCCAAGAGCAGGATCTGCAGCAGTCACAAAAGCATCGTACGGAGAGCCGGCTGGGGCTTTCTGGGTGTTGCTGTCCCCAAGAGCAGGATCTGCAGCAGTCACAAAAGCATCGTACGGAGAGCCGGCTGGGGCTTTCTGGACGGCGCTGTCTCAAGCAGCAGGATCAGCCACAGAAACCCGAGTTCCCGACGAGCAGCCGTAGCCAGAAACGCTCCGATCACCCGCCCCATCCGAGTGCCGTACGCTCAAGTAGCCGGCCGCCCGAGCACGGCCATGCTCTCGAAGCGGCTCGCCTCGACGATCGCGACCGGCCTCTGGGTCGCCGGGGCGCTGCTGGTCGGACAGGCGCTCCACGTCTCGGTCGTCGCGGGCGAAGTGCCGATAACCGCGCCCGCACCGGTGTTCTACACCGTCGCGGGCGTCGCGCTGATCCTCGTCGCGCGGAACCTCGACGCACACCCCTCCGAGTACCTCGACTACGTCTCCGGACCCGACGAGGACGGCGCGGAGACCGGCGACGCCCCGGACGCGGAGCCGGACGCCGGCTTCGACCCCGCGGCCTCCCCGCTGGACGAGGAGGCGCTGGAGAACCTGGAGGCGCGCGAGCGCGAGAACCAACAGGAATAAATCGTGGGAATCGGTAGCACCGCCAACGCATGAGCACGATCAAGGAACGTCTGCCCGCCTCCGCGCTCCAGCCCGTCGGGATCGGCTCGCTGCTGCTCGGCGTCGCGGGGCTGACGATCGGCTACATCCTCCTGATCCTCGGGATCACGTTCGTCTACGGCCTCGCGCCCCACGAGCTCCCGCTCGTCGACAGCCTCCTGGTACTGGCGACCGGACTCGTCTCGGCGCTTCTCGGATACGCGGGGCTGAAGGGCTTCATGCACTTCTCGTACTGATGTACGAGATCCGCGACCACCCCGAGACGCCAGATCTGGAGGCGCTCGGCGAGTTCGTCGTCGAGCCGGTCGCCCCCGACGCGATCCGCGACCGCCGCGAGGCAGGTGAAGAGCTCCGCGAGGTGAACCTGCTGGACGCCGACGAGGTGGACGCCTACGTCGAGTTGAACCCGGACCCGATGGCGCCGGGCGACACCGACATCGGCACCGCACTCTACCGGCTGGTCCAGCTGTTCGGCACGCCGCAGTTCGAGGAGTACGCCGCCGGCGAGGACATCTCGTGGCGCGACGACGAGACGTTCAAGTACCTCTTCGAGGTCACCCGCGAGGACGAACCGGGCGAGTGGCTGATCACGGTCCACGACTGGCGCGTCCGGCTCGGCGTCTCGCTGGCGGCGTGGTCGGGCGACCTCGACGCGGAGACGCCCGCGGTCGACCCCGGCGAGGCCGTCTCGCTGCTCGCGCTGGTGACGAACCTCGTCACCGAGCCGGTGTTCTGCGAGCACGAGGAAGTCCCCTACTGAGGTGTCGCTTCGCTCGTCGCTCGCCGCGGCCGGTCGGCGCCTCCTCGCGCTCGGCCACTGCGCAGTCGCCGCGGGGCGTCGCGTCCTCGCGGCGATGACGAGCCGACGCGCGAAGCTCTACGCCGCGCTCGGACTCCCCTATCTCGCGACGCTCGCCAGCATCGGGAGCTACCTCTCCCGCGGCGGGACCGGGACGCCGACCGCGGTCGAGATCGGGCTGCTGGCGGGCACGCTGGGCGCGCTGTTCCTCTACGCGCTCGGCGCGGACGCGGGCGGTCGGTGACTGGGGGCGAAGCGCTCACGCGCCGGTCGCCGTCCCGTCACCGCCCCGTCAACACGTGCATCAGGCCGAACGTGACCGCGAGCAGCGCCACGAGCAGCCCGCCGAACGCCGGGACCACCGCGCCGTAGCCGTACAGACCGGCCCAGTAGCCGCCGAACGACAGCAGGAGGAGCGCCGGCACCGACAGCACGTACAAAAGCGAGGAGAGGTAGCTCGGGAGCGTGGGGTCCTCGTTCCGACGCGCGAACATGCCCCGGTCCTTGGCGTCCTTCTCCTCGGTCGGGAGGTCCCGTGCCATGCGCCGACGTTGGAAAGCCCTCGGAAAGAGGGTTTCGGGGTGTCCGAGCCGGGATATCGTGACGCGAGCGCCCGTTACTCCGTGACGCCCTCGAACGTCACCGCCGCGAGGTAGCCCCCGCCGAAGACGAGCAGTTGGATCGTCAGCACGTCCACGACGGCGTCACGGAGCCGCGGGGCGCCCACGAGCTCCGCGACCGCGCCCGAGTAGCCGAGCGCGTAGACGGGCCAGAGCCACGCGCCGATACACACCGCCGCGCCGACGACGAACGCCACGCCGGCCGCGGCGACGCTTTCGCGGAGCCCGTTCGTGAGCAGGTGCGCGTACACACCCGCGAGCGCCACCGCGGCCAGCGCGATCCGATGGTCACCCGCCGGCATCAGGTCCTCGTGGCCGGCCATGAACGTCGCGAGCCCAACGACGACGCCGACGAGCAGGCCGACCGCGCCGGACCGGATCAGGAACGCCGTCCGGCGATCGACGTGGATGTTGCAGACCAGCCGCTCGCGGCCGAGCGTCTCGTTACGCATCGTCTCCTCCGTCCGCTCCGTCGGTTCCGCTCGTGTCGTCGGACTCGGTCGTCCCGTCGCTCCCGCCCGCGGCCGCCCGGTCGTCCGTGACATCCACGTTGACGGTGCGGTCGACGATGGTGCCGGTCAACCGGCCGTCGGCCGAGAGGCGGTCCGCCTCGGCCGCCGCGTGGAGCCGCTCCGTCGAGACGTCCTCACCGGTCGCGCGGATCCCGAACGTGACGGTCTCGCCCGCGGGCACCGCGACGGGGTCGATGCTCCGGCCGGCGGTGCTGGCGACCACCTCCTCGCCGTCCGAGACCGGGAGCCACGCCGCGTCGAACCGCATGTCCGCCTCGGTCGGGTTCTCGACGCGGAGCCGGACGGTCACGGCGCCGCCGTCCGCGGGCTCGATCCCGGCGACCTGTGCCTCGACCGACGTGGACGCCTCCATGTGGGCGGTGACCGCCGCGCTCGTCGACAGCGCGCCGCCGACGGTGAGCGCGACCAGCAGCGCGAACGAGCCGACGAGCAGGAGGGACCGCGGCGAGGGGGACCGAACCATCTCAGTCGTCAGCGGGGGCGGACGCGGTTCCGTCTTCGGACGACCGACGGTCCCCCTCCGTGTAGAGGAGACACGCCGCCTCGACGCTTCGGCTGGCCGAACGCAGGTCCGGCCGGTCCGTCTCGCACTTGGAGACGAACTCCGACCGGATCCGGTCGGCGGCCGCATCGGCGTCTCCTGCCACGAGGTGGTCAGCCGTCTCCTCCAGGGTCGCCATCGCGTCGCCGGGGATCTCCAGCGCCGAGATGTCGACGCCGCCCTCGTCCATTCCGAGCTCGGATTCGTGTCTGTACTCCTCGGGGAGCTGGTCGAGCGTGAGTCCCTCGCTCAACAGGCGGTCGCGGACGCGGTCGTCCGGTTCCGCCTCGGGGTCCACGTCGAGGTTCTCGGTCGAGAGGCCGTTCAGCACGCGGCGCCTGAACGTGCTCACGCGACGGAAGGCGTTCTGGCTCCCCTGCCACCCCTCCGGCGGGATGATCTCCGCACAGCGGGTGTGGAACTTGCAGCCGCTGGGCGGGTTCCGGGGACTCGGGATGTCCCCCGTGACGTTCGCGCGCTTGCGGTCGCGGGTCGGGTCCGCGACCGGAACCGCGTCGAACAGCGCCTCGCTGTAGGGGTGTTTCGGGTTGTCGACGATCTCCCCCGTTGGCCCGTACTCGATCATGTCGCCGAGGTACATGATCGCCGTCTTGTTGCACATGTACCGGATCAGCGAGAGGTCGTGGCTGATGAACAGGTACGTCAGGCCGTACTCGTCCTGCAGGTCCTTCATCAGGTTGAGCACGCCCGCGCGGATGGAGACGTCAAGCATCGACACCGGCTCGTCACAGACGACGAAGTCCGGATCGACCACCATCGCGCGCGCGATGGCGACGCGCTGGCGCTCGCCGCCAGACAGTTCCTGTGGGAACGAGTCGAGGTAGGCGTCGCCCGGCGCGAGCCCCACGTCATTGAGCGTCTCCACGACGCGCTCGCGGCGCTCCTGGTAGGAGTCGTACATCTCGTTGATCCGGAGCGGCTCCGAGACGGTGTCGTACACCGTCATTCGCGGGTTGAGCGACTCGAAGGGGTCCTGGAAGATCATCTGGACCCGCTGGCGGAACTCCGTCTCCTCCTCGCGGGTCATGTCCGTCACGTCGAAGGTCGCGTCGTCGAAGTGGAACCGGATCGACCCCTCGGTGGGGTCGTACAGCTTCACCAGCAGCTTGCCCAGCGTGGTCTTCCCGCAGCCGGACTCCCCGGCGACGCCCATCACGTCGCCGCGCTCGATGCTGAAGGAGGCGCCGTCGACCGCGCGGACCGGGTTCGTACCGGTGCCGAGCAGGCGCTCGATGACGCCCTCGCTGGTGTCGAACCACTTCTTGAGTCCCTCTACCTCGACTAGTGGGTCGTCTGCTGTAGCCATGTTTCCTCCTTTGCGGCGTCTTCCTGCACCTGTTCGAGGTCGTCGAGCCGGTAACAGGCCGACTCGTGGGCGACCTCGTCCGTCGCCTCCCCGAGCGCGCGGTCCACATCGTACATCGGCGGGTGGGAGTCGCGACACTCCTCGACCGCGAACGGACAGCGGTCGACGAACCGACAGCCCGGGTTCGGGTCGCGCAGCGTCGGTGGCGTTCCCGGAATGGAGACGAGCTGCTCCTGGTCCTCCTCGACGGTCGGGAAGGAGTTGCGCAGCCCGAGCGTGTACGGGTTCGCCGTCCGCTCGAAGATGGACTCGGTCGTCCCCGACTCCATCATCTTCCCGCCGTACATCACGCCCATCCGGTCGCACGTCTCCGCCATCACGGAGATGTCGTGGCTCACGATGAGCATCGCCACGTCGAACTCGTTTTGCAGGCTCTTGATCTCGTCGAGCACGCGGTCCTGGATGATCACGTCGAGCGCGGTCGTCGGCTCGTCCGCGATCAGCAGGTCCGGACTACACGCCATCGACATCGCGATGACCGCGCGCTGTTTCATGCCGCCCGAGAACTCGTGGGCGTAGTCGTCCGCGCGCTCGCGGTCGATGCCGACGCGTTCGAGCAGGTCGCGGGCGCGACCGCGAGCCTCCTCGACGTCGGTCCCGGGCTCGTGGCGGGTGATCGCCTCGACGATCTGGTCGCCCACCTTGTAGACCGGGTTGAGCGCGTTCAGCGCGCTCTGCGGGATCAGCGCGACGTTCCGCCAGCGAACGTCGCGGATCTGTTCGAGGGAGAGCTCCGCGAGGTTGGTCATGCCGTCCTCGCGGACCGGGTACTGTGGGTCCTCGACCACGTCGCGGCGCACCTCGCCGCGCTCGTCCGTCCAGGCCGGCAGCGTGCCGTCGAACCAGATCTCGCCGCTCTCGACGTCGCCGTTCGAGTCGAGGAGCTGGATGATCGACTTCGCGAGCGTCGTCTTCCCGCAACCGGACTCGCCGACGAGCCCGAACGTCTCCCCGTGGTCGACGGTCAGCGAGACGCCGTCGACGGGGTGGACGTCCGGTCCATCCATGCGGTACCGCACGTTCAGGTCGTTGATTTCGAGTAGATGGTCAGCCATATGTTATCTCTGGGGGTTCGCCACGTCCTCCATCGAGAACCCGATGAAGTAGAACGCGCCCGCGATCATCGTGATGGCGATGCCCGGCGGCAGCAGCCACCACCAGGCCTCGAACACGAAGCCGCGGTTCTGGATCTGTTCGAGCATGATGCCCCACGAGTACGCCGTGAAGTCCGACAGGCCGAGGTACGCCAGCGATGCCTCCGCGAGGATGGCGCCGGCCGCGTCCTGCGCGAGGTAGACGAACGTCAGCGGCAGGACGTTCGGCAGGATGTGTCTGAAGATGACGCGCGTGTCTGACGCGCCCGCGACCTTCGCGGACTCCACGTAAGAGCGCTCCTTCAGGCTCAGCGTCTCGCCCCGGATGATGATGCAGTTGTTCACCCACGACTTCACGACGATGCCGAGGATGATGTTGGTCGTGCTCACGCCACGGATCGCCACGAGGACGATGAGCAGCGGGAGGAACGGCAGCCCGTAGGTGATGTCCGCGAGCCGCTGGATCGACTCGTCGATCCACGTGTCGCCGTAGTAGCCCGAGATGAGCCCGAGCGGAACGCCGACGAGGCTGGAGAGGAGTCCGGCCGCGAGCGCGATGTACATCGCGTTCTGCGCGGAGTAGACGAGTTCCGTCATCACGTCTTTCCCCTGATCGGTCGTCCCCATCGGCGCGAAGAAGGGGTCGCCGAACGCCGGCGGATGCGGCAGCGAGTCGATCTGCTGGGGCGTCATGCGTCCCGGATCGGTTCCGAGGTACGCCGTCCACTCAGTCGAGTGGGGGGCGAACCAGCTCGGGGCGATCGCCCACATGACGTACATCACGAGGATGAACAGCCCGATCACGCCGAGCCGATGCTGTGCGAAGCGGCCCCAGACCCGCTTGTAACGGTCGACCTTGGGGCCCCACTTCTCCTTATACGCCTCCAGGCGCGAGTTTGAAGATCCAGTAGCCATGATCACTCACCCCCCTCGAAGCTGATCCGGGGGTCGAGATACGTGTACGCGATGTCCGTCAGCAGCCGCATCACGACGATGAGCACGCCCAGGATGAAGAACACCGCCTGCGCGGTCGGATAGTCGCGACGGAGCACGGTGTCGACGATGAGCGCGCCCATCCCGGGCCACGAGAAGACGTACTCGATGATCACCGCGCCGTCGATGATGAACGCGACGCCCACGATGGCCTGCGTCGCCACCGGGATCAGCGCGTTGCGGGCCGCGTGCTTGATCATCACGGTGCGCTCCGAGAGCCCCTTCGCCTTCGCGAGGTAGACGTAGTCGGAGTCCACGACCGTGTTCATCTGCGTCCGCATCACTAACATCGCCCCCACCCATCCGACGGAGATGATGCTGAAGAGCGGCAGGGCGATGTGGTGGAGCACGTCCACGATGGCGCGCCACCACGTCCACTGCTCGAACGGCGCGAGCAGGGAGGGATCGTCGGGGTACTGTGACATCATGTAGGAGCTGGGCAGCCAGCCGAGCTCGTAGTTGAACAGCCAGATGAGCAGCCACGCGATCCAGAAGGCGGGCATGGAGTACGCGACGAGCCCGGCCGCGAAGACCGACTTGTCGCGCTTGGTGCCGCGCCACCAGCCGAGGTACATCCCCACCAGCGGGCCGATGATGTACCCGAAGATGAACGACGCTCCGAAGAGGACGAGCGTCCGCGGGAGCCGCCGTTCGATGAGCGACCACACCTCGGTCCCGTAGGTGGGCGACCAGCCGAACTGACCGGTCTGATAGTTCACCATGAACGCGAGGTACTGCCGCCACAGCGGTTCGTTCAAGCCGTACTGTTCGACGATCGCTTCCCGTGCTTCGCGCGGCATGTCCGGCGACACCAGCGCGTCCGCGAACGTCCCCGGCATGAGCCGCAACAGCAGGAAAGCAAGCGTCATGATCCCGAGAATAACGAAGTACGAGACGACCAATCGATACGCGAGGTATCGGAGACTAATTCTGGCCATTTGGGTCTGTGTAGGGTGTTGCTTGTGGGTATTTGTGTGGGGTTAACTTTTGCTCTTCTCCGTCCGAGGCGTTTCGGCACGGAAAAGTGAAAACCCGGACAGCGACGGCGGGGTTACTCGGCCTGGTGAATCTGCGAGAACTGGACGCTCACGTACGAGTCACCCGGGCTCGGGATCCCCCCCACGTAGCCCTCGAAGTCGGCCTCGTTGACCGGCCACTGCGGGATTTCGTGGCTGTTGATCTGCGAGGGCGCATCCAGATAGATCTTCTCGACCGCCTGCCGCGCGACCGCGTTGCGCTCCTCCGTGTCCATCGTCTGGAGCGCCTCGTCGATGAGGTCGTCCGCGCCCGGCAGTCCTTCGGTGCCGTAGCCCATCGCGTTGTTGGCGTCGGTCTCGCCGATCTCGTCGGGACCGTGCGCCTGACTGCTGTGGAACAGCCCCTCCAGCGACGGCGCACCGAACGGCGAGAGGTTTGTCCACGACATGGGGAACGCGCCGAAGTTGACGTTCGTGTACACCTCGGTGAGCATGGTGTTGAACGTCATCACGTTTCGCTCCACCGGAATGCCGAGAGCCTTCAGCTTGCTCACCCAGTCCTCGAGCATCTGCGTGCCGAGCGGCGAGTCCTGCGGCGGGTACATCAGTATCTGGAGTGGCTCGCCGTTGATCTCGGTGATCGTCTCGCCGTTGACCCGGATCTCCTCCTCGACGCCAGGCTCGTCGGCGAGGATGTCGGACTCGACCGAGTCCCACGTGTACTCGTGGCGGGCCTCCATGTCGTCCGTCGTGACGCCCGTCATCGAACCGGGGTAGTCGCGGCCGGGGATGACCTGGTTGTCCCCTTCCGCGGATTCTCCCGTGATCGGAACGCCGTTCTGGAGGAATTCCTTGATCGACGCGTAGTCGGGAACACCGGGCTGGTCTTCGAGGAAGTCGAACGCCTTCGAAGCCGGGTGCTCGTTGATCTCCGCGTCGATCTCCGTCTCGGGACGGACCGCAGTGTATCCCGGCGGCATCGTGAACGCCCCGCGCTGGACCGTCCCGCGGTTCAGCTGGTTGATCCAGTAGATGTGGTCGTACACCAGCCCGACAGCCTGTCGGAAGATCGTGTCGTCGAACGGCGTCGTCCGCATCTCGAAGGAGTAGTGCGCGTAGCCGGTGTCGGAGCCGGTGACGATGCGGGCACCCTCCTTCTCCTCGACGTCCGGAATGTTCGCCGGCAGAACCGAGCCGTACAGCGCGTCGATGGCGTCCTCGGAGATGAACGCCTGCTGGAGCGCGTCGGACGAGCCGTAGATGTTGATGCGGACGTTGTCAAGGAACGGACCGCCCGCGCGGAGGTTCTCGTGCTCCTGGTACCACTCGAGGTCGTTGAGCGTGTAGTCGTCGCGGTACTCGATCTCGACGGACGTGTCGGGTTCGTAGCGGGAGAGCCGCCCGGGACCGAGACCGACCGGACCGAGGTACTCCTGGCCGTCGACCTCGTAGGTGTTCTCCTGCGGCTGGTACTCGGTGAAGTCCTCCGGGGAGACGTCGCTCCAGCGGTGCTCGGGAAGGAGCGGGAGCTGAAGCTGCTGGCTGTCGTAGGTCCCGACCGGGTTCGCGAGCTTGAGGTGGACGTCCCAGTCGTTGTCCGCCTCCTCGACGGTCTCGATGGGCGCGACCGTCGACGCGTAGCGGCCGGGGTTCGCCTCCATGATGAAGTTGTACGTGAAGAGCACGTCGTCGACGGTGAACTCCTCCCCGTCGCTCCACGTGATCCCCTCGCGGATGTTGAAGTAGACGTCCGGCTCGCCGCTGTCGACGTTCTCGACCGTCCAGTCGGTGTACGCGCTCGGCTGGACGTCGAACGTGACGGGGTCGAGCGCCGTCCCGTAGCCCATGATCTCACTGAGCACGGTCCACGAGTACGAGGAGGAGGTCGCCATCGGGTTCACGCCCTCCGGCGGGTTGCTCATCCCGAAGCGGAAGGAGCCACCCTCCGGAACGTCGCCTTCACCGGCTTCGCCCGGAGTCGACTCCGTTATCTCCTCCGTTCCCTGCGGTTCGGTTTCCGTCCCCTCGCCGCCGCCGTCGCCGGTACACCCGGCGAGCGAGACGGCGACCGCACCGGCGCCGGCCTTGAGGAACGGACGTCGCTTGCTACTGGTGGCAGTGGTGTCATCGTCTGACATGCCTTGCATTTCGCTGTAATTCTGGATGTAAGTACCTTTCGGTGATACCCCGACGGAGAGATTTATTCTCTCGAGATATTTTTGAATAAAGAGACGTTGGCTGCCGGATCGTCACCGAATTCGCCCATTAGCTGTCGAATGCTTCCTCGCTGTTTCTCGCGCGCACGCCGAAGTAGAGCGCGAACGCCAGCCCGGTGACGGCGAGGCTCGCGTACAGCTGCGGCGTCATCGCTCCTTCCGGACCGTTCTGGTGGGTCCAGACGACTCCGAGCCCAGCCCAGCTCGCTGCGACCGCGAAACTGACGGTTAACAGCCATGCGGCGAGGGTACCGCTCCCCCGGCGCGAGACGACCATCGAGACCGTCATGAGTACCACGACGATCACCGCGAGTACCCCCCGAGTAGTCATGCCCATGGGCGACATTCGACGTGCGCAACGCAAAAACCGTCGGATCGAACGGCCGTGTTTAATCACCTGAAGGGAGTGGAATTTGCTGTTCCGCGGCCTTCCTGATGTTGTATACTGCACACATCAGCGCAAGTTCACGGAATTCTC
>NZ_LKIR01000014.1 GCF_001462205.1 Haloparvum sedimenti
GCCACCGGAAAGTCGGTGTTCGACCGCCTGGTCGGCGCGGACCCACACGCCGGCGCCGTCTTCGATTACTATGTGACCTTCGACAAGGAGGACACGTCCGTTGCGGGGAAGGCGCGATGGGGAGAGTTGCCGACTGCAGCCCCCATCGACTCCGATGACGGCCAGGATCTCCTCGAGCGTGGCCGGGAGGCAACGAAGGAAGAGTTCGAGCGCAACCTCGAGCGGGTGAAGGAAGCCATCGACGAACTCTCCGACGAGGAGATCATGCGCGACGAGGACCTCGCGCGACACGCCTTCCACCAGGTCGGTGCGTACGACGGCCCGACGATCTTCCTGTACACCGAACACGGAACCGGTATTCGCCACCGTGGACAACTGGACCGACTCATCGAGGAGAGTGAAGAGCTCTGGATCGTGCCCGCTGACGTCCACTTCTGAACAATGCCCCACATCACCAGCTGGCGACGCGAGAGCCGCTCGCCGACACTCGCGTATCGGAACACCGAGACCGGTGCGCGAGCCGTCCTGCATCGAGCGTCGGACTCCTACCGGTACAAGTGGCGCGGGGCAATTCTCGTCGACGGCTACCCGGTCTGGTCACGGGGATACGAGACGAAGGACGCGACGGCGTTCCGTGACGAGCTCCGGGAGCGTCCCGCTCCGGATCTCCGCTGTCCGGAGTGTCCGAACGAGGACGTTCGTGTCGGCGAGAAGGCGGCAGACAGGGCGAAAGTCCAGCGGTGGTATGACTGCCCCGATTGTGGGTACGAAGCCCCCTCACGCATCGTCTACGGCGCCGAACGGTGAGTGAATGAGCGCTGGGTGCTGTTTTTTCGGCCGGGCACGAGGTGGTGGCCCGGGACGACCGGGTTAGTCAACCAATGAGTCTCGAAGTACGTGACCGACACAGTGAGGCACTGTTCGAGTTCCTCTGGTGCCCCGTCTGCGGGCAGGAGGTCTTCACTCACATCCCCTTCGAGGGGGTGTTCTGCAAGAACTGCAACACCCAGGTCGAATTCCAAGAATCCCGAGAAACACGCGGATACGAGGAGGCCGTGCTCGCCTGCTTCGATTCAACCACTACCTGGAACCTCCACGTCGACGAAAAACATCGTCGCGACCTGCCAAGCGGGTCGGCGAGGGTGAAAATTTTCGGCGCACCGGGTGCCTACGAGGTCGACTGGTGGAGTCCGGAACCTAGCGAGGACTGGGAACCGGTCGAGCGCGGTGAGTTCGACGACATCGAAGAACCTGCTGAGGTGCCTCACTTGGCGTAAGGAGAGATGTTCAAATGAGAGACCCACCCGAAGACTCTTTTGTGATACGTGCGTATCACAGATTATGAGCATCGACAGCAATTCCGGATCGAACGGCGAAATGGAGAAGATAAACGTCCGGGTGCCCCGAGCGCTGCTCACCCAAATAGACG
>NZ_LKIR01000140.1:0-14728 GCF_001462205.1 Haloparvum sedimenti
AGTGGGAGACCCTCTGGGAGTACCGGTTCGCCGTCTGTCCATTCATACTCATACTGATTCATTGGCGAGCGGCAGTGCTGTGTGACGCGGAGAGGTGTTTTCGAGAAGGTCCGGTTGGCGAGTGGCGACGCTGTGAGATCGGAGAGGAGAGAACTCGGCGGGCGGCAGCGCCTCGGGCGTTCCTCGCTCAGCCCTCGAGCAGTTCGGGCCCCTCGACGCGCTCGTCGGCGGCGTCGCGCCAGGAGCGGCTCGGCGTCCAGCCGAACAGGCGCTCGGCTTTTGTGATCGCGTACGCGGAGCGGTCGGAGTCGGCGGCGACCGCACAGTCGTCGGGGATCGCTCCATAGTGGCGACGCAGGAGGTCGACGAGCGGTCGTCCGAGCGCGTTGTCGGCGGCGACGCAGTTGACGGCTTCGTGGCCGTCGACGGGGTCGGCGAGGGCGGCGGCGACGAGGTCGGCCACGTCGCGGATGTCGACGTAGGACCAGAAGTTCCCGGCGCCCGCACCGAGGTCCTCGACGTACTCGGGTTCTCGACATGGGTACTCGCCCGGGAACTGGATCCACGAGGGGCGGATCGAGGTGACGGACACGCCGTCGCGACGCGCGGTCCGGTCGGCGCATCGCTCGGCGGCGATCTTCGAGAGTCCGTAGGGATCCTCTGCCAGTCGGTCGTGCGATTCGTGGATCGGGAGCGCGTCGGGGAGGGGTGTCGGGTCGGCGAAGAAGAAGCCGTAGGCGCCGTCGCTCGACGCCTGCACGACGCGGGCGTCGGCGCGCCCGGCGGCGGACAGGACGTTGTACGCGGCGAGGGCGTTCGTCTCGAACGTCGTCCCGTCGGGGTGCTCGCCGGCGACCGGGATGGCGGCCCAGTGAACGACGGCGTCGGGATCGACCTCTCCGATCAGGTCGTACGTCTCGCCGCGGTCGGTCAAGTCGGCGGCTCGGAAGTCGAGTCCCTCGCGCGGCGTGGCTTCGAAGCCGGGGTGGTCGAGGTCGACGCAGACCACGTCGTAGTCGTTGAGGAGGCGGTCGACGACCCAGCGTCCGGAGCTCCCCAGTCCGCCCGTGACGAGGACGGTCTCGCGCTCGCCGCTCATGACTCCGTCAGCGAGGGGGCGTCCACGTCGGCGGTCGCGGCGTCGCGCCAGGTGTGGCTCGGCGTCCAGTCGAACAGGTGCTCGGCCTTCGCCGTCGAGAGCGCGGACGCGTCGCCGTCGGCGTCGAGGCCGCAGTCGTCGGGGACCTCGCCCCAGAAGGCCAGACACGCGTCGACGACGGAGCCGTCGAGGTAGGTGTCCGCCGCGGCGGCGTGGACCGCCTCGTGGCCGTCGACGGGGTCGGCGAGGGCGGCGGCGACGAGGTCGGCCACGTCGCGGGCGTCGACGTACGACCAGCAGTTACCGGCGCCGCCGGCGAGTTCCTTGAGGTTGTCCTCGTCCCGGCAGTTGTACTCGCCGGGCTGCTGGATCCACGACGGGCGAACGGAGGTCACGGAGATGTCGTGTTTGCGGACGACGGTGTCGGCGACGTCCTCGGCGATGACCTTCCCGAGTCCGTAGGGATCCTCCGGGCGGCACGGGTGGTCCTCGGTAATCGGCAGTTCGTCGGGGAGCGATGTCTCCTCGGCGAAGGCGAAGCCGTAGGCGGACTCGCTCGACGCCTGCACGACGCGTGCGTCGGCACGGCCCGCGGCTGTCAAAACGTTGTACGCGGAGAGGACGTTCGTCTCGAAGACGCGGCCGCCGGCGTGGCGGGTCGGGGAGGGGATGGCGGCCCAGTGGACGACGGCATCGGGGTCGACGGCGTCGATCAGATCGTAGGTCTCGCCGCGGTCGGCCAGGTCGGCGGCGCGGAAGTCGACGTTCTCGGCCGGTGTCGCCTCGAAACCGGGATGGTGCAGGTCGACGCAGACCACCTCGTACTGGTCCGCGAGGCGGTCGACGATCCAGCGTCCGGAGCGACCGAGGCCGCCGGTGACGATGACTGTCTCCATGCGCGGAGGTGTATCGGAGGTGGGTTATAAGCCGGTGGAACCGGCACCGGGCGGCCCCTCCGGCAGGCTTTACCGCTCCGGGCCGCTATCGCCGGGTATGCAATGGAGCACCGACTGGGGGTTACGCGGGCGCATGGCGCTCACCATGTTCCTGCTGTTCGCCCTCTATCTGGCGTTCGTCGGGGTCCTCATCTCCGTGTTCGACGCGGGGATTTTCGTGACCCTCCTGTTGCTCGGCGGCTTCTCGCTTGCGCAGTACTTCTTCAGCGACAAACTCGCGCTGCGGAGCATGGGCGCGCGGAAGGTGGACCCGGACGAGGAACCGGAACTGCACCGCATGGTCGAGCGGCTGAGCCAGCAGGCGGACCTGCCGAAGCCCACCGTCGCGGTCGCGGACACGCAGGTTCCGAACGCGTTCGCGACAGGTCGGAACCAGAAGAACGCGACCGTCTGCGTGACGACTGGCCTGATGCGGAGCCTCGATCAGGAGGAACTGGAGGGCGTGATGGCCCACGAGCTGGCCCACGTTAAGAACCGCGACGTGATGGTGATGACCATCGCCTCGTTCCTCTCGACTATCGCCTTCTTCATCGTGCGCTGGGGCTGGATGTTCGCCGGTAACGACAGAAACGCCCCGCCGGTGTGGATCGCGGTCGCCGCCTCGCTGCTCGTCTGGGTGATATCCTTCCTGCTGATCCGCGCGCTCTCGCGCTATCGGGAGTTCGCGGCGGACCGCGGCGCCGCGTCGATCACGGGCAAGCCCGGTGCGCTCGCCTCGGCGCTTCTCTCCATTGACGGAACGATGGACCGCGTCCCGACCGAGGACCTCCGCGACGAAGCGGAGATGAACGCGTTCTTCATCATCCCCATCAGGAAGGGGTTCATCGGCCGAATCGCCTCCACCCACCCGAGCACCGAGAAGCGCGTCGAGCGTCTCCGGGAGCTCGAGGCGGAGATGGAGACGGCCTGAGCACCGGTCGGTCGCGGGTACCCCTCTGCCTCACCGCCGTAGAAACGCCCTAATCCCCGGCCCCCCTACCATCGACCAGTCAATGGGCCTGCTCGACACGCTCCGCTCCGTCCTCGGGACCAGCGCGGAGACCGACGCGACCCGGGACGCGGACCCGGAGGACCTGTTCGGGATGTCCACCGCCTACGTCACGATGGAGGCGGATCTGAGCTATGACCACTGCGGCGAGGCGGCGCTCTGCTTCTCCGGCGTCGATTCGACCGCCTTCGAGGACACGATCGACGAGGTGGAGGCGATCCTCGAGGCCGGCGAGCTCGAGACTGGGACGGGCTACCACGAGTACGAGGACGACCACGGCTACCGCTGGTTCGTCCTGGAGGACGACGATCCTGAAGACCTCGTGACGAGCGTCCACTTCGCGGCCGACACCTTCGTCGAGCAGGGGTTCGGCTCCCGCCTGCTCGCGGCCGTCTTCGGCTTCGAGAAGGACGACCGCGGCGCCTACTGGGTCTACTCGTTCCGCCGCGGCGCCTACTACCCCTTCGTCCCGGACGGCGACCACGAGCGCGACAACCGGACGGAGTTCAAACTGCGGTCGGTGCTCGACGGCGAACTCGAGATCGAGGACGACGAGGCGTACTGGTACCCCCTCTGGCCGGACGCTGCCGGCGGCCACCCGTGGGAGTAGCGCCCGAAGACATTTATCGGCGTCCGCTGACCACCCGACATGCGCCGCCGCGCCCTCCTCGCGACCGTCGGCGGGAGCCTCGCGCTCGCCGGCTGTGCCGCCGACGCACCGACCGGATCCGACGCCGCGGACGGAACCGACACGTCGACGGCGACCGGTCCCGGTTCGGAGCCGACCGACGCCGCCGGTTCCGGCCTCCCTGACGACTGTCCAACGACCCGCGGGTACGACGCCGGCTTTCCGCCGGACGCCGACGACCCCGCCGCGGTCGAGGGGTTCGTCGCCGCGTACGAGGTCGCTCACCTGAACGCCACCGCGGTGAACCACGACGCGGACGAGGTCGGGCGCGTCAGCCCCCGGGTCGAGGAGTCTGCCGCGGCCGATGAACACCACTCGGCTGGAGCCGGGTGGACCGTCACCGTCGAGACGACGTGGTACGAGGAGCGGACGGTGGAGACCGAACTGGTCGCGGCGCCGAGCGAGGCGCCCGCGGATGCGGATCCCCTCCCGGTCGACGACCTCCCGGACGAACTCGACACGCTCCCGGGCGTCGTTCGCGAGGCCGCAGCGTCCGGCGAGACGATAGAACGGCGCCTGTTCGACGACTCGGAGGCGGTTCGGGAGGCGCTCGACGGCGCTCCGGAGCAGGACGGGACTCGTTTTCTCGACGCGGACGGGACGACGGTGGGGGTCACGCTGCGGGAGGTCGTCGAGCACGCCGACAACGCGGTCCGGGCGCACTACTTGCTCACACCCCATCTCCTTCGGCGGGCGGAGGGGTATGGCGACGACGTTGACCCTCGCGAGGGCGACCTGCTGGAGTGCCGGCCGTAGCGACGCGGATGGACACCGACTTTATCGCCGGCAGCCAAGCGCTCCCCAATGAGTGACTCGATCGACGGAGACCGGACCGCGGGCGTCTTCAGGGCCGTCGCCGTGCAGGCTTCGCTCCTGTCCGGCGCGGCCCACGCGCTGTGGGCGTGGCCTCTGATCGGCGCGTCCGACCCGCGCCCGTACGTCTTCCTCGCCGTCGCGGTGCTGCTGGCGCTGGTCGGCGCCGCCGTCCTCCGCGCTAGCGAGGAGTACCGTCGGCTCTACGCGCTCGGGGCCGGCACGCTCGCCGCGTTGCTGATCGGGTACGTCGGCTGGCACGGGGCGTCGACGCCGGCCGCGCTCGCGGCCGACCCGCTGGCGCTCGTCGCCAAAGTCGCCGAGACGGTCGGCGTCGTCGCGTTTCTCGCGCTCTACCGGAAGGCGCCGCCGACGAGCGCGGTGGTGGAGCGGCGCCGAACGGACGACCGGGCGGCCGGCGGCGTGGACGGGGAGACGGAGACGAGCCCGGCGGGGGGACCCGACCCGTGACGGACGCGTATCTGACCGTCGCGGAGCGCGCGACCGCGACCTTCGAGGTGCGCGGGTCGGAGTTCCTCGGCCACGTCTCCCCCGCCGCCTCCGTCGACGAGGCCGAGGCGTTCGTCGAGACGGTGCGCGAGGAGTACGCGGACGCCACGCACAACGTCCCGGCCTACCGCGTCCCGGCGGGCGAGCCCTCCGAGCGACGGCCCGGGGACGGCGAGGTCATGCTCCGCGAGTACGCCAGCGACGACGGCGAGCCGAGCGGCTCCGCCGGGAAGCCGGCGCTCAACGTGTTGCAGGGTCGCGAGGTCAGAAACGTCGCGGCCGTGGTCACGCGCTACTACGGCGGGACGAACCTCGGCGTCGGGGGACTGGTGAGCGCGTACTCCCGCGCGGTGCAGGACGCCCTCGACGCGGCGGGCGTCGTCGAGGAGCGCCCCCACCGGACGATGGTCGTGACGACCGCCTACGACGACTCGGGGACCGTCCGCGGGATCATCGAGTCCGCGGACGTCGAGTTCGAGGCCGACTACGGGGAGGACGTGACCTTCGAGATCAGAGTGCCGGTCGCGGAGGCGGCCGAGTTAGCCGACCGACTCCGGAGCGCGACGAGCGGCCGTGTGGATCCGGACTGATCGGCCGGAAGGAATCGGTGTCGGCCGATCAGGTCCCCGATCAGCGGTCGAGCCAGACGTTGTTGTAGTCGCTGACGACCCGCGGGTTGTACTGTGACCGCGGATGCGCGACGAAGTCCTGAACGTGGTCGCGGAGCCCGATGGAGACGCGCATGCTGTAGCCGGGCAGGTGGACGCGGTCCTCCAGCACCGTCGGGATGATCGACTCGTAGAGCTCGCGCCGCTCGTCGATGTCGCTGGAGCGGCGGGCGGCGATAATGTCCTCCATCACCGCGTCGTTCTCGTAGTAGGTGCCGTTGGTGGCGCCGATCTGCTCCTCGTGGAACAGGTTGTAGACGTAGGAGTCGGGGTCGGGGCCGCCGAGCCAGCCGAGCGCGTAGAGGTTGTAGTCGTCCTCGCTGCCGGTGTCGTAGGTGTCGAGGAACGTCCCCCAGTCGAGCCGGCGGACCTCCGCGTCGTAGCCGGCCTCGTTCAGGCCGTTCGACACCGAGATCCCGATCTGCTCGCGCAGGTCGTCCGGCGGGACGATGATCCGGAAGCCGTAGTCCTCCTCGACACCGGCGTCGGCGAGCAACTCGGCCGCGCGGTCGGTGTCGCGGTCGTGGGCGATGTCGGCCCACTCCTCGGTCGGGAGGTCCCACGATTCGGCGACCGGGAGCGGGACCGGTCCGTAGTTCCGGGCCCCGGCCGGTTCGATGAAGTTCTCGACGGCCTGATCGATCGAGGCCGCGTAGTCGATCGCCTCGCGGACCTGGGGGTCCGTCGTCGGGCCTTCGTTGCAGTTGAACGCGAGGTAGTAGTAGGAGATGCCAGGCTCGGACTGGAGGCTCATGTTGTCCGCCTCCCGGACCGTCTCCCACGTCTGCGGCGTGATGCCGTCGGCCACGTCGGACTCGCCCGTCTCCAACGAGACGACGCGCGTGGTGCTCTCCTCGACCGGTTCGAAGCGCAGGCGTTCGAGGTGGGGCGCGGGATCGCCCCAGTAGTCGTCCCAGCGTTCGAGGTCGACGTACTCGCCCTCGCTCCAATCGACGAACTCGAAGGGGCCGGAGCCGACGGGCGCGTTGAGGTTGAACGCCTCCGGGTCCTCCTCGCGGACGGCCTTCGGAACGACGTTGCGGGTCAGCGCCAGCGTGAAGAACGGCCCGTAGCCGTACTGGAGGTCGATCTGCACCGTCCGGTCGTCGACGACCTCGACCGTGTCGATCATGTCCACGTCGGGCTTGTTCGCGGTCTCCTCCTCGATGGGCGTGAGAAGCGAGTAGCGCACGTCCTCCGCGGTCACGGGGTCGCCGTTCTGGAAACGCGGGCCGTCACGGAGCTGAACGATGTACCGCGTGCCGTCGCGCTCGACAGTCGGCTCCTCGCTGGCGAGGTGCGGAACCGGGTCGGTCCCCTCGTCGTAGGCGTACAGCGGTTCGAACACCTGCGAACAGACCTGTTGGGAGTAGATGTCGTTGACGACGAGCGGGTCGAACTCGATAGGCGATACCTGCTGGGAGTAGACCAACTCGCCGCCGTCCCGGGACTCGGCCGTCGACTCGGCGTCGGTCGCGGTGCCGTTCGTCGACCCGCCATCGGATGAGCCGCTGTCTTCGGCACAGCCGGCGAGGGTCGCCGCGGTCGCGCCCGCGGCCACGCCGCCGAGCAGCCGCCGTCGCGAGTAGTTGAACTCGTGTGACATGGGTGGCGTTACGACTCCCGTTGTAAACGCCCGCGGTAAGTGGCAGAATCCGGTCCTGCACCCGGGTAGTGGTAACATTATCCTGTTCTTGCGCTCGACTCCGCGAACGCTTTTGTCGGCGACGGACCCTCCCCGATCCATGAGCGACTTCGACGCGGTCGTGGTCGGCGGCGGCATCGTCGGTTCCGCGGTCGCGTACCACCTCGCGGACGCGGGCGCGGACGCGCTGCTGGTCGACCGCCGCGATAAGGGGCGCGCGACGGACGCGGGAGCGGGTATCGTCTCGCCCGCCACGAGCAGTCGCACCGACTCGACGGCGTGGTTCGAGTTCGCGCTCGCCGCCGCGGACTACTACCCGGATCTGGCCGCGGAGCTCTCGGCGGCCGGCCACGACCACGGCTACTCCGAGACGTCGGTGGTCGTCGTCGCCGCGGACGAGGAGGAGCACGCAGAACTCGACGCCGTACGCGATCGGGCGGAGCGACGGACCGCGGAGTACGGCCGCCCCGAGCCGGGATCGGTGGCGTCGCTGGCGGGCGATGCGCTCCAGGAGGCGTTCCCGCCGGTCGCGGACGGCGCCCGGGCGCTCCGTTTCGCGAACGCGGGGCGAGTCGACGGTCGCCGCTTCGCGACCGCCCTCCGGGCGGTCGGTCGGGAACGCGGACTGGCCGTTCGCGACGGCGAGGTGGCCCGGATCAGGACCAACGGGGCTTCCGTGACGGGCGTCACGCTGGCCGACGGCGATCGGATCGACGCGTCGGACGTGGTGGTCGCGGGCGGGGCGTGGTCCGGTGCGTTCGCGTCGGATCTGGGGACCGAGGTCCCGATCGAACCCCACCGCGGGCAGATCGCTCACCTCGACATCTCGACGGTGCCGTCGCTGTCGGGGACCGACGACTGGCCGGTGGTCAAGGGGTTCCGCGGGCACTACATGGTGCCGTGGCCCGGCGAGCGGATCGCGGTCGGTGCGACCCGCGAGGAGGGGGCGGGGTTCGCGCCGCACGCGACGCTTGACGGCATCGCGGAGGTGTCCCGGGAGGCGCTGCGCGTGGCCCCGGGGCTGGCGGAGGCGCGGCACGCGGAAACGAAAGTCGGCCTCCGGCCGGTCTCGGCCGACCGCCTTCCGGTGCTGGGACCGGTGCCGTCGGTCGAGGGAGCACACCTCGCGACCGGGCACGGCGCGACCGGGCTCCAGTTGGGTCCCTACAGCGGGAAACTCGTCGCGAACGCGGTGCTGGGCGAGATCCCGGCGGTGCTCGACGGGTTCGGGCCGGCGCGGTTCTGAGCGCTTGGGCGTGCGGTCCGCCGGTCCGGTGGCGGGGTTGCGTGTCCGTTGGCGAGCAGGCGGCGCGGTCGCTCCCGGAGCGGTGCGCCGCGCGACCGCCTCGTTCGCTCCGGGTGTGGCTCAGACCACGCGGCGTCTGCCGCGGCATGGGTGATAAGGAACGGGGCGGCGCCTTCCGGCTCCGGGCCCCTTTTGGTGACAGCCCGTGACCGGCCGGTATGCAGCAGCAACCCATCGAGGCGGCCGACTTCCACGAGTTGGCGAAGCCCGCCGACCCGCGGCTCTCGCCGGACGGGGAGTGCGTCGCGTTCGTGCGCGAGCAGGCGGACGGCGACGAGGAGTACGCGGCGACGATCCACGTCGCGAGCGTCGACGGTTCGGGTCATCGGCGCTTCTCGCTCGCGGAGGGGACCGACGCGGAGCCGCGGTGGAGCCCCTCCGGCGACCGGCTCGCGTTCACGTCCACGCGCGGCGCGGACGACGACCGCCAGCAGCTCTGGGTCCTGCCGGTCGACGGTGGCGAAGCCCGGCAAGTGACGGACGTGGTCGGCGGCGTCTCTGCCGTCGCGTGGGGACCGGACGGCGACCGGATCGCGTTCGTCCAGTCGGTTACTGGGGAGGACCGCGAGGAGGGGCGGGATAAGTCGGTCCCCGATGAGTACGAGCCGGAGGATCACCCGGACCCGCGCGTGGTCGACCGGACCGTCTACCGCTCGATGCAGTCGTACTTCGACGGGCGCCGCTCGCACGTCTACGTGGTCGACGTCGACGCGGCCGACCCCGACGCCGCGGCGAGCGGGGCAGGGGGAGACGGAGACGCCGAGGCGAGCGAGGCGGTCAGCCGGCTCACTGACGGCGACGCCGACTTCGGGTCCCCGGAGTGGGGCGACGCGGACACGCTCTACTACACCGAGGAGATCGCGGAGGAGCGCGGCGCGGACCCCGACGACTCCGAGGAGATCGCGATCCACGCCCACGACCTCGCGGCCGACGCGGTCGAGCGCGTCCACGTCACGACCGGCTGGGGCACCGCGCTCGCGGCGACCGCGGACGGTCGCGTGGCGTTCCTCCGCACGGAGCCCGAGCAGGCTTCGATCCAGCCGACCGACCTGCACGTCATCGACCGCGCGTCGGGCGCGGTGACGGACTTGACGGCGGGGATCGACCGGTCGGTGAGCTACGACGTGCCGCCGCAGTGGGGCCCCGACGCGGAGACGGTCTACTTCGCGACGCCCGACGAGGGACAGACTGCGGTGTGGTCGGTACCCGGCGACGGGAGCGACGACCCCGAGCGGCTGGTCCGCCGCGGGGCCATCTCGGGTGGCCATGTCGGCGGGAGCGACGCGGCGGGACCGGACGAGGTCACCGTCGCGCTCGCGCTCTCGGAGTGGGATCACCCCGGCGACGTGTTCGCGTACGACGCCGCGGCCGACGAGACGACCCGGCTGACCGAGCTGAACGCGGAGTTCCTGGACGAGCGGCACGTCGGCGAGCCGGAGGAGCTGTGGTTCGCGTCCGAGGGCGGCGACGTGGAGGTGCAGGGGTGGGTGCTGACCCCGCCCGGCTTCGACCCCGAGGCCGACGACCCCGGGCAGTTCCCGCTCGCGGTCGAGGTCCACGGCGGCCCGCACGCGATGTGGACCACCTCGGGGACGATGTGGCACGAGTTCCAGACGCTCGCGGCCCGGGGCTACGTCGTCTTCTGGTCGAACCCGCGCGGGTCGACCGGCTACGGCGCCGACTTCATGCGGGCCATCGAGCGCGACTGGGGCGAGACCACGCTGACCGACGTGATGGCTGGCGTCGAGCAGGTCGCGGACCGCGACTACGTCGACGCCTCGAACGCGTTCCTCACCGGCGGCTCCTTCGGCGGGTTCATGACCGGCTGGGCGGTCGGGCACACCGACTACTTCCGCGCGGCGGTCGCCCAGCGCGGCGTCTACGACCTCACCGGCTTCTACGGGTCGACCGACGGCGCGTACAAGCTGCTGGAGGGCGACTTCGACACGACCCCCTCCGAGGAGCCGGGGTGGCTCTGGGAGCAGTCGCCGACCGGCCACGCCCACGAGGTCGACACGCCGACGCTACTGATCCACTCGGAGGACGACACGCGGACGCCGATCTGCACGGCGGAGCTGTACCACCGGATCCTCCGGAAGAACGGCGTGGAGACGCGGATGGTGCGCTACCCCCGGGAGGGTCACGAGCTCTCGCGGTCGGGCGAGCCGGGCCACATCGTCGACCGCATCGAGCGCATCGCTCGCTGGTTCGACGGCTACTCCGACCACCACGACGCGCCGCGCGCGCTCGACCGCGACGATAACGACGGCCTGACCGCCGGAGAAAACGAGGACGAGAAGCAGCAGGAGAACGACGACGACGAGGACGAGTCGTAACCGCTCCGACCACTTTTTGAGTCCGGTGCGGTGCTGTTGCGGTGCTGTGCGGTCGTGATGCTGTAGCGGTGCCGTGCTGTCGGCGCGCGCCGCGGCGACCGCGAAGCGTGTCGCCGCGACCGCGCGAGGGAGGCGGCGGCGCGGCCGCATGCGGTGCGGTTCCGCGGCCGCGCCGCCGGCGAGGCTGGGGAGGTCAGAGGCTGCTGTCCGGTCGCGGTGCTGGGCGGTGGGTGGGACTGAAAGGGGCAGCCGGCTCGATCCGGCCCCGGCGCCTCAAGCACCGCAGCGCGCGGTGCTGAGAGCGAGGAGCGCAGAGTGTGCCGCGGCCGGTCGAGCCGGCTGGGGCTTTCTGGGTGGTGCTGTTCCACGCAGCAGGATCGACAACAGATCCAGATCAGTAGTTGGGAGAGCCGGCTGGGGCTTTCTGGGCGTTGCTGTGCCGATCAGCAGGATCAACAGCAGTTTCAAAAATGTCGTACGGAGAGCCGGCTGGGGCTTTCTGGAGGTCGCTATCCAGACCAGCAGGATCGACCTCTCAAAGGGACACGGAAACGGTCCGGCTGTCGCAGAAAGGCCCCGTGATTACGTCCGCGTCCTCTACGTCCGCGTCGACTCGGAGCCGCCGCCGGCCTCCTCCTCCTCGGTGACCTCGACGCCCTCCGCGGCCGCCGCGTTGCCGAGGTCCTTCTCGGTCTCGACGTGCCAGCGGTCGACCTCCGACTCGTACTCCGCGAGGATGTCGGAGACCTCGGCTTTCAGCTCGTCGTCGTTGACGTTCACCTCGAGCACGAACTCGTCGGCCTCCTCGCCGCGGCCGACCTGCTGGACGTTGGCGCTGATCAGGTCGTTGTCGAAGTAGTACGGCGCGAGCTGCGTCATCACCTTGCGGTAGACGGTGTCCTCGACCTTGCGGATCGCCTTTCGGCCCGCGGAGTCGGCCGCGCGGGCGACGTGGCCGATCGACTCGTTCCAGCGGTCGAGCGCCTCGTCGCTGTCGCCCTCCTCGACCTTCTCGTACGACTCCGAGAGCTTCTCGCCGGCGGTCTGGAGGTCCTCACCGGCGCTCTTGCCGGCCTTCTCGCCTTCGCCCTCCGCGACGGAGGCCTGCTCGGCGGTCTTCTCCGAGACGTCCTCGTCGATGCGCTCGTGGGATTTCGGGCGCCATTCTTCCCACTCGTGATAGGCGTCGCCCTCGGCGCCGGCCTCGCGCAGGGCCTGCGTGATGCGCTCGCCGTGCTCGACGATGTCGCCCCAGTCCCCGCGCACCTTGAACCCGGAGATGCTCTCTTCCATCGGCTTGTCGCCCGGCTATGCGTCGCTCAGGTATAAGTTCCCCCGCCGTCAGTCGTTCACACACTCCCGGAGTCGGTGGCAGAAACGCCTCGTCGCCGGCGCGCGCCACGCTGTGTCGCCCGGCCGGTCGGCCGGGCGGCCATCGCGGCTCGGGCGCGCTACTCGTCCTCGGGAACCGGGTCGCTGCCCGGATCGGGGGACGGGGAGTGGGCGTCGCTGTGCATCGCGCCGCGAACGAACGACAGCATCGCCGCCGTCATGAGGAGCGTCGCGAGAGTCGCCGCGACGGCGACGGCGAAGATGGGCTCGACCATGTCCGGTCATGCGCCATCGCGGACAATCAACGTATCGGCTTCGGTCGCGGCGTCGGTCCGCGCGCCGCGCGGTCGGCACGCGTGCGACTGCGTTCGTCCGGTCGGCGGCGGACGGTCGCGGAACGGGGGATTGGACAAACGGCCGTTTGAGCCTACAGAAGGCCTTTTCTCCGCGAGAGCCACCGAGCAGGCATGCACCGACGCACCATCCTGCGCGGCGCGGCCGCGGGCGTCGCGACGGCGCTCGCCGGCTGCGCCGAGAACTCGACGCCCGGCGACGATCCGACCGATTCGGAGGACGGAACGACCGAAGCCGGCGACGGTTCGGACGACGCGGACGGGGACTCCGGCGGCTCCGACGGCGGCGACGGGACCCCGACCGACGCCGACGCGCCCGCGCTGGTCGACGCCGCGCTGGAGCGGCGCGGCGACTGTTCGGAGCCCGGCACGGCCGCGACGGTCGCGTTCGCCGACGATGCCGTGACCGTTGACGGCTGTCTCGAGGCCGCGAACGGCTGTATCTACCCCGAGCTGGCGTCCGCGGGCTACGAGGACGACGCGTTCGTGGTCGCCGTCGAGGGCGTCGACGAGAGCGACCCGGACGAGGCGTGCACGCAGGCGATCGAGTACCGCGCCTACGAGGCGACCGCGAGCTTCGAGGGGGGCGTCCCCGCGACCGTCGAGGTCCGCCACGACGGCGAGCTGGTGACGGAGGCGCGGCCCGAGTAGGACGGCGGTCGGCCGCTCCCGCCCGTCGAGGAGCCGGGGGTCGGCGCGGCCGGTGCTTATGCGTCTCCCGCCGTGAGGGTGTCCCATGGACGACGCCATCGCCGCGCTGACGACGCGGGAGGGCTGGCGCGCCGAGGGCGGTGCCGCTCGCGTGCACTACGCCGGCGCGACCGACGACGACCGATACGCGGTCGAGTACTACGCCGACGCCGAGTGCGTGCTCTACTGGCGGGTGCCGTCCGACGGCGCGACCGCGGCGCCGGTGCCGCGCGCGACCGTCCCCGACCCGCTCAGACGGCGCGTTCGTCGGGACCTCGAAGCCGCGGACGTGGACCCCACGGTCGAGAACCACAGCGTGTGAGGATCCGTCGGCAAACGGTTCCGCTTCGTTTCGGTTCGAAGGAAAGGTTCATTCATCGGTACGGGAAACCACGGCACGATGAGTAGTCCCGACTGGGAGAAGGACGACCCGTTCGAGGAGCAGCGGGACAAGATCGAGAACCCCATGAAGCGGCTGTTCCTCACCTACGGGCGCGACTACACGTTCCCCGTGAGCATCGGGATCCTCGCGAGCGTCTTCGCCCGACTCCTCGACCTCCTTCCGCCCCTGATGCTCGGGATCGCCATCGACGCGATATTCCGCAACGAGGCCGCGTTCGACGAGCAGATCCCGCTCGTGCTCCTCCCGGACGCGTGGCTGCCGACCGGACAGACCGAGCAGTTCTGGTTCACTATCGCGGTGTTGGCCGGGGCGTTCGCGCTCGGGGCCGCGTTCCACTGGCTCCGGAACTGGGGGTTCAACGCGTTCGCCCAGAACATCCAACACGACGTTCGGACGGACACCTACGACCAGATGCAGCGGCTCAACATGGACTTCTTCTCGGACAAGCAGACCGGGGAGATGATGTCCATCCTCTCGAACGACGTGAACCGGCTGGAGCGATTCCTCAACGACGGGATGAACTCCCTGTTTCGGATGTCGGTGATGGTGCTCGGCATCGGCGTCCTGCTGGTGTGGATCAACTGGCAGCTCGCGCTCGTCGCGCTGTTGCCCGTCCCGATCATCGCCGTGTTCACGTACGCGTTCATCCGCATCATCCAGCCGAAGTACGCGGCGGTGCGCTCGACGGTCGGCAAGATGAACTCGCGGCTGGAGAACAACCTCGGCGGCATTCAGGTGATCAAGTCCTCGAACACCGAGGCGTACGAGTCCGACCGCGTCGACGACGTCTCCTTCGACTACTTCGACGCGAACTGGGACGCCATCGAGACGCGGATCAAGTTCTTCCCCGGCCTCCGCGTGCTCGCGGGCATCGGCTTCGTGCTCACGTTCATCGTCGGCGGGCTGTGGGTGTTCCAGGGGCCGCCAGGACCGTTCTCGGG
>NZ_LKIR01000140.1:14738-30805 GCF_001462205.1 Haloparvum sedimenti
AGATCATCAACATGTACCAGCGCGCCCGCGCCTCCTCCGCGCGCATCTTCGGCCTGATGGACGAGCCCTCGAAGCTCGAACAGGACCGCAACGCCGCGGAGCTCGAGGTCACCGAGGGCGAGGTCGAGTACGACGACGTCACCTTCGGCTACGGCGACGAGCCGATCATCGAGGACGTGGACTTCACGGTTCCGGGCGGCGAGACGCTCGCGCTCGTCGGCCCCACCGGCGCCGGCAAGTCGACCGTCCTGAAGCTCCTCCTCCGGATGTACGACGTGGACGATGGCGCGGTCCGCATCGACGGGCAGGACGTGCGCGAGGTGACCCTGCCTTCGCTCCGGCGGTCGGTCGGCTACGTCGGCCAGTCGTCGTACCTGTTCTACGGCACCGTCCGCGAGAACATCACCTACGGGAGCTTCGAGGCGGACCACGAGTCGGTCGTGGAGGCAGCCAAGGCCGCGGAGGCCCACGAGTTCATCCAGAACCTGCCGGACGGCTACGACACGATGGTCGGCGAGCGCGGCGTGAAGCTCTCGGGCGGGCAGCGCCAGCGCATCACCATCGCGCGCGCGGTGCTGAAGGACCCCGACATCCTCGTGCTCGACGAGGCGACCTCCGACGTGGACACGGAGACGGAGATGCTGATCCAGCGCTCGCTGGACCGGCTCACCGAGGACCGCACCACCTTCGCCATCGCGCACCGCCTCTCGACGATCAAGGACGCCGACACCATCCTCGTGCTGGAGGACGGCCGTATCGTCGAGCGCGGTACCCACGACGACCTCATCGACGATGACGGCCTCTACGCGCACCTCTGGGGCGTGCAGGCCGGCGAGATCGACCAGCTCCCCGAGGAGTTCATCGAGCGCGCCGCGAAGCGGACCGCCGAGGTCGACGCGGAGACGGACGACGACTGATAGACGACCGCCGCGGACGCCCCTTTTGTTCCTCTGTACGGCGCCTTTTCTGTCTCTGCTGTCGTTCGTGTTGATCTGGACAGCAACGTTCAGAAAGCCCAAGTCGGTTCTCCGTACTGTTGATCTGGTTCTGGTGCAGATCCTGCTACTCTGAACAGCAACACCCAGAAAGCCCCAGCCGGCTCTCCGTACGATGTTTCTGTCGCAAACTCTGCTGATCTGGACAGCAACATCCAGAAAGCCCCAGCCGGCTCGACCGGCCGCGACACGCGCTGCGCTCCTCGCTCTCCGCACAGCCCGCTGCGGTGCTTGCGGCGCCGGGGCCGGATCGAGCCGGCTGCCCCTTTCAGTCCCACCCCGCACAGCACCGCAACCGCTCCGCAACCGCACCGCAGCCTCACGCCTCCCCAGCCTCGCCGCAGTCGCGGTCGCGCGACCGCACGGCACCGCTTGCGCGACCGCGACTGCGGGCTCCCTCGCGCGCGTTTCTCGCGCGCGCCACCGCAGCTGTCTCTGACCTCATCGCCGCGCGGAGTCTGCCGTTCGTTCCGCGGAGCGCTTCTCGACTGCCGCCTTTTAACTCGCCGGCCCGCGCAGGGAGGGCATGAACCTCGCGGACGCGACCTGGACGGACGCCCGCGACGCCGACGTCGACGTGGCGTTCCTCCCGGTCGGCAGCACCGAACAGCACGGCCCGCACGCGCCGCTCGGGACGGACACACTGAACGCCGTCTCCGTGGCGGAGGCGGCCGCGGACGCCTTTTCTTCGGGTCGAGATCGGGGAGAGGCGCTCGTCTGTCCGCCGGTCGCGGTCGGCGTCGCCGAGGAGCACCGCGCGTTCGACGGCACGCTGTGGGTCAGTCCGAACACGTTTCGCGCGTACGTGCGCGAGACCGCGGAGTCGCTGGTCCACCACGGCGTCGACCGCGTCGTGCTCGTCAACGGGCACGGCGGCAACGTGGAGGCGCTCGCGGAGGTCGCGCGGCGCTTCTCGCGCGACGACCACCCGGGCTACGCGGTCGCGTTCACCTGGTTCGAGGCGGTCGGCGAACACGCGAGCGACATGGGCCACGCCGGTCCGCTGGAGACCGCGCTCCTGCGCGCGACACACCCCGACCTCGTGCGCGAGGAGCGCGTCGCGGACGCGGCCGAGGAGGGGTCGGCCCGCTGGGGCGAGTGGGTCTCAGGGGTCAACCTCGCGCACGACAGCGACGAGTTCACGGAGAACGGCGTGGTGGGCGACCCGCGGGAGGGAGACGTCGAGCGCGGGGAGGAGCTCTCGAGCCTCGCGAGCGAGGCGCTCGCGGAGCTGGCGGCGGCGGTCGCTGAGCGGTAGTCGCGGAGCTGGAGCGCGGGACGGCGGTCAGTCGTCCGACTCGTCGTCTTCGTCTTCGTCCGCGTCCTCGCTTTCGGCGGCCGCCGCGGCGTCGTCCAGCGCGCCGCGGAGCTCGGGGACGGTCCCCGCCAACTCGCCGACTGCGTCCGCGGCCTCCTCGATGTCCGCGATCAGCTCGGAGAGCGCGTCGATCTCGGCGCCGAGGTCGTCGGCGTCCTCGAAGGCGTCCGCGCGCTCTCCGAGGACGTAGCTCTTCCTGGCCTGCCGGACGTGCTCGGCCGCCTCGCCCACGTCGAGGGCGGACTTCAGGCCGTTGAGCACGCCGAGCGTGTTGTCCGCGTCGGTCTCCCACACCTCGTCCGCGTCGGGGAGCTCCGCGCGGGCGTCCGCGAGGTGAGCCTCGACCTCGTCGCGGACCTCCGCGGCCGCCTCGCCGAACAGGTCGTCGTCGTCGAACGTCGCCTGACTCATGCGTGTCACGTCGTCCCGTGGGGGTTTAAAGCCGTGCCCGAAAACGGAAGTGAAACCGAGCGGTACGGAGACGGAGGCCGGGGAGTCGGCGGGCGAGGCGACCAGTTCCGCCTCGCTGCGTTCGCGGTCGGCGGCATCGCGGCGTGTTCCCGCCGGTACACGTAAACCCCGTCGCGCCGATACCCGGACCATGGCTGCGAAGGCGGAATTCCGGGACCGGCCGGACGTCGAGGTCGCGCTCCTCGACGCGCTGGTCGACCGCGGCGAGGAGGGCATGACGGTGTTCGAGCTCCGGGCCGCGGTCGACGCCGACATCGACCGGGTCGAGGAGGCGCTGAGCGCGCTGAAGGAGGACCGACTGATCACGGTCGAGCAGGGCGACTCCCGGCTCCGGATCTACCCCCACGACCGCGTGGTTCCCGACCCCGACGCGAGTGAGGACGACGAACCCGGCGTTCTGGAGTCGATCCGCCGCAAACTCGGGCTGTGACTGGCGTGTCGGGGCGATGTGGTGAGTGGAACGATTCGGATCTGGGCGAGTTTTAGAAGCGCGAGTCCGTTCCGTATCTGCTGGCTCTTTCTCGTACAGAAATGGTGCTGTTGCTGATCCTGCTGCTCTGGCCGGCACCACCCAGAAAGCCCCAGTCGGCTCGACCTCGCGCGGTCGCGGCGACACGCTGCGCGGTCGCCGCGGCGCGCGCCGACTGCACCGCGATCGCACAGCACCGCACTGTAGCCGGTCAGTCTCGCACGTATCGGCGGACGTCGACGCCCTCGTCGGTGCCGACGTGGACCTCGTCCGCGAGGCCGACGAACAGGCCGTGGTCGACGACGCCGGGGGTGCGGGACAGCGTCGTCGCGAGGTCGTCCGGTGCCGCGATCTCGCCGAATTCGCAGTCGAGCACGAGGTTGCCGTTGTCCGTCACCACGGGGCCGTCCTTGCGCTCGGCGGCCCGGAGTTCGGGCTCGCCGCCCGCCGCTCGGACCGCGGCCGCGACGGTCGTCCGCGCGGCCGGAAGCACCTCGATCGGGACCGACCGGTCGAGCGTCTCCGCCGTCTTCGAGGGGTCCGCGACGATCAGTAGGCGGTCGGCCGCGGCGTCGACCAACTTCTCGCGGGCGTGGGCCGCGCCGCCGCCCTTGATCAGCGCCGGGGCGTCGGGCTCGCCGCCGCCGGCCCCTCCATCGCCGGACGCGGCCGCCGCGAACGCCACCTGATCGGCGCCGTCGATGGCGAGGTCGATGCCGGGCGCGTCCGGGCCGACCGCCTCGTCCAGGTCGAGCAGGGGGATTCCGCACTCGCGCGCTAGCTCGCGGGCCGCGAAGGAGGTCGGGACACCTCGCACGTCGAGACCGGCGTCGACCTGTCGGCCGATGGCGCGGATGGCGTGGGCCGCCGTCGAGCCGGTTCCGAGGCCGACGACGGTGCCGTCCCGGACCTGCTCCGCGGCCGATTCGCCGGCGCGGCGCTTCTGCGTCTCGGTGCCGCCGGTGGTCTTCATACGTCCGCGGACGGCGTCGGGGTTCAAAAAGGGCGGCGGGCGAGCGGTGTGCGAGCGGCGGGCGGTTCCCGCCGACCGCGACTCAGCGTAGGCGGTCGAGGACGGCGTCAGGGTCGTACGCCAGAGAGAGCTCGCGGGAGCGGCCGCGACCCTCGACCTCGGCGTACTCGGCCTCGATGACGCCGAGCTGGTCGAGCTTGTTGATGATCTCGGAGTAGCGCGTGTAGCCCAGGTCCGTCGCCTCGTGGAACGCCTCGTACACCTCGCCGGCGCGTTTCCCGTCGTGTTCCGCGAGCGTCTCCACGAGCGCGCGCTCGGAGTCGGAGAGCCCCCGAAGCGACCGCGAGAGGTGGACGAACTTCGACTTTTCGTAGGCCCCTTCCACGTCCTCCTCGGCGACGGTCCGGGAGGCGCGCATCTCCGCGTTGAGACCGGCGCGGCGCAGGAGGTCGATCCCGACCCGGAGGTCGCCGCTCTCGGCGGTGAGATCCGCGACGCGCTCCAGTTCGGGGCGGTCGATGACGCCCTCGTGGAAGCCGCGGTCGGCGCGCTCGCGGAGGATGTCGTAGATCTCGGTCGTGTCGTACACCGGGAAGTACACCTCCTCGGGCCGGAACACCGACTGGACGCGGGAGTCGAGCTCCTCGATCACGTCGAGCGAGAGGTCCGAGGAGACGACGATGACGCCGATGCGCGCGCCCGAGTGCGCCTCGTGGGCTCGCAGCAGCGAGTAGAGCGTGTCGGAGGCCTCGTTCTCGTAGAACAGGTAGTTCACGTCGTCGAGCGCCACCACGAGCACCTCGTCGTCCTCCACGAGGCGGTCGGTTATCTGTCCGAACAGCTTCTTGAAGGAGATGCCCGAGGAGGGCGGCTCGTAGTCGAAGACGCTCTCGAACAGCCGCGAGAAGACGGCGTAGCGCGTCGAGTCGACCTGGCAGTTGACGCGGACGGTTCGCACGTCGGTCTGGGCGCTCAACTCGCCGAACAGCTTCTGCACGGCGGTCGTCTTCCCCGTCCCGGGGGGACCGCGGACCATCGTGTTGAGCGGACGCGACCCGCGGACGGCCGGCCGGAGCGCGTACTTGAGGCTCTCCAGCTGGCTCTCGCGGTGTTTGAACGTCTCCGGGATGTAGTCGATCTCGAAGACGTGCTCGTCGCGGAAGACGGACTCGTCCCACGAGAGCATCCCGTCGTCGGGGTCGCCGGTCATCACCTACACCACGTCCGGCCGCGCACTTAACCGTTCCCCGGACGCGGGGCGGAAGTGAAAATGGGAGGTCGACGCCGCGAATCGCGCTAGGGAGGGAAGTCCGGTTTCACTATCACGCCGCTCGATCCGGTGGGAGTCGAGGGGGTGCTCTTGCCCGTCCGCGACCGGCCGCCGTCGCGGGACCCGCCGCTACAGCACCGAGACGCCCCACGCGACCATCGAACTGACCATCAGGAACGCGAAGAACAGCGCGATGATCTGCTGTCTGTCCATGCGCGACCTACCGCCGAGGAGACGCATAACTCCTGTGTCGTGCCCCCGACCGCGACCTTATACCCGAGCCAACGGGCCCGCCGTTCTTGTCTGTCACCTATTATCGTAATAGGTGTTTGAACCCCCTCAAGGGGATAGTAACCTTCATGTTCCCTCACGTTCGACCGGTGAGTATGGCATCACACGGGCTGTCGAGCGCGATGACGCTGTACGGGGCGCGAACGCTGACGCTCTCGCAGGCGGCCGCGCAGGCGGGCCTCTCGGAGGCGGAGTTCGTGGAACAACTGGAGCAGCACGGCATCGAGGTCGCCGAGTCCGAACGCGCCCGCGCGCTGGGCGGCGACACCTCGCCCGCCAGCGCCGACTGAGGTACCGCCGACAGAGGATCCGCCGACAGAGGATCCGCCGACAGAGGATCCGCCGACAGTTCCCCGACGCGAGGTTTGGGAGGACCGGCTCGGGATCGGCGGCACGGCTTCGATTTTTTTTCTTTTCCGGTCGCGGAGCGCTGCCGCCGCAGAAAAGCCGCCCTGCGTTTCCGGGACTACTCCTCGGAGTCTTCGGGAACGAGGTGAAGCTCGCCGGCGCGCGTCTTGAACGCCCGCACGGTGTCGGCGTCCTCGTCGACGAACTCGGGGTTCGCGACCGTCCGCGCCTCGTAGGTCTCGGGGTCGAGCACCTGGACCGCGTTCTCGTCCTCGACGGTCACGACGGTCGTCTCCGCGGCGTCCGTGCGCTCGCCCAGGCGGTCGGCCTCGGGCGCCTCGCCCTCGTCGAACGCCGACTCGTAGGGCTCGCCGGAGTCGAGCCGGATCCCCTTCAGTCGGCCCGAGACGCCGGTGACGAGCACCGGCCCGTCGCCGTCGTCCGGGTCGACGATCTCGCCGGGCGCGAACCGGGGGAGGCGGACCGCGAACGTGACGCGGTACACCTCGTTGCCGTCGCCGTCCTCGGTGACGAGCGTGGGGTACGACTCGAAGGAGCCGCCCAGCGCGTCGGTGATCCGCGAGGCGACGTTCTGGCCGATGCGGTTGGTCGAGACCTTGATGTTCGGCCCCTCGTCGGTCTCCTTGATCTCCGTGATGAACGCCTCGCGGTCGCCGTCGCCCTCCTGGTCGGCGACGTACGACTCCGCGATCTCGATAGCCTCGGCGCGCTCCTCGGGGGTGAGCTCGCGCTCGTCCGCACGGACCTGCACGATGCCCGCGTAGTAGCCGCCCGCGATGCGCCCGCAGCGGTCGCAGGTGCCGCGCGAGATCTTCACCGGGACCGTCACGTCCGCCTCGCGGAGCTCGCCGCGGACGATCCCCGAGAAGTGGCAGTGCATTCGGATGTTGTTCTGGTCGACCTGCTCGGGTTCGACGCCCCACTCCACTTCGCGGGCCTTCAGGTGGACGCCGAGCGCCTCGGCGGTCTCCTCGACGGCCACGTCGGTGTAGTCGCGGGCGTCCACGTCGACCCACGTGTTGCCGCGGTGGACCGCGCCGCAGCCGGAACAGACCAGCACCTCCAGCCGGTCGGGGGCGTCGACGAGCTCGAAGTCGTCGAAGTAGCAGTCGTCACAGAGCGTCGCGTCCCGCTCGCGGGGCGCGCCGGGGAGCGGCTCCGCGCGCTCCGGGACGGCGTCGCCACAGCGGGGACAGAATTCGCGGGACTCGGTCATTGATCCCTCCGTACGCGCGTGAGGCGTTTAAGCGGACCGAACGCCCGGTCCGCGGTCCGTCGCCGCCGCCTCCGATCACGACCGAACCGGTTCGGCGATCTCCGCGCCACCGGCAGGGAATGGCGGCGAGCGCGCCTTTAGGACCCGTGCGACCCATGCGGGAGGCATGGCAGACGACAGCCAGCGGTTCGCGACGCGCAGCCTGCACGCCGGCGCCGAGCCCGACCCGACGACCGGGTCGCGGGCGACGCCGATCCACCAGACGACCTCTTACGCGTTCGACGACGCCGACCACGCGGCGCGGCTGTTCGCGCTGGAGGAGCCGGGCAACATCTACTCGCGGATCATGAACCCGACGAACAGCGTCTTAGAGGAGCGGATCGCCTCGCTGGAGGGTGGGGTCGGCGCGGTCGCGACGAGTTCGGGGATGGCCGCGCTCAACCTCGCGACGTTCCTCCTGGCCTCGGCGGGCGACAACATCGTCTCCGCGTCGTCGCTGTACGGCGGGACCTACACCTACCTCACCCATTCCGTCGAGCGCCGCGGGGTCACGACGCGGTTCGTCGACACGCTCGACGTCGAGGCGTACGCGGACGCCATCGACGAGGACACCGCCTACGTCCACCTGGAGACGATCGGCAACCCGGCCCTCGTCACGCCCGACATCGAGGCGATCGCGGACGTGGCCCACGAGCACGGCGCCCCGCTGCTCGTGGACAACACGTTCGCGACGCCCGCGCTCTGTCGCCCCCTCGAGCACGGCGCGGACCTCGTCTGGGAGTCGACGACCAAGTGGCTCACCGGCAACGGGACCACCATCGGCGGGGTCCTCGTCGACGGCGGCTCGTTCCCCTGGACCGAGCACGCGGACGACTACCCGGAGATCGCCGCGGAAAATCCGGCCTACCACGGCGTCAACTTCGCGGAGCGGTTCGGCGACGCCGCGTTCACCTACGCCGCGGTCGCCCGCGGGCTCCGCGACCTGGGGAACCAGCAGTCGCCGTTCGACGCGTGGCAGACGATCCAGGGGCTCAACACGCTCCCCCTGCGGATGGACCGCCACTGCGAGAACGCCGAAATCGTCGCGGAGTTCCTCGCGGACCACGAGGGCGTCTCGTGGGTGAACTACCCCGGCCTCTCCGACCACGAGACCCACGAGGCGGCGAGCGAGTACCTCGAGGGTGGCTACGGCGGGATGATCACCTTCGGGCTGGAGGCGGGCTACGACGCGGCGAAGGCGACCGTCGAGAACGCGGAGCTCGCCTCGCTCCTGGCGAACGTCGGCGACGCGAAGACGCTGATCATCCACCCGGCGTCGACGACCCACCAGCAGCTCACCGACGAAGAACTCGAGGCCGCGGGCGTCACCGACGACATGGTTCGGCTCTCGGTCGGGATCGAGGACCCGGAGGACATCCTCGCGGACCTCGACGCGGCGATCGAGGCGGCGACGGCGTAGGCGCGGGAGAGCGACGGCGGCACCGTACGGCGCGGCGGCGAAACGGTTACACGCCCGGCGCGCCACGTTTCACGCGTATGACGAAAGTGAGCGTCGTCGGCGCCGCCGGCACGGTGGGAGCAGCGACCGCGTACAACCTCGCGCTCCGGGACGTGGCGGACGAGCTCGTGCTCGTGGACATCCCCGACCAGCGCGAGACGACGATCGGACAGGCCGCGGACGCCAATCACGGGATCGCCTACGACTCGAACACGACCGTCCGGCAGGGCGAGTACGCGGACACCGCCGGCTCGGACGTGGTCGTGATCACCGCCGGCATCCCCCGCCAGCCCGGACAGACCCGGATCGATCTGGCGGGCGACAACGCCCCGATCATGGAGGACATCGGCTCGCAGCTCGCCGAGCACAACGACGACTTCGTGACGGTCACCACCTCGAACCCCGTCGACCTGCTCAACCGCCACCTCTACGAGGCGGGCGACCGCGACCGGCATCAAGTCGTCGGGTTCGGTGGCCGCCTCGACTCCGCGCGGTTCCGGTACGTCCTCTCCGAGCGCTTCGACGCGCCCGTCAGGAACGTCGAGGCGACGATCCTCGGCGAGCACGGCGACGCGCAGGTGCCGATGTTCTCGAAGGTGCGCGTCGACGGCCGCGACCCGACGTTCGACGCGGACGAGCGCGAGGCGATCCTCGCGGACCTCCAGGAGTCCGCGATGGACGTCATCGAGCGCAAGGGCGCGACCCAGTGGGGGCCCGCGACCGGCGTCGCCCACACCGTGGAGGCGATCCTCCGCGACACGGGCGAAGTGCTCCCCTGCTCGCTCGTGCTCGACGGCGAGTTCGGCTACGAGGATACCGCTTTCGGCGTTCCCGCGAAGCTTGGAGAGAACGGGGTGGAGGAAGTGGTCGAGTGGGAGCTCGACGACTACGAGCGCGACCTGATGGACGACGCCGCCGAGAAGCTCTCCGAGCAGTACGACGAGATCGCGTAAGGGGAGTCGCTGGACGTCGATTTTCTCTCGACCGCTCGCGATACACTGGTTTTCCTCGATCAGTCAAGCCCGCTGCTGCGCTCGCCGCCAACAGCCAGAAAGCCCTCGGCCGCTCGCGATCGCTGAGCAGCATATCGACGCTCTCCGCAACGCCGGCGTCGATAGGGGCTGCTCAGCGACTCCCTTCGGCGCGACCGGCCTCGCCCTTTCAGTCCGCCAGGGCCCGGTTGGTCGTTCTGTCGCCGCGGCCGATTGCTCGGTGATTCGTTACACCGACTGTCGGGCGAGCGTGGCCTCTCGCCTCCCCAGCCTCGGCGGCGGCGCGGCCGCGGAACCGCAACGCACCGCAGGGCGGCCGCGCCGCCGCCTCCCTCGCGCGCGTCGGGGTCGCGCGCGCCGGATGTGGGACAGCCGGCGGGGGTTCTGTATCGTGTGGGTCAGTCCGGGCTGCCGAACAGGCTGGAGTGAACCGGCGCGTGAGGGTTCTCGTCCGTGGCGTCCTCGCGGTCGTCGGCCGCTGCGGCGTCGGTGACGGAGCGCCCCTCGACGCCCTCTTCGAGGAAGTCCGCGACCGGGGGGCCGACGGACTCCGGCTCGACGAGGAACGCGTCGTGGCCGTGGTCGGAGTCGACGACGTGGTGCGCGACCGGGACGTCCGAGGCGCGGAAGGCGTCCGCGACCTCCACGCTCTGGCCGACGGTGAAGTGCCAGTCGCCGGTGAAGGAGATCAGGAGGGCCTCGCCCTCGAAGGCTGCCAGCGCGTCCGCGTCGGAGCCGTACCCCGCCGCGAGGTCGTACTCGTCCATCGCTCTGGTGAGGTAGAGGTAGCTGTTCGCGTCGAAACGCTCCACGAACCCCGCCGCGTTGTAGTCGAGGTACGACTCCAGTTCGCGGTAGGGGAAGAACGTCGCGGCCGGGTTCTCGGGCAGGCCGAGGCCGCCCTCCTCCCGCGAGAGGGAGTCCCGGCCCGCGGACCGACGACCGAACTTCCGGGCCATCGACGCCTTCGAGAGGTACATCACGTGACCGATCTGTCTGGCGATGGCGAGGCCGTCGTCGGGGTCCGGCCGGTCCTCGCCGTAGTAGTCGCCGCCGTTCCACGCCTCGTCCGCGCGGATGGCGCGGCGCGCGATGGCCTCCAGCGCGAGCGACTGGGGGTCGAGCCGGGCCGCGGCCGCCAGCGCCACCACGTGGTCGGCGTCGTCCGGGTAGCGCTTGGCCCACTCCAGGGCGTTCATCCCGCCGACGCTCCCGCCGACGACCGCGTGCAGGCGCCCGACGCCGAGGTGGTCGAGCAGTTCCCGCTGTGCGCGCGCCCAGTCCTCGACCTGCACCGGCGGGAACCGCGCCCCCCACCGGTCGTGGTCCGGCTCGTCGTCGCCCAGGTCCAGGTCCGCGGGACGCTCGCTGGCGGGTCCCGAGGAGCCGTAACACGACCCGGGGACGTTCGCACAGACCACGTAATACTCGGTCGTGTCGATGGCCTTCCCCGGGCCGACCACGTCGTCCCACCACGCGCGGGCCTGCCCGGCCTTGCCGTCGCCGTCTTCGCTCGCGGTGCCGTTTGCAGCGTCCGCGTCCTCGTTCGCTCCGCGCCCGGCCGCGCTCGGCGTGCGCGAGACGTTCTGGCTCCCGGTGAGCGCGTGACAGACCAGCACCGCGTTGTCGCCGGTGAACTCGCCGTAGGTCTCGTAGGCGACCCGCAGGTTCGGCACCGACTGTCCGCAGGCGAACTCGAACTCGCCGAGCGCCGCGACGCCGCGGTCCGCGTGCGGGGCGCTCATGAGTCCCGCCGGCCCTCCCCGGCCGCGAGCCCGGCGTCGAGGTCGGCGATCACGTCCTCGGGATCCTCGATGCCCACGGAGAGGCGGAGCATGTCGGGGTAGACGCCGGCGGCGACCTGCTCCTCCTCGGTCATCTGCGCGTGGGTCGTGGAGGCCGGATGGATGATCAGGCTCTTCGCGTCGCCGACGTTCGCGAGGAAGCTCGTCAGGTCGACCGACTCACACAGCGTCTTGGCCGCCTCGTAGCCGGCGTCGACGCCGAAGGTGACCATGCCGCCGTAGCCCTCCAGGTACCGGCTCGCGTTCTCGTGGGTGGGGTGGTCCTCGAACCCGGGGTAGGTGACCCAGTCGACGCGATCGTCCGAACGCAGGAACTCGGCGACTTCCCGGGCGTTCTCGCAGTGGCGGTCCATCCGCAGGGGGAGCGTGTTCAGCCCCTGGATCGTCTGCCACGCGTCGAACGGCGACTGCTGGCCGCCCGTGGGACGCACGCCGCGCTGCCGGGCGACGTTCGCGAAGGCGGCGTCGCCGAACTGCTCCGTGAAGTCGATGGGGAACGCGGGCGACTGGCCCGCCAGCTCGTCGTAGTCGGCCTTGGGGTGGTCCCATGGGAAGGTCCCCCCGTCCACGACGATCCCGCCGACGGTCGTTCCGTTGCCGGTGATCCACTTCGTCGTCGACTCCCAGACGACGTCCGCGCCGTGCTCGACCGGACGGCAGAGGTAGGGCGTGGCGAAGGTGTTGTCGACCACCAGCGGGACCGCGTGGTCGTGGGCGATCTCCGCGAGACGTTCGAAATCCGGCGTGACGAGCGAGGGGTTGGCGATCGTCTCGACGTGGACGTAGGCGGTGTCCTCGTCGATCGCCGCCTCGTAGGCGTCGTAGTCGAGGGTATCGACGAGCCGGGCCTCCACACCGCGCCGGCTCGCGATCGAGGTGAGGTACGCCGAGGTGCCGCCGTACATCTCCGAGCTAGCGACCACGTTGTCGCCCGCACGGGCGAGCACCGTGGTGATCGCGTCGATGGCGGCCATTCCGGATCCCGTCGCGACAGCGCCCGACCCGCCCTCCAGGTCCGTCAGCCGGTCCTCCAGCGCCCTCACCGTGGGGTTCGAGAGCCGCGAGTAGATGTGACCGTCCGCGCGCAACGCGTACATCTCCGCGGTCGTGTCCGCGTCCTCGAAGACGAACGACGTCGTCTGATGAATGGGCGTCGCTCGCGCGCCCGTGGACGGATCCGGATCGGTCCCGGCGTGGAGGCTCCGGGTCCTGAATCCTCTAGTCATGTGTAGTACGCATATATCTCCACACGTCTATAACCGTCAGTTACGGCAACGCCTGCCGCCCGCGGTGACGGAACGAGATCGGCCCATCCCTCGCCTCCGCCGAAGCGTGGGTTTATCTCCGGTGACGAACCTACTGCTGCCCATGTCCGTCGCCGGTTCCCCGGTTCCCGAACTCGCCGCCGACGCGGCCGCCTGCGCGGAGCGGCTCCGCGAGGCCGACCGCGTGCTGCTCGCCTCGCACATCGACGCGGACGGGATCACGAGCGCCGCGGTCGCGACGAGCGCGCTCGCGCGGGCCGGGATCGACCACGAGGTCGTCTTCGAGAAGCAGCTCGACGAGGCCTCCGTCGCGGGGATCGCGGCCCGCGATTACGACACCGTGCTGTTCACGGACTTCGGCTCCGGACAGCTCGACGTCATCGCCGCCCACGAGGCGGCCGGCGACTTCACGCCCGTCATTGCCGACCATCACCAGCCGGCCGATGCCGAGACGGAGTTCCACCTCAACCCGCTGCTCGTCGGACTCGACGGCTCCTCGGAGCTGTCCGGCGCGGGCGCGAGCTACGTGCTCGCCCGCGCGCTCGAACCCGACGGCGGCGACAACCGCGACCTGGCTGCGCTCGCAGTCGTCGGCGCGGTCGGCGACATGCAGGACGGCGACGACGGCCTTACCGGCGCGAACGAGGGGATCGTCGCCGAGGCCGTCGAGGCCGGCGTGCTCGAGACGCGCACCGACCTCGCGCTGTACGGCCGACAGACCCGCCCGCTCCCGAAACTGCTCGAGTACTCCACCGACGCCGGGATCCCGGGCGTCTCCAACGACGAGGCCGGCGCAATTTCCTTTCTCTCCGGGCTCGATCTGCAGTTGAAGCAGGGGGGCGACTGGCGACGATGGGTGGACCTCGACGATGAGGAGCGGCGCACCCTCGTCTCCGCGCTGATGCAGCGCGCGGTCTCGTCGGGCGTCCCCGCCGACCGCGTCAACGACCTGATCGGTACCTCCTACACGCTGGTCGGGGAGGAACGCGGCACCGAACTCCGCGACGTGAGCGAGTTCTCGACGCTGCTCAACGCCACCGCTCGCTACGAGCGGGGCGATGTCGGGCTTGCGGTGTGTCTGGGTGATCGCGACGACGCGCTCGCGGAGGCCCGGAGACTCCTCCGGAACCACCGCCGGAACCTCTCCGAGGGGCTCCAATGGGTGAAGACGGAGGGCGTCACTCACGAGGACCACCTCCAGTGGTTCGACGCCGGCACCCGCATCCGCGAGACGATCGTCGGCATCGTCGCCGGCATGGCCGTGGGGTCGCCGGCCGTCGATAGCTCCAAGCCCATCGTGGCGTTCGCGGAGAAGAACGACGAGGAGCTGAAGGTCTCCGCCCGTGGTTCTCACCGACTCGTTCGGCAGGGCCTCGACCTCTCGACGGTGATGCGGAAGGCCAGCCGGTCCGTCGGCGGCGACGGCGGCGGCCACGACGTGGCGGCGGGCGCGACCATCCCGACCGGCGAACGTCGCGGCTTCCTCACCGCGGCCGACGAGCTCGTGGGCGAGCAACTCGGCTGAGGAGGACGGCCGGTCCGTCCCGCCGAAGACCGGGACCGAACCGTCGCCAGGGCCGGCGCGGCATGGGCTTATGTACGTTGCCCCCGCACGTGTGACCGGATGAGTGAACTCGTCTCGACGGGGGTCGATGGGCTGGATGCGATCCTCAACGGCGGCATCACGAAACGCTCGACGGTGCTCGTCTCCGGAAACCCGGGCACCGGAAAGAGCATCTTCGGTATACAATACCTCCACGCGGGCGCGACCGAACACGACGAACGCGGCGTCTACGTCTCCTTCGAGGAGAACGCTTCGGACATCGAGGAAGCGGCCGCGTCCGTCGGGTTCGACGAATTCTCCGACCTCGTGGACGCGGGGGAGATCGTGATCCATGATAAACGCGAGATGCTCCGTGAGGAGGACTTCTCGGAAGCGGTCGATAAGCTGCTGGAGACGGTCGCGGACGGCTCCTTCGACCGCCTCGTCCTCGACTCGCTGTCGATGTTTCAGCTGTTCTTCGAGAACGAACGCGAGCAACGGACTTCCCTGCTGAAGTTCTCGGACATCCTCAAGTCGAACGGCCTCACCTCGCTGCTGATAAACGAGCAGGGCGCCGTCTTCCCGGACACCGAAGTCGGGCTGGAGAACTTCCTCACGGACGGCAACATCTACTTCATTCAGACGCCCACCGACTCCGGGGTCAACCGATACGTCTGGGTGGCGAAGATGCGGAAACAGGCCATCGACACGGACATCTTCCCGATGGAGATCGGCGACGGGGGGATCACGGTCCACGACCGCGCCGGCGGCTTCTCGATGATGGGGCGGTCCGAGGATTCACTCTGACTCAGTCCGACTCCGAAGAGAGCTGCCGCCACACGTCGTCAAGCCGGTCTTTGACCGTGGTCCGTTCGGTTACCTCGACGGTCAGTCCGCTCCGGAAGTCCAGGTCGATCTCGTCGACGCATCGTCGATACACCTTCACACGCCGGCGGTCCTCGGAGAGCGTTCGGTCGTGAAGTTCCAGCAGTTCGGCCTCTTCCAACTCGTCGATGCGCCGGTAGCACGTTGCGATGGGGACGTCGAGCTGCTCGCTGAACTCTTTCGCGGACTTGGGCTCGCCGGCGGCGCTCAGAATCTCCGTATTGTACTTGTTCCCGAGGATCGTGATCAGCTCCTCCCCCTCCATTCGTGGATATCTGCTTTGATTCCCCTCGTCAAAAGTATACTGGATACCCCTATTCCTCGGCGAAATCGGCCGGCCGTCGATATCGATACTGATACTGCAAGACGAGGCCGGCCGATCGGCGACCACGCACGCCGCCCACCCGCTCTCGATTCGGCTCGCGTCCGCGGGTGTCTCCCCGTCAGTACGGCGTGTGACCCCATACCTCGACGCAACTCGTTCGACGGGTTTAATAGAAACCCGGCGGTACTGTTAGATCCGAAGAGATGAGGACCCCGTCCCTGCGGTCCGCCGTAAGACGGGATCTGATGTGAGCCAACGACGTTCGGTGTCACCCGCTTTCGCGTGTGACCCGAACACGGACCATGCAATGGTGCGAACCAGTCTAACTGGTTCAATCCGCCATACCCCCTTCACACCGGGAATCAGGTGTGAAGGAACCATT
>NZ_LKIR01000141.1:0-10019 GCF_001462205.1 Haloparvum sedimenti
CCAAAGAAGTGCGCACGAACCCGCAAGTTGCCTCCGTGGGTCGGTAGCTGAACCCCCAACGGAGGAATCCTCGCGCTTTAGCGCGGGGAGGATGTCAAACCGTTCTGGGCGCCTGAGGAGGCGTTTTTGCGGCGACGAACGCGATCGGTCTCTTCGGAGCCGGTTCTCGCGCCGGATCGACCCTGCTAAATCCCCGCGCCCGCGAGGCGCTCGCATGAGCGAGCTTCCGACGCTCGAGGGCACCTACGAGGTCCTCGTGGTCGGCGGCGGCGTGGCCGGGCTCTCGGCCGCGACGTTCACCGCCCGCGCGAGCCTCGACACCGTCGTCGTCAACGCCGGCGAGCCGATCCTCGCCCGCAACGCCCACGTGGAGAACCTGCCCGGCTTCCCGGCCGGCGTCAACCCGCGGACATTTCTCGACATGCAGCGCTCCGGCGCGACCCGGAACGGCGCGGACCTGCGCGAGGGGCGCGTCGTGCGACTGCGTCGAGCGGCCGACGCGGAGGTGGAGACGGGGTCGGACGCGCGGTTCGTGGCGACGGTCGAGCGCGGGTCGGACGGGGACGACGCGGACGCTGCGGGCGACGCGAGCGACGCCACCTCGGAGCGGTACGCGCTGGCGGCCGAGCGCGTCGTCGCCGCCTCGTGGTCGGACGCGAGCTACCTCGACCCGCTCGACGTGGACGCCCGCGACGCCGGCTCGAAGACCTACCTCGAGGACGACGGCGACGGACGGACCACCGTCGAGGGGCTCTACGCCGCGGGTCGGCTCGCGGAGCGGTACCACCAGGCGGTCGTCGCCGCGGGCGACGGTGCCCGGACCGCGATCACGCTGATCCACGACTCCGAGGTCCCTTTCTATCACGACTGGGTGACGCCGGAGGGCTACTTCACCGACCGCGGCCGCGACGTGCCGCCGGGCTGTGAGGAGGTCTCCGAGACGGAGCGACGCGCCCGCGAGCGGGAGTCGATGGCGGCGATGCAGGAGTACTTCGCGGAGCCGCACGACTCGCGTCAGCGGACGCACCCGAGCCTCGTCGACGACGAGTTGGGGCGGCTTCCCGAAGACGAGTAGGGACAAGCTCCGCAGGGACTCCGCGGCCCTCCGTCCTCCGCGCCGCTTCGTGAGGCTATTTACGACCCCCGCCCGAACCGGGAGCCAATGCTTCAGGGGGTCAACGTCGCGCTGGGCGTCTCGGGCAGCATCGCGGCGGTGAAGGTGGTCGAGCTGGCGCACGAACTGCGGCGGCACGGCGCCGCGGTCCGCGCGGTGATGACTCCCGCCTCGACGAACATCGTCCACCCGTGGGCGGTCGAGTTCGCGACCGACGAGCCGGTCGTCACGGAGATCACCGGCGCGGTCGAACACGTCGAGCTGTGCGGCCGCGACGGGTGGGCGGACGTGCTCCTGCTGGCGCCCGCCACGGCCAACACCGCCGGGAAGGTCGCGGCCGCGGTCGACGACACGCCCGTCACCACCTGCGCGACGACGGCGATCGGTGCGGACGTGCCGGTGGTGATGGCGCCCGCGATGCACGAGCCGATGTACGACCACCCCGGCGTGGCGGAGGCGCTGGACCGGCTCGCCGCGTGGGGGGTGACGTTCGCGGACCCCCGGATCGAGGAGGGGAAGGCGAAGATCGCCGCCGAGGAGACGATTCTCACGGAGGTCGCCCGCGCGGTCACGCCCGACGTGCTGGCGGGCAGACACGTCGTCGTCACCGCCGGCGCGACGAGCGAGCGCATCGACCCCATCAGGATCCTCACGAACCGCGCGTCCGGCAAGACCGGCCGCGAGGTGGCCCGGGGCTGCTACGTCCGCGGCGCGGACGTGACGCTCGTACAGGACGGCCCCGACGTGGGATATGCGGACGTAATCGAGGTCGAGACCGCCGACGAGATGATCGCGGCGGCGACCGCGGCCGCCGACACGGCCGACGCGCTGGTCTCGGCGGCCGCCATCTCCGACTTCACCGCCGACGCGGTCGGCGAGAAGATCCGGTCCGGGTCGCCGCTCTCGCTGGACCTGGAGCCGACGCCGAAGCTGATCGACACCGTTCGGGAGGCCCACCCCGACCTCCCCATCGTCGGCTTCAAGGCCGAAACGTCGGGCGACGACGCGGCGATGATCGCGGAAGCGGAGCGCATCCGCGACCGCGTCGGGCTGGCGTTCGTGGTCGCCAACGACGCGAGCGTGATGGGCGACGACGAGTCCCGCGTCCTGCTGGTCGGCGCCGAGGGAACCGATCCGGAGGAGGTCGTCGGCCCCAAACACGCGGTCGGCGGGCGCGTGGCCGACCGGCTCGCGGCCGTGCTGACGCCGGACGCGTAAGCCCCCGCCGGCGCGGACGAGGAGAGAAACGGGGACGAACCTCCGGCAGACGCCACGAGGGTGACATCCTCCCCGCGGTGAACGGCGGGGCTTCCCACAAGCGGAGGCTTGCTGGGTTGGGAGATTTACGGTTTCGCATCCCCGAGGGAATGCTGGCAGTGCCACGCTACCGGTACCCCTATCCACCGTCAAAAGACGGGGATTCAGGGTTATCTTGTGCTTCCAGCACCCTGTTCGTCTGATGGAAGGGTGGCTTCCACGACGAAAGGGCGAATCCCGATACTGTCTCATTGAGATAAGGCGGATAGACCGCCTCGGTTAACATTCAGTAGGCCGTATATCCTCTTAAAACCACATGCGGACGCTGTATCCCCGCGCTGAAGCGCGAGGTTTTAGCGCCCTATCCCGCTAGGATAAGAACTGTTTTGGGTGATCCGACCAACGGCTTCGGTGAGAACCACGAATGTCGACCCGAACAGTCTCACGCAGCGGCGGTGGGGGTGACCCCGGTGGCTGACGGCATCGTCGTGCCCGTCGAGCGGACGGCGACGCTGCGGGCCACCGTGGGTCACGCCGCCGCGGAGGCGGCCGAGGCGGGCGCCGACGCGCTCCACTTCGTCTACCTCGCCGCCTGGCGCGACGACGACCCCCACGTCGAACGGCTGCGGCAGGACGCGACGGACCTGCTCGAACAGGTCGCGGTCTGGGCGGAGTACGACCTCGAGGACGCGAACGCGCCCGACCTGCGCATCGAGACCGCGATCCTGGGAACCGACGCATACCTATTCGGGCCCGGGCAGTACGCCGAGCGGCTTCACGAGTACGCGGACGCCAACGAGCTCGGAACCGTACTACTGGACCCCGAGTACACCCCGGTCGGCAACACGGCGCTGCTCCAGCCGATGGAGTTCGAGCTCTCCTCGACCGGCCTGACGGTCCGCGAGGCGCCCGTCGACCGCCCCTCCCGCCGCGAGCGCATCGTCTCCGAGCTGACGGGGCTGCGGTTTGGGGCGGTGTTCGCCCTCTCGTTGCTGTTCTACTTCGTGCTCGGAGACCCGACGTACCCCTTCGACTTCGTCACGGGCGTCGCGAGCGCGGCCATCGTCGCGATCACGCTCTCGCAGGTGACGCTGGACCACGACCCGACCCTGGAGACGCCCAAGCGGATCGTCCGCGGCGCGGTGTACGTCCCGGTGTTGCTGTGGGAGATCCTCAAATCGAACGTGGTGGTCGCGCGCGTCATCCTCTCGCCGTCGCTACCCATCGAGCCGACGACGACCCGGATGCGCGTGCTGGTCGGCTCGGGGCTCCCGCTCACGACGCTGGCGAACTCCATCACCCTGACGCCGGGGACGCTCACCGTCCGCGCCAGCGACGAGGACCTGATCGTCCACACCCTGATCCCGTGGGCCCGCGAGGGCCTCTTCGAGGGGAGCCTGGAGCGCTGGACGCGGCTGATCTTCTACGGCCGCGAGGCGGCCAGACTGCCGACGCCGAAGGAGCGCGGCGACTGTGACGTGCTCCAGGGGCCTGACGCGACCGCCGACCTCCCGTTCGCGGAGACGGACGGTGGGGAGCGGGTCGAGGACGCGGCGGAGTCCAAAAGCGAGGTGACCGACGAATGACCGTCGCCGACACCGTCGTCGCCGGCGGTCTCACGGTCGGGGACTTCCTGCTGTACGCCGCGGCCGGCTTCGTCGTGCTCGCGCTCGGGATGACCTACCGGGCGATCAGGGGGCCGACGATGCAGGACCGCGTGCTCGCGGTGAACGTCCTCGGCACGAACACGGTCGTCATCCTGGCGCTTCTGGGCGCCGGGCTCGGCGAACCGACGTTCCTCGACATCGCCATCGTCTACGCCCTGTTGAACTTCCTGATGGCCATCGCCATCTCGAAGTTCACCGTTGAGCGCGGGGGGGTGCTCTGATGGAGCCGCTCACAACGGTCCGCGTGGCGCTGATCGCGGTCTTCACCCTCCTGGGACTGTTCTTCACGTTCGTCTCCATGACCGGCGTGATCCGGCTCCCGGACGTGTACTCGCGGGCGCACACGGCCTCGCAGGCGGACACGCTCGGCGCGGGCTTCGCGCTCGCGGCCGTCGCGCTGACCGTCGGCCTGGCGGGGTCGGGCTTCAAGTCCGTCCTCCTGCTGTTCTTCATCTTCGTGACGAACCCGACCGCGGCCCACGCCATCGCGCGGGCCGCCTTCGAGGACGGGAACGTACCGTGGACCGAGGGGGACGAGCGCCGATGAACGCGCTGCTCCCGACCGCGTCGGTCCCGCTCGCGGTCTCGCCGGTCGAGGTCTCGCTTTTCGCCTTCGTGATCCTCACCGCCGTCGTGACCGCGCTTGCCCGCGACGTGCTCTCGTCGATCATCGTCTTCGGCGCGTACAGCCTCGGGATGGCGGCGCTGTACACGTTCTACCGTGCGCCGGACGTAGCGATGACGGAGGCGGCCATCTCCGCCGGCGTCACGACCGTCCTGCTGCTCCTGACCATCGCCAAGACCAGCCGGATCGACCACGAGGTGGCGTTCGAGTCGGTCCACTGGCCCGCGGTGGGGGCCGTCGGCCTGCTTGGCGCCGCGATGGCGAGCACCCTCGCGGAGATGCCCGTCGTCGGTGACACGAACTCGCCGGTCTGGTCGAACCCGGACGTGACCCAGTACTACCTCGCGAACGCCTACGCCGAGACCGGCGTCGAAAACGCCGTGATGTCGGTGCTGGCCTCCTACCGCGGGTTCGACACCTTCGGCGAGGCCGTCGTGGTGTTCGCGGCGGGTATCGTCACGATGTTGGTCCTCCGACGGGAGGTGTTCGCGTGAGCCGAGACGCTCCGGCCGGGGACGACGATCCGGCCACAGAAAACGGCCCGGCCACAGAAAACGGCCCGGCCACAGAAAACGGCCCGGCCACAGAAAACGGCCCGGCCACAGAAAACGGCCCGACCGCGGCTGACGAACCAACGGGACACCGCGGCTTCGGCACCGAATACTCGGGCCACGAGGAGCGCCCGCATCTCTCGGAGGTCGAGCGGCAGGGAACCCCCTACACCGAGAGCCAGGTGATCATGACGACCGTGAAGGCGGTCGCCCCGTTCGTGTTCACCTACGGCCTGTTCATCACGTTCCACGGCGGCGGCTCGCCCGGCGGCGGCTTCCAGGGCGGCGCGATCGTGGCCGCGGTCGTGTTGATGATCGCCTTCGCCTTCGGTATCGAGTCCACGCGCGAGTGGCTCTCGAACTCGGTCCTCGTCGGCCTCGCGGTCGGCGGCGTGCTCGTGTTCGCGGGCATCGGGCTGGTCGGGCTCGCGGGCGGCGGCACGTTCCTCGACTACTCGTTCCTCCCCATCCCCGAGCCGATGAAGTACGGGATGGAGGGGGTCGAGATCCTCGGCATCGCGCCCATCGTCGCCAGCGTGCTTATCGGGCTGTTCTTCCTGCTGGCGGCGGGGCCCGCGGACGACGAGACGGAGGTATCCGAATGAGCACCCAGCCACTACTGATCGACGTTCTCGCGACGCGGACCGCGTACGCGGCGTTCGTCGCGCTGCTATGTACCGGGATCTACATGATGATCGCCAACGAACACCTCGTGAAGAAGATAATCGGCCTGAACCTGTTCCAGACCGCGATCTTCCTGTTCTACATCGCTTCGGCGTACGTCGACGGCGGCGCGATCCCGATCCTGTCGTCCGGCGAGGCGGCCGAGGGGCTGTACGTCAGCCCGCTCCCGCACGTCATCGTGCTGACCGCCATCGTCGTCGGCGTCAGCCTCACCGCGGTCGCGCTGGCGCTGTGTATCCGGATCTACGACGAGTACGGCACGCTCAACGTGAACGCCCTCCGCGACGTGATGCGCGAGGAGGGAACGCTCCCCACCGGCGAGACCGAGCGGCTGCGCGGCGCACGCGACGCGGATACGGACGGCCAGGCGTCGAACCCGTCCGCGGGGACCGGCAGCACGGACGCCGCCGGAGGGCCCGAGGGAGGTGAGACCGCGTGAGCGACGTCCTCCTCCCGCTTCTGATCGCAGTACCGATCATCGCGGCCACGCTCCCGCTGCTGGGCGGACTGGTCCGCGAGGACGCCGGCTGGCCGATCGCGGCGGTCACGACGCTGTCGGTGCTGGGGATGGCGCTGGCGGTCGCCCGCGAGGTGTTCGCCGGCGACCGGCTCGTCCACGCGCTCGGCGGCTGGCAGCGCCCGTACGGCATCGAGCTGGTCGCGGACGAGCTGTCGGCGGCGGTCACGGTGCTCGTCGCGCTCGTCGCGGTTCTGACGCTCGTCTTCGCGCGCGTGGCCGGCCCGCGCGGCAACCCCTTCTACGCCGGCTACCTGCTCTTGACCGGCGGGCTGCTCGGCCTCTCGCTCACCGGCGACCTGTTCAACATGTTCGTCTTCCTCGAGATCGTCGGGCTGACGACCTACGGACTGATCGCCGCCGACCGCTCGGCCGCGAGCGCGTACGCCTCGCTGAAGTACCTCTTCCTGGGGACGGTCGGCGCCTCGCTGTACCTGATCGGCGTCGGCTACGTCTTCCTCGCGACGGGGTCGCTCAACATGATCGACCTGCAGGGGGCCATCGCCTCAGTGGGCTACACCGATCCCCTGATCCGCGCGAGCTACGCGTTCATCGTCGCGGGGCTGGCGCTGAAGATCGCGCTGTTCCCGGTCCACTCGTGGCAGCCGGACGCCTACCAGCGCGCGCCGGACGCGGTGACGGCGCTGGTCGCGGCGCTCGTCTCCACGACCGCGGCGTACGCGCTGATCCGGATCACCTACACCGTGTTCACGGTGGAGTTCCTCGCCGCCAACGAGGCGATCACGACCGGACTGCTACTCGTCGCGTCGGTCTCCATCGTCGCCGGGTCGGCGCTGGCGGCGATGCAGTCGGACCTCAAGCGCATGCTGGCGTACTCCTCCGTGGCCCAGTTTGGCATCGTCGTCGCCGCGGTGGCGCTGGCCAACGAGACGGCGCTTCTGGGCGCCATCGTCCACCTGATCGGGCACGGCCTGCTGAAGTTCGGGCTGTTCCTCGCGGTGGGCCTGCTCGGTCTGGGCTACGGTGCCCGGACCGTGAGCGACCTCGCGAGCCTCGCGGAGCGCGCGCCGTTCACGGCCGGCGCGTACGCCGTGCTCGGGCTCTCGCTCGTCGGCATCCCGCCGTCGGTGGGCTTCCTCGGCAAGTGGTACGTCGCGCTCGGCGCGGTCGAGGGCGCCGGCGGGGCCGGGAGTGCGGGTCCGACAGGTGCGACCGGCTACGTCGTCGTCGGAGCGATCTTCTTGAGCACGCTGTTCACGCTGGCGTACGTCGCGCGCCTGCTGGAGGCGCTCTACTTCGCGGGCGCCGGCGAGGCGGGCGAACCGGAGCCTCGGCCGGCTGACCGGGCCGATCGCCCGGAGACCGCATCGACCGCGGCGGACGGCGGCCGCGAGCGCCCGCTCGCTCCGCTCTCCGACGCGCCGCGCGCGCCCGGCGTTCCCGACCGGGTGCCGCCGGCGAGCCTACTGGTGCTCGTCGCCGTGACGCTCGGGGTCGTCGCGCTCGGCTTCGCCGGGTTCGCGGCCGCCGAGGCGTTCGAGCCGTTCCTCGGGAGGGTGTTCGCATGAGCGAAATAGTCGATCTCAGACCGCTTCTGGCCGTGCTGGTGTCGTTCGTCGCGTCGGGGTTCATCGTCGCGTCGTACCGCCGTCCGAACCTCCGCGAGGGGTGGACGGTCCTCGCTGCGGTCGCGAAGTTCGCGGCCGTCGCCTCCATGCTGCCGGGCGTGCTGGCGGGGACGACCTACGTCACCCACCTCGGGGACTTCCTGCCGTACGTGACGTTCACGCTGCGCGCCGACGCGCTCGGGATGCTGTTCGCGTTCCTCGCGTCGGGGCTGTGGATCGTCACGTCCTTCTACAGCATCGGCTACATGCGCGGGAACGACGAGACGAACCAGACCCGGTACTTCGCCGCGTTCGCCGTCTCCTTATCCGCGACGATGGGCATCGCGTTCGCCGGGAACCTCGTCACCATCTTCGTCTTCTACGAGCTGCTGTCGATCGCGACGTACCCGCTCGTCGCGCACGACGAGACGCCGGAGGCGCGCTCGGCCGGGAGGAAGTACCTCGCGTACACGATGTTCGGCGGCGGCGTGCTGGTGCTGGCCGGCACCGTCGTGGTCTACTGGCTCACCGGCCTCGTCGGCGAGCCGACCGTCTCGTTCAGCGAGGGCGGGATCGAGGCGCTCGCGACGGCCGCGAGCACCGACCCCTTGATGGCGAAGATCGCCTTCGTGCTGCTGGCGGTCGGGTTCGGCGTGAAGGCCGGCCTGATGCCGCTCCACCAGTGGCTCCCCGAGGCGATGGTCGCGCCGACGCCGGTCTCCGGGCTGCTCCACGCGGTCGCGGTCGTCAAGTCCGGTGCCTTCGGCGTCTCGCGGCTGGTGCTGGACGTGTTCGGGCCCGAGCTGGTCTTCGAGCTGGGCGTCGGGCTCTGGCTCTCGGCGGCGGCCGCGTTCACGCTGACGGCCGCCAGCCTCATCGCGCTCCGGAAGGACCACCTCAAACAGCGGCTCGCCTACTCGACGGTGAGCCAGCTGAGCTACATCCTGCTCGGCCTCGGGCTGTTCGGCTGGCACGGGCTCGTCGGCGGGCTGCTCCACATCCCGGCGCACGCGTTCATGAAGCTCACCCTGTTCTTCTGTGCGGGGTGTCTCCACGTCGAGACCCACACGGACTACATCTCGGAGATGGCCGGCATCGGGAAGCGCATGCCGCTGACGATGACCGCGTTCACGGTCGCGGCCGCGGGGATGGCCGGCATCCCGCTTCTGGCCGGCTTCGTGAGCAAGTACTACATGCTGATCGGCGGGGTGCAGATGGGGGCGACGCTGACGCCCGTCGCCTACTGGTTCGTCGGCGCGCTGCTGCTCTCGGGCGTGCTCAACATCGCGTACTTCTGGCCGGTCGTCTACACCGCTTTCTTCGAGGCGGAGGACGACCACGACGCGAAGCCGCTGGTCGACTTCCCGTTCGGCGGCGAGCGGAAATCCTCGCTCCCGGTGACGGACGGCGGCAGCGAGCCGGAGGAGAGCGATGAGGGAGAAGGGACAGAAACGGCCGCGGCCGACGACGCGCCCGACATCCCCGACGCGGACGCCGACGACGCGGACGCGGACCTCCCGGACGACCTGAACGTCGACGAGGACGGCGTCGTCCGGCCGGACTTCGACACGAGCGAACGGGACTTCTCGGAGCCCGCCGAGCGCGTCGACACCGGGAACTACGCGGTCGATCAGAAGCCCTCCGACACGGACGTGCCGTTCGGAGTGGGTGTCGAGGCCGCGGACGAGGCGAGCGGTGAGAAAACCGGTGACGAGACGCGCGAAGTCCACGACGCCGACGCGTCGCACGACGACCACGGCCACAACGACCATGACGACCACGGCCACCACGGCGGCCCGCCGGCCGGCGGCTGGGACCGGATCCGGGGCCTCGACGCGGTCCTCGGCCGCGAGTCGACGTGGTTCATGCTCGCGCCGATCCTCACCGCGATGACGCTCGCGGTACTGCTCGGGGTGATCCCGACGCGGATGGGCTTCCTCGAGCTGATCGAGCTCATCGTCGAGACTCGGGGGGTGATGCCCTGATGTTCGAACTGGTGCCGCCGTTCGCGGTGCTGGCGGTCGCGGCCGCGCTGG
>NZ_LKIR01000141.1:10029-36843 GCF_001462205.1 Haloparvum sedimenti
GCCGCGTGGCGTCGGGCACCTGCTGGGCGCGGCGGCGACGGCGTTCGTGTTCGCGCAGGCGCTGCTGATCGGCGACGGCGCCCACCTCGCGACGACGTTCCTCGGCTTCGACGCCGTCTTCCTCCACGTCGACGACTTCTCGCGGCTGATGGGGGTCGTCGTCGGCTTCCTCGCGACCGCGGCGGTCGCGTACGCCTACGGCAGCGACGCGCCGAAGTGGACGACGGGGCTCGCGTTAGCGTACGTCGGCTCCACCGTGGGGACGATCTACGCCGGCGACTGGCTCACGCTGATCTTCTGGTGGGAGCTGATGGCCGTCACCTCGACGCTTCTGGTGTGGCACTACGGCGGCGAGGCGGTCCGGGCCGGCTACCGCTACGCGCTGGTCCACGGGATCGGCGGGACGCTGCTGCTCGGCGCGGTCGCCGTCCACGGCGCGTCGATGCTCGGCACCGTGCCGTTCGACGCCATCTTCCTGTTCTCGGAGACGGACGGGATTCACCCGGCCGCGACGACCCTGGCGGCGCTCGGCATCGGGATCAACTGCGGGTTCGTCTTCCTGCACACGTGGCTGCCGGACACCTACCCGCGACCGCACGTCGCGGCGTCGGTGTTCCTCTCGGTGTTCACGACCAAGACCGCGGTGTACGTGATGTACCGCGCGTTCCCCGAGGGCGGCATGTGGCTCGCGTACCTCGGCGGGATCATGGCCGTCTACGGCGCGTTCTTCGCGCTGCTGCAGTACGACCCCCGCCGCCTGCTGTCGTACCACATCCAGGCGCAGGTCGGCTACATGCTCGCGGGCATCGGGCTGGCGACGTACGTCGGCGAGTTCGCGGTCACCGGCGGCTTCGCGCACCTGTTCAACAACGTGCTCTACAAGAGCCTGCTGTTCATGGCGGTCGGCGCGGTGATCTACCGCACCGGTCTGCAGGACATCAGGGAGATGGGCGGGCTCTGGAAGGAGATGCCGCTGACGTTCCTGTTGTACGTCGCCGGCGCGGCCTCCATTACGGCTGTCCCCGGGTTCAACGGCTTCATCTCGAAGGGGATGGTGATCGACTCGGCGCACGAGGTCCACAACGTCGAGCTGCTGTTCGGCGAGGGGCTGCTCTGGTGGCTGCTCATCCTCGGCGGCGTCGGGACGTTCATGTCGTTCATCAAGCTCGGCTACTACGTCTTCTTCCACGGCGAGGCGTCGCGGAGCCCGCGGGACGCGACCGCGTTCCAGACCGTGGGGATGGCGCTTGCGGCCGGGGCCTGCCTCTTCTTCGGCGTCTTCTACACCCAGCTGATCGAGCTGATGCCGTTCACGGAGCTCATCCTGAGCGAGGACGTCTACTTCAAGCCGTACAGCGCGAGCCATCTCACCGAGTCGGCGTGGCTGCTGGGCGCCGGCTTCGTCGGCTTCTTCGCGCTGAAGGGACCGCTCGGCACGCTCTCGCACTACATGCGCGACGTGGATGCGGTGCTGTTCCCGGCGGCGTTCTACGCCGGCCGCGGCGCCGTGTGGGGCGTCACCGAGGTGTGGGCGGGCGTGGACCGGCTGACGATGCGGCTCGCCGGCGCGGTCATGTGGACGGCGACGCACCCGCGAACCGCCGCTCGGCGCGTCGGGATCGGCGCGGAGATCAGGACGGGAATCGGCCGCGGCGTGATGATCCTCACGCTCGCGGCCGCCGCGGCGCTGGTCGTGCTGCTGTACGGCTGATCCCCGTCGGCCCGCCCCGGTTTCGCCTCGCCTCACTTCTGTTGCGGACGCTCGCCGATGGACGCGTAGCCGAGCGCGTCCTGCCAGTAGAACCGCGGGCCGAGAACGAGGTAGGCCGACGCCAGAAACAGCAGCGCGAACGCGAAGACGCGACCGGGATAGCCGGTCAGCACCACCGCGAGCGCCTGCACGACGCCCATCACGAGCGCGTCCTGCGCGTGGAGGTCGGGGTAGGTGATCGTCGAGACCATCAGCGCGGCGAAGAGCCCGGCGGCCGGCACCAGCACGACCGGCGCCGTGTATCCGGCGAGCACCGCGGCCGCGAGGATGCTGGCCGCGAGCGTCGTCGGCACGCCCTGGGTCTCGTCGCCCTCGGCGTCGTAGGCGGTGTAGAGCCCCAGCCGCGTCACCGCCATCGCCACGTACAGCGCCGGGACCGCGACGCCCAGCGCCAACAGCACCGGCTCGGCCGCGAGGCTCCACGCCTCGGTCGCGGCGACCGCGACGAGCATCGCCGGCGCGACGCCGAAGGAGGCCACGTCCGCCAGCGAGTCGAGGTACGGGCCCGCGGGCGTCGACCCGCGCCGGCGCGCGACGACGCCGTCCAGCCCGTCCGCGATGGCGCCGAACAGCACCAGCCGGGCGGCGAGCCCGAGGTCGACGCTGGCGGCGACGACGGCGACGAACCCGACCGCGGCGTTCGTCACCGTGACGGCGTCCGCCAGCCCGATCCGCCCAACGAACCGCGGTTGCATATCCCGTGGGTGACCGAGCGGGGCTTTACGTCTTTATACTCCGGGGCTGGCGATGCCCGCCGATCGGGATGTCGGTCACGCGGTCCGGCGCGGCAGAGCGTCGCCTCGGGGGATTTTTGTCGGCCGCATCCGACGGGACGAGTGATAACCGAGCCGCCACGATGAGTCGAAGAAACGCGCCGGACGAGTCGACGGAGACCGACCCGCTGGACGCGTTCCGCCAGTTCTTCGCTCTGGAACGGGACGTGCTGGTGCTGTCGCTGGCGATGTTTGCGTTCAGCCTCGGCTTCCAGATGACCAGCCGGTTCCTCCCGGAGTACATGGTCGCGCTGGGGGCGTCCGGGTTCGCGGTCGGGCTGTTCGGGACGGTCGGCAACGTCATCTCCGCCGTCTACCCGTACCCTGGCGGCGCCATCTCGGACCGGATCGGCTCGCGGTACGCGCTGACGGCGTTCGGGCTGGTCTCGACGCTCGGCTTCGCCGTCTGGCTGGTCGCCCCGAGCGTCGGGCCGATCGCCGTCGCGGGCGTGACGGTCGAGCCGTGGGTCTGGATCTTCGTCGGGCTGCTCCTCGCGCAGGCGTGGAAATCGTTCGGCCTCGGCGCGACGTTCGCGGTCGTCAAGCAGGCGACGGACCCCGCCCGGCTGGCGGCCGGCTTCGCAAGCACCGAGACGTTCCGCCGGACGGCGTTCCTGATCGGTCCCGTCCTCGCGGCGGTCCTTATCGGTCTCCACCCGTCGTTCACGGTGAGCTTTCGGTACGTGCTCGCGGTGGCGGTCCTCTTCGGGATCGTGGGGACGCTCGCGCAGCACCTGCTGTACGACGCGAGCGGAGACTCCGTCGGCGGCGGGTCGTTCGAGGGCGTCGCGCAGATCCGCGCGGACCTCCGCGACATGCCGGCGCCGCTCCGGCCGCTACTGATCGGCGACACGCTGGTCCGGTTCGCGAACGGGATGGTGTACGTCTTCTTCGTGCTCGTCGTGACGCAGGTGTTCGGAGCCGGTTTCGAGACGACGCTCGCGGTCGGCGAGTTCTCGTACGCCGTCGACCTCTCGCCGCAGGCGTTCTTCGGCTACCTGCTTGGCGTCGAGATGCTGGTCGCGCTGCTGACGATGGCACCCGCGGCGAAGCTGGCCGAGCGCGTCGGGCTCAAGCCGGTCGTCGCGGTCGGATTTTTCGTCTACGGCGCGTTCCCGGTGGTGCTGATCTACGGCCCCGAACTCCTCTCGCCGGTGCTGTCGGTCCAGTGGGCGCTGGTCCTCGTCTTCGCCTTCTCGGGGCTCCGGTTCGCCGGGCTGCCGTCACATAAGGCGCTCATCGTCGGCCCCGCCGAGCGGGGCGCCGGCGGCCGCGTCACCGGGACCTACTACCTGCTCCGGAACCTCGTCGTGATCCCGAGCGCGGCGATCGGCGGCGCCCTCTGGGAGTTCGTCACCCCCGAGGCCGCGTTCGCCCTCGCGGCGGTCGTCGGCGTCGTCGGAACGGGCTACTTCCTCGTCTACGGTGAGGAGTTCGAGGCGTACGCGTAGGCGAGTCCGAAAGAGGACGATGCCGGCGCGAGGGACGGCCGCGGATTCCCGTCTCGCGGGACCGATCCGGGGTACATAAGCGCCGCCAGGCCTCACGTGGGGATATGGACCGCAGACGCTTCCTCGCGGCCGCCGGCGCGGTCGGCGCCGCCGCGACCGGTGCGCTGTCGGGGTGTCTCGGGGCGCAGGGCGGCTCCGCGGCCGATTACGACGTGGGGATGACCGCCACGGCGTTCGCGCCCGACGAGGTGACCGTCGCGGTCGGGGAGACGGTCGTCTGGCACAACAACAGCTCCCGGACCCACACCGTCACCGCCTACGAGGGCGCGATCCCGGAGGGCGCCGAATTCTTCGCGACCGGCGGGTTCGAGGACGAGGAGACCGCCCGCGAGGCGTGGTGGAGCGACCGCGGCGGCGCACTGGAAAGCGGCGACGAGTTCAGCCACACCTTCGAGGTGGCCGGCACCTACGACTACGTCTGTATCCCCCACGAGCAGGGCGGGATGCTCGGCACCGTCGTCGTCGAGGAGTGAGGCGACGGAACCCATAACCGCCATGGCCGACAACCACCACCGACGACCGGCCCGCGCCAGCACACGATGATCGAACAATCCGCGCTCCTCGGCTCCGACGTACTGCTGTTCGCAGCCGTCGGGCTGCTCGCGGGCGCACACTGTCTGGGAATGTGTGGCCCGCTCGTGACGATGTACGCCGAGCGGATGGACGGGACGGCGACCGACGGCGGGAGCGCGGCGGCGACGGGCGCGACCGGGTCGGCGGACGGAACGGGCCCGGCTGTGACCGACGCCCGCGGCGGCCACCTCACGCTCTACGAGGTGCGCCAGCACGCGCTGTTCAACCTCGGGCGAGCGACGAGCTACGCGCTGATCGGCGGCCTGATGGGCGCGCTCGGCGGCGCGGTGTTCCTGAGCGCGGACGAGCTGACCGCGGCCGCGGCGCCGATTCGGGGGACGGTCGGCGTCCTCGTCGGCGCCGCCGTGATCCTCGTCGGGGTCAACTACGCGCTCGGGCGGAGCGCCGCCGGACTCCACGTCCCGGGACTCCCGCTCGACCGCCTGTTCGGCGTGCTGACGAGCCGGATCGACCGACTGGCCGGCGGCCCGGGGATCGTCGCGCTCGGCGGCCTCCACGGCCTGTTGCCGTGCCCGATCCTCTACCCCGCGTACCTCTACGCGTTCGCGGGCGGGTCGGCGACGACGGGATTCGTCCTGCTGGGGGCGCTCGGGCTCGGAACGATCCCCACCGTCTTCGCGTACGGCACGCTGATCGACTCCGTCTCGGCTTCGCGGCGACGACAGGTCCACCGCGTCCTCGGCGTCGCGTTCCTGCTGCTCGGCTACATCCCGCTTTCACACGGCCTGATGGAGTTCGGGATCCACCTGCCGCACCTCCCGGTGCCGTTCTACAGCCCATTCGAGACGGGGATGGCACACTGAGACACGACCGAGAGCCCGAACCGAGACACCATGACCGACACCACCTGCACGCTGTGTGACCTCCCCGCGGACGAGGAGACGTTCCGCGACGACGCCGGCAACCCCTTCTGCTGTGAGGGCTGTCTCCAGGTCCACGACGCGCTCGGCGAGACCGACGCGGTCGACGCGGCCGATGTCCGCGAGCGCGCGGCGGATCGCGGCGCCGGAGAGTCCGGCGCGAACGACCCAGAGACGGCCGACACGGACGCCCCCGCCGACCACGAGGCGACCTTCCTCGAGGTGGACGGGATGCACTGTGCGACCTGCGAGGCGTTCATCGAGTCGGTCGCCACCTCGACTGAGGGCGTCTCCGCCGCGAGCGCGAGCTACGTCACCGAGACGGTGCGGATCGACCACGACCCGGACGCGGTCTCGGGAGACGACCTGCAGGACGCCGTCTCGGGACTGGGCTACTCCGCGTATCCCCGCGACGACGCGTTCGCGCGCCGGCAGGCGGACAACATGGCGACCGCCCGCCTCGCCGCGGGCGTCATGGTCGGGATGGCGGTCATGCTCCAGTACATCGTCATCATCTACCCGACCTACTTCGCGTTCCCCTTCTACGACCAGCGGACGCTCGACTACCTGGAGTCCGCGATGGGCGCCTCCGGCGGCAACTACTTCTTCATCGTCGTCGGGGTGCTGACGACCATCGTCCTGCTGTTCACCGGGAAGCCGATCCTCAGAGGAGCGTACGTCAGCCTCAGGACGCGGTCGCCGAACATGGACCTCCTGGTGGCGCTCGCAGCCTCCAGCGCGTACGTCTACAGCGTGCTGGCGCTCATCGTCGCCGACAACCCGCACGTCTACTTCGACGTGACCGTCGCGATCATCGTCATCGTCACCGTCGGGAACAACTACGAGGCGTCGGTCAAGCGCCGCGCGACCGAACTCCTCTCGGACCTGACCGCGGTACAGGTCGACGAGGCGCGCCGGGTGACGAGCGAGGTGAACGGGGACGGAACGGGAACGGCGGCGTTCGAGGAAGTGGCGGTCGACGACCTCGCCGCGGGCGACCGCGTGCTCGTCCGCGAGGGGGAGCGGATCCCGGTCGACGGCGCGGTCCTCGAGGGCGAGGCGCCGGTCGACGAGGCGGTCGTCACCGGCGAGTCGGTCCCGGTCGCGAAGGCGCCGGGCGACCGCGTCGTCGGCGGTTCGGTCGTCGCCGACGGTGCCATCACCGTCGAAGTGGGCACCGAGGCCACGAGCAGTCTCGACCGCATCGCCGAGTTGGTGTGGGACCTCCAGAGCTCGAACCACGGCGTGCAGGGGCTCGCCGACCGGTTGGCGACCGTCTTCGTCCCGCTGGTGCTCGCGCTGGCGGTGTTGGCGACGGCGGGCTACCTCGCGCTCGGCGCCGCGGTCCCCGACGCGATGCTCGTCGGGCTCACCGTCCTCATCGTCTCCTGTCCGTGCGCGCTCGGGCTCGCGACCCCGCTGGCGGTCGCGTCCGGGTTACGCGACGCGCTCCGGCGGAGCATCGTCGTCTTCGACGAGACGGTGTTCGAGCGGCTCCGGGACGCCGACACCGTCGTGTTCGACAAGACCGGGACGCTCACGACCGGGGACTTCCGGGTCGTCGAGACCGACTGCGGCGACGACCTGCTCGCGGCGGCCGCGGCGCTGGAGCGGCGGTCCTCGCACCCGGTCGCGGCCGCCATCGCCGACGCCGGCCCGACCGCTGCTGAGTCGGACACGGCGGTCGCCGCGGACGGCGGCACGGTCGCGTCCGGATCGGAGGTCCCCGAGACCGAAGCGGCGGACGCCTCGGGCGCCGAAAGAGAAGGCCCGTCGGTCGAGGAGTTCCGAACCCACGCGAAGGGCGTCTCCGGCGTCGTCGACGGCCGCGAGGTCGTTGTCGGGCATCCGGACCTGTTCGCGGCCCGCGGTTGGACAGTCCCGGACGCGGTCGCGCGGGCGGTCGACGAGGCGCGCGAGACGGGCCGCGTCCCGGTCGCCGTGGGGCGCGACGGAACCGCGGAGGGCGTGGTCGTGGTCGGCGACGAACTCCGGGAGGGCTGGGCGGACGTGCTCTCGGGGCTCACGGACCGGGGCGTCGAGGTCGTGGTCCTGACGGGCGACGACGAGCGCGCGGCGGCCGCCTTCTCCGACCACCCGGCCATCTCGCAGGTGTTCGCGGGCGTTCCGCCGGAGGGCAAAGCCGAGACGGTCGGTCGGCTTTCCGCGGCGGGCACCACGGTGATGGTCGGGGACGGGACGAACGACGCGCCCGCGCTGGCCCGCGCGGACCTCGGCGTCGCGCTCGGCTCGGGCACGGCGATGGCCGCCGACGCCGCGGACGTGGCGGTCGTCGACGACGACCTCGGCTCCGTGGAGACCGTCTTCGACCTGGCCGCGGCCGCCGGCGCGCGCGTCAAGCAGAACGTCGGCTGGGCCTTCTGTTACAACGCGGTCGCCATCCCGCTGGCGCTGTCGGGCGCGCTGAACCCCCTATTCGCTGCGGCCGCGATGGGCGCGAGCAGCCTGCTGGTCGTGACGAACTCCTCGCGCGACCTGCTGGACGAGGAGTGAAGATCCGCTGACGGCGGGGTGAGAATTCCCCGCGCGTGCTACGGCACGCGGAACGCGCGGTGCGTGTCGCGCTCGCTCGGCTCCGCGACGAGTTGAACCGCGCCGAGCTCCGAGAAAATCGCCTTCCAGTCGCGGTGGTACAGCGGGAACTCGCCCTCGACGTAGCTCACGTCCTCCTCGCCGCGGCCGCGCGTCGCGCCGTTCCCCTCGTTCTCGACGGTGCAGAGCAGGTCGTCGGTGACGCGGACGACCTCCTCGAACACCCACGCGTCCTCGGGATGGACGTGCTGGAGCGTCTCGACGGAGTAGACCACGTCGAAACGATCGTCCGCGAACTCCGGCAGGAGGTCCTCGATGGCGCCCGCGTGGAAGGTACCGGTGTCGCGGAGGTCGGGGTAGTGCTCGGCCATCACGTCGAAGGCGTCGGGGTTGATGTCGATCCCGGTCAGGTTCTCGAAGCCCGCCCGCCGGAGGTGTTCGAGGTGGCGGCCGGAGCTACAGCCCACCTCGAGGATCGCGGCGTCCTCGTCGGCGTAGAAGTCGAGGATCGAGCGGAGCCACTCGCTGGTCTCGGTCGCGCCCTCGTCGGCGTAGTAGGCGGGCGAGTAGTCGCCCGTGCGCTCGGCCCAGTCGCGGCGCACGTCGTTTGGGTCCACGCCGACGCGTACGTCCCGCGGGCGATAAATGCCCTCCGGCCGCGTTCCACACTCGCTACCGCCTTCCCGCTTCGGGACCGTTGCACCGGGCGAAAGGTATTCCTCGCTGTCTCGCCTCCACACGGACACAATGCGAGTCCGACCGGCGCGTCCCGGCGACGCCGAGACGCTACGGACGGCGGTTTCCCGCGGCGGCGAGACTACCGTGTTCGACGACACCGGTGCACCGATCCTCGACGTCTCCGCGGCCGGCGTGCGCGAGGCCGCGGCCGCGGCCGACTGCTGCTTTCTGGTCGAGGAGGAGGGCCGGCCCGTGGGGCTGGCGCTGGCCCACCCCGACCACGAGGGCGCCGAGGCCGAACTCCTCTCGCTGTGGGTCCATCCGGAGTTTTTGGGCGAAGGCATCGCGGCGCGCCTCCTCGAACGCGTCGCCCACTCGCTCCGCGAGATGGGCATCGAGCGGCTTCGCACGACCGCGGCCGCGGACGCCGCCAGCGCCCGCGAGTTCTTCGCCGCGAAGGGGTTCTCGCACCGCGAGACCAGCGACGACCGCGACGGCCACGAGGTCGTGATGGTCGCCCCGCTGGACGAGTTCCGCTGAGCCGTCCCGAAGTCGGAACGGATCGCGCCCACGAACGCCGTGACGCCGACCGGAAGGCACTCGCCGTGCGAGCCCCGACGACCTCACTCGCGTGCCGCCCCGAGATGCCGGCCGGCCTCCTCGTCGGAGACCTGTTCGAAGGAGTCGTAGAACTGCCCGACGGCCGAGAAGTGGGGCGGCGTGTCGACGCAGCTCACCGCGTCGGCCTCGTCGGCGAGCCGCTCGACGGCGCTCGGGGACGCGACCGGAACGGCCACGGCGACGTACTCGGCACCCGCGTTCCGCAGTTGTCGCACGCACGCGGTCGTCGTCGCGCCCGTCGCGATCCCGTCGTCGACGATCAGCACGCGCTTCCCCGCCACGTCGAGCGGCGGGCGGTCGCCGCGGTAGCGGTCGAGTTTCTCGGCCGCCGTCGCACGCTCGCGGTCGGCCTCGCGGGCGACGTACGACTCGGCCACGCCGAGGTCGTCGATCAGCGACTCGTTCAGCCACGTCGTGCCGTCGCTCGCGACCGCGCCGAGCGCGAGTTCGGGGTTCCCGCGCGCGCCGATCTTCCGAGCGACGACGACGTCGAGAGGAACGCCGAGGGCGTCGGCGACGACGCGGCCGACGGGAAGCCCGCCGCGCGGAACGGCCAGCACGACATCGAAGCCGCGGTCGTGGTCGCGAACGACGGCCGCCAGCTCCTCGCCCGCGTGGGTGCGGTTTCTGAACATGCGTCGCGGTACGCGCTCCGGACGCACGACTCTGTCGCCGGGACGAACACCCCGGTCGGCTCGGGAAGTCGCTCTCCGTTTCGATGCCAAGAAACGGACCTCTTCGCGCCCTCGCCGACGTTCGCTCGGCGTCCGGACGCTCAGGCGTCCAGCAGCTCCACGAGATTCCCATCGGGGTCGCGGAGGAAACAGATCCGGGTTCCGGACTCGGTCGTCCGCGGTTCGCTCAGCGTCTCGACCGCCTCGCTCAGCTCGTCGTAGGCGGCGTCCACGTCCGGAACGGAGAGCCCGACGTGCGTCGCGCCCGGCCGGTTCAGCGCCGAGTCCCCGCGCGGCTCGCCGGAAGGGCCGTACGCGACCAGCTCCAGCCGCACGTCGCCCGCGTCGAGGTGGGCGAACTCGGCGCTCGCGCCCGGCACGTCGACGGCGTCCGCGAACCCCTCGCCGCCGACCGAGAACTCCGACAGGACGTCGAGGCCGAGTTCATCGCGGTAGAACGCGACCGCGCGGTCGAGGTTCGAGACGGTGACGCCGACGTGGTGGGCACTCGAGTTCACGGTCACGGGTCGCCCGTCGGGAAGAAAGACGTTCGGGATCCGACGCAGTGCGCGGGACCGGATTCGAACCGGCGGACCTCTACAGGACAGCGTCCTAAGCGCTGCGCCGTTGGCCTGGCTTGGCTACCCGCGCGCGTTTCGGGGTACACGAAAGCCGCCAAAGAACCTGTCGAACCGCCGACGGAGCGGGGGGTCGACGCGGGACGGAGCGCCGGCCGCGCGGCGCTTTTGTACCTCGGGCCCGTCCCCACAAGCGTGTACCGAGCGAGCGACCGGGTCGAGAACGACGAGTGGGTCGAGCGGCTGGAAGCGGCCGCGGACGAACTCGGCCTCGACGAGGAGACGCGCTCGACCGCGGTCGACCTCTTCCTGACGCACGTGCCGGAGGCGGAGCGGTCGAAGCCGGCGACGGCGGCGGCGAGCCTCTACGCCGCGGCGCTGATCGGCGGCGAGGAGCGGTCGCAGTCGGCGGTCGCGGACGCGATGGGCGTGACGCGCCTGTCGGTCCAGCAGGGCTGGAAACCGATCCTCGAGAGCGCCGGGTTTCGGCCGCCGACGTGGTGAGGGCGTCGGAAACGCGGGAGCCGACGCCTTATGTGGCGTGCTCCAGGATCGCGGCCGCACGTCCGGCGACGTACGCCGCGAGGCCGAGCGCGGCCGCCCCCGCGAGCGCGACGCCGAGCGCCTCGACGTACGGCACCGACAGGAGCGCGGGGTCGACCGTGCGGAGGAAGTAGCCTGCGAGGGGACCGAACGGGAGGGCGACGGCGGGCAGGACCCCCCGGCCGCGGGCGGCGAGCGCGACCGCGCCGAGCGTCGGCAGCAGGGCGATGCCGAGGCCGAGCGGCGCGAGGAGGTCCGGGCGAGTATCGGCGACGACCGGCGTCAGGTACAGCGAGATCAGGAACCCGACCGCGCTCCACGCGACCGCGCGCTCGGCCACGCCGGCGCCGACGAGGGTGACGCGGAGGCCCGCGGCGTCGGCGTCCGAGCGGGAGTCGGCCGCGCTCATTCGGGGCGCGTCGCCTCCCGCCCCTCGCGGTCGGGAGTCACGTGGCCGTGTTCGTCGATCTCGCCTTTCACGATCCGCGTCGACGAGATGCGCTCGCCGTCCTCCGCGACGACGTGGTCGACGACGACCAGCTCGAGGGGGTCCCGTCCCTTCTCGCGGCGGATCTCGTTTATCCGCGCGCCGCCCTCCGCCGTCTCCGGGGAGACGATCAGGGCGTCGAAGCCCGGCTCCGTGGCGATTCCCGTCGGCTCGGTGAGCTCGCGGATCTCGAAGTCGCGTCCGTACTCCTCGGCGAACCGCGCGAGTTCCGCCTCGAGGTCGCGTTTGCGCTCCGCGAACGGTCGGACGTACCGCTCGACGTGACGCGTCCTCGGCGCTAGCTCGTCGGAGGTGAGCCCCACGGTGACGTCACCGAGTTCGAAGGCGCGCTCGAACAGGTTCCGGTGGCCGTCGTGGATGGGGTCGAACGTCCCACCCAACGCGACGTTCATACCCGCCAGTGACGGCCGCGGCCCTTAAAACGTCGCGAACCTGGGCGACTGATCAGGCATCGCCGGATCGGCCGGTCAAGCGTCGTCGGAGTCGGTCGGTTCGTCGTCCGGTGCGTCGACCGCAGGCTCGCCCGCGTCGGACTCGTCCTCGGCGGTCTCGGGACCGTCGTCCGCAGCGTCGTCGCTCGCTTCGTCGTCCGGCTCCGCTGCCCCGCTGACGGAGATCTGGACGGGCTCCTCGTCGCCTTCGCTCCCCTCGCCGCCGAGCCGGCGGTCGAGATTGAACACCGTGTTCAGCTCGGACTGGACCTGCCCGACGACGCCGCGCACGAGCTCGCTCGGCGGGATGGCGACGTACTCGTAGGGGTTGTTTCCGGCGCCGCTCGACTCGCGTTTGCCCCGGTCGACGGTGCCCTCCTCGTGGAGCTCCGCGAGCGCCTCGCGGACCGTGCTCGGGTAGAGCCCGGTCCCGTCGGCGACCTCCTCGCTGGTGCTGTTCGGGTTCTCGCGCAGGTAGACGTAGATCCGGGCGCGGGTCTCCGTGTCGAGCAGCCACGACAGCAGGTCGACGACTCCGTCGTCGAACTCCTGGACCGCCTTGTCCGCTCCCTCACCGAGTCGTTCGCGCGTCTTCCGGAGCTCCTCGCGCGTCCGGTCCGTCGGCGAGGAGTCGTCGTCCTCCGGTGTGTCGTCGTCTGTGGCCATGTCTCACGTTCGGCTCTCCGCGCGGAAAAGCGTTTCTCGTCGGCTGCGAGGCGACGAAAGTCAGGGGTCCAGCCGCAGATCCTCGTACAGCGTCTCGGGTCCCCGTTCCTCGAGCAGGCGACGCTGGCGCTCCGCGCCGCTTTCGCGGTCGAACACGTCGCGGAGACCGTCGACGCCGAGTCGGTCGCACTCGCGGTCGACGACTTCGTCGAGCGAGACGGTGCCCTCGCCGTCGCGAGCGATGAACGCGGCGTCGTGGCCGTGTCTGGTGGCGCGCCACTTGTTCTCGTCGAGGAGTTCGCGTCGGAGATCGGATCCGGCCGTCGCGGGATCGGCGTTCGCGGGACCGGTCCCGGCGCCCGCCGGGTCGGTCGCGTCCGCGTAGCGCTCGGCGAGGTCGACGACGAGCGCGTGGACGTACTCCGCGAACGCGACGGTGACCGCGGGGTCGCGCTGGGCGTCCGGGGCGCGCACCTCCACGCTCCCGTGCTCGGTGTGCGGGCGCACGTCGAACCACAGTTCGCCGCGGTCATCGATGGAGCCGTGCTCCACCATTCGGCGTTCGTAGCGCTGGAACGCCTCGAAGTCCGAAAAGGCCGAGGGCATCCCGGTGTTTGGGAGGTTCTCGAACACCTTCGCCCGGGCCGAAGCGAGCCCCGTGTCGAAGCCGTTCCAGAACGGGGAGTTCGCCGACAGCGCCAGCAGGACGGGCATGTACCACCGGAGCTCGTTGGCGACCCACACCGCCTTGTCGGCGTCGTCCACGCCGACGTGGACGTGCAGGCCCGCGGTCGTGTTCCGGTGTTGCGGGTACTGGATCCGGTCGAGCTGGGACTTGTACCGGGGCTTCGTCGCGTGGTCCAGCTCGCGCCACTTCGCGGCGGGGTGGAGCCCAGCGGCCGCGATGCCGTAGCCCTGCTCGGCGGCGTGCTCGACCAGCGCCTCGCGGACGGTCGCCAGCTCCGCGGCCGCGTTCTCGGGCCCCTGAAGGAGCGGCGTCTGCACCTCGACGGTGCACTTGAACAGCTCGTGGTCGAGCCCCTCCGGGATCGCCGCGGGCGGCTCCGAGCCGTAGACGAGGTCGTCCGTGCCCGAGGTGGGTTCGCCGTCGGCGTCGACGATGAAGAACTCCTCCTCGATGCCGAGCGTCCCCATCCGGTTGAAGGCGTCCCGCGAGCCGAGTTCCATCAGGGAGGTGTTCACCGCGGGCGGGTATATATCGTTTGAAGCCGGCCGTCTCTGAGCGTCGCGGTCGTGCGCTTTCCGCGCCCGACCGGTCGCGGATGAATGGTGTCGAGAGAAGGAACTCGGGCTCGCCGAAATGTCGGTTCGCGGAGGAATTCGGACTGTCGTAACCGTTATTGATACACAAATTCAACACAGACGCATGTCCGAAGCCAGTTCACCGCCCGAGAAGACGACGGTCAACATCCGGATAACGGAGACGTTTCTGGCGGATGTCGACGCCACGTGGCAGGCTCTCGGGTACAACAGCCGTAGCGAGTTCGTGCGCGACGTGCTCCGTGACGCGGTGAAACACCCCGAGTTTGACCGCGCCGACCTCAAGGCGATCGCCGCGAGCGAGGTCGACATTCAGGAAGGGCGGACCCACTCCAGCGAGGAGATCAGAGCCGAGTACGGGGCGGACGATGGCGATCAATGAGTGAGAGATGGGACTGGGAGTTCACGGACCGGTCGAAGCGACAACTCGACAAGCTCGATGATTACGCACGGGACCGTATCTTCTCGAAGCTCGACGAGGTCGTCACCGATCAGTGGCGGGACCCGACGGATCACCTCGAACCGCTGGCGGGGACGCCACACCAGAAGCTCAGGGTCGGACAGTTCCGCCTCGGCTGTCGCGTCGACCGTGAGGAATGAGTTCTCCACATCGTCGCGATCAGAAAGCGCGGTGGAGACGCGTATCGCGGAGACGACGACTGGAGAGACGACCGAAGAGTTCCCGTTGGATCCCCGGTCTGCGTCTGACAAAGATGCGCCGGCCGGGATTTGAACCGGAGGAAGACGGTCCGGGCGTGCGGCGCTTCGCGCCGTTCCGGGCTGCGACTTCCAGGGTTCAAACCCTTGGCGCATCTTCCCGCACGACTCACTCGTCGCTGTCGCTCCTCGCTCGTAGTGTGCGAGAAGATGCGCCGGCCGGGATTTGAACCCGGGCCATGAGCTTGGAAGGCTCAGGTCCTACCACTAGACCACCGGCGCGCGTTTTGGAGAAACCCCCGACGGAATAAGGGTTTTACTCTTCTCCGTTCCCGGCCGCGTCGGCGTCGTCACCGGCCGGGGTCACGACCGCGTAGCAGTTACCGCTGGAGAGTTCCAGCGACCGCAGTTCCAGTGCGCTCGCGGCCACGTCCGCCTCGAACTCCGCGGGCGCGTAGATGTGGTAGAACCGGGGCACCGTCTCGCCGCCCGGAAGCGTCCAGTCGACCGTCGTGTCGAAGCCCGCCTCGGCGTCGGCACCGGCCGGTGCCGCCTCCGCGAACCGGTCGTGCGCGGTCGACCACGCGCTGACGAGCGCGGCGCCGCCGGGCGCGAGGACGCGCGCGATCTCGTCGAGGCTCCGGACCCGCGCCTCGCGGGAGGGGAGGTGGTGAAGCGTCGCCACGTACGTCGCCACCCCGAAGCTCCGGTCGGCGAAGGGGAGCGCCGCGGCGTCGCCGTGGACGAACGCGGCGTCGAACCCCCGCTCCGTCGCGCGGGCGACCGCCTCGCGGAGGAGTTCGCGGCTCACGTCGACCCCGACCGCGGTGTCGGCCCGGGCCGCCAGCAGCTCCGTGTGCCGGCCGTTCCCGCACCCCACGTCGAGCGCGCGGTCCGCGCGGCGCCCGTCGAGGAACGACTCCACCTCCGGCCACGCGTACTCGCGCGTCTTCGCGAAGTGGGCCGCGATGCGGTCGTACGTCGCCTGCACGTCCATACCCCGACGGTCGCGGCGGCGGGCCTAAGGCGTTCGCGATCCGGCGCCGGTGAACCCTTTTGTCGGTGGGGCGCGCGGAGAGAGCCATGAGCGACGACGAGACCACCGGCGGCTCGGCCGACGCGGACGGACCGGCGCCCACACTCGCGGACGACGCGCAGCGCAACTTCCCGGTGCCGGCCTTCGAGGACCTCCCCGAGGACCTGCGGGACCGGATCTGCGAGGAGGCGGAGCGCGCGGGCTTCACGCCCAACGTGTTCGCGGCGTTAGCGTACAAGCCCTCGCACTTCCGGGCGTTCGTCGCCTACCACGACGCCCTGGTGGAGGACACCGACCTCGACCGCGCGGAGGTCGAGATGATCGTCGTGACCGTCTCCGGGCTCAACCACTGCCTCTACTGCAACGTCGCTCACGGCGCGCTCTGCCGGATCTACGCGAAGGAACCCGAACTCGCGGACCAGCTCGTCTCCAACTACCGCACCGCGGACGTGAGCGAGAAGCGCCGCGTCATGCTCGAGGTGGCCGCCAAGATAACCGAGTCGCCCGCGAGCGTCACGGACGCGGACCGGGACCGGCTGCTGGAGGCCGGCTACTCCGAGGAGGAGGCGTGGGACATCGCGTCCGTGGCCGCGTTCTTCAACCTCTCGAACCGCATGGCGACGTTCGCCGACTGGCGGCCGAACGAGGAGTTCTACGCGCTCGGGCGGTGAGCGGTCGCCGGTCGGCCCCGACGCTTATGGGTCGAGACGACGAACTCGTACCTATGCCCCAGATCCACCTCGACGACGAGACGGTCGAGCGACTCGATGCGATGCGGGTCGACGAACAGGAGTACGACGACCTCGTCAACGAGCTGATCGACATCTACGAGGCCAACGAGATGACGCTCCACCACGGCGGCGACGTCGAGTAGGTCGTCCGCCCCGCAGTCGCAGGATGAGCCGGGGATCGACCGCGGGCGGCTACTCCTGATACGCGATCCGCACCTGTTCCCACTTGCCGGTCTCCTCCAGCCGCGCCTGCAGTTCGTCGGCGTACTCCTGAACGAGCGCCTCGGCGGCGGCCAGCTCCTCGTCGCTCGGGCCGTCGTCGCCCCCGCCGCCGAGGCCGAGCGCGCCCTTGATCGAGGAGAGCACGCCGCCGTCTCTTCCCCCGCCGCCGTCGCTCGGGGCGCCGCCCATGGCGGCCATCCCCTCGCGGATGTTCCCCAGCTCGGGCATGATCGAGGGGAGCTTCGAGGTGTCGGCGACGACCCGCGCCGCCTCGGGGTCGTCCGCGTCCTCGATCTCGAACTCCGCGGCGGTCATGATCAGCCCCCACTCCTGGCTCGAGAACCGGGAGCTCGCCACGCGGTCGTTGAACTCGCGGTCGACGGCCATGCGTTCGCCGACGACGGCGTCGGTCCAGTCGCTCATGGACGGTCGTAAGGCGAGCGGTCGCAAGAGCGTTGTGCTCGCCGTCGCGGACTCACTCGCCGACGTGCTCGGCCAGCAGGCGGTCGGCGTGGTCGGGCGACTGCGCGACCGTCCACCGAACCTGCGTCGCCTCGCCGCTCCCGTACGCGAGGACCTCCTTCAGTTCGTCTCGGACGATCCCGCTGTCGATCCGCAGGGGCTCGCCGTCCGCGTCTCCGAGCTCGTAGACGCCCGGCGCGTCGGGCGCCCCGGCGAGGGTCGTCCGATCGAGGTCCCGCCACGGCTTGCGGAGGCTCACGTTTCTGTGAAGCTCCCGACGCCCTCTGCGGGCGGTTCGACGACTTCGAAGCTCCGCTCGCCCCAGTCGTCCTCGACGAAGACGAACACGCGGCCGCCCGCGACCTCCGGATCCGCCTCGACGTGGACGCGCTCGCCCGCGGCGCGGACCGCGACGCCGGGGAACAGCTCCTCCGACTCGCCGGCGCCGAGCATCACGCGGCCGACGCCGGTGTCCGCGAGGATCTCGTCGTGGGTGTTGTAGTCGTTCACGTAGGTCATCACACCCTCCGTTTCCGTGGGATCGGTGACGAGAACGTGGACCTCCTTGCCGGGGCCGGTACGGAGCGTCCCCTCGACGGGGTCGGGCGCGCCGCGGTAGAGCGTGTTCCGGCCGTCGAGGTACTCGACGACGACGCCCTCCTCGACGAGGTCGATTGGGAGCGTCTGCGGGGACACGTCGCTTCGCGATGGCGAGGACATACGCGCTGATTGCGCGCCCGTCGCCTAAAACGGAGCGTTCGGCGTCGACGAGCGTTCGGCACCGCGAGCGGGCACGGACCGTCGGGCGCAGACTTAAGGGCACGCGTGGACGACCCAAGACCATGGATCCGACGCGACGCCGGCTGCTCGCCGCGGGCGCGGGACTCGCGGGGGCGTCGTCGGCCGGATGCCTCGGCGGCGGCTCCGGCGTCGAGTATCCCGACAACGAGAGCGGCGCCGCTTCCGGCGGCGCGGCTGCCGACACGGCCGCGGACGGGACGGTCAACGAGCGCGTCGGCGAGAGAGTCGAGAACGAGGCGCTCGCTGAAGTGACCGCGAACATCCTGGACGAGATACACTGGTTCGCGACACGCTATCCCGACGCGATCCGGACCTACGTCGCGGCGACCACCCGGATCGTCGAGGCGATCATCGACACGCGCGAGCGGATCGTCGCGGCCGGCGAGATCGACCCGGAGTGGGTCGACGCGCTCGCTGACACGGCCGGCGAGGAGATCCCGACCGCGAGCGACCCGCTTGAGCCGCATTTCTCCCCCGAGGCGTTTCTGAACAAGACCGCGAACAGACACCTCGAGATCGTCCGCCGGTTCGTGCGGCGCGGGGACACCGCGCGCGTCATCGAGGAACTGGAACGGATGGAGACCTCGTTCCGGAGCCTCTCCAGTCGGAAGGCGGCGACGGAGCGTCACCCGCGCGACCCCATCAACAACCGGCTCCGTCGGTGGCTGATCGACGACCCGACCGACCCGTTCGTCTTCGGGCTCCGGTACCCGACTGAGGACTTCACTGGGTTCGCGTACGACCCGATGGACGTCGACCTCAAGGACACCGCGACGATGCGGCTCCGCGGGGACCCGGTCGCCGAGGAGCGACGGGCGACCGTCGACGAGCGACTCGGCCCCGTCAGGCAGTCAGCGGACCGAACCGCTGAGCTGTACGTGTCGATCGCCCGCTGGCCGACGCGCCCGTTCGACGGCCATCCCGACCGGCTGGGCGGACAGGTCGTCCACGTGCAGCGGTACGCCGACGCGGAGGCGGCCACGGCGGCCCTCGACCGGATGGTCGCCGCGGGCGCGACGGAGGGCCGCGACGACGCACTCGGGTCGACGCCGTGGCACCGCTACTACTTCCCCCACGGAAACGGCGTGATGTACGGGTACGTCGCGCGAGCGGGCGAGGCGCTGATCGCCTTCGGCTTCTCCGGGACCGCGTGGGAGGAGCGCGTGAGCTGGCGCGGCCCGCTGACCGACTGCTGGCTCGCCACCGTATGAGCCGCGCCGTCGCGACCGCGGTGCTGGCCGGACTGTTCGTCGCGACGGGAACCGCAGTCGGCACCGTCGGTGCGGTGACGACCGGCTGGGCGGAGGCGACGTTCGCGACCGGCGCGAGCGGCGACGCCGCGCGGTTCGGCCCGATCTTCGTCGCGCAGCTCTACTTCGCCGCGTCCGCGACCGCGATGCTCGTGGCGCCGGCGGTCGCAGCGCCGCTCGGACTCTCCTTCGGGTCACGCGCACGCGAGGCGAGCGACGCGGCGCTCGTCTGCGGCGTGGGAGCGTTCGTCGGCGGGTTCGGGTTCCTGCTGGCGGCGGTCGGGCTCGTCGTCGCCTCGCAGGGCGCCGCCGCCGGGCAGGCTCACGGCCTGGGCGCCGCGCTTCGACCGGCCGCGGTCTCGGCGCTCGCGTCCGGCGCGGTCGGTGCCGTCGCGGGCGTCGTCGGACAGCGACTTGGGTGAGGGATTTATCGGGGGGCCGCGAGTACTGCGGGGCGTGTCCGAGGACCGACGCACGCGCCGCGGCGTGTTGGCCGTCTTCGCAGCCGCCGGGCTCGCGGGCTGTAGCGGCCTCGTCACGTCGGGCGAGGACGCGACCGGAACGCCGACCGACGGGACGCCGACCGAAACGGCACAACCGACGGCGACGCCGGAGCCGTCCACGCCGACGGAGACGGCGACGCCGACCGAGACGGCCGTCCCGCCGGGACCCGAGGAGGGGATCGACGTCGACCGAACGCGCCACAGCGTCCGGGCCGACGACGGGTACACCCGAGTCGACGCCGAAGTGACGCTCCGGAACACCGGCCCGTACACCTACCGCTGGCTGGAGGTGCGGATCGACGTGATCTACACCGACCCCGTCGGTGGCGAGGAGGCCCGAGTGGTCTCGGGATACGCGGAGCGCCGCTTCGACGACGGCTTCGAGAGCGGGACCGCGGACCTCGCGACGAACCTGCGCGCTCGCCGCGACGGGCGTGCGAACCGGTCGACGAACGACGCGGACTTCCACCTCGAGCTGGCGCTTCGACGCGTCGAGACCGTCGGATAGAACTCGCCGCGACCGCCACGCCTTTGTCGGCGTCACGCCCCGTACGGGTATGGAGGGACGCGCCGCGGCGCTCGGCGCCGGGACGGTACTGAACGCGTTAGCGACCGGCACCGGCTTGGCGTTCGCGCTCGACGTGGAGACGCGTGCGACGGTGACGCTCGATCCGGACAGCGGCGGCGTCGACGGCACCGTCGCGGGTGCGCCCGACGCGGACACGAGGCTCGTGGAGCGCTGCGTCGCGCTCGCGACCGAGCGCTGGGGTGCCGGGGAGGGCGGTGCCGTCACCACCGACAGCGACGTGCCGATGGCCGCGGGGCTCAAAAGCTCCAGCGCGGCCGCGAACGCGACCGTCCTCGCGACCTGCGACGCGCTGGAGCTGACCGTCGGCGACGACCCGGACGACCCCGCGGTCGACGTGACGCGAGAGGCGGCCTGTCGGCTCGGCGTCCGCGCGGCCCGGGAGGCGGGCGTCACGGTGACGGGCGCGTTCGACGACGCCTCCGCGTCGATGCTCGGCGGCGTCACCGTCACCGACAACGACGCGGACGCGCTGCTGTCGCGGGAGTCGGTCGCGTGGGACGCCCTCGTCTGGACACCACCCGAGCGCGCCTACAGCGCCGACGCGGACGCCGAGCGCTGCGCGAACGTCGCGCCGATGGCGGAGCTGGTGGCGGACCTCGCGCTCGACGGGCGGTACGCGTCCGCGATGACCGTCAACGGCCTCGCGTTCTCCGCGGCGCTCGGCTTCTCCGCGGAGCCAGCCGTGGAGGCGATGCCGCACGCGACCGGCGTCTCGCTGTCCGGCACCGGACCGAGCGTCGTCGCGGTCGCGGACCCCGACGACCCGACCGACGACCTCGACGCCGTCGGCGAACTGTGGCGCGAGCGCCCGGGGACCGTCCGCCGCACGGAGACCCGCAACGACGGCGCCCGAATTCTCGACTGACCACGACGACCGACCACACAGGAGATACACTCATGAGCACCAACACACCGGACCCGGAGGAGATGTCGCTCGACGAACTGCGCGCGGAGATCGAGGGGATCGACCGCGAGATCGTCGAACTGATCGCCCGCCGAACCTACGTGGCCGACACGGTCGCGCAGGTGAAGGAGGAACGGGACCTTCCCACGACCGACGAGGGACAGGAACAGCAGGTGATGGAACGCGCCGGCGAGAACGCCGAGCGCTTCGACGTCGACGCCAACCTCGTGAAGGCGATCTTCCGGCTGCTGATCGAGTTGAACAAAGTGGAACAAAGAAGCAATCGGTAGGCGAATTTGGGCGTTTCAGGGCGTATACTTCGCCCCGACGAGAGAAATTCACTTCTGGCAGTTGCCCTATCCTTCCGGACCCGATGAGCAGCCAGAAGATTCGATGGTAGTCTGTTGCTTGGGCCACGACCACCGTTTCCAGCAACCAGAATTCAGTATTGATGACCAGATCTCGCTACGTACAGGGACAGGCCTTCGTTTGCTGCTAGCTGGTCAAGTTCGTCGTAGACCTGTCCGAAGTCGTCGTACTCGCCGGCTTGATCGTTCCGCACTTCGGTTACTATCCGTTTATTTCGACGCTTCATAACTAGAAACCAGAATTCGAAGCGATGCATACCGAACAATATGGGGCTCAGAAACTTCTCGAATCAGTCGATGCACCGCAAAGCACAATATTCTGTATGTACAAAGTATTCTGTATGCCCAGTATCACCGTCAACGTGGACGACGAGCTCAAAGACCGAATGGAGAGGCATCCGGAAATCAACTGGAGCGAGGTCACACGACAGGCCATCCAGGAGAAAATCGAGGCGCTCGAAGTGATGGACGAACTCACTAGCGAAAGCGAGCTCACTGAGAGCGATGTCACAGAGATTGCGGATCGAATCAACAAAAGCGGACGCGAGCGCGTCGAAGAACAGTCGAACTAGCTTCTAGATGAAGCTGGTCATCGACGCTAACGTCGTCATTTCCGCGCTCATCGCTGATTCGAAAACACGTGAGCTCATCGTCACGCTCGAGCCCGACTTGTTGACGCCCGCGTTCGTCCACGACGAAATCGAGAACTACGGAGACCTCATCGTCGAGAAGTCCGGGATGGAACCGCAGCGCGTCCAGCAGTTCATCGACCTCCTGTTCCAGTACATCGAGGTCGTCCCCGCGGACGAGTTCTATCCCTACATCGAAAAGGCCGATAACGCGATTGGTGAGACCGATCCTGACGACGCGCTATATGTTGCGTGTGCCCTGGCTAGCGGCGCTGGTATCTGGAGCGACGATTCAGATTTCGACGAACAGGACGTCGTTGAGACGTACTCGACGGGCGGCGTGATCGACTCGTTCGACACGCGCTAGCCGACCGAGACTGGCGACGCAGGACACGACGGGGTTCTTTAAATATGGTCGCTGGTAGAGAGTTCTCAGCCACGTATCCGGCGGAATAGAAACGCAATCAAGGTTTGATTTCACCGGCTTACAGTATGGATTTCAGCTACCTGAACAAGGTGGAGCAACGGGAGAGCCGGTAGTTTCGGCAGCCCTCAACGGCGGCCGAACAGAATGGGTATAACTGCCCACAGGGCGAACAACCCGACAAGATGAATGAAGTTCTCGAACGACCCGCTCGCCGCGCCGAGCAAAGACCGACCACCCGTGAGTGACCACCGTGGAGCTTGAAGGAACCATCGTCGCCGGGGCGGACCTGCAACCCATCCGTGGCCGCATCGTCGTCGAGGACGGCCGCATCGAGGCCGTCGAGGAGTCCCCCACCGACTCGTCCGACATCGTCCTGCCCGCGTTCGTCAACGGCCACACCCACATCGGCGACTCCGTCGCCAAGGAGGCCGCCGTCGGCCTCGGTTTACAGGAGGCCGTCGTGCCGCCGGAGAGCCTGAAACACCGCCGCCTGCAGGCCGCCTCGCGCGAGGAACAGATTGCCGCGATACGGCGGACCATGTCGTTCATGGAGTCCACCGGGAGCGCCGCGTTCCTCGACTTCCGGGAGTTCGGCCGGGAGGGGGCACTCACGCTCCGGGACGCCGCGAGCGAGGAGGCCGTCCACGCGTTCATCTTCGGCAGCGACGACCCGGACGTACTGGAGGTGGCGGACGGCTACGGCGCCAGCGGCGCCAACGACTCCGACTTCGAGGCCCACCGCGAAGCCGCACGCGAAGCGGGCAAGCCCTTCGCCATCCACGCCGGCGAACCCGACGCGACGGACATCCACCCCGCGCTGGACCTCGACCCCGACCTGCTGGTCCACATGGTGCACGCCGGCCCCGACCACCTCGAACGGGTGGCCGAACAGGGCGTCCCCATCACGGTCTGTCCTCGCGCGAACATGGTGCTCGACGTGGGTAAAGCGCCGCTCCGGGAGCTGCTCGACCACACCACCGTCGCCCTCGGCACGGACAACGTGATGCTGAACGCGCCCTCGATGTTCCGCGAGATGGCCTACACCTCGAAAGCCTTCGACGTGACGCCGCGCGAGGTGCTCGGGATGGCGACGCGGGCCGGCGCCGAGATTGCGGACCTGAACTACGGCGTCGTCGAACCCGGCCGGGAGGCGAAGCTCCTCGTGCTCGACGGCGACTCGGACAACCTCGCCGGCGTCGAGGACCCGGTCGCGGCGGTCGTTCGCCGGGCCGGTGCCGGCGACGTGAAACGCGTGCTCCTGTAGGACACCGCGACAGCGAAAGCAGTCGTGGACTGCTGGCCCGGCTGGCAGCCCGGACCAATGGGCAGTATCACTTTTCACCGAGCCCTCAGAGGGGGAGGTATGGTACCAGTCGGCCGCCTCGTCGTCGACGTGCTCAAGCCCCACCAACCATCGACCATCGAGTTCACCCAGCGGGTCGCGGGTGCCGACAGCGTGGCCGCGGTCAACGCCACGCTCATCGAGCTCGACCAGAAGGTGAAGAACCTCAAACTCACCATCGAGGGCGACGCCATCGACTACGGCGAAGTCGAGGCCGCCATCGAGGACGCCGGCGGGCTCCGGTACGACGTGGGGAACGGCCGCGAGCGGGCCGAAACCGACGCCACGGTGGAGTACAGCAGCTACGGCGGGCTCTCGACCGCCGACGCGCTGGGTGATGCGGAGCTGATGGCGAAAGTGCGGGAGGAGGGCACGAAAGTGCTCGACAACCTCTCGGTCCCGCCGACGCTCCGGGAGGTGTTCGAGCGCTCGTGGCCGTTCGCGCAGGCGCTCGGGCTGCCGACGGCGCGGGTCGTGGAGGACGTTGAGCGCGTGCAGGACGCCGGCGGCGCGGCGACGATGGCGATGCTTGGCGAAACCGTCGTCGCCGTCGACTGCGAAGGCGTCCTCGACCACCGCACCCGCGTGTCGACGGCGGGCGCGCGACTACTGTAGCCCGGACCGCCGGGACCACCAGTTTGAAGCCTCCGACCACCCCCGTTCGGGTATGGAGGGCCAGGCAGCCGCCCCCGGCGCGGGGACGGTGCTCAACGCACTCGCGACCGGCACCGGCTCAGCGTTCGCGCTGGATATCGAGACCACCGCCGAGGTCACCATCCAAATCGGCGACGGCGGCGTCGAGGGCGAAATCGCCGGCCAGCCCGACGCCGACACCCGGCTGGTCGAGCGCTGCGTCGAACTCGCCGTGGAGCGCTGGGGGCCGAGCGCCGGCCTCGACACCAGCCTCTCGGACACGCTCAACGTCGGCGGCTCGGTCCGAACCGAGAGCGAGGTGCCCACCGCCGCGGGCCTCAAGAGTTCCTCGGCGGCAGCCAACGCGACTGTGCTGGCTACCGTGGACGCACTCGACGCCAACGACGACGTGGAGCCCATCGACGCCTGCCGCCTCGGCGTCGAAGCCGCCCGCGACGTGGGCGTGACCGTGACGGGTGCGTTCGACGACGCCAGCGCCTCGATGCTCGGCGGCGTCACCGTCACTGACAACACCGAGGACGAACTCCTGCACCGCGAAGAACTGAACCGCGACGCGCTGGTCTGGACGCCCCCGGAACGCGCCTACTCGGCCGACGCCGACGCCGAGCGCTGTGCGCTCGTGGCGCCGATGGCGGAACTGGTGGAGGACCTCGCGCTCGACGGCGAGTACGGCCGCGCGATGACGGTCAACGGCCTCGCGTTCTCGGCGGCGCTAGGGTTCTCGGCCGACCCCGCGGTGGCGGCGATGCCCCACGTCGACGGCGTCTCGCTCTCGGGCACCGGGCCGAGCGTGGTCGCCATCGGCGACACCGAAGGTTTGGCCGCAGTCGCCGAGGACTGGGCGGACCGGCCCGGCCAACTGCTGCGGACCGAAACCAGAAACGACGGAGGACGATACCTGTGAGCCAACGCACACCCGACGACATGACGCTCGACGAACTGCGCGAGGAGATACGGGAGGTCGACCAAGAACTGGTCGAACTCATCGCTCAACGGACCTACGTCGCCGACACCATCGCGCAGGTCAAAGACGAGCAGGGCCTGCCGACCACCGACAAGGAACAGGAGCAGGCCGTGATGGACCGCGCCGGCGAGAACGCCGAGCGCTTCGACGTGGACTCGAACCTCGTGAAGGCCATCTTCCGGCTGCTCATCGAACTGAACAACGTGGAGCAGCGGGAGAGTCGTTAGGGTTCTCTCAGACCGAGGCTGTATTCGAGTGCCTCGTCGACTTCCTCCAGACGGGATGCCGGCACGGAACCGAGAGTGGTCTTAATGCGATGTTCGATTGACACCGTGCGAATCTGACTACAGAGAGCGACCGAGTCCTCTCGGAGCGGAGACTCGGCAGCCGAGACGAGTACCTCGAACGGGTACAGTTCGTCTCCTCGCGAGGTCGTAAACGGGACGACGATGGTCGTCGGCGCGTTCTCGTTCCCAACGTCGTTTTGCACGACTAGACACGGTCGTGTTCCTCGTTGCTCTGACCCCTCTGTCGGGTCGAGCTCGACGATGACGACGTCTCCGCGTCGAACGTCCATCGATTACCACTCGGGGACATCACCGAGATACTCGCCGGCCTCGCGGGACACGTCGTCCATCTCCTCCGCAAGGGCTTCAGCCTCTGCTGCGCGCCGTTGGTACCCCTCAGCGAGTTCCTCACGAGTCAGCGGTTTCTCGATGGTGATTTTCCCGTCCTCTTCGTGAACCAGGACCTCGTCCCCGCCGCGGATACCCAGTTTCTCTCTCAGTTCTTTCGGGAGGGTTACTTGCCCCCGTTCACCGACCTTGCGTTCCTCGCTCCGGCTCATGCATATTCATATCGTATTCATATCTAAATCCTTTTCGCTCGAAGAAGAGCTGAGAGGGGAAAGACCACCGACCCAATGCGCAACTTTCGTTCAGGGTGCGAGATACTGAATCTCGACTCCTTGAACAAGGTGAAGCAACGGGAGAGTCGGTAGCGATACCTCTTCCCTTCGGGCTCCGATCTCTCGATCGGCGGTGGGGCCGCGAGCGGGACGAGGGTCGCCGGTCCCGCGGGCGGAGCCGGGACCCGTGGCCAGGCGAAGTTCCTTATAATCTCCGCGGGAAATTCGGGGGTATGGCGGATTACGAACTCGATGACGTCGACCGCGAGATCCTCTACGCGCTACAGGAAGACGCTCGCAACCTCTCGTCCGGCGAGATCGCCGAG
>NZ_LKIR01000142.1:0-47135 GCF_001462205.1 Haloparvum sedimenti
GAATTCCGCGAAATCGCGCTGATGTGTGTCGTCTATAACATCAAGCGCTTCGTCAAACAGTGAATCTCTACGCCTTACAGCGATTCAACACAGCCGTTCCACCCGCGTCCTCCACGGTCCAGCGGACGAGCCAGAGCCCGATCCCCGAGGCGTGTTCCGTGGGGGTCTCGTCGGTCCCGGCCAGCGGGGCCCGGTCGGCTTCCCGGATCCCCGGTCCGTTGTCCGTGACGCGGAGGACGGCGGTGGGGCCTTCGTCGACGCCGGGGTCACGCTCCAGGGAAACCCGCACATGCGGGTCGCGGTCGCAGTGGACGACCGCGTTCGTCAGCAGCTCCTCGACGGCGACCGCGACGCTGTCGTTCGCGAGCACGGAGACGGACGCGAGCGTCGTCTCGATCTCGGCGTGAGGGTAGTCGTCGCAGATCCCCGCGGCGGCGGTCGCGACCACCTCGTCCAGCTGGACCGGCTCCAGATCGACGTCCCCGCGCAGCGCCGAGCGGAAGCGCCGCGCCGCGTTCGACAGCGACAGCAGGTTCTCGGACGCCTTCTTGATGCGGTCGACGTGGTGGGCGATCTCCCCCTCCCCGGCCTCGATCCCGGACGCGTGTCCGATCACCACGTTGAGGCGGTTGCGGAGGTCGTGTCTGAGCACGCGGTCGAGCACGGCGAGCCGCTGTTCGCGCTCCCGCCGGTCGGTCACGTCGCGCTGGAACCCGAGGAAGTACTCCACTTCGCCGTCCGGGCCGTGGATCGGCGTCACGTCCAGCGCGTTGTACCACTCGCTGCCGTCCGCGCGCCGGTTGAGTATCTCGACGCTTGCGGGCTCGCCGGCGTCGATCGCCTCGCGCAGGCGAGCGACCGTCTCCGGGTCCGTGTCCTCCGTCTGGAGGATCCGCGGGTTTCGGCCGAGCATCTCCTCGCGCAAGCGTCCGGTGAGCCGCTCGAACTCGTCGTTGACGTAGATCAGCGGATTGTCCGGAAGCGACGGATTGGAGATCGTGATCCCGATCGTCGCGTCGTCCATGGCGCGCCGGTAGAGCCGGAGCTGGTCCTCCCGGGCCTGTCGGCGCGACACGTCGTGAACGATCACCTGTACCGTGTCCCCGTCGACCGCGGTGGTGGCGATCTCGACCGGGACCGGGCGGTCGTTGCGGCGGATCCGCGCGTCGACGAACTCCGCCTCCCCCGCCGCGTCCGGGTCCGCGACCAGCCGTCGAACGGGGTCGCGACAGTCCGGATCGATGATGGAGACGAACTCCCGGCCGGCGAGGTCCTCGGGGTCGGTTCCGAGCAGCCGTCCCGCCGCCGCGTTGGCGTAGGTGATCGTCGCGTCGGCGACCAGGAACGCGGCCGCCGGTGCCTGCTCGATCAGCCGCCGGTAGCGCTCCCGACTCTCGGCGACCTCGCGCGAGAGCGACCGCGCGCGGGTGACGGTGTCCAGACGCCGCTCCAGGACCGCGCTTCGGAGCGGAGTCGACAGCACGTCGGTGACCACGGTCGCGAGATCCTCGGGGAGCCGCGCCAGCACCGCTCCCGGATCGCCTTCCGCCACGAGCAGACACGGCACGAGCGTCGCCTCCCGCTCCCGGAGCCGACGGAGTCCGTCCGCGACCGACCGCACCGTTTCCGGGTCCGCGAGACAGCACTCGAAGTCCAGCCCCTCGAGGTCGGCCGGCTCGGCGATCACCGGCTCGTAGCCGTGCTCGCCGAGCCACTCCACGAGCAGTCCGCGGTCTTCGCCGGGCCGGAGACAGCAGACGACGCGCGGCCGCTCCGGGTCGTCGCCGTCGGTCGGCGGCGAGTCGATGCGGTCTGCTTCCCTCGCTCCCGGTGTGGGGTCACTCATCGTGCGGTGCTCACGCTCACTCGCCGGTGAACTCCGGCGTCCCGGTGAGGATCCCGCGCAGGTCCCGGAGGGGCTCGCCGAGGACGATCCCCTCGTCGGTTATCTCGAACTCCCGGAGCGTGCGCTCGAAGTCGCTGGCGCGCATCTTCAGGACGCCCGCCGCCTTCCGGAGTTCGCCCTGCATCTCCAGATAGCGGAGGAACAGCATATTGTCCGCGAGGTAGCTGATCCGGTCGCTCGTCGGTTCGAAGTCCCCCGTGATCGTTCCCACGTCGTCCACGAGGATCGCCGTCACACCCATGTTCCGCAGGTACCGGCACAGCGCGTGGATCTCCCGGAGCAGTTCGTCCGACTCGCCGCGAATCGAGAGGCGGTAGCCGGAGAGGCCGTCGATCAGCACCACGCGAGCGTCGCGCTCTTCGACCTCCTCGCGGACCGCGTGGGCGAACTCGTCCGGCGAGACGGAGAGCGGTTCGACCTCCTCCAGCGCGAGCGATCCCTCACCGGTCATCTCCCCGACCGGGATCCCGACGCTCTCCGACCGGTGGGTGAACGTCGCGGCGTCCTCCTCGAAGAGGTACGCGACGGAGCGCTCGCCGCGGGCGGCGGCCTCCTTCAGGAAGTGCGTCGCGGTGGTCGATTTCCCCACGCCGCTCGGCCCGGAGATGACCGAGACGCTGCCGCGCTGGATCCCGCCCGACAGCATGGCGTCGAGGCGCTCGACGCCGGACGAGATGCGTTCGTCGGTGAGCGAGCGCCCGTGGTCGGTCGGCACCAGCTTCGGGAACACGGACATCCCGCCCTCGTCGATCCGGACGGTGTGTTGGCCGGACTGAAAGCCGGAGCCGCGGAACTTGGTCACCTCGACGGTGCGGCCCTTCTCGGCGTGGCTCAGGTGAACGCTGCCGTCACAGAGGAACTCCAAGTCCTCGACGCTCCCGGTGGTCCCGGGCTGGGTCGAGAAGAGGACCGTCGCGCCCCCCTCAGTGAGGTAGCGCATGAACGACGCCGCCTCCCGGCGGAACTGGTAGTCGTCGCGGACGAGGTGTCTGAGTTGCGTCAGCGGGTCGACGAACACGCGGTCGGGGTCGACGCGGTCGACGGCGTCGACGATGGCCGCCGTCACCTCCTCGGACTCCACCTCGTCGGCCGCGAACACGCCGTAGGTGCGGTCCTCCGCGAACACCTCCGTGCCCGGCGACAGGTCGAGAAATTCGACCCCGTCGAGGTCGAACCCAAGCGACGCCGCGTTCTCGCGGACGCGCTCGGTCGACTCCTCGAAGTTGACGAACAGCGTCGACTCCCCCCGGTCGCGCCCCGCCGTCAGGAAATGATAGCCGAGGATCGTCTTGCCGGTTCCCGGACCGCCCCGGAGCATGTACGATCGGCCGGAGAGAAGTCCGCCCCGGAGCACCGAATCCAGGCCGGAAATTCCCGTCTCCAACCTACCTACCTCTGACATATTGAACTGGGAAGGGATGGGACCTATTCAATGTGTATCATACCCAAAATGAAATTATTTGGATAATATTTCTCTTCAGTCGTCGTAACGTGGCAGACGCGCGGACCGGACGCTCCCGTCGACGAACGGGAGTTCAGATAGGTGTGCTGATACGTCATCGCCGCCGACGCGGACCGCGAGGTCGGTCGCGTCGAGATCGTACTCGACCAGCGCGAGCGCGATGGGTTCGCCGAGCGTTGGGCTCTCGACGGCGCGGGTCACCTCGCCGACCGCGGCGTCGCCCGCGAACACGGCCGCGTCGGCGTCCGGGAGGGCGGCGTCCCCGTCCGCGGCCGCGTCCGGCTCGCCACCCAGCCGGAGCCCCACGAGGCGGCGGCTCGGGCGGCCCTGGTTCTCGACGCGCGAGACGACCTCCTGGCCGACGTAACACCCCTTCTCGAAGTCGAGCGCGTTCCGCAGGCCGAGCACGTTCGGGACCGTCCCCTCGAGTTCGTACTCGAAGAGGGGGGTGCCCGCCTCCGTCGCGAGCACGTCCCACGTCCGGTAGCCGAACGGCGCGGCGTTGAGGCCCCGGTTGACCAGCGTGTCGAACACGTGGCCGGCGTCGTCGGCCGCGCAGACGACCTCGTAGCCGTCCTCGCCGAGAGGGTTGTCGGTCGCGATCACCGTGACGCCCGCGTCCACCATCGTTCCGCGCTCGAACGTCAGCGCGGGTTCGGGCGCGCCCGCGTGGTTCAGCACGGAGGCGACCTTCTCGGTCGCCTTCGGCCCGTGGACCCCGAAGACGCCGAACTCCGCGGAGGCGTCCCGCAGCGCCACGTCCTGGATGAACACCTTCGAGGACCAGTCCTCGAGTAGCGGCTCGACGCGCTCCGGCGGCGTGAACACCAGCAGGCGCTCGCCGGCGTTGTAGACGTACATGTCCGTCTCGATGCCCCCCTGCGGGTCGAGCAGGAGCGCGTAACACCCCTTCCCGTCCTCCGCGGGCACCCGGTTGGTGACCGCGTTGTCGACGAACTCGACGCGGTCCTCGCCCGTCACCGCGAGGACGCCGTACCCCATCTCGATCGTGCCGACGACGTTGCGCACCGCGCGGGCCGCGCTCTCGGGTCGCCCGTAGTTGTCGACCACCTCGCGCCCGCCGCGGTCGCGAAACGTCGCACCGTGGTCCGCGTGGGCGTCACTGACCAGCGTCATGATGGGAGAAAGTCGCGGCGCGGGGAAAAGGGCGCTGGATACGCGGTGTACGTCTGTGCGGTCGTAGATGCGGTCGTGGATCGTGCTGATCGGAAGGAGAGTGCTCGGAAAGTCGGAGCCGATTCTCTGTGCGACGTTTCTGGCTGTTCTGTTTCTGTTGCTGATCCTGCTGATCTGGACAGCACCACCCAGAAAGCCCCAGCCGGCTCGACCGGCCGTCGTGAGACGGTCCGGGCTGCCTGCAGTAGCGGGCTGCCGGGCTGCGACTCACGGGCTCCCGCTCGTTCCTCGCGGGAACGCGGCACGCGCTGCGCTCCTCGCTCCCCGCTTGGCGAGACAAACCGCGTCTCGCGAGCCTCCGGCGTGCAGTGGCGCGCCGAAAATCGGAGATTTTCGAGCCGCCGTTCGCTCCGCACCGCGCTCACGGCGACGCCGGAGACACCGCTCGCTGCGGTGCCTGAGACGAAGTCTCAGACTAGCGAGTGCTTCGCTCTCGCGTCGCTTACGGCGCCGGGACCGGATCGCGCCGACTGCCCCTTTCAGTCCCACCCACCGCACCGCCCCGCACCGTCCCGCCCCGCAACCGCAGCCTCGCACCTCCCCAGCCTCGGCGGCGGCGCGGCCGCGGAACCGCACCGCACAGCAGGCGGCCGCGCCGCCGCCTCCCTCGCGCGCGTTTCTCGCGCACGCCGACCACACAGCACAGCACCGCGACAGCACAGCACCGCCACTCCATTGCCCCAGCACCGCCGGTGGGGTTCAGGGTTCGGGCAGGCGCTCTCGGACGGGGGCGAAGGCCTCCGCGGTGAGGCCGGTGACGCCGAGGTCGCGCTCGTGGGCGTCGGTGCCGCCGGTCAGCAGGAGGTCGGCCTCCTCGGCGACGCGCTCGACCGCGTCGACGTCGACCCGGCGCCCGTAGGGGTACCAGCGCTCGACGGCGTCGAGTTCGCGGGCCACCTCGAGCGCGGCCGCGGTGTCGCCGTACCGGAAGGGATGCGCGAGGCCGACGACCGCACACGACTCCCGCAGGAGTTCGACCCCGCGGTCGAGCGGCGTCACCTCGCGCGGGACGAAGCAGGGGCCGTCGTCGCCGATCAGCTCCGCGAACGCCCCCGCGTAGTCGTAGGGCGCCTCGGAGTCGTCGATTGCGCGCGCGATGTGGGGTCGGCCGAGTCCCGGCCGCGGCTCCAGGTCGAGGTCGACGCCGGTGTGAGCCTCCACGCGGTCGAGGATCTTTGCGCCCCGCTCCTGTCTGTCCGTCTGGAGCCGGTCGACCTCCGCCTCCAGTTCCGGCGTCGGCTCGACGCCGTACCCGAGCAGGTCGAGGCGCTCGAAGCCGGCGTCCACGCGGAGCTCGATCCCGCGGATCAGTCGCACGCCCGCGCGCTCGACGACCGGCGCGTCGATGCCGGGATGGATCCGGTCGTGGTCGGTGACCGCCACCCAGTCGAGACCCGCCTCGGCCGCGACCGCGGGCACGTCCTCGATCTCCAGCGTCCCGTCCGAAACCGTCGTGTGGACGTGCAGGTCCGCGACCACCGACCCGTCCGTCGTCGCGGCGTCCCGCGGGGCCGTTCCCTCCACCCCTCGCTCCTCCGTCTCGCGGTCGTTCACGGGCACCGCTCCCGCACGTGGCGACATAAACCCGCCCATGACGGACCGTCCATGACGGCCCGCCGACCGCGTGATTAATGATCATTAAGGAATCCCCTTCGACTAAGGTCGTACATGGACAATCGTTAAGAACCATCGGCGATTCCGAACTGGTGATGCGCTTGAACGGCATCGACGAACGACTCGAACGGCAACAGTACCCGGCGACCACGTCGGAGATCATCGCGGCTCACGGCAACGCGAGCGTAGAGCTCGCCGAGGGCTCCGAGCGGCTCGGGGACATCCTCACCCGCATGGGCGAGGAGACGTTCGAGCGGCCGGACGACGTGTTCACGGCGATCCGGTCGGGCGTCTGCGCCCGCGGCGTCGGGCGGCGGTTCTACTCGGACCGCGACCCCGACGCGCTCGGCGAGCAGGGACCGGAACCGGTGTCGTTCTAACGCGGATCACGACTCCGTGGGCTGCCGCGCCGGCGCCGCCGCGGGACCGGCCGTCGGCGCGCGACGCGACGACACGCGTCACCTTCTGTCGGCGGCACGCGCCGCCTTTTCGACCGTCATAGCGGTGCGAGCACCTTCGAGACCGCCTCAGACCCACTCGACGGCGTCGTCCAGATCGACCGGCACCGAGCCCTTGCTGTACGCCTCGACCCGACCGCTCGGGCGGGCGCGGAAGACGACCGCGGGCCGATGGCGCACGTCCGGCCGTTCGCCCTTGACCGCGTTCCAGTCGGCGTCGGGGAACGACGAGCAGTCAACGAACAGCGTGACTCCGCCGCCGTGGGCCTCCAGCTGCCCGTCCGTCTTCGTCTTGGCCGTGTCGCGGACGGCCGCGACCGGGCTGCCGGCCGCGCGCCCCGAGACGGGCTGGGGACGGGTCACCTCGACGAGGTGCGCCTCGCCGTCCCCCTCGCGCTCCGCGCGGTAGTCGAGCGAGTGGCCGGTCGTCACCTCGATCTCCGGGGTGATCTCGTAGCCAGCGTCCGTGAGAACCTTCGCCGCGATGAACTCGCCCATCGTGGCGCTCATTCGGACCAGGTCCATCCCAGCGGAGGTGCCGAGCTTGCCGGCCATCGTCGCGCGGTAAGGGTCGAGCGTGCCGGGCCGGAGGATCTCCTCGACGAACGCGGTCGCGGACTCGCGGTCGGCGTCCGGGAAGCCGGCGGCGTGGTCGCGGAAGAACGCCCGTGTCGTCTCCGCGCCATCCTTCGAGCAGAAGACCGGAAGGAAGAACCACGAGACGTGCGGGAATGCCCGTAACCACGGCTCGTCCTCGTGGAGGCCAGCCAGCAGTTCGCGCTCGGCCCACCGTCGGACGCCGTAGGGCACCTCGTCGAAGCCGTACTTGTCCGTCTTCCAGAGCCGCCGCGGCGTCTCGGTGTTGCCGATCCAGTAACCGACCGGACCCGCGGACGCCCCCGGCGGCGGGTCGTCGTCGTGGTCGGTCCAGCAGAACAGCGCCAGCGATCCGTCGTCCATCTCGAACCGCCGCCCCTCGTACCTCGGCGGCGGGCTGAACCACGGAGCCGACCCCGCCGCGCCGAGGTTCTCGTCGAGGGGGCGCTCGAGCTGGCTGCGGACCCGACCCGGATCCCACTCCCCGGGCGCGCGCCGGAATCGAAGCGGTCGTGCCACGACCGGTCTACCGCCCGCGTCCGCTAAGGGTTTCCGATGCGGCACAGTCCGATGCGTCACAGCCTCGTTTCCGACCGCAGCCGTTTCATCCTGATCGATCATCGTGTTTCTCCGTTATCCTTATAACAGACTGATTCCAAGTGCAGGTGTACCATGTCAATGGGTGCCTATGACGAGGACGAGCACGAGCGTCGTGAGCAGAAGACGGGCGTCGTCGACGCCGCGTTCGACGACGAGCGGACGAACTACGAGGGTTCGTTCACGTACGACTCCGGCGACTCGGCCGAGCAGCTCCTCGACAAGTTCCGCGAGCTGAACGAGTAGGCACACGGTTCCCGAGCGAGACGCGGCTTCCGACCGCGTACGTTCCCGCGAACCTCTCCGTCAACGTCCCGTCAGCGCCGCGGCCGCGGCCGAGAGCGCGACGACGCCGACGACGTGGACGGCGAGTGCCGCCGACAGGATCGGTGCCTCGAACAGAAACGGTGCGAGCACGAGGTGAGCCAGCGCGAACCCCGCGTTGACCGCGTCCAGCCGCCGCGAGCGCGTCCGGCTCGCCGGGTCGAGCGCGACGCGACGCGCGCGACGTAGACTCACGAGCGCGACCCACCAGGAGGTGGCCGCGCGGTAACAGAGGTCCCAGATCACCAGCAGCGCGAGGAACACCGCGGCCGCCGGCGGCGATGGCCCGAACAGCCGAGTCACGAGCGACGTGCCGTCGGCGGGGTCGACGACGAATAGGTGGACCACGAGCGCGACGAACCCGAGCACCGCCAGCACAACCTCGGCGCTCGACGCGAACAACAACGCCGTATGGCGAGCTGGTGCGTCGATCCGGCGGTTCCCCGCGCCGAGACGGAGCAGGACGAGGCTCCCTATCCCTGCGAGGAGGACGGCGACGGTACCCGCGAGCGCCGCCTCGGGGAGTTCGTAGTGCCACCCCAGAGCCAGCACCGCCGCCTCGAAGAGCACGACCTGCACGGCCACGGCCGCCCGCGACCGCGGTCCGAACCCGGGGAGGGCTCCGACGAGCTGTTCGAAGACCCACCGGTCCCCGCCGCCGCGACTCACCGGTTTCCCTCCCGGCCCGTGGCTGTCGATCCCTCCGGTCCCACGCCCTCGTCGAGCGCGCGGGCCACGGCGACGTCGAACGGGGTCGGATCGACGCCGAGCAGGTCCCGGAGCCGGTCGTCTTCCGCGACGACCGGATTGCCCATCCCCTCGACGAGCGGGCGGGCGACGGCCGGCGACACGTCGGTGACGAGCGACAGCCACCGCGCCGAGAGCCGAGGGGTCAACACCGGGACGGGGATCACGAACAGGCGGCCACCGAGGTGCGCACGCGTGCGCCGCAGGATTTCCGCGTAGGTCAGCACCTCCGGCCCACCGATCTCGTAGGTTTCACCCGCAGTCTCCGGGTGGTCGAGCACGCCCGCCAGATACGCGATCACGTCGGCGACGGCGACCGGCTGACAGGGCGTGTTCACCCACTTCGGCGTGACCATCACCGGCAGCCGGTCGGCGAGCTGGCGGATCAGCTCGAAGCTCGCCGAGCCGTGTCCCACGATGATCGCCGCGCGCAGGACCGTGAGCGCGTACGCGCCCCCTGCCAGGACGCGCTCGACCTCGCGGCGCGAACGGAGGTGCGGCGAGAGCGCGTCGCCGTCCTCCCCCAGTCCGCCGAGGTAGACGACGCGCTCGACGCCCGCCGCCTCCGCGGCGTCCCGGAAGTTCTCGGCCGCTCGACGGTCGCGGCTCTCGAAGCCCGGCCCCGACCCCATCGAGTGGACGAGGTAGTAGGCCGCCTCGACCGACTCGCCAGCGACCCGAAACGCGGCGGGCAAGCTCTCGGGGTCCAGGAGGTCGCCCTCGACGACGCGGACGCCAGCGGGGGCGTCGTACCGCGCGGCGTCCCGAACGAGCGCGACGACATCGTGGCCGCGGTCCGACAGCGCGGCGACCAGCCGACTACCCACGAATCCGGTCGCGCCGGTGACGAGCACGCGCATGGGGGAGATGGGTACGCTTGCGCCTTAACCGGCGCGCCCGTGTTCGCACGCCGCGCGGTCACCGCTCGGGTCTCACCAGCCGGGCGTCCCGGGCGCGCCGCGCCGGTCCTCCACCTCGCGGGCGAGCGTCCCGGGGTCGTCGGCCGGCGCTCCGACGCCGCCGGCGGCCGCGGCGCGTTCGGTCCACTCCTCCAGCGCGCGCCCGACCCACGAGTCGGCGCTCTCGACCGCCGCGCGCGCCTCGGCCATCCGGTCGCGATTCACCGACAGCGACAGGGGGCGCGAGCCGACCGCGGCGCCGACGAGCGTCGCTCGGTCGGCCGCCGTCGCTGGGGGCGTCTCCGAGTCGCCGCCGGGCACGGAGCCGGCTCCCGCCCGCCGTCCCGCGGCCGCGAGACGCGCGACGGTCCCCTCCAGCGCGCCCGGGTCGGGATGGGCAAACACCGTCGAGCCGAGCGCGGTGGGACCGAACCGCGGCGGCGGGAGGTCCTCGGGGACCACGGCGTCGACCAGTCGATCGCCGCCGAACGCGGCCTCGACGCGCTCGCACTCCGTCTCGCGATCCAGCCGCAGGTTGTGGCCGGGATAGGCGGCGCAGGTCTGTGGGTAACGCTCCGACCCGTGGATCCGACACTGGAGCGTGTCGGGGTCCAGAAAGACGCAGGTCGGGAGCCAGCGCGGCGCCGCGTCGAGCGGGGCGACCGCCTTCGGTGGCTTCCGTAGCCCCACGATGAACACCGGTCGGCCGTCGATCGCGGCGAGGTCGTGGCCGTCCACCGCCACCGCGTCGTCGCCCTCCGCCGGCGCGAACAGGCGCGGCACGAGCGCGTCGCCGAGCCCGTCGTCGACGAACGCCGCCACCTCGTCGCGGGTCAGCGGGACCAGGTCGTAGGTCTCGTCGAGGGGGTCCCGGCGGCCGGTCCGGTCCGGAGCCGGATGGTCCGCGAGCGCTCGCCAGTCGACACAGCAGCCGGCACAGCCCTCGCAGTTGGTCTCCATGCCCCCACTTCTTCGCAGGCGCGGGGCAAATCGTTTTCCCGGCTACGCGTTTCCGCCGTCGTCACGTTCCTCGTCGGCTTGCTCCCCCTCGTCGCCGCCGGTGGGTCCCGCCTCGTCCGCCTCGGGAAGGCGAAGCACGTTCTCGCGCCCGAGGCGGAAGCTCTCCAGCTTCCCGTCCTCGCGGAGTCCGGAGACGACCTGGCTCGTCCGGGCGTCGGTCCAGTCGAGCTCCGAGACCACGTCCTGCTGTTTCATGCGCCCCCCGTTCCGCTCCAGCAGCCTGAGCACGCGTTCCTCGTTGCTCAGGAGTTCCTCGGGCGGCTCGCTCGTGTCGGTCTCCTCGGTATCGCCGGCCGCCGCGGCCGCTCCCGTCGAACCCGCGGCGTCGGGTTCCCCGGAGCCGCCGCGACCGTCGTCGCTCGCACCGGCATCGCCGTCGCCCTCGCTCTCGTCGACACCGTCGGTCAGCCCGACCGCGTCCCGGACCCACTCGCGGCGCCAGTAGAGCAGTCCAGCCACCAGCGCGACGACGACGGCGCCGGCGACCGCGGTCCCGCCAGCGTCGAGGACGCTCGGCTGTGCGGCGGTTACCCGCGGCTCGTCGGTCGAGAAGTCGCGCGGTCCCCGCCACGTCACGGAACGGTCGTCGCTCGCGTCCGGCCCCGGCGACGCGGTCTGCCGCTCGTACCCCTCAGGCCACCGGATCGTCAGGGCGTATCCATCCTCCAGGTACAGCCCGCCGAGGGCGTCGCCCATCTCCAGACGACCGTCCGCCGCGGCGGCGAAGCCGGTCCACTCGTACTCGTAGACGAGCAGGCCCGTCTCCTCGGGGAACTGCTCTCGCGCGGTCGTCACGGTCGTGTTCCCGACGGTCATCTCGCGGCCGGTCGCGTTCTCGGCGGTCGCCGCGGTCGCGGCCATGCGCTCCTCGAAGCGCGCGGCGTAGTCGGACTCGTTCTCGGCCACGTCGGCCTCCAGGTCCTCGAATGCGGCCTCCCGGTCCTCCGTGTCGAGGCGCACGCGGTACTCGACGCGCCACGAGGCGTCGCCCGACTCGTCGACCGAGGCCGAAAGCAGCACGCGGTCCGCGTCGACCGCCTGCGCCGAGGCGAACCCCTCGGGCTGTACGACGGAGGCGGCGCCATCTCCGGCTGCGGCCCCCCCTCCGGCGCCATCGACCAGCGCCCCGGCGCCGCCCGCGACGACCGTGACGAGCAGCGCCAGCGCCAGCGCGGTCGCGACGGCCGTCCTCGTCGACCCCGCGGCGCCCGGCGCGCCCGTCCGGTCCGAACTGCGGTCCATGGACGTTTTCTCTCCCCCCGGGACTAAGCGGTTTCCGCTTGCCGCAGGGGTGGCGGAGACGCGGTCGGTTCGGGGAGTGCGGTCGGCCGCAGTCCTTTTGCTCTCCCGGCCGCCACACCGAGGCATGACCCGCGCCAAACTCGATGTCGAGGACCTGCTGAAGCTTATCCTCGGGCTCGTGATCGTCTGGCTCGCCCTCGAGATCCTCGGTGAGGTGCTGTCGATCACCGCCGCGGTCTTCCGTGCGATCCCGACGCTCGTCGGGGTCGCCGTCGTCGTCCTCATCGTGCTCTGGCTCACCGACCGGATCTGAATGTTCAGCCTGAACGTCCCGGTTCCGCCCGCGGTGGAGCGAATCGCGGACGACCTGCACCCGCAACTGATCCCCTTCGACCGCGTCCGCGAGCGCCACACCCTCGTCTGTAAGCGCATCGGCGTCGGCGACCTCCCGGTCGCCGGTCGCGCCCCACATAAGGACCGCGCGCTCGCGGCGCTCCGCGAGGAGCTCCGCCCGCTGCTGGCCGGCACCGCGCCGATAGACCTCCGGATCGCGGGGCTCGACGCCTTCGAACGCCCGGCGCAGGGGCCGGGACCGGTCGTCTACCTCGCGGTCGAGAGCGACGCCCTCCGACGGCTCCATCGACGACTCTGCGGCGCATTCGACCCGGTCGAGGGCATCGAGGGCGACGACTACGTCCCGCACGTGACCCTCGCACGCGGCGGCGACCGCGACGCCGTCGAGGGACTGCTGGCGGCGGACGTCGACCCCGTGACGTGGACCGCGACCGAACTGGACGTTTACGACCCCGAGTTCCGGGAGGTCGCCGCGACGGTCCCCCTTCGCGGCTGACCGCGGCGACCTATTTCTGCCCCTCTGTGGGAGGGTTTCTGTCCCTTCGCGGGGCGTTTTTGCCCCTCTGCGGGAGCGTTTCTGCCCCTCAGCGGACGCATTTCTGTCTCCAGGTCCCTACCGCTCTCGGACGCGCATCGTGACCGGCCCCTCGGGGTGCATCGTCAGCGACCCGCGCAGCGACAGCGCCGGCCCCTCGTAGTCGAGCCGGTAGCGGGAACAGACCGTCGCAAGAATGATCTTCGCCTCGAGCAGCGAGAAGCCGCGGCCGATGCAGTGGCGCGGTCCGCCGCCGAACGGGAAGAAGGCGAACCGCGGGCGGTCGGTGGCACGCTCCGGCGTCCAGCGGTCGGGATCGAACGCCTCGGGGTCGTCGTACCATCGGTCCGAGCGATGAACGACCCACTGCGGGAGCATCACGAGCGCGTCCGCGGGCACGCGGTAGCCGGCGTGTTTCACGTCGACTGTCGGCTGACGGAACAGGGTGTACACCGGCGGGTAGAGCCGCATCGCCTCGTCGAGGGCGTTCCCCGCGACCGTCAGTTCGCGCGCGTCGTCCGCGTCCGGTCGGCCGGTCCCGACCACGTCGTCGACCTCCGCCTCTACGCGCTCGCGCTCGGCGGGGTGCTCCGAGAGGAGGTAAAAGGCGTAGGTGAGCGTCAGCGCCGTGGTGTCGTGGCCGGCCAACAGCATCGTGACCAGTTCGTCGCGGATCCCCCGGTCGTCGATCGCACCCGCCCCGCGAGCGCGGAGCAGCACCGACAGCAGGTCCATCGGCATGCCGTTCTCGCCCGTGACGGGGTCGGTCACCGCCGTTCCGGCATTGCCGGCGGGGTCTGCGGCCGGGTCGCGTGCGGTCCCGCGGCGTCGCGCCAGCACGTCGTCGACGACCGACTCCAGCTCCGCGACCGCGGCGTCGAAGGCGCGGTTCTCCCGGGTTGGCGCCCAGTCAGGCAGGAGAACTCGTCGCGGGTCCGGCTCGAAGCGCGCGCCGAGCGGCTCCAGCGACTCCTGGACGCGGCGCACGGTCTCCGCGTCGGCGTCGACGCCGAACATCGCCTTCGCGATGATCCGGACCGTGAGCCGTGCGAACGCCAGCTGGACATCGACGGTCTCTCCGGGTTCCCATTTCTCAACGGCGGCCGCCGCGTGTGCCGCCATCATCTCTCCGAGCCCGGTGATCCGCCGCATGTCGAAGGCGGGGTTCGCAAGCGACCGCCGCTGCGCCCACGTCTCGCCCTCGCTCATCAGTAGACCGTCGCCGAGCAGGTCGTCGATGGCGCGGTCGCCGAGGTCGGCTTTCCGGTAGCGGTCCGACTCGCTCACGAGCACGCGCTCGACGTCGCGGGGGTTCGTGAGCATGTACGTCTCTCGAGGCCCCAGATCGAAGCGTACCACGTCGCCGTATGCCGCACCGCAGGCGGACAGAAATCGGAAGGGATCGTCGGCGTACCGGCGTGCGCTCCCCAGTACCGGGTCACCGGCGGGACCGGGCGGTTGCCGCTGCATGGCCGGTGGTCAGGACCACGCGGGGATAAGCGTTGACCGGCTTCTCACCGCGTCTCCCGGACCCGACCCCGTAGCGTTCAAACCCGCGAGGCGGCTACGGGAACCTGATGGACGCCGCCGCGGTCCGCGAACGAGCGGCCGATCTCCCGGCCGAGCCGGGGGTCTACCAGTTCCAGGACGGCGACACGACGCTGTACGTCGGCAAGGCGGTCGACCTCCGCGCCCGCGTCCGGTCGTACGCCGACCCGCGGTCGGGGCGGATCCGCGGGATGGTCGACCGCGCGGACGGGATCGACTTCGCGGTCACGGACACCGAGACGCAGGCGCTGCTGCTGGAGGCGAACCTGATCAAGCGGCTCCAGCCGCGGTTTAACGTCCGGCTGAAGGACGACAAGTCCTACCCGCTGGTCCAGTTCACCGACCACCCGATTCCGCGAATCGAGGTGACTCGCGATCCCGAGGAGGGAGCGACCGCGTTCGGTCCCTACACGAACAAAGGCCGCGTCGAGACGGTGGTGAAGGCGGTCCGGGAGACCTACGGATTGCGCGGCTGCTCGGACCACAAGTACAGCGACCGCGACCGCCCCTGCCTCGACTACGAGATGGGGCTGTGCACGGCGCCGTGTACGGGGGAGATCGACCCCGAGACGTACCGCGAGGACGTGACCGCCGCGCGCCGGTTCTTCGAGGGCGAAACCGGCGCGCTCGCGGACCCGATCCGCCGGGAGATGGAGGCGGCCGCGGAGCGTGAGGAGTTCGAGCGCGCCGCGAATCTCCGGGACAGACTGGAAGCAGTCGAAGCGTTCCACGGCGGCGGCTCAGAGGCGGTCGCCGGGCGTCCATCCGCGGAAACGACCGACGTGCTCGCGGCCGCGGTCGAGGGGGGCTCTCCGCGCGTGGCGCGGCTCCACAGCGAGCGCGGCCAGCTCGTCGATCGGAGTCGGCACCGACTCGACGCGCCGACGGACGAGGACGGGGCCGCGGCAGATACGCCGGCCGCGGTGCTCGGTGCCTTCCTCACCCAGTACTACGCGGAGCGCGACCTCCCGGACGTCGTCCTACTCGCCGAGCGGCCGCCCGACGAGGACGTGCTCGACTGGCTGGCACGCGAGGGCGTCGACGTGCGCGTTCCCGGCGCGGGGCGCGAGGCGAAGCTGGTCGACCTCGCACTCAAGAACGCCCGGCGGCGCGGCGGGCGGGACGACGAGCTCGGCGCGCTCGCGGACCGGCTCGGCATCGATCGCCCCGACCGGATCGAGGGGTTCGACGTGAGCCACGCGCAGGGAACCGCGGTCGTCGGATCCGACGTCTGCTTCGTCGACGGGAGCGCCGAGACGGCCGACTACCGGCGGAAGAAGCTCCCGGAGCGCAACGACGACTACGCCAACATGCGCGCGCTGATCCGGTGGCGCGCGACGCGGGCGGTCGAGGATCGGGACGACCGCTCCGACCCGGACCTGTTGCTGATCGACGGCGGCGAGGGGCAGCTCGCGGCCGCGCGGGACGCGCTCGCGGAGACCGGCTGGGACGTGCCGGTCGTCGCGCTGGCGAAGGCCGAGGAGATCGTGATCACGCCGGACGGCCCGCGGGACTGGCCGGACGACGCGCCGGAGCTACACCTCCTCCAGCGCGTGCGCGACGAGGCGCACCGCTTCGCGGTCCAGTACCACCAGACGGTCCGCGACGAGGTCTCGACCGTCCTCGACGACGTGCCGGGCGTCGGCCCCGAGACACGCCGGCGGCTCCTCCGTCGGTTCGGGTCGGTCGGGAGTGTCCGCGACGCGTCCGTCGAGGACCTGACCGACGTGGACGGCGTCGGCGAGAAGACGGCGCGGACCATCGCGGATCGCCTATAGCGGACGCTGACAGCCGATAATAAATGGCGAACAGGCGGCTACGGTCGCGGTTCAGGTCGGCTCGCGGGGCGACTGCCGCGCTCTCGCGTCGCGGTCGGCGACCGCGCGCGTGTCGGGGGCGCTGGCCCCCGTTTCGCCCGCCCCGCGGTCGTGGTCAGGTCACGGAACGGGTGGTTCGGTCTGGTACATAAGGATCGGGGCGAGGAGAGCAGCCGTCGCCGGAACCGACCGGCTTAACCCCGGACCGACGGTAGCCGACTTCATGAGCCACTTCCCGGAGTTCGAGGTGATCCCCGCCGTCGACGTGCAGGACGGCGAGGTGGTCCAGCTCGTGCAGGGCGAACGCGGCACCGGCAAGCGGTACGGCGACCCGGTCGAGGCCGCGGAGCGGTGGATCGACGCGGGCGCGCGCACGCTCCACCTCGTCGACCTCGACGGCGCGTTCGAGGGCGAGCGCGCCAACGCGGCCGCGATCGAGGCGGTGGTCGAGGCGGTCGAGAGGCTCGAGGCGGGCAGCGGGGGGACCGGAGCGATCGACCTCCAGCTCGGCGGCGGGATCAGGACTGCCGCGGGCGGGATGGATCTGCTGGAGCTGGGTCTCGACCGCGTGATCCTCGGGACGGCCGCGGTCGAGAAGCCGGAGATCGTCGCGGAGATCTCGGAGACGTATCCGGGGTCGGTGATGGTGAGCCTCGACGCGAAGGACGGCGAGGTCGTGGTCTCCGGCTGGACCGAGTCGACGGGGCTGGATCCCGCCGAGGCGGCCGCGCGCTACGAGGAGCTCGGCGCCGGCGCGGTGCTTTTCACGAACGTCGACGTGGAGGGACAGCTTTCGGGGATCGACCGCGAGGCGGTCGAAGCCGTGGTGGAAGCGGTCGACATTCCCGTCGTCGCGTCGGGCGGCGTCGCGTCGGTCGAGGACGTGGTCGCGCTGAAGGAGGCCGGCGCGGCCGCGACCGTCGTCGGCACGGCGCTGTACGAGGGCGAGTTCACGCTCGCGGAGGCGCAGTCGGCCGCGGACGCGGTCGACGCGGGCGACGCGGGCGAGAAGTAGCGAGGAACGCGGCGAGTTGATGAGCGCAACCACCTTATGACCGGCCCGCGAGGGGGCGTGTATGAGCGACCGGAGCGCGGCCGTCTCGCGGGCGACCGCCGAGACGGAGATCGACCTGACGCTCGCCGTCGACGGCGACGGCGACGCCGCGGTGGACACCGGCGTCGGCTTCTTCGACCACATGCTGGAGTCGTTCGCCAAGCACGGCCTCTTCGATCTGACCGTCCAGTGCGACGGCGACACCCACATCGACGACCACCACACCGTCGAGGACGTGGCGATCTGTCTCGGCGAGGCGTTCGCGGAGGCGCTCGGCGACAAGCGCGGGATCCGGCGCTACGCCGACCGGCGCGTGCCCCTCGACGAGGCGGTCGCGTCCGTCGTGGTCGACATCTCGGGCCGGCCGTACTACGAGTTCTCCGGCTCGTTCTCGCAGGAGTCGGTCGGGGAGTTCACGAGCGTCATGGCCGACCACTTCGCGATGTCGCTGGCGCACAACGCCGGCCTGACGCTGCACGCGGGGATCGAGCGCGGCGACAACGCCCACCACGAGGTCGAGGCGCTGTTCAAGGCGCTCGCCCGGGCGCTCGACGACGCGACTCGGATCGACGACCGCCGGTCCGACACGCCGAGCACGAAGGGCGAGTTGTAGCGGACGGCCGTCGCCGCTCCCGTCGCGGACCGCCCCGTGCCTTTTAAGCCCTGCGCGGCGGGCGTTCGAGTAACGGATGTTCGACGAGATAATGGAGAAGTTCGAGGGCTCGCCGAGCCAGCAGTCGGTTATCCGGCTGCTTCTGGAGCGCGGCTTCTCCGTCAACGACGAGGGGCGTGTCGTCTCCGGGGGGATCGAGATCCCTTACACCGGGATCGCGCGCGAGCTGGACGTGGACCGGCGCGTGGTCGACTCGACGACCGACGCGATCCTCGCGGACCCCGAGCTCCGCCGGATCTTCGCCAACATCTCCGCGATCCCGAGCCTCATGGACCTCGCGCCGGTGCTCGACCTGACCGTGCTCACGGTGGAGGTCGCGGCCGCGGACGAGTCGGGCATCGTCGCGGAGGTGACCGGCCTGATCGCCGACCACGGCATCTCCATCCGACAGGTGATAAGTGAGGATCCGGAGTTCACCGACGACCCCAAACTGTACGTCATCACCGACGAAGCGATCCCCGGCGACCTGCTCGTCGAGATCCGCGACCTCGCCTACGTCCGCCGCGTCGAGTTCTGAAGCGGTCGCGCTCCCTCTCTTTCGCCCCGTACTTTTCACCCGTGACGCGCCATCCGGGCTCGAGGCGGTCGTCTCTCGTTTCACTTCCACTACGGTGTTAACGGGGGTTTATATGCGGTGACGGACAAGGCGGGAGTACATGCCCGAAGACGAACTCGAGGACCTTCCCGGCGTCGGCCCCGCGACGGCCGACAAACTCGTCGACAGCGGTTTCGAGAGCTACCAGAGCATCGCCGTGGCCAGCCCCGGCGAGCTGTCGAACACCGCAGACATCGGCGAGTCGTCCGCGTCCGACATCATCAACGCCGCCCGCGAGGCGGCGGACGTGGGCGGCTTCGAGACCGGCGCGACCGTGCTCGAACGACGCGAGCAGATCGGCAAGCTCTCGTGGCAGATCGACGAGGTGGACGAGCTGCTCGGCGGCGGTATCGAGACGCAGTCGATCACCGAGGTGTACGGCGAGTTCGGCGCCGGCAAGTCGCAGGTGACCCACCAGATGGCCGTCAACGTCCAGCTTCCGAAGGAGTACGGCGGCCTCGAGGGCGGCTGTATCTTCGTCGACTCCGAGGACACCTTCCGCCCCGAGCGGATCGACGACATGGTCCGCGGGCTGGACGACGAGATCCTCGCGAACGAGTTCGAGCGCCGCGAGATCGAGGGCTCGCCGGACGACGACGAGGCGATGGAGGAGCTCGTCGCCGCGTTCCTCGACCAGATCCACGTCGCGAAGGCGTTCAACTCCAACCACCAGATTCTGCTCGCGGAGAAGGCCAAGGAGCTGGCCGGCGAGCACGAGGAAACGGAGTGGCCCATCCGCATCGTCTGCGTCGACTCGCTGACCGCGCACTTCCGCGCCGAGTACGTCGGTCGGGGCGAACTCGCCGACCGCCAGCAGAAGCTCAACAAGCACCTTCACGACCTGATGCGGATCGGCGACCTGTTCAACACCGCCATCCTCGTCACCAACCAGGTCGCGTCGAACCCCGACTCCTACTTCGGCGACCCCACGCAGGCGATCGGCGGCAACATCCTCGGTCACGCCTCCACGTTCCGGATGTACCTCCGCAAGTCGAAGGGCGACAAGCGGATCGTCCGCCTCGTCGACGCGCCCAACCTCGCGGACGGCGAGGCAGTCATGCGCGTCCAGAACGAGGGGCTGAAGCCGGAGTAAGACGACCTTTTTCTGCGGTCGGGTGAGCGCGGCGCAGGCGCCGCGCTCACCGCTCCCTTGAAAAATGTCGATCAAAAAGGGCCGCGGTCGGCGCTGCGGGCGCTTCGCGCCCTCGCGCCGCCGCGGTACCACGACCTCGCACATAACCGCACAGCGACCGCATCAGCACCGCACCGCGGCCGAAACAGAAACCCGCACAGCGACCGCATCAGCACCGCACCGCGGCCGAAACAGAAACCCGCACAGCGACCGCGACCGCCACAGCACCGCACCGCCACAGCACCGCACCGCGACCGCAGGAGACCGAAAATTGATCGGTAGCACGATCCCACGGTGAGGGATCCCGACCCGTCGACCCCAGAGAGCCGGGTGATGGGCCTCGAACACCGGGTGCGCGCGAGCGTTTTGGCCGTATCTCTCGGACATTCTGACACTATGGCCGTCAAGTTCCGTGGCAACACTTGCACGGTCTGTCGGCGAATTACGTCCTTATATTGCCCTTATTCGTCCCTATATCTGACGGCTGCTGTATTCTCGGCCTGAATTTTTGACAAACTCAACTCCAATCTTTATGTATGGTCGTTCCACCAAGTCAAGACGTGATTCACGATACGAACGCACGCAGTTCGGGTGTACCAGTGAACGATCGTTTGGAATTGGGGCTCGCTGAGGTGATGTCGGCATGACGCTCGGCGCCGGTCTGCTCGCGCAGGTCGACCCCTCCGTCATCGCGGAGGGCGTGAACCTGATGTGGGTCGCGGTCGCCTGCTTCCTGATCTTCTTCATGCACGCGGGCTTCGCGATGCTGGAGGCGGGACAGGTCCGCGCGAAGAACGTCGCCAACCAGCTGACGAAGAACCTGCTGACCTGGAGCGTGGGCGTCATCGCCTACTTCTTCATCGGCTTCGGGCTGGAGGCGTTCGTCGGCGGTCTCACCGGCGGCGGCTCCTACGGTCTCGGCCAGTTCACGGCCGTGATGGGCGCCGAGGACGGCGCCTGGGTCAACAGCTGGCTCTTCGGCGCCGTCTTCGCGATGACGGCCGCGACCATCGTCTCCGGCGCGGTCGCCGGCCGCGCGAAGCTCCGCGCGTACGTCGGCTACACGCTGCTGCTCGCGGCGGTCATCTACCCCGTCGTGGTCGGCTTCACGTGGGGCGGCGGCTTCCTCGCCTCGCTCGGCTTCGTCGACTTCGCGGGCGGCATGATCGTCCACGGCATGGGCGGCATCGCCGGCCTCACGGCCGCGTACGTCCTCGGCCCGCGCATCGACCGCTACGCCGACGACGGCTCCACGAACGTCATCCCGGGCCACTCGATCACCTTCGCGGTGCTCGGGACGCTGGTGCTGGCGTTCGGCTGGTACGGCTTCAACGTCGGCACCACCGCGACCGTCTTCACGACCACCGAGGCGGGCGAACTCGCGCTCGGCGGGTACGCCTCCGTGGGCCGCGTCGCGCTCGCGACCACCGTCGGGATGGCGTTCGGCGCGGTGGGCGCCGCCATCGCCTCCCTCTCGGTCAACGGGAAGGTCGACACGCTGTACGTCGCGAACGGACTGCTCGCGGGCCTCGTCGGCGTGACGGGCATCGCCAACGTCGTCACCTGGTGGGGCGCCATGGCCGTCGCGTTAGTCTGCGGCCTCCAGCTCCCGTTCGTCTTCGAGTTCGTCTCCGACCGCCTGAAGATCGACGACGTCTGTGCCGTCTTCCCGGTCCACGGCTCCGCCGGCGTCATCGGCGTGCTGGCGCTGCCGTTCGTCCACGTCAACGGCTTCTCCGTCGACCTGCTCGTCGCGCAGGTCGTCGGCACCGCGGTCATCACGGTCTGGACCGTCGTCGCCACCGGCGCCGTCTTCGGGGCGTTCAAGGCCGCCGGACAGGCCCGCGTCTCGCCCGAACACGAGCGCGAGGGCCTCGACGTCTCCGAACACGGCGTCGACACCTACCCCGAGTTCGGCAAGCCCATCGCCGCGGACGGCGGCGACGCCGGCGTCGTCCGCACGGACGGCGGCGAGGGCTCGGGCATCGAGATGGTCACGGCGATCATCCGCCCGGACAAGCTCGGCGACGTGAAGACCGCGCTCGCGGAGACCGGCGCGCCGTCGCTGACCGTCACGAACGTCTCCGGCCGCGGCTCCCAGCCAGCCAAGAAGGGCCAGTGGCGCGGCGAGGAGTACGTCGTCGACCTCCACCAGAAGGTGAAGGTGGAGTGCGTGGTCGCGGACGTGCCCGCCGAGGAGGTCGCGGAAGCCATCGCCGACGCCGCCTCCACCGGCGAACCCGGCGACGGCAAGGTGTTCATCATGCCCGTCGAGGACGCGCTGCAGGTCCGCACGGGCGCCCGCGGGGTGGAAGCGGTCTGAGGCGACACTCCATCGTCGACGGCATTCCGACCCCCGCCTGGCCGTGGCGACGCGCGGGGTGACGCTTGGGTGTGTGGCGGGCGGTCGCGCCCGTCTCGCCGCGCCACGCCGCACGCGTGCGGCGCTTTTCTGCAGTTCATCGAACGCCGAGCGGCGGCGCCGGTCGCGGCCGTCCGACCCGAGCGCCGCGGTGCGAGCGGGATGCGGCCGTGCGACCCGGGCGCGGATCCGGGTTCACGGCTATGTGGCTGGCCCCGCAACGGGGAGGCATGGTCTCGAACACGCGTCTGTACGGCGCCGCGGTCGGCGTGGCGTCCGGCGGCTACTCGGTGGTCAGCGCGACGACCGCCTCGCGCATGGTGACGGCCGGGTGGCTGATGCTGGTCGTCGGCGCCGTCGCGCTCGTTCACGGTCTCGCACTGTTGACGCCCGCGGCCGACCGCATCGGCGACGCCAGCGGGCCCCTGATGGCCGTCTACGCGCTGACCATGCTCGCGATCCAGGTCGCGTGGCTGCGGGATTCCTCGCCGACGGGAGCGGCATGGGCGGCGGAATGGACGGCGGCATGGGGTCGGGGATGGGGAGCGACGCGATGGGCTCGACCATGGGGAGCGCCGGCCTGATGGGGGTCGACCTCGGGATGACCGCGCTCGCGCTGGTGATGCTCGCCAGCGGCCTGATCATGGCGCGAGGCTCCGGGATGGACGGCGGGGAGACGGCCGCCGGCGGGACGACGGACGGCGACAGGATGTGAGCGGCCCGGCGCCCGGGCAACGTCCGGGTGGCGTCAGCCTCGATCCGGCGGCCGCCGCCGACTCGACAAGGACTTTGGGCCGCCGCGCCGAAGCCCGAGGCATGAACCACGAGCGCTCGCGGGAGCTCTACGACCGCGCGCTGTCGGTGCTGCCGGGCGGCGTCAACTCCTCGGTCCGTGCCACCATGCCGCATCCCTTCTTCGTCGAGCGCGGCGACGGCGGCCACGTGATCGACGCCGACGGCAACCGGTACGTCGACTGGGTGATGGGGTACGGCCCCCTCCTGTACGGTCACGACCTGCCCGAACCGGTGTCGGCGGCGATCCAGTCGCACGTCGCCGCGGGACCGATGTACGGCGCGCCGACCGAGGTCGAGGTCGAGCACGCGGAGTTCCTCGCGCGGCACGTCCCGAGCGTGGAGATGACGCGGTTCGTCAACTCCGGGACCGAGGCGACCGTCTCCGCGGTCCGGCTCGCGCGCGGCCACACCGGCCGCGACAAGATCGTCGTCATGCAAGGCGGCTATCACGGCGCACAGGAGTCGACGCTCGTCGCCGGCGAGGCGGGCGACGCCCATCCCTCGACGCCGGGGATCCCGGAGGCGTTCGCGGAGCACACGCTCCCGGTGCCGTTCAACGACCCCGAGGCCGTTACGGAGGTGTTCGAGGAGCACGGGGACGACATCGCGGCGGTCCTCGTCGAGCCGATCCTCGCGAACAAGGGGATCGTGCTGCCGGTCGACGGCTACCACGAGACGCTCCGGGATCTGTGTGACGACAACGGCGCCCTCCTGATCTTCGACGAGGTTATCACCGGGTTCCGGGTCGGCGGCCTCGGCTGCGCGCAGGGCAAATTCGGCGTCACGCCCGACGTGACCACCTTCGGCAAGATCGTCGGCGGCGGCTTCCCGGTCGGCGCCATCGGCGGCCGCGCGGACGTGATCGAGGAGTTCACGCCCAGCGGCGACGTGTTCCAGTCCGGCACCTTCTCGGGTCACCCGGTCACGATGGCCGCGGGGCTGGAAACGCTCAGATACGCCGCCGAGAACGACGTCTACGAACACGTCAACCGACTCGGCGAGAAGCTCCGCGAGGGGATTTCGGAGATCTGCGCCGATCGGGCGCCCGAGTACACCGTCGTCGGCACCGACTCGCTGTTCAAGACGATCTTCACGCGCGAGGGGCCGCGTAACCTCGAGGGACAGTGTTCCGGCGGCTGCCGGCAGGACCCCGACTGCCCGCGCTACGACTACTGTCCGAAGAACGGCGCGGACGTGGCGAACGCGGAAACCGACCGCTGGGAGCGCGTCTTCTGGCAGGAGATGAAGGAGCGCGGCGTCTTCCTCACCGCCAACCAGTTCGAGAGCCAGTTCGTCTCCTACGCCCACACGGAGGCGGACGTCGAGGAGACGCTCGCCGCCTACGAGGCGTCGCTGTAGGCGGTCCCGCGAGCCTCACCGCCGTCCTCCTCGCTCTCGTTTTCTCCCGGCGGATCCGCCGGCTCCAGAGATAGCGTCACCTCGGTGCCGTCCTCGAGGGACCGGAACGACACATCGCCGTCCACGTCCCGGACGATCCACGTCACGAGCCACAGCCCCAGCCCGCTGGTGTGATGAAGCTGGGTCTCGCGGTCGCGTTCGAGCACCGCCAGCTCCTCCTCGGGGATGCCCGGACCGTCGTCCCGAACGGTCACTTGGACGGGGTTACCGGGCGTCACGCGCACCTCGACCGCCGGGTCCTCAGCGTGTTTGACGGCGTTCTCGAGCAGGTTATCCACGGCCACGTCGAGCAGGTCGTTACCGGCGACCCACACCGGGTCCGCGGGCACGGCGACCGTTATGTCGATCCCGTCGATCGAGGCGGCCGCGGCCCGCCGCCGGACCAGTGCCGCCACGTCGACCGCCTTCCGCTCGCGGGTCTCCTCGCCGAGCGCGCGTTCGACGGACCGGGCCTTCCGGCTCCGCTCGAGGAGGTCCTCCGACCGGGAGAGGATCGCCTCCGCGCAGGCCCGAACCGAGGGGTCATCGCTCGCCTCGACGATGTCCGCGGCGTGGCCCATGACCACGTTCATCGCGTTTCGGTGATCGTGTCTGAGGACGCGGTTCAGAACCTGCAACCGCTGCTCGCGCCGCTTCTGTTCGGTGATGTCGACGTAGGTGGCGAAGCCGTGGTCGGAGGTCTCCGACAGCGGGACGGTGTACAACAGGAAGTCGCGGGTGCCGTCCGCGGCGCGGCGCTGCACCTCCACCTGGAGGTCTCGCTCGTCGAGTCGCTCGTTGAGCGCGGCGGCCTCGTCCTGGCGGTCGGGCGGGACGATCAGGTCGTCGACGGACCGGCCGAGCGCCTCCTCTTCGCTGAAGCCGAACACCTCGACGAAGGCGGGGTTGGCGTCCCTGATCAGCGGTTCCCCGTCCACGTACTCGTAGTGGACCGTGGGGCTCGGAACGCCCTCGAACAGCGTGGCGAAACGGTCGCGCTCGCGCTGGGCCTCCGTTCGCGCCTCCTCGTAAGCGCGCTCCCGCCGGCGGGTGGCCACGTCGTAGGACCCGAGGACGACGCCGACGACCGCGCCGCCGGTGACGTTGTTCGCGAGCAGGTACGGGAGGTGCGCCATCTCGGCCCCCGCGAACAGTTCGTGGCCGATCGTCCACAGCAGGGCACACAGCATCGCGAAGACGCCGACGCCGATCCACGCCAACACGTACCCCGTCTCCCGGCGCGTGTATCCCTCCCGGCGGAGCCAGCCGGCGCTCGCGACCAGCCCCAGCGCCAGTCCGAGCGGGACCGCCGCCTCGACCACGACGAGCAGGGGATCGCTCATCAGCAGCACGTGACGAACGTGGACCGCGGCCAGCGTGACACCGAGAACCGCGACGGCCGCCTGCCCGCCGTCGCGGATCGGGTCGGTCATGCTCGTCCCGAGGGGGGACACCTCCAAGGCTCTTTCCCCGGCGTCGCCCGGAACGGGCCACCGGGACGGCGGCCGGCGCACCCGAACTGGTGGCCTTTTGAGGGAGCGGAGCCAGCGTTCAGGTATGACAGACACGCTCCGGCTCGTCACCCGCGGCTCGGACCTGGCCCGCCGACAGGCGGCGACGGTGCGCGAGACGCTGGAGAGCCACCGCCGCGAGGTCGACATCCGCGAGGTCGAGACGCGCGGCGACCGCATCCCGGACGAGCTGATCCACCGCCTCGGCAAGACCGGCGCGTTCGTACGCGCGCTCGACGAGGAGGTGATCGACGGCGACGCCGACATCGCGGTCCACTCGCTGAAGGACGTGCCGACCGAGGACGCCGACGACCTCGTGGTCGCGGCCGTTCCCGAGCGCGCGCCCGCCGGCGACGTGCTGCTCTCACCGGACGGGACGGACCTGAAGGATCTCGAACCCGGCTCCGTCGTCGGGACCGCCTCGCTCCGGCGCACCGCCCAGATCAAGGCCGCCCGGCCCGACCTGGAGGTCGAGCCGATCCGCGGCAACGTCGACACGCGCATCGAGAAGCTGATCGCGCCCGGTCTCCAGCGCGAACACGAGGCGCGCGTCGAGGCTGAGGCGGACGAGAAGGGCGCGGCGGGCGACGACGGTGCTGGGGAGGGCGGCGACGCCGACGCCGCCGACGGGGAGTTCGCCGAGTCAGTCGACGAGTGGTTCGACGGGCTCTCCGAACTGGAGCGGTCCGCGATGGGGCGCGAGGTCGAAACGGAGTACGACGCGCTCGTCCTCGCGGAGGCGGGACTTCGCCGCTCGAACCTCTACTACGAGGTGCCGACGCAGCGGCTCCCGCGCGGGGAGTTCGTCCCCGCGGCCGGGCAGGGGGCACTCGCGGTTACCGCGGCGGACCCCGACGTGGCCGAGACGGTGCGGCGCGCGCTCGACCACCCGCGGAGCCGGGTCGCCGTCACCACCGAGCGCACGATCCTCGAGGAGCTGAACGGCGGCTGTATCGCCCCGATCGGTGTCTCCGCGCTCGTGCAGGGCGAGTACGTGAAGACCACGGTCCGCGTGCTCTCGACGGACGGCACCGAGGAGGTCGCCGAGACGCGCGACCTCCGCATCGACAGACACGCGCAGGAGGCGGAGTCGTTCGCCGCGGACCTCCGCGAGGACGGCGCCGCGGAGCTGGTCGCGGCCGCTCGCGAGGCCGCGGACGCCACCGGCGCCGGAACCGACGGCGGCACGCCCGACGATGAGTGAGGACCCAGTGCGCGCCGCGGGCAAGGTGTACCTCGTCGGCTCCGGCCCCGGCGACCCGGACCTGCTGACGGTGAAGGCGCGGCGCCTGCTGGAGGAGGCGGACGTGGTGCTCCACGACAAGCTCCCCGGCCCGGAGATAATCGACCTGGTCGACGAGGAGCGCCGCGAGGACGTGGGCAAACGCGCGGGCGGCGAGTGGACGCCGCAGGAGTACACCAACCGCCGGCTGGTCGAGCTCGCCCGTGAGGGGAAGACGGTCGTCCGCCTGAAGGGCGGCGACCCCTTCGTCTTCGGCCGCGGCGGCGAGGAGATGGAGCACCTCGCCGCGTCGGGCGTCCCCTTCGAGGTCGTCCCCGGGATCACCTCCGCGGTCGGCGGTCCCGGCACCGCGGGCATCCCGGTCACGCACCGCGACCACGCCTCCTCGGTCTCGTTCGTCACGGGCCACGAGGACCCCACGAAGGACGAATCCGCGGTCGATTGGGGAGCGCTCGCCGCGACCGGCGGAACGCTCGTCGTCCTGATGGGCGTCGGCAAGCTCCCGGACTACACCGCGGCGCTCCGGGAAGCGGGTATGGCCTCCGACACGCCCGTCGCGCTGGTCGAGCGCGCCACGTGGCCGGACATGCGCGTCGCGACCGGCACGCTCGCGGACATCGTCGACGTGCGCGACGAGGCGGAGATCGAACCCCCCGCGATCACCGTCATCGGCGAGGTGGCGGCGACCCGCGACCGCGTGGTCGACTTCCTGGAGAACGCGAATGCGGCGCCGGTCGACCCCAACGACCCTGACGACCCCGCCGCGGAGGCGGAGGCCGGGAACGGAGGAGGCGAATGAGCCGCGAGGTCCGCGTCGCCGTCTTCCGCCCCGACGACGAGCGCATCGACGAGGCGGTCGACCTGCTCGACGCGCTCGGGGCGAACCCGGTCCCGGACCCCATGCTCGCGGTCGAGCCGACCGGGGCGCTCCCGGCCGCAGGGAGCGCCGACGCCGAGGCGGACTACGTCGTCCTGACGAGCAAGACCGGCGTCGAACTCGCCGCCGACGCGGGCTGGTCCCCCGGCGACGCGACGCTCGTCGCCATCGGCCCGGCGACTGCAGGCGCAGCCCGTGAGGCGGGCTGGACCGTCGAGCTGACCCCCGAGACGTACTCCTCGGACGGGCTGGTTGACCTGCTGTCCGACCGCGTCGACGGCGCACTCGTCGAGGTGGCGCGCTCGGACCACGGGAGTCCGGTCCTGACTGACGGCCTGCGCGAGGCCGGCGCTGAGGTCCACGAGACGGTCCTCTACCGGTTGGTCAGGCCCGAGAGCGCGGGCGAGTCGGCCGAGCTGGCCGCCGCCGGCGAGCTGGAGGCGGCGGCGTTCACCTCCTCGCTCACGGTCGAGCACTTCCTCGACGCGGCGGCCGAGCGCGGCGTCCGCGAGGCGGCCGTCGCGGGGCTGAACGACGCCGTCGTCGGCACCATCGGCCACCCCACCCGGGAGACGGCCGAGAACCACGGCATCGAGGTGGACGTGGTGCCCGACGACGCCACTTTCGAGGCGCTCGCGACCGCGGTCGTCGAGTGCGCGGCGCCCGCACACCGCGGTCGATAAGGGGCCGTGGCGGGCGGTCGGCACGGTCCCGGATGCAGTTTCTGTGGCCGGTTTCTGTGGCCGATTTCTGTGGTCGGTTTCTGTAGCCGGGTTCCGGAAGCGGCCGCTCCCGACTGCCGCCGGCCGCGACCGGCTCGACCCACGGATCCAACCGCGGTCGTCCTTCTAAACAACTTCAGTTGTTCTACTACAACTCCGTTGGCAATCTTTATGCGCGTGGCTCCGGAGAGTGTTCGGTACGGTTCGCTCCGGACCGGCGCGTCGACCGCGCCGCCGCCGACCAGCGGCGCCCCCGGCGCCGTCCAACGTTTCCGAGGAGTGGCGACGCCGTCGCTTGCGAGCGGCGGCGCCGGTCCGGAGGGACCATCCCCCGAGAATGAGCACGACGACATCCGACCACGCCGCGCGCGACCTGCTGGAGCGGGCGCGCGACGGCCACGAGGACGTACTGGACGACGAGACGCTGGACCGACTGGTCTCGGAGATCGAGCGGAACCTCTACGCGGGCGCGGACCGTTCGGAGGTCGCGGACGCGACCGTCGCCGCGCTGACCGCGCGGATCGAGCGCGACCCCGCTTACGACGCGATGGCGGCCCGCGTGGCGCGGCACGACTACGCGCGCCGGGTGACCGGCGAGGAGCCGCCCGCGGACGCCGACGCGTTCGCGGGGACGTACCGCGAGTCCTTCCGCGAGGCCATCGAGCGCGGGTTGGACGCGGACCTGCTGGACGAGCGCATGGGTGCGTACGACCTCGACCGGCTGGCGGACGCGCTCGTGCCCGCGCGCGACGACCTGTTCGACTACACCGCGATCGACACGCTGGAGGAGCGCTACTACCTCCGGGAGGCGGACGGCGAGCCGTTCGAGCTCCCGCAGGTCTTCTGGATGCGGGTCGCGATGGGCGTCGCGCTCCGCGAGAACGAGGCGGAGCGGGCGGCGCGCGCCGAGGAGTTCTACGAGGTGCTGTCGACGCTCCGGTTCGTCCACTCGACGCCGACGCTGTTCCACGCCGGGACGACCCACCCGCAGCTCTCCTCCTGTTACCTCACCACGGTGCCGGACGATCTGGAGGGCATCTTCGACGCGTACAAGGAACACGCCAAGCTCTCGAAGTGGTCCGGCGGGCTCGGCAACGACTGGACCCCCCTGCGCGCGGATGGCGCGCTCATCGAGTCGACGGGCGTGGAGGCGACCGGCACCGTTCCGTTCCTGAAGATATCGAACGACGTGACCGGCGCGATCAACCGCTCCGGGAAGCGGCGCGGGGCCGCGGCGGCCTACCTCGAGGCGTGGCACCTCGACTTCCCGGCGTTCATCGACCTCCGGCGCAACACCGGCGATGAGCGCCGCCGCACCCACGACATGAACACCGCCGCGTGGGTGCCGGACCTGTTCATGAAACGCGTCCGGAACGGCGAGGAGTGGACCCTGTTCTCGCCGGACGAGGTGCCCGACCTCCACGGCACCTACGGCGCCGAGTTCGCGGAGCTGTACGAGGAGTACGAGGAGCGGGCCGCGAACGGCGAGCTTCGGCAGTACGAGACCGTCGACGCCGCGGAGCTGTGGCGCGAGACGCTTACCCGGCTGTTCGAGACGGGCCACCCGTGGATCACGTTCAAGGACCCCTGCAACGTTCGGTCGCCGCAGGACCACGTCGGCGTCGTCAACTCATCGAACCTCTGTACGGAGATCACGCTCAACACGAGCGAGGAGGAGACCGCGGTGTGTAACCTCGGCTCGGTCAACCTCGCGCGCCACATGACGTTCCGGGAGGACGCGGCGACCCACCCCGCGCCGAACGCGGTGGCGGGCGCGGCCGCGGGCGGCGCGGAGGGCGCGAGCGAAACGGGCTCCGACGCCGGTTCCGCGTTCGGCGCGGACGGCGCGGCCGCGGAACTCGACGAAGAGCTGTTCGCCGACACCGTCGAGACGGCGATGCGGATGCTCGACAACGTCGTCGACCTCAACTTCTACCCGACCGAGAACGCGGAGCGCTCGAACATGCGCCACCGCCCGGTCGGGCTCGGCATGATGGGGTTCCACGAGGCGCTCCAGCTCGCGCGGGTCCCGATGAACTCGGAGCGGGCGCTCTCGTTCGCGGACCGGGCAGGGGAACTGCTCGGCTACCACGCCATCGACAACTCCGCGAAGCTGGCGGGCGAGCGCGGCGCCTACGAAACGTTCGAGGGGTCGAAGTGGGACCGCGACCTGCTCCCACAGGACACCCTCGACCTGCTGGAGGCCGAGCGCGACGAGGCGATCCCGGTCCCCCGCGAGGAGTCGCTCGACTGGGACGCCGTCCGGGAGCGGATCGCCGAGCACGGCATGCGCAACTCCAACACCACGGCGGTGGCGCCGACCGCGACCATCTCAACCATCGCGGGAACGACGCCCTCCATCGAGCCCGCCTACTCGAACCTCTACGTCAAGTCGAACATGACCGGCGACTTCACGGTCGTCAACGAGCGGCTGGTCGCGGACCTCAAAGCCGAGGGGCAGTGGGGTTCGGAGGCGCTCGACCGCCTGAAGTACCACGACGGCGCGGTCGGCGAGCTGGACCTGCCCGGCGAGCTGTCGGAGCTGTATCGGGGGGCCTTCGAGATCGACCCGCGACACCAGCTCCGGCTCACCGCGCGCCGCGGGGTCTGGATCGACCAGAGCCAGTCGCACAACGTCTTCTTCCCGTCGACGGACGGCTCGCTGCTCGCGGACGTCTACGAGACCGCCTGGGAGCTCGGGCTGAAGACGACCTACTACCTGCGGACGCTCGGCGCCTCCAGCATCGAGAAGTCGACGCTCGACATGGCCGAGTACGACGACACGCAGTCGCGGGACGGCCGCGGGGCCGCCGGAGGACGGACCGAGGAGTCGGACGCGGCCGCGGACGGCGGACCCGAGACGGACGGCGAGACCGCGGCCGACGGCGCCGCCTGCGACCTCCCGACCGTCGAGGACCCGACCTGCGAGTCCTGCCAGTAGCGCCGCCCGCAACCGTTCGATCACGAGTTACCCACCATGCCAATCATCAACGACGACGCGCAACACGATCCGAACAAGATACTGCCGATCGACTACGACTGGGCGCGAGAGTACTACGAGGACGGCGTCAACAACAACTGGGTGCCCGAGGAGATCCCGATGGCCGACGACGTGCGCCAGTGGGAGAACGACGAGCTCACCGACGCCGAGCGCCAGCTCGTCGAGTGGAACCTCGGGTTCTTCTCGACCGCGGAGTCGCTCACCGCCAACAACCTCGTGCTTGCGGTGTACGACTACGTCACCGCTCCCGAGTGTCGCCAGTACCTGCTCAGACAGGCCTACGAGGAGGCGGTCCACACGGACACGTTCATCTACTGCTGTGACTCGCTCGGCTTCGACCCCGACTACCTCTACGGGATGTACGACCGCATCCCCGCCATCGAGGCGAAAGACGAGTTCGTCGTGGACCTCACGCGAGCCATCGACCGACCCGACTTCACCATCGAGGACGACGCGGACGTGCGGGCGTTCCTCCGCGACCTCGTCGGGTTCTACGTCATCATGGAGGGGATCTTCTTCTACGCCGGCTTCGCGATGATGCTCGCGCTGAAGCGGCGCGGGAAGATGGTCGGCGTCGGCGAGCAGTTCGAGTACATCATGCGCGACGAGTCGCTCCACCTCAACTTCGGCGTCGACCTGATCAACACGATCCGCGAGGAGAACCCCGGCGTCTGGACCGACGAGTTCGAGGCCGAGATCGCGGACCTGATCGAGGAGGCGGTGGCGCTGGAGTCGACCTACGCCGAGGAGGCGTGTCCCCCGGACCTGATGGGGATGTCCGCCGAGGGGTTCGTGGAGTACGTCGAGTACGTCGCGGACCGGCGGCTCACGCAACTCGGGATGGCCGAGCAGTTCGGCACGGAGAACCCGTTCCCGTGGATGTCCGAGGCGACCGACCTCGCCCGCGAGGCCAACTTCTTCGAGCGGCAGGTCACCGAGTACCAGTCCGGCGGCTCGCTCGACTGGTAGGCCGCGAGCGGGCTACTCCTCGCGCTCGAACGCCGCGTCCGGCTCGTCCGCGACCGCGGGCTCCCCCTCCACGCCGGCCTTCTCGCCCGTCGTGAGGTCGTCGTCCGCCTGCGAGACGAGGTCCTCGAGCGCCGCGTCCACGTCGTCGAGCCCCAGCAGCTCGCGGGTCTCAGCGTCGAAATCGCGGCTCTCCATGCCCGACCCCTTCCCGCCCACGTCCGACCCGGAGAGGTGTCTGCCGTACCGGCCGACCAGACTCGTCAGCTCCTGCGGGAGGACGAACGTGGTGGACTCGCCCTGCCCGATGGCTTCGAGCGTCTCCATGCCGCGCTCGATCACCGCGCGCTCGCCCATCGACTCCGCGGCCTTCGCGCGGAGGACGGTCGCGATCGAGTCACCCTGCGCCTCGAGGATCTGGCTCTGCTTCTCGCCCTGCGCCTCGAGGATGGCGGCCGATTTCTGTCCCTCGGCGGACTCGACCGCGGACCGGCGCTCGCCCTGCGCCTCGAGAATCATCGCGCGGCGGCGGCGCTCCGCGGAGGACTGCTGTTCCATCGCGCGCTGGACGTCCCTGGAGGGGTTCACCTCGCGGACCTCCACCGCCTCGACGCGGATCCCCCACTGGTCGGTCGGCTCGTCCAGCTCCTCGTGGATCCGGTCGTTGATCAGCTCGCGGCGCGCGAGCGTGTCGTCCAGGTCCATGTCGCCGAGCGTCGCTCGGAGGGTCGTCTGTGCGAGGTTGGAGACGGCGGTCTCGTAGTCGTCGACCTCCAGGAACGCCCGCTTGGCGTCCATCACGCGGAGGTAGACGACAGCGTCCGCGGTCACCGGGGAGTTGTCCCGCGTGATCGCCTCCTGTTGTGGCACGTCGAACGTCTGCGTCCGCACGTCGAAGGGGTAGGTCCGCGAGACGAACGGCGGGATCAGGTGAACCCCCGGCTCCAGCAGGCGGCGGTACTCGCCGAAGACGGTCAGCGCCTCGCGCTCGTACGCCTCGACGATCTCGACGGCGCTGGCGACGGTCAGCGCGGCCAGAAGCAGAGCGAGCATGCCTACACCGAGTAGGAGGTCCTGACTCAGTGCGACGATCGCGACGAGGAGGGCGACCCCGACCGCGGCGACGCGCTTGGCGCCGTCGGGGACCCCGCCGCTGGCGCTGGCGTCGACCGTCGTCGTGCGCGCTGACGCACGCCCGAGCAGCCGGGCCGTGCGTCGGAGGAGACTCATACCGCTCCTTCGGCCCCCGCATGGTAAACGTTCACGCCGATCCGGCCCCCGCGAGCGGCGAGCGACGAGCGCCGCGACGGCACGCCTTATGAGTCACGGGTCCCAAGCCGACCCATGGCGAGCGAGCCCTGCGAGGTCTGCGGGACGAAGGTGCGGATCGCCGGCGGCATCGGCGACCTGTGGAACTTCGCGTTCGAGTCGACGCAGGGCATGACGCTGGAACTCGCGGACGGCTCCGAGTTCTTCCTCTGTTTCGACTGCGTGGAGCGGCTGCCGGGCGACCGCGAGCCCCGGTCCGAGGACGTGGAGACGCTCCAGAAACTGGCCGCGGAGGACGCGCTCCCGGGTCCGGACGCCGACTCGGCCGCCGACACGGACTCCGACTCGACCGCCGGCGCGGACGCTGATGCCGACACACCGACGGAGTAGCCGGCCGGCATCCGTGAGCTTTTCTCCGGTGGCGCGCCACCTCCCGGCGTGGACCCCGACCGGATCCCCGCGGAGTTCCCGGCCCCGAGCCACCGCGGCGCACAGGAGCGGGCGCTGCGGGACATCCGCGACGCGTTCGCGGCCGGCAACGACGTGGTGCTCGTGCGCGCGCCGACCGGGAGCGGCAAGTCCCTGCTCGCGCGGTCGATCATGGGCGCCGCCCGCGAGGTGAGCGAGGCCGCTCCGAGCGAGGCGGCGGGCGCCTACTACACCACGCCGCAGGTGTCACAGCTCGACGACGTGGCGACGGACGACCTGCTGGACGACCTCAACGTGATCCGCGGGAAGGCGAACTACGACTGCATCCTCCCCGGCGAGCACGACACGCCGGTCAACCAGGCCCCCTGCGTCCGCAAGCGCGGGTTCGACTGCAGCGTCAAACACCGCTGCCCGTACTTCTCGGACCGCTCCATCGCCTCCTCGCGGCGGTTCGCGGCCATGACGCTGGCCTACTTCATGCAGACCGCCGGCTCCGAGGTGTTCCGCAAGCGCGACGTGGTCGTCATCGACGAGGCGCACGGGCTCGCGGAGTGGGCCGAGATGTACGCGACCGTCGAGCTGTCGCCCGACCGCGTCCCCGTCTGGGACGACGTGGGCGTGCCGGACGTGGAGACGGACGCCGCGGCCGACGAGGACGCGCTCGACCGCACCGTCCGGTTCGTTGAGCAGCTCCGCGACGCCTGCGAGCGCGCGAAAGACGAGCTGATCGGCCGGCCGGAGCTGGAGCCGGCGGAGGTCGCGCGCCGCGACCGCCTGCAGGAGCTGATCTCGGAGCTCGGCTGGTTCCTGGAGGACTACCGCGAGCCGGAGAGCCCGACGACGTGGGTCGTCGACCAGCCCGGTGGCGAGGGGACGGCGATCACGATCAAGCCGCTCGACCCCGCGCGCTACCTCAGACACACCGTCTGGGACCGCGGAAATCGGTTCGCGCTGCTGTCCGCGACCATCCTCTCGAAGGAGGCGTTCTGTCGCGGCGTCGGCCTCGACCCCGCGGACGTCGCGCTGGTCGACGTGCCCCACACCTTCCCGCTCGAGAACCGCCCCCTGTACGACGTAACGCAGGGGTCGATGACCTACGAGCACCGCGACGAGACGCTGCCGCGGATCGCCCGGCTGATCGTTCGCCTGATGGCCCGCCATCCCGACGAGAAGGGGCTGATCCACGCGCACTCGTACGCCATCGCGGAGCGACTGGTCGACCGCCTCGGCGAGTTCGGCGTCGCCGCGAGGCTCCGCCGACACGCGACGGAGAACCGCGACGAGCAGCTGGAGCTGTGGAAGGACAGCGACGACCCAGAAGTGTTCGTCTCGGTGAAGATGGAGGAGGCGCTGGACCTGAAGGGCGACCTCTGCCGCTGGCAGGTGGTCTGCAAGGCGCCGTACCTCAACACGAACGACTCCCGCGTCGCGCGCCGGTTGGAGGAGGGACAGTGGTCGTGGTACCACCGCGCCGCGCTCCGGACGGTGATCCAGGCCTGCGGGCGCGTCGTCCGCGCGCCCGACGACCACGGCGCGACCTACCTCGCGGACGACTCCCTGCTGGACCTGTTCGACCGCGCCGCGGCGGACACGCCGCCGTGGTTCCGCGAACAAGTGGACGCCATGACGACCCCGGATCTGCCGGCGTTCGACCCCGGTGCCGCCCTCGCCGGGATCGACGCGGCGCCGTCCCCTTCGAAGTCGGGCGGACCGGCCGGGGGAATCGGGTCGCGGTCGTCGGAGAGACCCGACGGAGCGACCGGTACCGGCGGATCGAGTGCGAACGAACGCGACGGCTCAGCGGGGGACGGTGCCGGCGGGAGCGGCGGGGGGTCGCCCACGCGGACCCGCTCCGAGGCCGACGCCGAGCGGCGGGAGAACCACCCCCTCTCGGACGTGTGGGGAGACGGGTGAGCGACGGTCGCGGTCAGGCGTTCTCTCGGTCGCAGAGGCCGCGATCGGCCAGGAACGTACCGACCTCCTCGCGGGTCGGAAGCCCCGGCTGAGCGAATTCCGTGGTGCAGTTGATCGCCGCCGTCGCGGCGGCGAACCGCCCGGCCGCCGTCGCCGATTCCTTGGCCAACAGCCAGCGGTCGACGAGCGCGGCGGTGAAGGCGTCGCCCGCGCCGGTCGTGTCGACCGGGTCCACGTCGAAGGCGTCGACTGACACACGGTCGCCGTTCGCGAAGAGGGTCGCCCCCTCGTCTCCCTCAGTCAGCGCCACGCGGGGACAGCCGGCCGTGGCGAAGCGCTCCCGTGCGTCCGCGAGGTCACCGTCGACGAACGCGGGCGCCGCGACCGACCCCGAGACGAACAGCGCCGCGCGGTCGAGCGCGAGGTCGGCGGTTTCCCGCGTCGTCGCCCGACCGGCGAGCTCCTCCAGGGGCCCGGAGAGGTCGAACGCGACCGGTGGGAACCCGGGGTCGGTGGCCGCATCGAGCACCGCTCTCGTCGCCGAGTCAGGCGTGTAAGCCGTCAGGAACACCGCGTCCGCGCCACGCATGTACGCGAGGTCCGCCTCGCTGATCTCGAGGTGTCTGAACTGACCGTCCGTGGTGACGATCATGCGCTCGCCCGCCGGATTCCGGAAGACGAGGGAGCGCGTCGACTGCCCCGACCCGGTCCGGACGCGGTCGGTGTCGACGGCCGTGTCCGCGAGCCGACGCCGGACCTCCTCGGCGGTGTCGTCGTCGCCGAGCCGGCTCACCAGTCCCACGTCGCGACCGAGCCGCGCGAGCGCGAGCGCGACGTTCGCGCCGACGCCGCCCAGTCCGGTTTCGACGTCGGGCGCGAAGGCGCCGCCGTCCGGCTCCGGGAGGTTCGTGACCGCGTAGTGGTCGTCCAGCAGCGCGCCGCCCACGACGACGACCGACGGGGAGTCCATGCCTGTGAGCGCGGCCGCGGCGCTGATAAATGAGTCGTCCGCGGACGCGTCCTCCGTTCGGTCCGCGTCGTTCGCTCTGCCAGTCCGGCAGTCAGTCCCGCCGGTCCAGAAACGCCAGCACGCCACGGGTGTTCAACCGCGCCTCGGCGCGGTGGCGCTCCTCGTTCCAGAAGTCGCCGGCGTCCTCGGCGGCCGCCTCGACGAAGTGGTCGATGACGGCGTCGTCGTCCGCCAACGCCTCACGCTTCGCGCGGACCGCCTCCACCCACTCGACGTACGCCCGCTTCGTCTGTTCGACGATCGCGGGGTCGTACTCGCGCGGGCCGAAGTGGCCGAAACAGAGCGTCTCGGGCGTCAGATCCGCAATGGTAGAGGCGTCCGAGAGACATTGATCGAGGTCGAACTGCGGCGGCGGCGAGGTGGTTCGCACTCGGTCGATCTTCGGGACATAAATGCCGAGCGCGTCCGCGGTGAAGACGACGCCCTCGTCGGGTTCGTGGAAGACCGTCTGGTGTGGCGCGTGACCGGGGGCCTCGATCACCTCGAGCGTCCGGTCGCCCAGATCGATCCGGTCGCCGTCTCCGATCCCCGCGATCCGGTCTTCCGGGACCGGCTCCGGTTCGACGTAGTGTTTCCACTGGTCGCCCACCGCGGCCTTGGTTCCCTCGACCAGCCGGTCGGGGTCGATGAGATGGCGGACGCCGCGTTCGTGGATCCGGACCTCGGCGTTCGGGTACTCGGCGGCGAGGTAGCCGGCGCCGCCGGCGTGGTCGAGGTGGGCGTGGGTCGGCAGGACCCACGAGAGGTCCTCGCGGCCGATTCCCAGCTCCGCGAGGGTCTCGAACAGCAGCTCCCGGTTCGTGCCGATACCGGTGTCGATCACCGCGGGCTCGGGCGTGTCGTAGACGTAGACCGTCCCGTACCCGTCGGTGTCGTACATCCCCGTGTCGTGGTAGTAGAGGTCCGTCGCGCCGCGGACCGCCTCGAACTCGCCCCGGGTCATACCGGCGTGGTCACTCCGGAGGGGCCTTAAGGGTTCGATCGCGGCCGTCGGTGCGGTCCCCCGCGCTTCGCGCCCCGCGCCGCACCGACAGCGTCCCCGCGACCTATTCGGACTGTGGGTGGTCCCGCTCGCGAGTCGGTGCTCGTGAGCCGCTGAACCACCGCCCGCGCGCCCGAGGACGGATGGCCGCGGCTTCCGACAAAAGGGTTCGCCGCGGGGCGGAGGCGGCCGCCTCGGCACCGACCGTCTCGGCACCGGCCGCGGGCTCCGACGCGACGAAAACGGTTTCCCCCCGCCGCGCGAGGGTCGAGTATGCGCATCGCCGTGCCCAACAAGGGCCGACTCCACGAGCCGACCATCGACCTGCTGGAGCGCGCCGGGCTCCACGTCGAGAAGACCGCGGACCGCCAGCTGTACGCCGACACCGTCGACCCGGACGTGTCGGTGCTGTTCGCGCGCGCGGCCGACATCCCGGAGTACGTCCGCGACGGCGCGGCGGACCTGGGGATCACGGGCCTCGACCAGGCCGAGGAGTCGGGCGGCGTCGTCGAGACCGCCGCGGCCGCCGAAGGCGACGAGCTGGTCGACCTGTTGAACCTCGGCTACGGCAACTGCCGGCTCGTCCTCGCGGCGCCGGAGGCGGACGGGATCGAGGACGTGGCCGAACTCCGCGGCGGCACGGTCGCCACCGAGTTTCCGGCCATCACCCGCGCCTACTTCGAGAGCGTCGGCGTCGACGTGGAGGTCGTGACGGTGACGGGCGCCACGGAGCTCACCCCCCACGTCGAGATGGCCGACGCCATCGTGGACATCACTTCGACCGGGACGACGCTGCAGGTGAACCGGTTGGAGATAATCGACGAGGTGCTCCAGTCGTCGGTCCGGCTGTTCGCGCGGCCGGACGTGGCCGACGACGAGAAGGTCCAGCAGGTCCGGACCGCCTTCGAGTCCGTCACCGAGGCGGAGGGGAAACGCTACCTGATGATGAACGCGCCGACGGCGAACCTCGACGACGTGAAGGAGGTCATCCCCGGGCTCGGCGGGCCGACGGTGATGGACGTCGAGGAGAAGGCGAACGGCGAGGAGACCGTCGCGGTCCACGCGGTCGTCGACGAGCGCGACGTGTTCGAGACGATCACCGACCTGAAGGCGGTCGGCGCGTCCGGCATCCTCGTCACCGAGATCGAGCGGCTGGTCGAGTAGCGCTGCCGTCTGCGAGCGGGTTTCTGTGACTGCGGGCGTGGTCGAAGCCGGCTGTTTTCTGTGACTGCGTCCGATCAGGGCCGCCAGCCCTCCGCGTCGACCGCCCACAGCGCCGCGACCGCGAGCCCGCCGCCGAGCAGGCCCGCGATTCCCGCGGCCGCGGGCGCGGGAGAGGCGGCGATACCCGCGAGTAGCACCACCGCACCGGCCAGCAGCGCGTAGGTGTCCTCGGTGACCGAGCCGAGCACGACCGGCGCGACCGCACCGCCGACCGCCGCGCCCGACAGCAGGAAGCCCGCGGGGACGCCCGTCACCAGCGCGCGGAGCGCGTCGGCGGAGGCGAGCGCTGCCGCGTCCGGTTCCGCGGCGCTCGCGAGCAGCGCGAGGCCCGCGACCGCCGCGACGAGGGGCGTCGCGAGCGCCGTCACGGTGTTCACAGTCCGACCGCGGACGGCGGCGACGCCGGCGACGAACAGCGTCGCGCCGGCCGCGAGCGCCGCGGGCGGGAGCACGGCGAGGTAGCTCGCGGGGTCGGAAAGCGTCGGCACCGTCGCGCTCGACACGCTCCGGAGCGCGAGCGGCTGCGTCAACACCAGCAGAGAGACGACCAGCAGCCCGACGCCGAGCAGCCGGCGGGAACCAGCGACCATGTCCGACCGGAGCGGCCGACGGAACTTAAGAAAGGCGGGACGGCGTGGACCGCGGGGGCGAGGTCGGCGTCAGAAGTCGTCCGCCTCAGAAGTCGTCCGCCTCAGAAGTCGTCCGCCTCAGAAGTCGTCCGCCTCAGAAGTCGTCCGCCGTCGGCGCCGGGACGCCCTCGTCGGCGGCGTCCAACTCGAACGCCTTCCGGAGCTCCGCGATGCGGTCGCGGATGTCGGCCGCCAGCTCGAACTCCAGGTTGCTCGCGGCCTCGTCCATGCGCTCCTCCAGCGCCTCGATCTGCTCGCGGGCGCCCTCCTCGGTCTCCACGTCGCCGACGGAGACGCCGGAAGTGTCGGTCTTGGAGCCGGGGAGGTTCGTCTCGCCGACCGGCTTGTCGATGGTCGTCGGCTCGAAGCCGTGTTCCGCGTTGTACTCGCGCTGGATCTCGCGGCGGCGGTTCGTCTCGTCGATGGCCCGCCGCATGGAGTCGGTCACCTCGTCGGCGTACAGCACGACCTCGCCCTCGACGTTGCGGGCCGCCCGCCCCATCGTCTGGACGAGCGTGGTCGTCGACCGGAGGAACCCCTCCTGGTCGGCGTCGAGGATGGCGACGAGGCTCACCTCGGGGATGTCGAGCCCCTCGCGCAGCAGGTTGATGCCGACGAGCACGTCGATGTTGCCGAGCCGGAGGTCGCGGATGATCTCGTGGCGCTCGAGGGTGTCCGTCTCGTCGTGCATGTACGCCACCTCGACGCCGGCCTCCTCCAGGTACTCCGTGAGGTCCTCGGCCATGCGCTTCGTGAGCGTGGTGACGAGCGTGCGCTCGCCGCGCTCGATGCGCTCGTCGATCCGCTCCATGAGGTCCTCCACCTGCCCGGTCGCGTCGGCCACCTCGACCTCCGGGTCGACGAGGTGCGTGGGCCGGACGATCTGCTCGACCACCCGCTCGGAGTGCTCGCGCTCGTAGTCGCCCGGCGTCGCGGAGACGTACAGCGTGCGGTCGGTCTTCTCGGTGAACTCCTCGAAGGTGAGCGGGCGGTTGTCGTAGGCGGTCGGCAGCCGGAAACCGTTCTCGACCAGCGAGTCCTTCCGGGACTTGTCGCCCTCGTACTGGCCCTTGATCTGGGGGATCGTCTGGTGGGACTCGTCGATGACGGTGAGAAACTCGTCCGGGAAGTAGTCCAGCAGGGTGTACGGCGCGTCCCCCGTGTCGCGGTCGTCCATGTGGACGGAGTAGTTCTCGATCCCCGAGCAGTAGCCCGCCTCCCGGAGCATCTCCAGGTCGAAGGTGGTGCGTTCCTCGATGCGCTGGGCGGCGACGAGATCCCCCTCGCGCTCGAAGTGGCGCACGCGCTTCTCCATCAGGTCCTCGATCTCCCGGGTCGCCTGCTCCAACTTCTCGTCGGGGATCGAGTAGTGCTCCGCGGGGTGGAACAGCACCGCGGGCTCCTCCGAGACGACCTCGCCGTGCATCGGGTCGACCTTCAGCATGCGGTCGATCTCGTCGCCCCACAACTCCACGCGCACGGCGTACCGGCCGTACATCGGGTAGATCTCGACGGTGTCGCCGCGGACGCGGAACGTCCCCTGCGTGAAGTCCACGTCGTTGCGCTCGTAGTTGAGGTCCACCAGCCGCGCGAGCAGCTCGTCGCGGCCGACCGCCTCGCCGACCTCCAGCCGGAGGGACATGTCGCGGTAATTTTGCGGGTCGCCGAGGCCGTAGATGGCCGAGACGGAGGCGACGACGATGACGTCGTCGCGGGTGAGGAGCGACCGCGTCGCGGAGTGGCGCAGGCGATCGATCTCCTCGTTTATCGACATCTCCTTGTCGATGAATGTGTCCGTCTGCTCGACGTACGCCTCGGGCTGGTAGTAGTCGTAGTAGGAGACGAAGTACTCGACGGCGTTGTCCGGGAACAGTTCGCGGAACTCCTCGTAGAGCTGCGCCGCGAGGGTCTTGTTGTGGGCCAAGACGAGCGTCGGCGTGTTCAGCTCCTCGACGACCCACGAGACGGTGTTGGTCTTCCCGGAGCCGGTCACCCCGAGCAGGGTCTGCTCCTCGGCGCCCGCTTCGAACCCCTCGACCAACTCCTCGATGGCCGCCGGCTGGTCGCCCGCGGGCTCGAACGGCGCGTCGACCCGGAACGGCCGGTCGGCCGTCGGTCGGTCCTCGGACAGGGGGGAGTCGGCATCGCTCACGTTGGCCGAAGTTGGCGGCGGAGACACTTGAGCGGCGCGCCCGGGGGGCCGCGACCGCCCCCGTCTCCGGAGTGCGGTGTCAAACTGTGGCTGGAACCGCCGCGGAAATTCCCTCGGGACATTCGTTCTGACAGAAAAATGCACCATAGACATCACAGACGGCGGCAAGATGGGCCGAAAGAGACGTGACAGCACGCCCCGAGGTTCGTGGACGGCGGACCAGCACCGGGGGTCGCGAACGCGAGGTCTGGCCGGGGGACCGGCCGGCGGCGAGCGACGAGAACCGGCGGCTTTTGACGCGACGCGGACGACCCGGCCGGCGTTGACGGGGCCGCGCGCCGCTTAGGTGGGGGTCGCCAAGCGGGGGTATGACCGACACGACGGAGACTCGGAACGCGACGCGACGCCGGTTTCTGACGGCCGCGGGGGCCGCGGGCGCGACCGCGCTCGCCGGCTGTACGGGCGGCGAGGACATCGAGGAGATCGAGGAGAGCGCCGAGGGCGCGGGCGGAGAGGGCGGCGAAACGGAGACGACGACCGAGGGCGGCGAGGAGGACGCCGACGCGATCACGATCACGCAGGGGAACCTCGTGGCGACGCTCGACCCGCAGAACCACGGCGAGACGCCGACGACGAACGTGCTCCGGCAGGCCTACGAGACGCTCGTCTTCCGGGACGCGGACGGCCGGCTCGTCGGCCAGCTCGCGACCGACTGGGAGCGCGTCGAGGACGGGCGCGCCGACCTGACGCTGCGGGAGGGCGTGCAGTTCCACTCCGGCTCCGAGCTGGCCGCGAGCGACGCCGCCTACTCGATCAACCGCGTCGTCGACGACGACGTGGACATCGTCAGCGCGCGGAAGGACCAGCTGCCCGGCATCGACGAGGCGACCGCGGACGACGAGGCCGGCGTGGTCACGATCGAGTCGGGCGCCGTGAACCCGACCATCTTCTCGGACCTGGCGACGACCGGGAACGTGCTGGAGAAGGCGTGGGTGGCCGAGAACGACATCGCGCAGGCGGTCAACGGCACCGGCGCCTACGAACTGGCCGAGTACGAGGAGGACGTGTCGATCACCTTCGAGCGCTTCGACGGTTACTGGGGCGAGGAGCCGGACGTCCGCGAGGTCACGTTCAACGCCGCCAGCGAGGTCAGCTCCCGCGTCTCCGCGCTGCTGGCCGGCGAGACGGACCTCACCGTCAACGTCCCGCCCAACGAGGTGCCTCGGATCGAGGAGCAGGAGGGCACCGACATCACCGCGGTGCCGAGCACGCGCATCATCTTCGCGCCGATGCGCTACGACGTGGAGCCGTTCTCCTCGCCGGAGTTCCGGCAGGCGCTCAACTACGCGGTCGACCTCGAGTCGATCATCGACAACGTGCTCGACGGCTTCGGTGACCCCACCTCGCAGGCGACGCTCGAGGGGTACACGGGCTACAACGACGACATCGAGCCGTACCCGCACGACCCCGAGCGTGCCGAGGAACTGGTCGAGGAGTCCGGTCACGCTGGCGTGGAGATCACCCTCGAGACGCCGGTCGGACGCTACCTCCGCGACGTGGAGATCGCCGAGACGGTCGCGGGCTTCATCGACGACCTCGACAACGTCTCCTGTTCGGTCCAGCAGCGCGAGTTCGGCGCGCTGGTGCAGGAGATCGTCGACGGGAAGCTGGAGACGCGGCCGAAGTTCCACCTCATCGGCTTCGGCAACCCAACCTTCGACGCCGCGCGCAACATCCTGCCGTACCTCGTCAGCGACGGCGCGTGGATGCACTGGGCCGACGACCGCGTCGACGAGCTCATGGCGCAGGCCGGCGAGGAGGGCGACCCCGAGGAGCGCGACGCCCTGCTGCAGGAGGCGAACGCGATCATCCACGAGCAGGCGCCGTGGGTGTTCCTGAACCGCCAGTACTCCGTCTACGGCGTCAGCGACCGCATCGAGTGGGACGCGCGCCGCGACGAGCGCATCCTCGTGAAGGAGATGGCGCTGGCCTGAGGCGCGGCAGTCCGCGGGGCCGTCAGTGTTTCTGTCGCGGTCGCGGTGCGGTGCTGATGCGGTCGCAGTGCGGTGCTGATGCGGTCGCGGTGCGGTGCTGATGCGGTCGCGGTGCGGTGCTGATGCGGTCGCAGTGCGGTGCTGATGCGGTCGCAGTGCGGTGCTGATGCGGTCGCAGTGCGGTGCTGATGCGGTCGCAGTGCGGTGCTGATGCGGTCGCGGTGCGGTGCTGATGCGGTCGCGGTGCGGTGCTGATGCGGTCGCGGTGCTGCTCCTGTCTCGGTTGTGGTACCGCGGCGGCGCGAGGGCGCGAAGCGCCCGGAGCGCCGACCGCGGCCCCTTTTTGATCGACATTTTTCAAGGGAGCGGTCAAGCCGGCGCTCTGCGCCGGCGCGACCCGACGCAAAAAAAGGTCGGGGTGCGAAGCGCCCGGAGCGCCGACCGCGGCTCCTTTTTGATCGACATTTTTCAAGGGAGCGGTCAAGCCGGCGCTCTGCGCCGGCGCGACCCGACGCAGAAAAAGGTCGGGGGATTGTTTATTAACTTCCCGCGGGTTGCGTGCGGTATGAGTTGGCAGGAAGCCGAGCGGGAGTTCTCGGACCCGGCGATCGCGACCGAGACGCTCCCCCGAACGTTCGAGCGGAGCGCGGACCGGAACGCCGACCGCGTGGCGCAGCGGTACAAGGGGGGGATCTACGACCGGTCGCTCGTCTCCGCGGGCGTCGTCCCGCCGGCCGCGGAGGGGGAGTACGCCGACCTCACCTACGCCGAAACGCGCGACATCGTCCGCAACCTCGCGGCCGGCTTCCGAGAGATCGGCGTCGAGAACGGGACGCGAGTCGCGATCTACGCCCACACGCGGATGGAGTGGGCACAGACGGACTTCGCGGCGCTGGCGGCGGGCGCGGCCGTCACGACCGTCTATCCCTCCTCGTCGGACGATCAGCTCCAGTATCTGCTCGAGGACCCCGAGGCGACCGTCGTCGTCGCGGAGGACCGCGACCTTCTCGAGCAGGTGCAGGGCGTCCGCGACGACCTCGGGCACGACCTCGACGCGGTCGTGTCGTTCGACGACCCCGGCGAGGCGGGCGCGGAGCCGGACGTTTTCACCCTCGGCGACCTCCACGAGCGCGGTTCGGAGGCGTTCGATCTCGACGCCTACGAGTCGTGGCTCGACGACACGGAGATGGACGACCTCGCGAGCCTCATCTACACCTCGGGGACGACGGGCCGACCGAAGGGCGTCCAGCTCACGCACGCCAACTTCCGGGCGAACGTCAACCAGTGTTACCGGCGGTTCGCGGACCGCCCCGACCGCGACCCCGACGTGGCGGGGATCTCCGCGGAGTCGACCACGCTCTCGTTCCTGCCGCTCGCGCACGTCTTCGAGCGGCTGGCGGGTCACTACATGATGTTCGCGGCGGGCGCGACCGTCGCGTACGCCGAGAGCCCGGACACGCTGCGGGAGGACTTCGGGCTGGTGCGACCCACCACCACCACGAGCGTTCCGCGCGTCTACGAGAAGCTCTACGACGCCATCCGCGAGCAGGCGAGCGAGTCGCCGGTCAAGGAGCGGATCTTCGAGTGGGCCGTCGACGTGGGCCGGGCGTACCACGAGGCGGACGACCCCGGCGCGCTGCTGTCGGCCAAACGGTCGATCGCGGACCGGCTGGTCTTCTCCAGCGTTCGCGAGGGCGTCGGCGGGAACATCGACTTCTTCATCTCCGGCGGCGGGTCGCTCTCCGCGGAGCTGTGCGCGCTCTATCACGGGATGGACCTCCCGATCTTGGAGGGGTACGGGCTCACCGAGACCTCGCCGGTGATCAGCGTCAACCCGCCGGAGGAGCCGAAGGTCGGCACCATCGGCCCCCCGGTGGTCGACACGGAGATCCGGATCGACGACGCGGTCGTCGGCGAGGAGGTCGCGGACCTCGACGGCGAGGTGGGCGAACTGCTCGTCCGCGGCCCGCAGGTCACCGACGGCTACTGGCAGAAGCCGGAGGCGACCGCGGAGGCGTTCACCGAGGCCGACGACGGCGGCGACCCGTGGTTCCGGACCGGCGACATCGTCCAGGTCCGACCGGACGGTTACATCGCGTTCCGCGAGCGCGCCAAGCAGCTGCTGGTGCTCTCGACGGGAAAGAACGTCGCGCCCGGCCCCATCGAGGACCGATTCGCTGCCAACGAGTTCGTCGAGCAGTGTCTGGTGCTCGGGGACTCCCGGAAGTTCGTCTCCGCCATCCTCGTGCCCAACTTCGAGCGCGTCGAGGCGTGGGCGGCCGACCGCGGCATCGACCTCCCGGACGACCGGACGGCGATCTGCCGTGACGAACGCGTCCGCGAGCGCATTCAGGAAGAGATCGACCGCGTGAACGAGGAGTTCGAGGCGTTCGAGCAGATCAAGCAGTTCCGGCTCGTCGCCGAGGAGTTCACCGAGGAGAACGACCTGCTCACGCCGACGATGAAGAAGAAACGTCGGAACATTCTGGAGCGGTTCGCCGACGAGGTGGAGATCATCTACGAGTCGCCGGACGAGAGCCCGGTCGACGACTGAGGCGCGGATCGGGGCTGGGTTCGAGGCTTTTCTGTTCGCGTTGCTGACCTGCTGATCTGGACAGCAACACCTCGAAAGCCCCAGCCGGCTCTGCCTCATACAGAAATCGTTCTGTGGTAGATCCTGCTGCTCTGGACAGCAACAGCCAGAAAGCCCCAGCCGGCTCGCCCCTTTCAGTCCCACCCACCGCGACCGCACCGCAACCGCACTACGACCGCACAGCAGCCTCACGCCTCCCCAGCCTCGGCCGCGGGCCGGCCGCGGAACCGCAACGCACCGCAGGCGGCCGGCCCGCGACCTCCCTCGCGCGGT
>NZ_LKIR01000142.1:47145-50424 GCF_001462205.1 Haloparvum sedimenti
AAAGCGGTCGCCGCGGCGCGCGCCGACGGCACCGCGCCGCGTCAGCATCTCTGAGCTACTCCGGCGCGTCCTCCTCGGGGACCGCGCCCTCGACGAGCGACTGGTCGGCGTACGCCTCGCGGAGGTCCTTCTTCGAGAACTTCCCGGTGGCGGTCTTGGGCACCTCGTCGATGAACTCGACGGCGTCCGGGAGCCACCACTTGGGGTACTCCTCGCGGAGCATCGCGTCGATCTCGTCCGGGAGGGCGTCGCGGTCGGCGCCCTCGGCGGGGACGACGAACGCGACCGGGCGCTCCTGCCAGCGCTCGTGGGGGACGCCGATGACGGTCGCCTCGCTCACGTCCTCGTGGGCCATGATGGCGTTCTCGAGTTCGACGCTGGATATCCACTCCCCGCCGGATTTGATCACGTCCTTCGTGCGGTCGACGATCTGGAGGTAGCCGTCCTCGTCGACGGTGACCACGTCGCCGGTCTTGAGCCAGCCGTCGTCGAACTCCTCGGCGGTCGCGTCCGGGCGCTGGAAGTACTCCTTCGTCACCCACGGCCCGCGGACCTGCAGCTCGCCGAACGCCTCGCCGTCCCACGGGATCTCCGCGCCGTCCTCGTCGATGACGCGAAACTCCAGCCCGGGCGCGATCAGCCCCTGTTTCGCGCGTTTTTCGACCTGCGTCCCGTAGTCGGCGTCCCGGAGGTCGTGTTTGAGGTGCGAGACCGTGCCGATGGGCGAGAGCTCGGTCCATCCCCCACGCGTGCAGCAGCTCGACGCCGCGGTCGTCGTACCACTCGATCAGCGCGGGCGGCGCGGCCGACCCGCCGACGATGATCGTGTCCAGCGCCGAGAGGTCCACGTCGTTGCCCGCCTCGATGTACTCGCGGAGCCCGAGCCAGACCGTCGGTACGCCCGCGGAGATGGTGACGCCCTCCTCTTCGATGAGCGAGGCCAGGTCCGCGGGCTCGGGCGAGGGGCCGGGATAGACGTGTTTGGCGCCCGCCGCGGTTGCCGTGAACGGCATCCCCCACGCGTTGACGTGGAACATCGGGACCACCGGCATCACCACGTCCGCGTCGGTCATCGGGATCCCCTGGGGCGTCAGCGACGCCATCGTGTGGCTCCACAGCATCGACTGCGTGTACTCGACGCCCTTCGGCCGCCCGGTCGTCCCCGAGGTGTAACAGAGCCCCGCGGGCTGGTCGCCGTCCAACTCGGGCCAATCGTAGTCGGCGTCGTGGCCCGCGATGAACTCCTCGTAGGGGTGGCGTCGAGGTCGTCGACCGGCTCGCTCCCCATCACGACGAAGTCGACGCCGTCGAACTCCTCGGCGTCCGCGGCCGCGGCGGCGAGCTTGCCGGCCAGCGAGGGGTCGACGAAGACGAGTTCGTCGTCGGCGTTGTCGACGATGTAGCGAACGTGCTCGTCCGGGAGCAGGGGGTTGATCGTGTGCAGCTGCGCGCCGATGGTCGGCACGCCGAAGTACGTCTCGAAGTGGCGCGCGTGGTTCCAGCAGAACGTCGCCACCCGGTCGCCCGCCTCGATCCCGTACTCGTCGAGCGCGTTCGCCAGTTGGGCGGTGCGGTCGGCGTACTCCCCGTAGGTGTACCGTCGGAGCCCGTCGTGCTCGCGGGAGACGATCTCCGTGTCGGGGTACAGTCGGGTCGCGCGCCACAGGAACGGCCGCAGGGTCTGGTCGTGTCCACCGGGCATGACGTCTCCAAGAAGACCCCCGGGAACGTGAAGTTTGTCACGGTCGATCCACATCGACCGCGGCAGTCGGACTACTCCTCCGGCTCCACGACCTCGATCTCGCCGGCCGCGAGCTCCTCGGCCACGTCCTCGAACGCGGCGAGGATCACCTTCCGGCAGGCCTGCCCCTCCGTCGTCCAGTGGTTGGCGTAGTCGAGCATGTCGTCGTAGATGTCGGGCTTGCAGCCGGCCGCCTGCGGGTGGCCGCCGCCGTTGACCTTCCCCGCGACCTCGTGCGCGTAGCGGAAGTCCTCGGAGCCGCGGATCGACGCGGAGCCGGCGGGCTTGACGATGAGCGCGCCGTCGGCTCCCTGCTCACGGAGTCGCTCGGCGACCTCGTTCTGCGAGCAGCGGCCGTAGGTGACGGCGATGGACCAGTCGCCGACGACGTGGAAGGTGGCGCGGTCGACAGCCGCCTCGATGCGGTTCTCCTTCTCGACGCGCCTGTGCTCGACGTAGTCGACCACCGTCTCCGGGAGGTCGGCGCCGTAGGCCCCGACGACCGCGACGTACTCCTCCGGCGAGGTCCAGTAGGCGTAGTCGGCAAGATCCTGCGAGCGCTCGTCCTCGTTGAGCCAGAGGTCGTGGTCGCGGGTGACCAGGGCCAGTTCGCTCCAGCGGTCGGCGAACTCGTAGTCGAGCGAGCGGAGCGCCACGTCGGCGGTGCACTCCTCGTCGGAGTCGCCGACCACGAGGTCGACGCCCGCGTCGCGGACCGCCTCGGCGGTCGCGTCGTCCCACTGGTGGTGGTCGAACCATCGGATCGAGTCACAGTCGTCGGCGAGCGTCAGCAGGGGGGCCTCGATCCACGAGAAGTCGTCGGGGCAGATGTCGCAGACGAAGAGGTCGATGCCGGGGTCGGCGTACGCCGCGACGCGTTCGAGCGCGTCGTCCAGCGAGTAGGGGCCCGCGGGCACGAGCGCGACCGGCGACTGCGCGTGGGCGTCAGCGAGGGGGTCTTCCTCGTCCTCCCCGTCAGCCGCCGCATCGGCGTCCCCTTCGGCATCCTCGTCATCGAGTGCCTCCTCGGACTCCAGCAGGCGCTCGGCGATGCGCTCCTCGAAGGGCGCCACGTCGAGCGCGGCGTCGGACGCTTCGCGGATCATCGCGGCGCAGGCGAGGCCGTCGGCGTCGCCGTCCACGATAACCACGGTCTCGGCGCCCTCGATGGCCTCGCGGGCGCGAGTCTCCGCGCGCTCCTCGTCCAGCGAGTCGGGGTAGAAGAAGCCCTTCCCCGGCAGCTTCGTGCGCCGGGAGAGGGGGATACCGTCGTCGTCGATGAGGTCGTCGTCCATACCCGTTCTCTCCGCCGCGAGGGGGAAAACTCCGCCGCTCCGCGGGCAGTGCGGGAGTCGGCGGCGCCGCGTTCGCGGGGGCTTTTCTGTGACCGGCAGTCGGGTGTCGGCTTTTCTGTCCCCACAGCGGCATTGCCGCGCAGTTTTCTGTTCCCGTGCGGTGTGGTGGCGGGGCGGTGTGGTGGCAGGGCGGTGGCGGGGCGGTGTGGTGGCAGGGCGGTGGCGGGGCGGTGTGGTGGCAGG
>NZ_LKIR01000142.1:50608-68245 GCF_001462205.1 Haloparvum sedimenti
GCGGCGGCGCGAGGGCGCGAAGCGCCCGCAGCGCCGACCGCGGCCCCTTTTTGATCGACATTTTTCAAGGAGCGGTGAGCGCGGCGCTTGCGCCGCGCGAACCCGACGCAGAAAAAGGTCGAGGTTCTTAGATCGTCGTCCGCCGCGGGTCCTCGCCGGTGAGTTGGCGGACCGTCAGCACGGGGACGGGGCAGGTGCGGACGACGCGCTCGGCAACGGAGCCGATCAGGAACCGGTTCTCGCCGTGGCGGCCGCGGGTGCCGGTGGCGACGCAGTCGGCGTCGACCTCGCGGGCGTAGGCGGCAATCTCGGCCGCGGGACGGCCCTCGCGGACGGTGCCCTCGACGTCGATGGCGACGGTCTCGGCGGCGCGCTCGCGCACCTCGTCGAGCGCCTCCCGGCCCTGCGCGTCGAGGGCGTCGCGGAGGTCCTCGCGGACGGCGTCGGGCGAGGACTCGACCTCGCCGCTGTCGACCACGTACAGCGCGTGGACCGTGGCGTCGAACCGGTCCGCGATGTCCAGCGCGACGCCGACCGCTCGGCTCACGCTCTCCGAGCCGTCCGTCGCGATGACGATGGTCTCGAACATGGACGGGCGTTCGCCGCGACGGGGCTTAAAAGCGGGCGGTGCCGGGCGGATGGCGCGGCGTGCGGGTGGTGCGGCGTGCGGGCGGTGCCGCGCGGGTGGTGCACGGGTGGCGCAGCGTGCGAGTGCGCGGCGTGCGGACGGTGTCGATCCACGGAGCGGCGAACATGACCCCGTCGGCCGCATCGGCCACGCCTTTACGCGTCCGTGCCGTACCGCCGGGCGAATGGCCGGTTGGATCGAGATCGTCGCGGTCGCCGCGGGCCTCCAGCTGCTGGCGCTGCCCGGCGAGAAGGGGCAGTTCGTCGTCGCCGGGCTGGCGACGCGGTACGACCCGTGGCGGGTGGTCGCGGGCGCGTCGCTGGCGTTCGGCTGCTGGACGGTCGTCGAGATCCTCGTGGCGGACGCGCTGCGCGGCGCGTTCCCCGAGGCCGCGGTGAGCGCGACGATGGGGCTGCTGTTCCTCGCGGTCGGCGCGTGGTACCTGCTGCCGGCGGTGTCGCTGCCGACGGCGGACCGCGAGGAGACGCTGCTGTCGCGGATCGAGGGGATCTCGCCGCCCGGCTACGAGGGGTTCGCGGCCGCGTTCGGGCTGTTCGCGGTCGGCGAGATCGGCGACAAGACGCAGCTTATCACCATCGCGCTCGCGGTGCGGTACGGCGCGGACCCGGCCGTGTGGGTCGGCGTGATGGCGGCGTTCGTGCCCGTGACGGCGGTGACGGCGTTCGCGTCCGCCCGGCTCTCCGACCGGATCCGACCGGCGCTGGTCCGGCGCGTCGCGGGGGCGGTGTTCGTCGCCTTCGGCGTGGACGCGCTCGCGGGCGCGCTGTTCGGACGGTCGCTGTTGCCGCTGTAGCGGCCAGAGCCGGCAGCCCGCGGCGGCCGTGGGAGGTGGACCGACGTTCGACCGCGCAACCGGAGGTTTTTGACGGCCGGCGACGACCGGGGAGTATGGTCGACCTCGAGATCGACCTCGTGCTGGCGCCGGTCGACGGCAGCGAGGAATCACAGGAGGCCGTCGAGTACGCGATAGCGGTCGCGAACGAGTACGACGCCACGATGCACGCGGTGTACGTGCTCGGCGAGGACGTGGTCCGCGCCATCGAGACGGGGGCGGTCGACGAGTCGGAGGTCGCCGCCGACACGGAGGCGTTCACCGAGGAGGTCCGCAAGCACGCGGCCGACCTCGACGTGAAGACCACCACCTCCATCGCCTACGGCTTCTCCACGAAGGTGAAGACCACCCATCCGGGGAGCGTGATCCTCGACACGGCCGAGGACCTCGACGCCGACTTCCTCGTCGTCCCCCGCGAACCGGTCTCCGGCGACCCCGGCGAGGTGTTGGAGAAGGCCGCCGAGTACGTCCTGCTGTACGCGAGCCAGCCCGTGCTCTCGGTGTAAGCGGCGCTGACCGGGGGGATTCCGGAGCCGAAACGTCTCGCGGCGCTTTTGGCGACGGACCGCGGAGATCAGGCAATGACCACTATCGTCGGCGTCTCCGGCAGTCGCCGAGCGGAGAGCTACACGCGGGCGGCGGTGTCGTGCGCGCTCGACGCCGCGGCCGCGGCGGGCGCAGAGACGGACCTGATCGACCTCGGCGCGGTCGATCTGCCGCTGTACCACCCCGACCGCGACGATCAGGGCGAGAGCGCGGCGCTCCGCCGGCGCGTGCGCGAGGCCGATGGCGTCGTCGTCGGGACGCCCGTCTATCACGGCTCCTACTCCTCGACGTTCAAGAACTTCCACGACTACTGCGGCCGTGACGACTACGAGGACACCGCGGTCGGCCTCGTCGCCACGGCCGGCGGGGGGTCGTACGGCGCAACGCTCGAACACGTCCGCGCGACGATGCGGAACGTCCACGCGTGGGTCGTCCCGCATCAGGTCGGGATCCGCGGCGCGTCGGGCGTCTTCGCGGACGGGGCGTTCACGGACGACGCCCTCCGCGATCGGACGGAGACGCTCGGCCTCGAGGTGTACGAACACGCCGAACGCCTGCGCCGCTGAGTGGATATGCTACGGCGACCCGGCGGCTTCGCCCGACGCCACGAGTTGCTCCTTCTCGGTCCGGGAGAGCTGCTTGATCGCGTGCTCGCGGGACATCGCGGCCGATTTCGTCTCGAACGACTCCACGTGGCGGAGCTCGACCGGCGTGCGCCCGCGGGTGTACTTCGCGCCCTCGCCGGCGTCGTGTTCGGCGACGCGTCGCTCGACGTCGGTGGTGTAGCCGGTGTAGAGCGTCCCGTCGGCACACTCCAGCACGTAGACGTAGTGCACGCCCCCGCTTCGACGCGGGCGCTAAAGAATCCCGGTTCCGGGGCCGCCCCGCCCCCGGTCGTGCGGTCGGTCGCGCTCGGCGTCGAGCGGGCGCGAGGGATGGCGGGGCGGCGACTCCCTCAGTTTTGCGTACGGGTGCGCTCTCGCGCCGCTTCCGCGATCCCGGCGTTCGCCGAACAGGCCGGACAGGCGAGCAGCTGTCCGACCTCGTCCGCGAACACACGGGCGAAGCGGTCCGACACGTGCGACCCGCAGTTGTCGCAGGTTGGCATGTTGGACCGGCATCCACCGCTTGCCGGCGGCCCTCAGTACGGGAGCGACGCTGAAATACCCTTGTCCTCTCCGCGTTTCGAGGGGTTGTGGGCGTCTACCCGAAAAATAATCGACCGAGTGTAAAACTCTCGCAAGATCGGTCGGTGACGGGCAGGAACCAATGACGATCCGTCACTTCGACGCGCCGTCACTCCGCGGTTACTCTCCGTTCGACTCCCCGTCCGCAGCGCCGCTCGTTCCGTCGATCGTCCGGGCGATCAGGCCGGCCTGTGCGCCGGCCACGAAGCCGGCGTCGACGTTGACGGTCGTCAGCACCGTACAGGACTGGAGGGTGCCGTACAGCGCCGCTTCCCCCTCGCCGCCGACGCCGTAGCCCGTCCCGACGGGGAGGCCGATGACGGGAGCGTCCACGAGCCCCGCGACGACGGTGGGAAGCGCGCCCTCGCGACCGGCCGCGACGATCACGACGTCGGCCCCGCGGATGCGGTCGAGCTGGTCGACGATCCGAAGGAGGCTCGCGACGCCGACATCCTCGATCAGGTCCACGTCGGCGCCGATCTCCGCGGCGACGGTCGCGGCCTCGCCCGCCACCGGTGCGTCCGAAGTCCCCGCGGTGACGACCGCGACGCGGGCGTCCAGCGACGGCGGCTCAAAGTCGGGCGCGTGGACCACGACGGTCCGCGTGCGCTCGTCGTGGTCGACGGTCGCGTCCGGAACGGACTCGTCGACCGCCTCGCGAACGGCCGCGGCCGTCTCCGTGCTGGTTCTGGTGACGACCGCGCGGCCGGCGGTCTCGACCGCAGTAACCGCGAGCGCGGCGGTCTCGGCCGCGGTCTTCCCCTCCGCGAGGACCGCTTCGGGGATCCCGCGTCTGTGCTCGCGGGCGGCGTCGAACCGCCCGGCCTCGGTCGTCGCGTAGCCCGCCAGCCGGGACTCCGCCTCCGCGACGGAGATGTCCCCGGCCGCGAGCGCGGCGAGCGTCTCGCGCATGGCCGATCCGTGGCGCTCGCCGGAGTCGTAGTTGTCGGTCCGGGCGCGCGCGAGACCGGCACCCCTCGGCTATCGGCAGCTTTGACCGCTTCCGGCGGGCCGGGACCGACTCGGAGCCGGTTGCCGCCCGGTCCGTGGCAGGTTTCAGCCGATTCGGCCCGGAAGATTTATGTCGGTGAGTGACACGCACCCCCGTCCGAACAGCCTGCAGGCGCCTCGTATCCGTCGAATTCAGGAAATCTTATAAACGGTGACGGGGAAGACCCGAGTGCATGGCAGACCTCATTGTCAAGGCAGCCGTCAAGGAAGCGCTCGAAGAGAAGAACGTCGCGTCGGACTTCTACGAGGCGCTCGACGAGGAAGTCGATGAGCTGCTCGAGGACGCCGCCCGCCGCGCGGAGGCGAACGACCGCAAGACGGTCCAGCCGCGCGACCTGTAACTCCGGGCGACCCCACACGTAACTTTCTCCGCGTCCCGCCGGTCTCACCGGCGCGGACCCGGAGGTTCTTTCATGGCCCGTAGCGGCGGCTCCGTCCCCGTCTGTGGCGTCCGTCCGCGACGTCGTCGTTCAGCCGACGAGGGTGAACCCGAGAAGGAGCCCCGCGGCCGCGGCCGGCGGGATCGTGAGGTTGTCGTCGACGGGATACCCGCGGATGATCGGCGGGAGCCCGTCGGCGACCGTCGCGCCGAGCGCGCCCAGGGCCGCGGCGGCGGCGCCCGCGGTCGGCCCCGCGGCGGCGACGGTGAACGGCAGCGCCAGCGCCAGACACGTCAGAAACATCGCGATCCACACGAGCGGCCGCTTCGGCTCGTCGGCCGCGTTGTCGCCGAGCGCACCGCTGACGGGGTCGCCGAGCGCCAGCATCAGCATCGCGGGGATCGCGACCGGTCGGGGGAGAAGGATTCCGGCGCCGGCCATGCTCAGCATGTAGAGCGCGTAGCCCGCGACGTTGTCGACCTCGTAGGGGCGCGTCAGCTTGCGGTAGACGGCGTGATCGAGCCCGACGGCCAGTCGGAGAAACTCCAGCAGGGCGACGACGATCAGCCCGGCAGCCAGCAGAAGTCGCGTCTCCGCCCACGACAGCCATCCGATCAGATACGGCACCACGAAGCCGACGCCGGCGGCGTGGACGAGTCGGCGCTCCAGCTCGACGCGCTCGCGCCAGCTGCGGGAGCGTTCCCCATCCGCCGCCTCCGTCATCGCGCGTCGACCCCCGGACCGTCGTCGCGCGACGACCCCCGACCGTCGTCGCGCGACGGTGCCTCGGCCATCGCGCTACTGCGTCTCCACGCCGCTGTCGACGGTCTCGTACGCGTCGAGGAACGACTCGAAGGAATCCTCGCCCGCCAGCAGCGGCGCGAGCGCGTCCGCGAGGCCGTCGACCGGAACGCGGACCTGTGCGGCCGTGTCGCGCTCGCGGACCGTGACGGTGTCCGGGCCGTCGCCCTCCAGCCCGTCGCGGTCGACGGTGACACAGAACGGCGTGCCGACCTCGTCCTGGCGGCGGTAGCGCCGGCCGATGGAGCCGGAGTCGTCGTAGGCGACGGAGAGGCCCTGCTCGCGCAGGTCGTTGGCCACGGACCGCGCGGTTTCGACGAGGGTCTCCTCGTTGGTCACGAGCGGGAACACCGCGGCGTCGGTCGGGGCGAGCGCCGGCTCCAGCGAGAGGTACGAGCGCTCCTCGCCGTCGACCTCGTCGACGCGGTAGGCGTGGGCCAGGAGGGTCTGGACCGTCCGGCCGACGCCGAAGGAGGGCTCGACGACGTGCGGCGTGACGTGCTCGCCGTTCTCGGTGACCTCCTCGACGGAGAAGTTCGCCACGTCCGCGTCGACGGTAACGGTCTCGCCGTCGACCTCGACGCTCACCGCGTCCGCCTCGAAGGCGTCGGGGTCGCGGGCGGCCAGGTCCTCCAGCGCCTCGGCGACCGCGGCGGCCCGCCCGCCGAACTCGGGGCCGAGCGTGGCCATGTCGGGGTCAACCGTCGCGCGCTCGACCGTCTTCGGCTCGTCGTAGCGCTGAAAGACGGTGAAGGCGTCGTCGCCGTACTCGCCGTGCTTCGAGAGGTCGTAGTCGGCGCGGTAGGAGAAGCCCGCGATCTCGATCCAGTCGCCGTCGACCTCGGACTCGGCGTCCCAGCAGTCCGCGGCGTAGTGGGCGCGCTCGCCCGGGAGGTGCTGGCGGAACCGGAACCGGTCCATGTCGACGCCGACACGCTCGTACCACTCCTGGGCGACGCCGAGGTAGTAGCCGACCCACGGGGAGCCGACCACACCCTCGTCGACCGCCTCGCCGACCGTCGTCTCGACGTAGTCGCCGTCCTCGGCCTCCTGCTCGTCGGCGGGGTACAGCAGGACCTCCACGTCAGCGACCTTCCACAGCGGCGGCTCGTCGTCCTCGGGGTGGATGAACTGCTCCAGCTCCGCCTGCGTGAACTCGCGGAGCCGAAGCAGGCCGCCGCGCGGCGAGATCTCGTTGCGGTAGGCGGCGCCGACCTGCGTGACGCCGAACGGGAGCCGGCCGCGGGCGTACTCCTTGAGCCGCGGGAACTCCACGAAGATGCCCTGCGCGGTCTCCGGGCGGAGGTAGCCGGGCTGGGAGTCGCCGGGGCCGATGTCGGTCGCGAACATGAGGTTGAAGTCCTCCACGTCCTGGCCCGCGAGCGGCGTGCCACAGGAGGGGCAGGCGATGCCGTGGTCGCGGATCAGAAGCTCCACCTCGGAGCCGGGTAGCGCCTCCGCGTCCTCGATGGAGGTCGCACCCTCCACGAGATGGTCCGCGCGGTGGGACTCGCCGCACTCGCCGCACTCGACGAGCATGTCGTCGAAGCCGTCGAGGTGGCCCGACGCCTCGAAGACGGCCTCGGGCATGATGTTCGGGGCCTCGATCTCTTGATTCCCCTCGGCGACGGTGAAGCGGTCGCGCCACGCGTCCTCGACGTTGCGCTTGAGCGCCGCGCCCTGCGGGCCGAACGTGTAAAAGCCCGCGGTGCCGCCGTAGGCGCCGTTGGAACCGAAGAAGAACCCCCGGCGCTTGGCCAGTTCCACGATCTCCGTGCCGGCCATCCTCAGATGCCCTCCAGCAGGTTCACGTCGCGGACGACGCCGACGAGCTCACCGCCGCTGACCAGGGGGATCTGCTCGATGTCGGTGGAGATCATCTCCTGGGCCGCCTCCTTGGCCGTGCGGCGCTTCGAGACGGTGACCACGTCCGCGGTCATGAACTCGCGGACGGGACCGGCCGGGATCTCGACGTTGCGGGTCGGGAAGTAGCGGTTGCCGACCGCCTTGATCCCCTCCCAGGCCCAGTCGTCGTCCTGGTTGGCGACGCTCTCGCCGGTGTCGTCCTCGCCCTCCACGACGCGGGCCACGTCCAGCACGTCGACCTCGGTGAGGATGCCCGCCATGGCGCCGTCGTCGTCGAGCGTGACCGCGTAGGGCACCTCCGAGAGCGCGATCTCGCGACCGGCGACCGGGAGCGGCGCCTCGACGTACGTCGCGTTGACCGCCGCGGTCGCCAGGTCGCCGACCGCGGTCTCGCCGTCGACCTCACCGCGGGCGATCGCCCGGATCACGTCCGTGACGGTGAGGATCCCGAGCAGCTCGTCGCCGTCAACGACGGGAACCCGGCGGGCGTCCTCGGTCACCATCAGGTCGGCCGCCTCGCGGATGCCGGCGTCGGCGCTCACGGTAGGCACATCGCGCATGAGTATCGCGAGCTGGTTCTCGTCCGGCTGCTCGATGAGGTCGTCCCGCGAGACGAGCCCGCGGTAGACCTCGCCCTCGTCGGTCTCCTTCACGACCGGGACCGAGGAGAAGCCGTACTCCTGGATGTACTCGAGCACGTCGTCGCGCGTCCCGGGAAGCTCGACGACCACGAGGTCGTCTCGGGGGGTCATCGCGTCGGCTACCTTCATGACCCGTCCTTCACCGGCGGTCCTCTTGTATACTGCGAAGGTGTGCGGACGCGTTCGCGGTCGCTCGTCCCGTCTCGCGCCCGGCTGTGGCGCGTCTCGACGCGCCGACCGCGGCTGCTGACGCTCGCGGCACCGCGCGTGGCGGTCCGCCGCGTCGGCGATCGCCTGACAGTTCGCGAAAACGTCGTGTGCGGTCGACGGATCCGCGGCGATCCCCGCGCCGTGCCGCCGATTCATAAGCACGTTCGTGAACAGATCGAGGATCCATCGATGTCTCTCCGACATGTTTATATTTGTCTGGTAGGTTCTACCAACCATGTCACGGAGTTCCACTCCCTGGGACGAGCCGGACACGAACCCCAACCCCCCGGCGCTGCCGGACGCGAACGACGCGCTCGCGTTTCCGGAGTCCCCGGACGTGATGGCGTCCGTCGACGCCACACACGAGCGACCGGAGTTCGTCATCGCGGACGTGTCCCGGGAGGACGCGTGGGTGTCGGTCGCGGAGGTCGACGCCGCGGTCCTCGAGGAGTGGTGCTGAGCGGTCGCGTCACGCCGGTTCTGCCGGCCGCGCTATTTCTGTCAGCCGCGCCGGTTCTGTCAGTTGCGAGTTAGTCCCCGCCGCCCGGCCGGAGCCCGCGGTCCGCCTCCCACGCCCGGATCAGCGCCGCCAGCGTGCGACAGGTCGGGACCGGAAGGGCGGCGGCGTCGGCGCGCTCCTCGACCGCGCCGTAGATGGCGTCGACCTCGGTGCGGCGCTCGGCGGTCAGGTCCTGTCGCATCGAGGAGTGGTTGGCGGCGGTCGCGTCGGCGACGTCCTCCAGCGCCGCGACCGCGTCCGCCTCGGAGAGAGCGACGCCCTCGGCGCGGGCGACGCGGGCGACCTCGCGTGCGGCCTCCGCGGCGACGCTCCGGGCCGGTCCGTCGACGAGCGCGCCGTTGTCGAGGTCGGCCAGCGCAGTCGGGGCGTTGATCCCCGCGTTGACCGCCAGCTTCTCGAAGCGGCGGCGCGGCATGTCTCCGACCGCGCGGGCGTCGATCCCCGCGTCGGCGAACGCCTCCGCGGTCCGACGTGCCGTCCGGTCCACCCCGCCCGAAAGCGGTCCGATCAGCACCTCGCCGACGCCGGTACACTCCACGCGACCGGGCTCGCGGAGGCGCGCGCCGTAGGTCGCGGTTCCAGCGAGGACGAACGCGTCGAGGCCGGCGACGAGTCGCTCCTCGGTCAGGCCGTTCTGGAGCGAGAGCACCGCGTCGTACTCGCCCGTCGCGAGCGCCCGCGCGGCCGCGTCCGTGTCGTACGCCTTCGTCGTGACCACGGCGAGGTCCGCGGCCCGGTCCGTGCCGTCGGTGAGCGCCCGCGGGTGGGTGTGGGCCTCGACCGCCCCCTCGACCCGGAGGCCGTCCTCGCGGACGCGGCGCATGTGCGGGTCCCGCCCGACGAGCGTCACGTCGTGGGCGCGCGCGAGCAGCCCGCCGACGAGGCTGCCGAGCGAGCCGGCGCCGAAGACGAGGATCTCCATGGGCACCGTTGCGCGGCCGATTCAAAAAGGCGTAGCGGTCGAGCAGGCGTCGTGACCGGTCCGTGCTCCGGCTGTGGGAACCAGTGACACCGGATATCTGCCGCCGCGAAAGGCTTTAGTAGGGTTGGGTGGCTACGGACTGTCAATGAGCGCGGACGCTCGTCACGACTCCGGTCTCGCCCGAGTCCGACGAGCGCCGCGACCGCGACGAGCGCCGCGTCCGGCGGGCCGACGACCGGCCCCGGACGCGACGCGACCGGCCCTCCGTGGCCAGTAATTCCTCACTTCCCTCGTCGCGTCGCACCGTTTCACCCCGTAGTTACCACGCTATTCGTCGTGGCGAGTGACGACGCCGCCTTTTTCTTCCAAAAATAAAATCGCGGAATTTAAGGGGATGAAGCGGTTCTACTCCGGTAATGACACGCGTGGCACTCGCGTTCAGCGGTGGACTTGACACGACCGTCTGCGTCCCGATCTTAGAAGAGGAGTACGGCTACGACGAGGTCGTCGGCGTCACGGTCGACGTCGGCCAGCCCGAGGCGGAGTTCGAGGAGGCCGAGGAGACGGCCGAGGCGCTCGGGCTCGAACACTACGTCGTCGACGCCAAGGCGGAGTTCGCGGAGCTCTGCTTCACCGGCGTCAAGGCGAACGCGACCTATCAGGGCTACCCACTCGGCACGGCGCTCGCGCGCCCGGTCATCGCCGAGGCGATCCTCGAGGTCGCGAAGGAGAAAGACTGCGATGCGGTCGCGCACGGCTGCACCGGGAAGGGGAACGACCAGCTCCGCTTCGAGACCGTGTGGCGCGGCTCGGACCTGGAGGTCATCGCGCCCGTCCGCGAGCTCGGGCTCACCCGCGAGTGGGAGATCGAGTACGCGGCCGAGAAGGACCTGCCCGTCGAGGCCGGCGACGGCGGCGTCTGGTCCATCGACACGAACATCTGGTCGCGCGCGGTCGAGGGCGGCGAGCTGGAGAATCCCGACTACATCCCGCCGGAGGACATCTACGAGTGGACCGCCGAGCCCGAGGGCGAGACGACCATCGAGGTGACCTTCGAGGCGGGCGTCCCGGTCGCGGTCGACGGCGAGGAGATGGCTCCCGTCGAGCTGATCCAGTACCTCAACGAGTACGCGGGCCAGTACGGCGTCGGCCGCACCGACGTGATGGAGGACCGCATGCTCGGGCTGAAGGTGCGCGAGAACTACGAGCACCCGGCCGCGACCGTCCTGCTGACCGCCCACGGGGCGCTGGAGGACCTCGTGCTCACGAAGGGCGAGCGCTCCTCGAAGAAGAGCATCGAGCAGGAGTGGTCCGAGAAGGCGTACCAGGGCCTCGTGTTCGCGCCGGTCGTGGACGCGCTGGAAGCGTTCATCGACGAGACGCAGACCGCGGTCACCGGCACCGCGACCGTGAAGGTCTCCGGCGGGAGCTGCCGCGTCGTCGCCCGCGACTCCGAGTACGCGGTGTACTCCGAGGAGATGGCCTCGTTCAACACGGAGGACGTGGCCGGCATCGCGCAGGAGGACGCCACGGGCGTCGCGAAGTACCACGGCCTCCAGGAGCGCCTGGCCAACGAGATCCACGCGGGCGTCGAGAAGCCGGAGCTCGCGGCGGACGGTGGCGCGGAAGCGGACGCAACGGCCGCGGACACCAGCTCCGATACCGTCGCCGAACACGCCGACGACTACCTGGGCGAGAACTGACCGATGACGAACGGCGACGCCCCCGAGACGGCCGTCCGCCGCGACCGCTTCAGCGGCGGCCCCGCGCGGGAGTTCCTTTCGAGCCTCGCGGCCGACGAGCGCATCTTCGCGGCTGACCTCGCGGTCGACCGCGCGCACGTGGTGATGCTCGCGGAGCAGGGGATCGTCGAGGGCGGCGTCGCCGGCGAGATCCTCGCGGCGCTCGCGGACGTGGAGGCGGCGGGCCACGGCGCGCTCCCGGACGGCGAGGACGTTCACGAGGCCATCGAGACCGCGGTGATCGACCGCGTCGGCCCGGACGGCGGGAAGATGCACACCGCGCGCTCGCGCAACGACGAGGTGGCGACCTGCATCCGGTACCGCTTACGCGGGGACCTACTGGACGCCGCCGCGGCGACCGTCACGCTGCGCGAGGCGCTCGTGGAGACCGCCCGCGAGCACGTCGAGACGGTCATGCCCGGCTACACGCACCTCCAGCCGGCCCAGCCGATCACGGTGGCCCACTGGATCCTCTCCTACGAGTCGGCGGTCGCCCGCGACACCGCGCGCCTGCTGGACGCCTACGACCGGACCAACCGCTCGCCGCTCGGCGCGGCCGCGTTCGCGGGGACGCCCTTCGACGTGGACCGCGACCGCACGGCCGCCCTGCTCGGGTTCGACGGCACCGTCCGCAACTCGATGGACGCCGCCGCCTCGCGGGACTTCCTCGCGGAGGCCGCGAGCGCGTTGGCGACGCACGCGACGACGCTGTCGGGGCTCGCGGAGGACGTGATTATCTACGCGAACAAGGGGCTCGTGGAGCTGGACGACGACTACTCGTCGACCTCCTCGATCATGCCCCAGAAGAAGAACCCGGACACCCTCGAACTGGTCCGCGGCGTCGCGGGCGACGCGGTCGGCGAGGTCTCCGGGACGCTCACCGCGCTGAAGGGGCTCCCACGCGCGTACAACCGCGACCTGCAGCGCGTCCACCCCGGCGTCTTCGAGGCGGCGGACGCGGTGACGGAGGCGACCCGCGTCGCGGCCGGCGCAGTCGCGACCGCCGACTGGAACGACGAGGCGCTCGCGGCCGCCGCAGGCGAGGGGTTCTCGACGGCGACCGGCGTCGCGGACCTGCTGGCGATGGCCGGCCTTCCCTTCCGCACGGCCCACGAGATCGTCGCCGCGGCCGCCGAGGCGGTCGAGGACGGGATGGACCCGGCAACCGCCGCCGCAAAAGTTGACGAGGCCGCCGCCGAGGTACTGGGGGAGTCCGTGTTCGCGTACGTGAGCCGTCAGGACGTGGAGGACGCGCTCGACCCCGCCCACAGCGTCGCGAGCCGCGACTCCGCCGGCGGCCCCGCCCCCGCGGCGGTCGCCGAGGAGCTCTCGGCCGCCGGCGACGCGGTCGAGGCCGACGCCGCGGCGGTCGACGCGCACCGCGACGCGCTCGCAGAGGCGGCCGACGCCCTCGAGGCGGAGGTGGCCGACTATGTCTGAGACGCTGCCCGCGGTCGGCGGTGCGGACGCGACTCGCCCGCGCCCGCCGCGACCGCTCCCGCCGTCCCCGCGAGGGGACAGATAACAACAGAAATCCGAGACGTGATTTCACAGGGCGGTTCTGATGGCCTTTTTCTGTCCGTTAGCGGTGTGTGCAATTGCATAAATTATCCGACAAGTTCGATGCCTTTATGTCCCTCAACGCAGTAGGTGAGCGTACGACAATGACCCAAGCCGAATGCGTCGAGTGTGGAGGGGACGTGTCCCTCTACGACGACCTGGAGGTCGGAGAGATCATCGACTGTGGAACCTGCGGCGCAGAGCTCGAAGTGATCGACGTCTCCCCGCCGGTCCTCGATCGAGCCCCGGAGCTCGAAGAGGACTGGGGGGAGTGAGATGAAGGTCGGCCTTCTCTACTCCCGGATCCGGAAGGACGAGAAGCTGCTCCTCGCGGAGCTGCGCGACCGCGGCCACGAGGTCGAGAAGATCGACGTGCGCAAGGAGCGCTTCGGGCTGGAGTCGACGACCGCGAACGTCGAGGACCTCGACATCGTCGTCGACCGCTGTCTGTCGACCAGCCGCTCGCTGTACGCGAGCCGCTTCCTCGACAGCTACGGCGTCCCGGTCGTGAACGGGCCGGAGACGGCCGACGTCTGCGCGGACAAGGCGAAGAACTCGCTCGCGCTCGCGGAGGCGGGCGTGCCCACGCCCGCGACCGAGGTGGCGTTCACCACGGACGCGGCGCTGGAGGCCATCGAGGAGTTCGGCTACCCCTGCGTCCTCAAGCCGGTCGTCGGCTCGTGGGGGCGCCTGATGGCGAAGATCGAGTCCCGCAGCGCCGCGGAGGCGATTCTGGAACACAAGGCGACGCTCGGCCACTACGAGCACAAGGTGTTCTACGTCCAGGAGTTCGTCGACAAGCCGGGCCGCGACATCCGCGTCGTGGCCGTCGACGGCGAGCCGGTCGCCGCGATGACCCGCACCTCGGACCACTGGCTCACGAACGCCGCGAAGGGCGGCGAGGTGACCGCCTTCGAGGTGGACGAGACGGTCGCGGACCTGGTCAAGACGGCCTCCGACGCGGTCGGGGGCGGCCTGCTCGGCGTCGACCTGATGGAGGTCGGCGGCGAGGGCTCCGGCGAGTACACCGTCCACGAGGTGAACCACACGGTGGAGTTCAAGGCGCTGAACTCCGCGGTCGAGACGGACGTGCCCGCGGCGGTCGTCGACTGGCTGGAGACGAAGGCGGAGGCGGCCGCGGGAAACGATGACGACGCGGTCGAGGTGACCGCACCGTGACCGCGGGCGGCGAGACGCTCACCGCGGGCGTGATCGGCGGCACCGGCTTCGCGGGCGGCGAACTGCTTCGCCTGCTGGCCGGCCACCCGAACTTCGACATCGAGCAGGCCACCTCGCGGTCGGCGGGCGGCAAGACCGTCGGCTCGGTCCACCCGAACCTGCGCGGGCTCGACCTGCGCTTCTCGGACCCCGAGGACATCGCGTCGGTTGACGTGCTGTTCGCGGCGACGCCCCACGGCGTCTCGATGGAACAGATCGACCGCTACTTCGAGGCGGCCGACACGGTCGTCGACCTCTCGGCGGACTTCCGGCTGCCGGAGGCCGCGCTCTACGACGAGTGGTACGAGGGTCACGACGCGCCCGAGTACCTCGACAAAGCCGAGTACGCGCTCCCGGAGCTGAACCGCGAGAACCTCCCCGGCGCGGAGCTGATCGCCGGCGGGGGCTGTAACGCCACCGCGACGATGCTCGGGCTGAAGCCGCTCGTGGACGCGGGCGTGCTCGGTCCCGACACCGGCGAGGTCGTGGTCGACGTGAAAGTGGGCTCCTCGGAGGGCGGCGCCGGCGGCGGCGCGGCCTCCTCGCACCCCGAGCGCTCGGGCGTCGTGCGTCCGTACGCGCCGATCAGCCACCGCCACGAGGCGGAGATCGGCGCCTACCTCGGGCTGGACGTCTCCTTCACGGTCCACGCGGTCGAGATGGTCCGCGGCGCGTCCGCGACCTGCCACGTCTTCCCGGACGGGCCCGTCTCGAAGGGCGACCTCTGGGGCGCCTACCGCGGCGCCTACGAGGAGGAGCCGTTCATGCGGATGGTGTCGGGCGGGGGCGGCGTCTACCGCTACCCCGAGCCGAAGGCGGTCGCCGGGACGAACTACGGCGAGGTCGGCTTCGAGCTCGACGCGAGCAACGAGCGCGTCGTCGTCTTCTCGGCCATCGACAACATGATGAAGGGCTCGGCCGGACAGGCGGTCCACGCCGCCAACGTCGCGCTCGGCTTCGAGGAAACTGCCGGCCTGGAGTTCCAGGGGCTTCACCCCGTGGGGTCGCCGTGAGCGACGACGCCAGCGCGGAGCCGCCGGTGGTCGTGAAGGTCGGCGGCGCGAAGGCGGTCGATCCGGCCGGCGCGGTCGGGGACGTGGCCCACCTCGTCGCCAACGGCCGCGACGTGGTCGTGGTCCACGGCGGGTCGACCGCGGTCGACGACCTGCTGGACCGGCTCGGCGTCGAGCCGGAGTACGTGGAGTCGGCCTCCGGCGTCACCGGCCGCTTCACCGACGCGGAGACGATGGAGGCGTTCACGATGGCGATGGCGGGCCAGGTCAACACCGACCTCGTCGCGACGCTACGCGAGGCGGGCGTCGATGCGGTCGGCCTCTCGGGCGTCGACGGCGGCGTCCTCTCGGGGCCCCGCAAGTCCGCGGTCCGCGTCGTCGAGGGCGGGAGGAAGAAGATCCGCCGCGGCGACCACTCCGGCAAGCCGGAGTCGGTCAACGCGGACCTGCTCTCGACGCTGCTCGGCGACGGCTACGTCCCGGTCGTCTCGCCGCCGATGGCGGGCCAGGAGTCCGACGGGGGCGTCACCGCGGTCAACACGGACGCGGACCGCGCGGCCGCGGCGATCGCGGGCGCGCTCGGCGCCGAGCTGGTCCTGTTGACGGACGTGGCCGGCGTCTACGCCGACCCGGACGACCCCGAGACCCTGATCGACGCCGCCACGACGCCCGGCGACCTCGCGGACGTGGAGGCGGCCGCGGAGGGGTTCATGGGCAAGAAGGTCATGGCGGCCAAGGAGGCGCTCTCCGGGGGCTCCCCGGAGGTCGTCGTCGCGGACGCGAACGTGCGCGACCCCGTGGTCAACGCGCTCGGCGACGGCGGGACCCACATCACGGCCGCCGCGCTGGCCGAGGAGGGGGAGGCCTGATGTCGGGGTTCGTCTTCTCGGAGAAGCCGATCACGATCGAGTCCGGCGAGGGCGTCCACCTCACCGGATCGGACGGCACCGAATACCTCGACTTCGGCGCGAGCTACGCCTGCACGCCGCTCGGTCACTCGCACCCGGCCGTCACCGAGGCGGTCCAGGAGCAGGCCGCGGCGCTGACCTACGTACAGGCCTCCTACCCCGTCGACACCCGGACGGAGACCTACGAGAAGCTCGCGGCGCTGGCGCCCGGCGATCTGGACAACGTCTGGCTCTGTAACTCCGGCACGGAGGCCAACGAGGCCGCGATGAAGTTCGCGCGCGCCGCGACCGGCGACTCGAAGATCGTCGCCACCAAGCGCGCGTTCCACGGCCGGACGATGGGCGCGCTCGCGCTGACGTGGAAACAGAAATATAAGGCCCCGTTCGAGCCGCTGGCGGGTGACGTGGAGTTCATCGAGTACGGCGATGCGGACGCGCTCGAGGACGCGATCACGGACGACACCGCCGCGCTGTTCCTCGAGCCCGTGCAGGGCGAGGGCGGGATCCACCCCGCCACCGTCGACTACCTGCAGGCGGCCCGCGAGGCGACCGCCGACGCGGACGCCGCCCTCGTCTTCGACGAGATCCAGACCGGCGTCGGTCGGACCGGGACGCTGTGGGCCTGTGAGCAGGCGGGAGTGGTCCCCGACATCCTCACGACGGCGAAGGGGATCGCCAACGGCCTGCCGATGGGCGCGACGCTCGTCGCGGACTGGGTCGCGGAGTCGCCCGGCGACCACGGCTCGACCTTCTCGGGCGGACCTGTCGTCTGTGCGGCCGCGAACGCGACGCTGGACGCGGTCGTCGAGGAGGACCTGCCCGCCCACGCGAAGGAGCTCGGCGACTACCTCGTCTCGGAGATCGAGGCGACCACGGACGAGCACGACCTGCCGGTGCGGAGCGTCCGCGGGTCGGGCCTGATGGTCGGCATCGAGGTGAAACGCGGGGCGAACCGCGTCCTCCGCGATCTGGCCGTGAACCACGGCGTGCTCGCGCTTCCCGCGGGTCGCAGCGTGGTGCGCCTGCTGCCGCCGCTCGTCGCCGAGGAGGCACACGCGGACGCGTTCGTCGAGGCGTTCACCGAGGTGCTCTCGTGATGGCGAGCGACGGCGAAGCAGACACGACTGAGTCGGACGCGGCCGGGACCGGCGAGACGGCGGGCGCCGAAAGCGGCGGCGTTCCCGAGGCGGAGATCGTCGCGGGCGGCGACGGGGACCACCCCGACGCCTGCGACACGCCGGCCCGCAAGCTGCTGTACGACCTGGTGTCTATCCCCTCGCCCTCCGGCGAGGAGGCAGCCGCGGCCGAGCGCCTACAGGAGTTCTTCGCGGCGAACGGTCGCGAAGCGTGGATCGACGAGGTCGGGAACGTCCGCGCGCCCGCCGACGACTCGGTGCTTTTGACCTCTCACGTCGACACCGTACCGGGCGACATCCCGGTCGCGGTGAAGCCGGCCGAGGCGTACGAGGAGGACGGCCCCGCGCTGTGGGGCCGTGGGACGGTCGACGCGACCGGGCCCCTCGTGGCGATGGCCGTCGCCGCGGTCGCGACCGGCGTCTCGTTCGTCGGCGTCGTCGGCGAGGAGACGGACTCCCGCGGCGCGCGCCACCTCGTCGCCGACCGCGACGCGG
>NZ_LKIR01000142.1:68348-69955 GCF_001462205.1 Haloparvum sedimenti
GGCTGACCGACGACGGGCTGGCGGTCGAGGCGACGATGGACGTGCAGCTCCGGGTCCCGCCGAGCCGCACCGTCGACGAGGTGCACGAGCTGGCGGAGAGCGAGCTCACGACGGGGTCGGTCCACTGGAAGGAGCCAATCCCCCCGGTGATGGAGAGCCCTCGGAACCCCCTCGCGCGGGCGTTCCGCGTGGCGATCAGGGAGACGGGCGGCGACGTGCGCCTCCTCCGGAAGACCGGAACGAGCGACATGAACCTCTTCGCGGCCGCGTGGGACTGCCCGATGGTCACCTACGGTCCGGGCAACTCGGACCTGGACCACGCGCCGAACGAGCACCTGCCACTCGCGGAGCTGGACCGGTCCGTGACCGTCCTCTCACGGGCCTGTCGAGACCGACTGTAGGCGTCGCGGCGCGCGCCGCGACGCCGGCGTTTCTCCGCGACCGACCGACCTTCGACCACTACGCACCGACGACCGACCCGACCCAGCGAAACGGAGCACGATGCCACTCGACACCGACGACTTCCTCGACATCGACGACCTGACGCCGGCCGAACTCGACGCGGTGCTGGAGCGCGCGAGTGCGCTCAAAGCCGGCGCGGACGACGCACAGCTACCGGACCAGACCCTCGGCATGATCTTCGAGAAACCCTCGACGCGCACCCGAGTCTCCTTCGAGACCGGGATGACGGATCTCGGCGGCCACGCCATGTTCCTCGGCCCGGACGACATCCAACTCGGGCACGGGGAGCCGCTTCGCGACACAGCGCGCGTCCTCGGGCGGTACGTGGACGCCGTGATGGCGCGGCTGTTCGACCACGCGGACGTGGAGACGCTGGCCGAACACGCCGACTGCCCGGTGATAAACGGCCTCACCGACGAGGCGCACCCCTGCCAGACGCTCGCGGACCTGCTGACGATCCGCGAGGCGTTCGGCGACGCCGAGGACGTGACGGTGGCGTGGGTCGGCGACGGCAACAACGTCGGCCAGTCGTTCGTCGTGGGCGCGGCGATGGCGGGCATCGACGTGACGGTCGCGACGCCGGCCGACTACGCGATGGACGAGGCGGTGTTCGACCGCGCGGCCGACTTCGGCGCCGACCCCACCGTCACCACCGACCCCGAAGCGGCGGTCGCGGACGCGGACGTCGTCTACACCGACGTGTGGATCTCGATGGGACAGGAGGACGAGCGCGAGGAGAAGCTGGCCGCCTTCGAGGGGTTCCAGGTGAACGAGGCGCTGCTGGCGGGAACGGACGCACAGGTGATGCACTGCCTGCCCGCCCACCGCGGCGAGGAGATCACGAACGACGTGCTGGAGTCCGACCGCGCGCTCGCGTGGGACCAGGCCGAAAACCGGCTGCACGCACAGAAGGCGTTGCTCGTGGAGCTGTTGGCGTAGCTGGTCGACGCGAGCGGAGCGAGCGCTTTTTGGTCCAGCTTTTTCGAGGAGCGGTGCGCGACGCGCGGCGGTCGCGCGAGCGCACCCGACGACGAAAAAGGTGGGGCTGAAAACCGGCTGCACGCACAGAAGGCGTTGCTCGTGGAGCTGTTGGCGTAGCTGGTCGACGCGAGCGGAGCGAGCGCTTTTTGGTCCAGCTTTTTCGA
>NZ_LKIR01000142.1:69965-115592 GCF_001462205.1 Haloparvum sedimenti
CGACGACGAAAAAGGTGGGGCTGAAAACCGGCTGCACGCACAGAAGGCGTTGCTGGTGGAACTGCTGGCGTAGCTGGTCGACGCGAACGTCGTCGCCCGCGAGGTTCACAGTCCTCTGAAACAAAATTTATAACCCACAACCGAAGTGTGCCCATGCGGGCGACGGCATCCACCGCACGCTCCCCACGTTCGCCCGCTTTCCCGCGCGACCGCCCGATGCTGGTCGGCTCGGCCGGTCGCGCGGGGCGTTCCACTTCCGCCGAGCCACCCGACCCCTTTTAGGCGATGGGGGAGTATCCACGCCCGTGTCAGAGTCGGCGCACCTGCGGTTCTTCCCGTACGAGGAGCCCTACCCGAACCAGCGCGAGGCGATGGACAGGGTCGCCAACGCGCTGGACCGGGGACAGGACGTGCTGTTCGAGGGCGCGCCCGGGACGGGGAAGACGCTCTCAGCGCTCGTGCCCGCCTTAGAGCACGCCCGCGAGCACGACCGGACGGTCGTCATCACGACGAACGTCCACCAGCAGATGCGCCAGTTCGTCGAGGACGCCCGCGCGATCACCCGCACGGAACCGATCCGCGCGGTCGTCTTCAAGGGGAAGTCGTCGATGTGCCACATCGGCGTGGACTATCAGGAGTGCCAGACCCTCCGGGACGCGACGCGGTCCGTCGTGGAGACGGAGGGCGACAGGCGGGAGCTGGAGCAGCGCCAGCGCGAGCTGCTCGCGGAGAGCCGCGAAGGGGACGCCTCGGCCGCGGAGGCCCGCGAGGCGGTGATGGAGGAGCTCGACGACATCGAGGAGGAACTCGACGAAATGGACGACGCGACCGTCTGCGAGCGCTACTACAACAACCTCACGCGGGACACCGACGCGTTCTTCGAGTGGCTGTTCGACGACGTGCGGACGCCCGACGACGTGTACGACTACGCCGAGGAGCGGGAGCTGTGCGGCTACGAGCTGCTGAAGGAGGGGATGGAGGGCGTCGACCTCGTGGTCTGTAACTACCACCACCTGCTGGACCCGAACATCCGCGAGCAGTTCTTCCGCTGGATCGACCGCGATCCCGCCGAGATAATCACCGTCTTCGACGAGGCGCACAACGTCGAGGACGCCGCCCGCGACCACGCGAGCCGCGAGCTCACTGAGCAGACGCTCGACGCCGCGTTAGAGGAGCTCGCGGAGGCGGACGACTCGCGGGCGGACGCCGCCGAGAACGTGATCCGCGCCTTCCGGGACGCGCTGGCTGAGACCTACGACGAGAGCCTCGGCTTCGGCGCCCGGGAGGCGGTCGGCGACGACTGGGAGGACGTGACGGTCGCCAACGAGGACCGCCGCGACGACCTCACGCTGGCGTTCCTCGACCGCTACGAGGGGCGCGGCATCGACACCGAGACCGAGCTCGCGGTCCAGCTCGGCGGCGCGCTCGACGAGGAGTACGAGCGGCGATACCGGGACGGCGAGACGGAGAGCCGCAAGGAGTGCCGGGTCCTACAGGCCGCGCGGTTCATCGAGGCGTGGATGGACGAGGGCGCGGAGCTGGGACAGTACCCCGTCGTCTCGGTGCGGCGCGACGCCGGCACCGACGAGGTGTACGGCCGCGCGGAGCTGTACACCTGCATCCCGCGGGCGGTCACCAGCGAGCTGTTCGACGAGGTGGCGGCGTCGGTGCTGATGAGCGCGACGCTGCGGCCCTTCGACGTGACCCGCGAGGTGCTCGGCGTCGAGAACGCGGCGGAGCTGGCCTACGAGATGGCCTACCCGGAGGCGAACCGGCGGACGTTCGCGGTGGACACGCCGCCGCTTTTCGCCTCCGAGCGCGACGACGAGGAGACTCAGCAGAAGGTCGCGGACACCCTCCGCGACGCGGTCCGGTTCACGCCGGGGAACACGCTGGTCTTCTTCCCCTCCTACGCGGAGGCCGAGCGGTACGACGACCTCCTCGGCGGTGCCGGGAGCCTCGCGGATGCCGACTTGGGGACGCGCTATCTCGACGGCCCGGGCGTCGATACCGAGGCGATCAGACGCAAGTTCGTCGACGCCGAGGACGCGACGCTTTTCACCTCGCTGTGGGGTACGCTCGCGGAGGGCGTCAGCTTCGACGGCGACGACGCCCGGACGGTGGTGGTCGTCGGCGTCCCCTATCCGCACCTCTCCGACCGCATGGAGGCCGTCCAGGAGGCGTACGGCCGCGCGTTCTCGGACACCGGCCGGGCCCGCGACCCGGGATGGGCCTACGCGGTCGAGGTCCCGACGATCCGCAAGACCCGGCAGGCGGTCGGCCGCGTCATCCGAGGACCGGACGACTTCGGCGTGCGGATCCTCGCCGACCGCCGGTACACATCGGCGGACATGGGGAAGTACTCCGTCCGGGGGGCGTTCCCGCCGGAAGAGCGCGAGGAGCTTCTGGACCTCCCGCCCGAGAAGCTGAAGTTCGCGATGCTGAACTTCTACACCGACCACGACGCCTACCACGGGCCGCCGCCGGAGCCGTGAGGAAAGCGGAGCGTCGCGACCGACCGGCCCGATTCGCCCGAACCACCGCGGTTTAACCGGCCGCCCGCGAATCCCCGCGCATGAAGCTGATCGCGTTCGACTTCGACGGGACCCTCTCGGACTCGGAGATGACGGTCCTGCTCGCGGAGCGGGCCGGCGTGGCCGACGAGGTGGCCGACATCACCGAGCGGGCGATGAACGACGAGTTGAGCTACGCGGAGAGCCTCTACCGGCGCGCGGAACTGCTACAGGGGCTCTCCGCCGCGGACGTGGAGGCGGCGTTCGACGAGGTGCGGATCCGGCCGGGCGCGGCAGCCCTGATCGAGCGCCTGCAGGCGGAGGGTCACCACGTCGCGGTGCTCACGGGCGGCTTCGAACGCGGCGTCGCCGCGGCGCTCGAAAAGGAGGGCGTCGAGGTCGACACCATCGTCGCGAACCGGCTCCCGACGGACGCCGCTGGCGCGCTGACCGGCGAGGCGGACGGACCGCTCATCGAGGGGACGAAGGACGACGCGCTCGCGGACCTGGCCGACGAGGTGGGCGTGCCGCTGGCGTCGACGGTCGCGGTCGGCGACGGCGCCAACGACCTGCCGATGCTGGAGGTCGCCGGGCTGTCCGTCGGCTTCGCGCCGAAGCGGGCGGTGCGGCCCGTCTGTGACGCGGTCGTCGCCTCCATGTTCCGGCTTGGCAAGGTGTTCGAGGGGTACCGAGTGCTTCCGAAGGAGGACTGATTATACTCATGCGCCGACTTCTCGGTCGCGAGCGTCTCAGACGAGAAACTTCGGAGTCGTGACTGTCTGGACAGCACCGTCCAGAAAGCCCTAGCCGGCTCTTCCTACTACTGATTTGGGTCTGGTGGAGATCCTGCTGCTCTGGACAGCAACACCCAGAAAGCCCCAGCCGGCTCGACCGGCCGCGACACGCTCTGCGCTCCTCGCTCTCAGCACAACCCGCTGCGGTGCTTGAGGCGTCGGGGCCGGATCGAGCCGGCTGCCCCTTTCAGTCCCACCCCGTACCGCGACCGCACGGCAACCGCCCCCACCGCAACCGCTCCGCACAGCAGCCTCGTACCTCCCCAGCCTCGGCCGCGGACCGGCCGCGAAACCGCAACGCAGGCGGCCGGCCCGCGACCTCCCTCGCGCGCGTTTCTCGCGCGCGCCGACAGCACGGCACCGCTCCGCATCGGTCCCACACCGCACCGCTCCGGACGTTTTTCAGCGATCGGGCGCGACTCCCGCCGTGAGTGCAGTTCGATCGTCGCGTCCGCAGGCATCGCCTCGCGGGCCGTCGAGATGCGGGTTCTGTGGGGTTGGCTCGCGTTGGACTGACTCTCGGCGTGGAGCCCGATCAGTCGTCGTCGGTCGCCTTCGCGGGTTTCCGGCGGTCGCTGCGGGGGCCCTCGGCCTCCACGGCGGGCAGCATGTCTCGGAGGTAGCGTCCGGTGTGTGACGCCTCGGTGCGCGCGACCGTCTCGGGGGTGCCGTGGGCGACCAGCTCGCCGCCGCCCTCGCCGCCCTCGGGACCGAGGTCGATCACGCGGTCGGCGTTCTTCACGAGGTCCAGCTCGTGTTCGATGACGACGACGGTGTTGCCGTTGTCGGTGAGCCGGTGGAGCACCTCGATGAGCTTGCGCTCGTCCTCCTTGTGGAGTCCGGTGGTCGGCTCGTCGAGGAGGTAGAGCGTGTTTCCGGCGTCCTTCTTGCCCAATTCCTCCGCGAGCTTGACGCGCTGGGCCTCGCCGCCCGAGAGGGTCGTCGAGGGCTGGCCGAGCCGCATGTAGTCGAGCCCCACGTCCTTCAGGAGCTTCAGCCGGCGACGGAGCCCGTCGTGGCTCTCGAAGAAGTCGTACGCCTCCGCGACGCTCATGTCGAGCACGTCCGCGATGGTCGCACCCTTGTAGGTCACGTCGAGCGTCTCGTCGTTATAGCGCGCGCCGCCGCACTCCTCGCAGGGGACCTGCACGTCCGAGAGGAAGTTCATCTCGATGGTGACGGTACCCTGTCCGCCGCACTCCTCACAGCGCCCGCCCTTCACGTTGAACGAGAAGCGGCCCTTCTCGTAGCCGCGCTGTTTGGCGAGCTTGGTCTCCGCGAACAGCTCGCGGATGTGGTCGAAGACGTCGGTGTACGTCGCCGGGTTCGAGCGCGGCGTGCGCCCGATGGGCGACTGGTCGATGAGCCGGACGGTTTCGATCCCCTCCACCCCCTCGACCGCGTCGTGCTCGCCGGGGTCCACGGAGGTGTTGTCGTTCATCTCGCGGACCAGCGCCTTGTAGAGCACGTCGTGCATCAGCGTCGACTTGCCGGAGCCCGAGACGCCCGTGATCGCGGTGAAGACGCCGAGCGGGATCGGCACGTCGAGGTCGTCGAGGTTGTGCTGGCGCGCGCCCCGTACGACGAGTTCGCCGGTCGGCTCGCGGCGCTCGGCGGGAACGGGCACTTCCTCGCGGCCGGCGAGGTAGTCGCCGGTGACGGAGTCGTCGGCCTCGCAGATGTCCGCGAACTCGCCCTCAGCGACGACCTCGCCGCCGCGCTTGCCCGGCCCGGGCCCCATGTCGACGATGTGGTCGGCGCGGCGCATCGTCTCCTCGTCGTGCTCGACGACGATCAGGGTGTTGCCGAGGTCGCGGAGGCCGGCGAGGGTGTTCAGCAGGCGGTCGTTGTCGCGCTGGTGGAGGCCGATGGAGGGCTCGTCGAGGACGTAGAGCACGCCCACGAGGCCGGACCCGACCTGCGTAGCGAGCCGGATGCGCTGGCTCTCGCCGCCCGAGAGCGTCGCCGCCTCGCGGTCGAGCGTGAGGTACTCCAGCCCGACCTCCTCCATGAAGCCGAGGCGGGCGCGGATCTCCTTGAGGATCTCCTCGGCGATGGTGCGGTCGCGCTCGGAGAGCCGCGCCTCCATCCCCTCGAAGTGCTCGCGGGCGTCGCCGATCGAGAGCCGGTTCACTTCGGTGATCGGCGCGCCGTCCACGAGCACGGAGCGCGACTGGGGCTTCAGCCGCGTGCCGTCGCAGGCCGGACAGGTGGTGACGGCCATGTAGTCCTCGATGTGCTCGCGAGTGGACTGCGACTCCGTCTCGACGTGGCGGCGCTGGAGGTTCGGGATGACCCCCTCGAAGCGCTTCTCCTTGCGCCGGACGCCGTTCTTCGTCTGCCGCTCGAAGACGACCTGCTCGTCGGTGCCGTAGAGGAACTGCTCGCGCACGTCGGGGTCGAGGTCCGCGAAGGGCGTGTCGACGCTCACGCCGAAGTGCTTCGCGACGGAGTCGATCCGGGTGCGGTAGTACGACCGGTTGTACGACCACGCCTCGAACACGTCCTTGATCGGCTTCGAGGGGTCCTGGACCACGAGGTCCTCGTCGACCTCCTTCGTGGAGCCGATCCCCTCGCACTCGGGGCAGGCGCCGTGCGGGGAGTTGAACGAGAACGACCGCGTCTCGATCTCCGAGAAGTCGATGCCGCAGTGGGTGCAGGCGAGCTCCTCCGAGAACTCCACGACGAGGCGGTCGGCGGAGACGCCGTCCGCGTCGCCGTCGTCGTCTTCCGTCTCCTCGGGAGCGCCGCCCGCGAGGTCGCCAGTCGAGCGCGCCGCGGAGCCGCCGAGTTCCTCGGCCGCGCCCTCGGGCGGGTCCGGGACGATCAGCTTGAGGACGCCGTCGGCCTCCTCCAGCGCGGTCTCGACGGAGTCGGTGATCCGCGAGCGCTCGTCCTCGGTGACCCTGATCCGGTCGACGATCACGTCGATCGTGTGGTCGTAGTTCTCGTCGAGGTCGGGGTCGTCGAACGAGAGGTCGTACGGCTCGCCGTCGACCTCCACGCGGGCGTACCCCTCGGACTGGAGCTCCTCGAACAGGTCCTCGAAGGCGCCCTTCTGGTCGCGAACGACGGGCGCGGCGACCATCGCCTTCGTCCCCTCCGGCAGCGCCATGATCCGACGGACCATCTGCTGGGCGGACTGCTCGCCCACCTCGCGGCCGCATTCGGGGCAGTGTGGCGTCCCGACCCGGGCGTACAGCAGGCGGAGGTAGTCGTGGAGCTCCGTGACGGTGCCGACCGTCGAGCGCGGGTTGTTCGCGGCGTTCTTCTGGTCGATGGAGATGGCCGGCGAGAGCCCCTCGACCGCCTCCACCTGCGGTTTGTCCATCTGGCCGAGGAAGTTGCGGGCGTAGGCGGACAGCGACTCGATGTAGCGGCGCTGGCCCTCGGCGTAGATCGTCTCGAACGCGAGCGAGGATTTGCCCGATCCGGACAGCCCCGTCACCACGGTGAACTCCTCGCGGGGGATGCGGACGTCGAGGTCCTTGAGGTTGTGCTCCTCGGCCCCGCGGACCTCGATGTAGTCCTTGCTCATCTTGGAGCACACGTTGTCCGCGCGCGCGGGAATACCCGTCGGTTCCGGCGGTGAGTCCACCGCGTCTGCCCCGCGATCGGTGCGCGGACGACGCCGGAGACCGGTCTGACCGGGGGCCTCACGCCCGCTCGCGTCCGCCGAGCGTCAGACGCCGACGGGGACGTTTTTTACGTTCGGACCGCGGACACCCTACAAATGGGACTCAGGTGTCTGCTCGGGCACGACTTCGGCGAACCCGAACTCGAGCGCGAGCGCGAGGAGGAGGGCGACGAGGTCGTCATCACCGTCCGCGAGGTGAAGACCTGTGACCGCTGCGGCGAGCGGCAGGTCGTCAGCGAGAACAAGGAGGTCACCTCGATCGAACAGCTCGCCGACGCCGCCGACACGGCGGCCGACGCGCCCGCGGACGCGACCGACGCCGAGCCGGCCGAGCCGACCGTGTCGAGCGGGGACGACGACCCCGCCGAGCCGGAGGCCGCCGTCGCCGAGGCCGAGGAGCCCGTCCAGCCGGACGAGCCGGGCGCCGAGCCCTCGGTGGAGCCGTCCCCCGCGGATGCGGAAGTCGAGGACGAGGACGACGCCGTCTTCATCGACGAGGGGCCCGACGGGGCCGATGAGCCGGAGACCGTGGACGGACCCGCACCGGACCTGAGCGGCATCGAGAACGAGCCCGCGGACGCCGACGCGCCCGCCGGCGGAGCAAGCCGCGCGTCCGATCCCGAGACCGACTCGGCGCCCCGGAACGCGGACGAAGAAGACGCGGAGATCCTCGACGATAGTCCCGGTGGGCAGCGACAGGACCCCCACGTCGACGCCGAGCCGGACGCGGACGGCGCGACCGGCCACGGCGACTGGCCCGATGCCGGCCCGGGCGGGGACGCCGAGCGCGGCGACGAGGTCGACGCCGAAAGCGGCGACGAGGTCGACGCCGAGAGCGACGACGGCGTCATTCTCGACGAGGAGCCCGACACCGACCCCGAGCGCGAGTACGGCGAATGGCCGGAGCCGGACGAGGAGGCCGAGGCGGCCGCCGACGAGCCCACCCCGTGGCCCGAACACCGCGGCGACGACGAGGGGTACGACGCGACCGTCGACGAGGGCGAAAGCGAGGAGGCCGGCGTCAGCTTCGGCGGCGGGCTCACCCCCGAGGTGGACGACGACGCGGTCGACGGCGAGGCGGTCGACGACGACGCGGAGTTTATCGAGAACGAGCCGGTGGAGGCGACGCCGGAGCCCGCTGCGGACCGAGAGCCGACCGACGGACCGGGGGCGACCGACGCGGAGGCAACGACCGACGCGGACGCGGTGGACGACGCCGCCGCAACCGGCCCCGCGGACGGCGCGACGCCCGCGGCCGGTCGGGATTTCTCCGACACGGAGGGCGCCGAACTCACGACGACGATGAACGAGGCGGACACCGAGTACTACTGTCCGGAGTGCGGGATGAGCCGCCCGGCCGACGGGAACTCGATCCGCGCGGGCGACAGCTGTCCGGAGTGTAAGATCGGGTGGGTGGAGGAACGACCGCTGTGACGCGGCCCCCCTCGCCTGCCGCTCCCACCCGGCCGCCCCGCTGACGAAACAGGTTTACCGTCCCCTGCCGAACGCGTTGCCAATGAAGGAGTACAAGATGCGACGCGGCGAGCATCTGGACGACCGGATGCCCGACCTGAAAGCCTCCATCGAGGAGTACTTCGGCGAAGTGACCGGAACCGAGGAGACGAACGGCCAGGAGCTGTACGTCGTCGAGGACCCCGACAACCCCGTCTTCGAGCGCATCCTCGCGGGCGCCGCCGAGTACAGCGGCAAGAAGGACAAGCTGATGGTCCACTTCGAGGAGCGCGACGCCGAAGACGTCATCGCCGAGGGCAACGCCGACGCCGCCGCCGACGCGGTCGACGCCAAGAACGACTTCCTGCTCGAAGCGACCGGCCGCGACGCCAAGTCCCGCCGCGACTCCATGAAGCGCGCCGTCGAGGACGAAGCGCCGGATTACTAACGACCGACCTTTTTCTGCGTCGGGTCGCGGCGGCGCAGGCGCCGCCGCGACCGCTCCTTGAAAAATGTCGATCAAAAAGGGGCCGCGGTCGGCGCTGCGGGCGCTTCGCGCCCTCGCGCCGCCGCGGTTCCACAACCTCGACAGAAACAGCACCGCACCAGCACCGCCACGGCACTGGGTCCGTAGTTACAGAAACCGCACGGCAGCGCGGTCGTGAGGGGAACGCCGCGAGCCACCACGGGGACGGAAAAGCCGACTCGTGCGGCGGAACTCAGAGCGCGTTTTCGAGCGCGCTCGCGACCGCCCGAGCCTTCTCGGCCAGTTCGGTCGGGACGTCGCCGGCCGCGACCGCGGCGTCGAGCTCGTCGTCGTCCACGCGCCGGACGGTGCCGTCGGCCGCCTTCACCACGTCGACGTGGAGGTCGACGTACCGGATCGCGTCCGGGAACGCCTCGACCGGCGTACAAACGTTGACGTAGGTCCCCTTCGTGGCCCCCTCCGCGTCGCGGTAGACCGTCGGGTACCACCAGCGCCCCTCCTTGAACGAGGTGTGCGCCGTGTCGCCCGCCTCCCGGCGCGCGTCGAGCTCGTCGTAGCTCCCGCCGGGCGTCATCTCGCGGCGCACCGACACCGAACCGTCCGGCTCGACCTCCGTGACGGTGCCCTCTCCGAGAACGATCCGGTGGCCCGCGGGCTTGCCGTGCTCGATGCGGACGGCGTCGCCCTCGTGGGGACCGAACTGCTCGGTCACCACGTCAAAGGGGAACGCCGCCTCGGGGTCCTCGCCCGGCATGGGTTCCGTCAGCGCCTCCGCGAAGTCGACGCCCGCGCGGGCGCTCGCGGAGCCGGCCTTGATCCGATGGTGGCCGAGCATCGTGGGCGCGACCGCGCCGCGCTCGCGGTCGAGCGCGAACCGCGACTCGCGGCCGAACCAGACCCACGCGCCGGCCCGCGGCGCGACGAGACGACCCGGTTCGCCGACGGGGTCGTCGGTCGCGGCCTCCACCGCCTCCGCGCGGTCGACCGCGCTATCGAGCGCCTCCCGGAGCGCGTCCATCCCGGCGTCGACCGCGGGGGCGTGCCAGACGATTCCCCAGTCGTCGGGCGGGTGGAGGTCCAGCAGGTCGGCCATGCCGGCGAGTTCGCGGCCCGCGGCCTCGTCGTACGACTCCACGCGCGTCCCGCCGCCGGGGACCAGCGAGGCGAGCTCGCCGACGACCCTGATCTCGGCGTCGAGCACCGGCCGGTCGTCGTCCCACGGCGCCGCCGTCTCGCGGACCTGCACGCGCACCGCGTCCCCGACCTCGACGCGGTCGTCGACGTTCCCGTAGGGGAGGTACCCCTCGACGGTCGCCCCCGAACCCTCGGCCCCGGGCGGCGACCCGAGGTCGACCACCGCGCCGCCGCCGAGCGTCTCCGTCACCTCGCCGTCGAAGACCGAGCCCGATGGCGCGGGGTCCGTCCACGCGAGCGCGTCGCGAGCGACCCCCCGAAGCCGGTCGGTGACCGCCTCGACCGCCGCCGAACCCCCGGCGACGCCGACGCCCTGTCTGTCGTCCGTCGTGACGACCTCGGCCGCGGGGGCACCGCCTTCCTGAACCCGGTCGGCGAGCGAGGAGTCGGCGAACCGTCGCCGGATCGGCGGCGAGGCGTCCGCCACGTCGTGGCCGGCGTCCGCCAGCAGCCGGGTGAGCGCCGTGGCGTAGATGCCGCGGACCCGGACCGGCGGCGTCCCGAGAGCACCCCCGTCCTCTTCCTCCGACACGGCTACAGGTCCTCCGGGTCGCGCGCGAAGCGCACGCGGTCGTGAACGGTCGGGCCCAGGGTCAACTCGACGACATCCTCGGAGAGCGTGCGGCCGTCCTCGACGTACGCGCCCCACGACCCGAACGAGACGTACCCGCGCAGGTCGCCGCCGTGCGTGTACAGGTCGACGGCGCAGTCGGGGTGTTCCTGCGGACCGTCCGGGCCGTGGGCCGTCTCGAGGTCCGAGTGGAGCGTCTCCGCGTCGGCGACGAACGACTCGATGGCCGCCGCATCCGCGGCCACGAGCTCGGCCGCGCGGTCGCTCGCGGCCCGGATCTCCTCGGTGTCGAGGCCGGCCTCCCGGAGCGCCTGCTGCGTGCGCGGGTCGAAGTGCATACCTCGCCTACGGGCGAGGGGGTCTCAAGGCTCACGGTCGGGCGGCCCGTGCCGCGTCCGGCGCGGGGCCGACGAGCGCCCGTCGCTCGCCGCCCGGACTCGCGGCCCCCGCCGCCACCAGAGCTTAATTTGTGGCGGGCGACCGGTGATCCATGACGGACAGAAAGGATCCGATAGAGACCGCCTCCGACGGCTCGCGGGACCTCTACGACGTGGCGACGTGGGAGCCGCGGACGGCGCTCGACCGCGTCGCCGTCTCGGGGTACTGGCTGCTGACGCGGGGCGCGAAGGTCGCGGTGGTGCTCCTCGCGTTCCTGATCTTGCTTTCGCTGGGGATCCTCGGGGCGCTCTCGGAACCGGAGATCGGCCTCCTGACCGCCTTCTCCGCGCTCCCGGCGCTCGGGCTGGCGGCGTACGTCCGGTACTCGGACGTGACCGAGGCGGAACCGCTCTCGCTTTTGGTCGCGACGTTCCTGCTCGCGGTTCTGACCGCCACCTTCGCCGCGGTCGTCAACAGCCTCGTACAGGGAGTGTTCGGCCCGTTCGAGGGGCTCAGCATGGTGGTCTTCTTCTTCCTCGTGGTGGGGCCGGGCGAGGAGGCGGTGAAGCTGCTCGCGGTCCGGCTGTACGCGTACACCGACGACCGCTTCGACGCGGTGATAGACGGCGCGGTGTACGGCGCCGTCGCGGGGCTCGGCTTCGCCACCATCGAGAACGCGCTCTACATCGCGCGCAACGTCGATGCCGCGGAGCTCGGCGCCGGGGTCGGGCTGGCGATCCTCGGCGCCGGCGACGGCATCGCCGCGCTCCGGGCGCTCGCGGGGCCGGGCCACGTCATCTACTCCGCGTTCGCCGGGTACTACCTCGGGCTCGCGAAGTTCAACCCCGAACACCGCGGCCCCATCGTCGTGAAAGGCGTCGTGATCGCGGCGCTGATCCACGCCACCTACAACTCGACGGTCGGTCTCGGCTCCGGGATCATCGGCGCCGTCACGGGGCTGTCGTCTCTCCCGGCGTTCCTGATGTACGTCCTGCTCTTCGACGGGGTGTTCGGCTTCGTCCTGCTCCGGAAGATCTGGCGCTACCGCGAGACGCACCTCGAGGTCCACGACGAGATCGAGGAGGACGCGGCCCCGGAGATGACCGAGTTCGAGGAGTGATCCCCGGAGCGGGAACGGCGGCGAGCCGACCCGCAGTCGGTCCGTAGCCGGTCCGTATCCGGGGTCCGTGCCGGCTAACAAACCCGCCCGCGACGGAGTGCGTCCATGGTCAGACTTCCCCGTCGCGGCCGGACGGTCCGCTTCCTCGTGGTCGTCGGTCTCCTGCAGGCGGTCGCGCTCGCGGTCTTCCTCGCGTACCTGCTGGGACTGGCGTTCGCGGTCGGCGGCGAGCTCGTCGTCGACATGCGCCGGTTCGGGGAGGACCTCGCGGAGTTCTGGCTGATGGTGTTTCTGGTGCCCGTGCTGGCGGTGACGCTGTTCTACGCGCTGGAGGCGCTGCCGCCGGCCGACGAGTTCGAGTGACGGTGCAGCCGCTCTCGGTTCGAGCGTCGAAAAAGCGTGAGGTCCTCGGTTCGCGGGCGATGCGACGGCGAAAGCGGTCGGCGGTGAGTGAGGTGTCCTATCGGGGGACGCTCACATTGCGCCGCCCATACCGCCCATGCCGCCCATACCGCCCATGCCGCCGGCGCCGCCGGGCGCGCCGCCCTCGTCGCCGCCGTCGTCGGAGCTGCCGCCCTTGAGGTCGCCGGCCGCGATGACGTCGTCGATGCGGAGGATCATCGTGGCCGCCTCGGTCGCGGACTCGATGGCCTGCGTCTTGACGCGGAGCGGCTCGACGACGCCCTCGGCCTCCATGTCGATCACGTCGCCCGTGTAGGCGTCGAGACCGGCGCCGAACTCGCCGCCGTCGTGGCGGGCGCGGAGGTCGACCAGCGAGTCGATGGGGTCGAGGCCCGCGTTCTCGGCGAGCGTGCGCGGGATGACTTCCAGCGCGTCGGCGAACGCCTCGACGGCGAGCTGCTCGCGGCCGCCGACGGAGTCGGCGAAGTCGCGGAGCTGCAGCGCGAGTTCCGTCTCGGGGGCGCCGCCGCCGGGCAGCACCTTCCCGTCGAGCAGCGTCGTGCGGACGACGCCGAGCGAGTCCTCGATGGCGCGCTCGATCTCGTCGACGACGTGCTCGGTGCCGCCGCGCAGGATGAGCGTGACGGACTTGGCCTCCTCGACGTCCTCGACGAAGATGCGCTCGTCGCCGCCGACGTCCTTCTGGGCGACGGAGCCGGCGAAGCCGAGGTCGTCGCTCTCGATGTCGTCGAGGTTGGAGACGACGCGGCCGCCCGTCGCGCGGGCGAGGCGCTTGAGGTCGCCGGACTTGGCGCGGCGCACCGCGAGGATGCCCTCGCTGGCGAGGTAGTGCTGTGCCATGTCGTCGATGCCGTCACCGACGAAGACCACGTCGGCGCCGACCGCTTTCAGGTGGTCGACCATCTCGCGGAGCTGCTCCTCCTCCTGGTCGAGGAACTGCTGGAGCTGGTCGGGGTCGGTGACGTTGACCTCGGCGTCGATCTCCGTCTCCTTCACCTCGAGGGCGCCGTCGAACAGCGCGACGTTCGCGTCCTCGACCGCGTAGGGCATGTTCTCGTCGACGCGCTCCTTGTCGACGATGACGCCCTCGACGAGCTCGGACTCGTCGACGGAGCCGCCGACGACCTTCTCGACGGAGACGTTGTCGGTGTCGATGCCGTCGTCGTCGGCGACCGCGGTGACCGCGTCGACGACGAGCTCGGAGAGCAGGTCCTTCGAGGACTCCGCGCCCTTGCCGGTCATCGCCGTCGCGGCGATCTGCGTGAGGGTCTCGCGGTCCTCCTCGGAGACGTCGATCGCCTCGTTCTCGAGGATCTCCTTGGCCTTCGCGGCGGCCTGGCGGTACCCCTGTGCGAGGGTGGTCGCGTGGATGTCCTGGTCGATGAGCTCCTCGGCCTGGTCGAGGAGCTCACCGGCCACGACGACCGCGGAGGTGGTGCCGTCGCCCACTTCCTCCTCCTGGGTCTCGGACACCTCCACGATCATGTTGGCCGCGGGATGGTCGATATCCATCTCCTTCAGGATGGTCACGCCGTCGTTCGTGACGACGACGCCACCCGTCGAGTCGACGAGCATCTTGTCCATCCCTTTCGGGCCGAGCGTGGTGCGGACGGACTCCGCGACCGCCTTGCCGGCCGTGATGTTCATCGTCTGCGCGTCCTTTCCGGAGGTGCGCTGCGACTCCTCGGAAAGTACGATCATGGGCTGATTGCCCATCCGCTGTCGCTGTGCCATAGTACACCCACTGATTGTCTGTGGTTCTATAAAAAACCTTCGTCGGCATCGTGCGAAAACGGCACACGGCACGCCGTAGCAACAGCATGAGTGTCCTTCACAAGGTAGGTTTATACGTCAGTCGGCCGCGGTCGCCGACCGCGTACCGGCAGTTCGAAAAAGCGACGGCGTGGAACGCGGACCGAAGGCGGCTCGCGAACCGGTCGACCCTCTCAGGGGCTCGAAAAGGAGAGGTCGTCGCCGAGCTCGTTCGACTTCCGCTCGAGGAAGGAGTAGACCGCGCCGTGGGGTGCGCCGTCGACGAGCATCCCGACCGCGCGCCGCACGACCTCGACCTCCTCGGGGTCGCCGATGGCGCCGACCGTCGAGCCGTAGACGACCACGTTCGCGCCGGTCAGCTCCTCCAGCAGTTCGCGCGTTCGGCCGTTCTCCCCGATGACGCGGCCCTTCTTGCGCTGGAGGTCGTTGTCGTTGCGGGTGTGTTCGGACAGGTCGATCAGCTCGAACGTCCGGAGGTCGTCGTCCAGGAGCGACAGGGCGGTCTCGGGGGTGAACCCGCGGCCGATGGCGCGGACGATGTCCGGCGCGACGAGCCCGGCGACCGGGTCGCCGACGCTCTCGATGGCGACCGAGCCGCTCTCGGAGTCCACGTCCAGTCGCACCTCAGCGCGGGACTCGACCTCCCGCATCGTCTCGCCGCCGGCGCCGATGAGGACGCCGATACGGTCCTGCGGAACCGTCACGTGATTCATACGCTCCGGTAGCCGACGGACGGTTTTAAACGTGTTCCAGCGTCGTTCCGCCGGGAACCGGAGATTCCGGGGCGACTCCCCCGAGCGTCCCCGCGGCCCGGACTCGTCCGAGAAACCCGCCGACGGACGAGGATTATCGTTTTCGAGAACGAGAGTCGACCGAATCGTTCGCGCCGTTTTCGGCCGTGAACGGTTCGGACGGTCGACCCGGTTTATACCGGATCCGCGCGTCGAGCGCCGTGTATGCAACGCAAAACTGTACTCGTGGCGCTCGTCGCGCTGCTCGTCGGCGCGACGGCCGCGGTCGGCGCGGCGTCGCTCGCGGTCGAGGTGAGCCAGTCGCCCGGCGAGGCGGCGACGGTCACGGTCACCGACAACGGCACCGCCGTCGAGAACGCGACCGTCACGGTCGCGACGACCGACGAGAACGCGAGCTACGCGGGTAACGGTACGTACACGACCGACGCGAACGGGACGGTCGATCTGCCCGCACCCGACGAGGACGTCGAGGTCTCGGTGACGGCGGAGTACAACGGCACCACCGCCACACAGACCACGGTCCTCGAGGCCGCCGACGAGTCGTCCCTCTCCGTGGGCGTGAGCCAGACCGCCGGCGAGTTGGCGACCGTGAGCGTGACCGAGAACGACACCGGCGTCGCGAACGCCTCGGTCGACGTGGCGCTCGCCGACTCCGAGAACGAGACGAACGTCTCGTACGCGGGCGTTGGGTCGTACACGACCGACGTCAACGGGACGGCCGAGCTCCCCGCGCCCGAGGAGAACGTCACCGTCGACGTGACGGCGACGGCGGGCAACGAGAGCGCGTCCACGACCGCGACGCTGCTGGCCGCGGCCGGCAACGAGACCGAGGAGGCGACCAGCTTCGGTCAGCGACTCCAGGAGTTCAAGCTTGAGCTCGGCGCGAACGCCACCGGGCAGGACATCGCCTCGTGGGTCGTCGCGAACAACCCCGGCAACGCGCCGGACCACGCCGGCCCCGGCGCCGCGGACGACAACCCGTCCGCGAACGCCTCCGCGAACGGCAACGGTAACGGAGACGGCGGCCCGCCGGACCACGCGGGCGCCAACGACGAGGACGACGAGAACGGCGACGGCGGCCCGCCGGACCACGCCGGCGGGAGCGGCGACAGCGACGGCGGGAACGGCAACAGCGGGAACGGCAACGGCGGCGGCCCGCCTGACCACGCCGGCGGAAGCGATGACGGTGGCGACGAGGAGACCGACGAAGACGACGGTGAAGGCGACGAGTAGGACGGACCGGATCGAACCTCGTTCGCCTCACACTCCCGAAATTCGGCACGATAAACGGTCTAAACGGTTCCAGTCGGTCAAAACGGCAAGGGGTCTTTATGTTTAGACCCGCCTAAAGGCCGATGCGGGCAACGTGAGATCGGAGGCACACGACGAACCGCGCAGCGTGGGACCGCCTCACTCTCCACCACCCACACCACCCACGCGGTTTCCACGGGCGGGGTTCGTGCGGGGCCGAAGCGGTCCGATCTCGGCCCGACACTTCTGACCGGTCACGAGACGGCCAGCGGCGGCACCGTCGGGTATTCTCTCGTCGCCTTCGAGCGAGTTCGTCCCGACCGGTGTCGGTAGCGTTTTGGGTGCGGTCGGCCAAGCCAGATCCATGAGCGAACACTACGCGCCGGTGTCCGAGCACCTCTCGGACCCGGCGACGGCCCGCCGCGAGGGGCGACGGAAGATGGACTGGGCGCTGCAGCACATGCCCATCCTGCAGGAGCTTCGGGAGTCATTCACGGCCGAGCAGCCGTTCGAGGGCGAGGTCATCGCGATGGCGATGCACGTCGAGGCGAAGACCGCGAACCTCGTGGAGCTGCTCGCGGACGGCGGCGCCGAGGTGGCGATCACCGGCTGTAACCCCCTCTCCACGCACGACGACGTGTCCGCGGCGCTCGACGGCCACGACCGGATCACCTCCTACGCGGTCCGCGGCGTCGACGACGAGGGCTACTACGAGGCCCTGCGCTCGGTCGTCTCCCACGACCCGACCATCACCGTCGACGACGGGATGGACATGGTGAAGATCGTCCACGAGGAGTACCCGGAGCTGATCGACACCATCGTCGGCGGCGCGGAGGAGACGACCACGGGCGTCCACCGCCTGCGCGCGATGGACGAGGAGGGGGCGCTGGAGTACCCCGTCTTCGCGGTGAACGACACGCCGATGAAGCGGCTGTTCGACAACGTCCACGGCACCGGCGAGTCCTCGCTGGCCACCATCGCGATGACGACGAACCTCTCCTTTGCCGGCAAGAACGTCGTCGTCGGCGGCTACGGCTACTGCGGGAAGGGCGTCGCCAAGAAGGCGGCGGGCCAGAACGCGAACGTCATCGTCACCGAGGTCGAGCCCCGGCGCGCGCTGGAGGCGCACATGGAGGGCTACGACGTACTGCCGATGCAGGAGGCCGCCGAGAAAGGCGACGTGTTCGTCACGACGACGGGCAACCGCGACGTGATCACCGAGGAGCACTTCGAGGTCATGAACGACGGCGTCCTGCTCGCGAACGCCGGTCACTTCGACGTGGAGATCAACCTCGACCAGCTCGCGGACATGGCCGTGGACACCTACGAGGCCCGCGACGGCGTCGAGGCGTACGAGCTGCCCGACGGCCGCCGGCTCAACGTGCTCGCGGAGGGACGGCTCGTCAACCTCGCGGCGCCCATCGCGCTCGGCCACCCCGTCGAGGTCATGGACCAGAGCTTCGGCATTCAGGCCGTCTGCGTTCGCGAACTCGTCGAGAACGGGGACGCGTACGAGCCGGGCGTCCACGACGTCCCCGACGAGCTCGACCGCGAGGTCGCCGAGATCAAACTCTCCGCCGAGGGCGTCGACTACGACGAGCTCTCGGCCGAACAGCGCGAGTACATGGGCAGCTGGGAACACGGGACGTAAACTACCCCTCCCTACTCCCTCGGCGCATACGCGCCTCGGTCCTTGAGGGTGGGGCTTTGATGTGGACTCGCGGCAATCAATCACCAGCAATAGGCCGGTGACTCTCGCCGTTCAACGTCCCACCATTCACACGCAGGTCTACTTCTGCGTCTCCGCTCCCCGACTTGGGCGAGGAACGGAGTCTGTGTGTCCGTTTTCGGGCGTACCGTAACCCGATATTTTTCGCACCGTTGTAGTCCGCGTTGACCTCGTACCCGCACTTCTGGCACTCAAAGTGTTCTCCGTGGCGGTTGTCCTCGTGCGTGAATCCACAATCCATCCGAGAACAGCGGTGGGACGTGTGGTTCGGTTCGACTTGTTCCACGGAGATGCCCTGTTCAGAGGCCTTGTAGGAGACGTACTCATAGAGGCGTCGGAACGCCCATACATGATGCCACTCCGCCTGCAATAGTCGATCTCGGATGTCGGTCAAGTCCTCGAACACAATAACGTCGCAGTCGTGTTCGACGGCTTCCGAGACGAGTTCGTTGGCGATCGTATGGATGTACTGTTTGCGCCAGGCCTCTTCACGCTTCCCGAGGCGAAGCAGGGCCTTGTGTGCGGCCTGCGTGCCGCGCCGTTGCATCTCTCCACGTCGCTTCTCGAACTCACGACACCAGTGGTCGTAGTCGTCCCCCTGCCAAAACGTGCCGGTTGAGGACACAGCGAGGCTGTTGACGCCGAGGTCGATGCCGAGGACCGTTTGGTCGGAGTGCCCGGTATCTGCCGAAACCTCTGCGTCACCGTCTACCCGCTGCGTTGAGATGTTGAGGTAGAACTCGTCGGTTGCCGCGTCGTACCGAAGCGTACTCTCGCGGAACTCGTAGTCCTCGGAGAGTACGTACCGCTCGTAGGGCGTCGGGCTGTCCGCCGGGAGAACGAACGATGGTTCGATCCGCCCCTCGACAGTTGCCAGAGACACCTTGTTGCGATAGAAGGTGGCGCTCCGCGTGTCGTAGTCCATCGTTTCGGCGGTGAACGTCGGACAAGAGACACGCTGTCCTTTCTTCCACCGTTCGACACACGCTTTGACAGCTTCGACGGCGCGTTTGATGGCGGCTTGGACGAGTTGTGCCTGTAGGTCCGTCTCCTCTCGAAGTTCGGAGTAGAGCGCGTCACGAACCTCTCGCTTGTTGGTGTTGCACTCGGTGTAGGAGGTGTCGGACCAACAGTAGTCGGCGGTTCGGTTCGCGCAGTACAGGTATTGCTCGGCGGTTCGGTGGAGTGCGTCGCGTTGCTCGTCGGAAACGGCGAGTTTCACGACGGCGGTTCGACGCACCACCATGACTTCAGAGAGTACCCGATGGTACTTATATGTCTGGGGGTCGGCCGGTCGCAGTATGCTGGTTATGTCGTCCCATGTCGGGTTACTCTCCGGCCTACTCGCTCCCTTCGCTACGCTTCGGTCGCTCCTTGAGGCCGGAGGCTCCACCTCGAAAACGCTGATCGGGGCGACCGGGGCAACCTCGGCCGGTCGGTCGGGTGTTCCGACTCCTCCGCGGGCGATTCTCCGTCCTTCGCGACCGCCGACCCCGAGACAGACATTCGCATGCGCGGCAAGAGTTACACCTAAAAGTCCGGCCGTCGAGACGCGACCATGGAGAACGGCATCTACCTCGCGCTGGCGGCGGCGGCCTGTCTCGGCTTCGCGGCGACGAACTTCGCGCTCAACGACGGCGGCATCCTCCCCGGCTGGATCCTGCTGGGCGTGCTGTTCGCGGTCGCCGGGGTCGCCAGCGTCGTGCTCGGCGAGGACGACGGCGCGAGCGGCAGTACCGGAGCGTAGGCGAGTCGCCGCGGGGTGGGTCGGCGGACGACGCCGCGGAGCCGAGGGCTTTTACCCTCGTCCGAGCAATCTCCGTCGATGACGGAACCGACGGAGGGCGAGCATGTCCGCGAACCGTAAGGGCGACCGCCGCGAGCGCGAGCTGGTGAACGCACTCGACGAGGCGGGCTTCGCGGTTATGCGCGCGCCCGCGAGCGGCAGCGCGACGGAGCGCGAACTCCCCGACGTGCTCGCGGGCAACGGCGAGCGCTTCTACGCCATCGAGGCGAAGTCCTCCGCGGGCGACCCCATCTACCTCACCGGTGAGGAGGTGGAGGCACTGCTGTTCTTCTCGCGGAACTTCGGCGCGAAGGCGCGCATCGCGGTCCGGTTCGACCGCGAGGACTGGTACTTCTTCCACCCCGGCGACCTCTACACGACCGACGGCGGCAACTATCGGGTGAAAAAGGAGACGGCGCTGTCGGACGGGACGGACTTCGCGGAGTTCGTCGGCGACTCCGAGCGGACGACGCTGGACGATTTATAAGCCCTCTCGGGAGCCCGCGACGGCGACCGCGTCACTCCCCGCGGTCGACCGCGACGAGCCGCGAGGCGGGGAAGCCGTACCGCTTCGCGTCGCGGACCCCCGTGGTCGGCGAGAGCGCGTCGACGTAGACGGCCTCCACCACCGGCTCGTGGGCGCCGTAGCCGGCGTTGGTCGGGTAGTCCGCGATGGGCCGCCCCTCGTCGGTCTCGCGGGCGTCGGCGCGCTCGTCGGTGACGCGGGTGACGATCAGGAGCTTGCCCGTCTCCCGGTCGCGGACCGCCGCGCCCGGTTCGGGCCGGTGGTCGGCACAGAGCTGCGGCCCGGTCGCCTCGAAGGGGACGAACGTCTCGGCGCCGCAGACCGCACAGACGCCGACGCGCTCGTCGGGACCGGGGACGCTCCCGGCGGCGACCTCGCGCTCGACGCGACGGAGGTGCTTGCAGCGCGCGCCGCGGATGGCGTGGTCGGGACAGGTGCAGGTGCCGGCGTCGAGCGCGACGACGTAGGTGCCGCCCTCGGTCTCGACGACGTACCGGCGGTCCCGAAGCGGGCGGACGGTCATCGGCTCGGTTCGGGCGCGGTCCTCGCGCGTCTCCGGCTCCGACGTTCGAGGCGAAACGGACGGGATTCGTGTCGGGTCGGCGGATGACGCGGCTGTGTTGCTGGTTTGCGTCATGGATGGGAAGAGGGCGGGAGACCCTCACTTCGTGTGGAGAGAGGGTCCGAGCGCGTATAAATCTCCGGTCGGTCGGAGCGGATGAAGTGCCGAAACAGCGCGTTTCGGCTCGTCTCTCGCGTGTTCTCGACAGGGGGCCGGGCGTCCGCGCTTTCGAAGTCCTTTTGAGCGGGCCGGGGGTACCCGCAGGCATGGATATCGACGCGGAACTCCGCCGGCAGGTCGCGGTCTCGCTGTTGGCGGCCGCGGTCTTCGTCGCGGGGCTGGTCGCGCTCGGCACCACGTTCGGCAACGGCTCCGAAGCGGGGCTCTCCGCGAGCGGTTCGCTCGCGCTGGTGGGACTGCTCGCCGGCTTCGTCCTCCTGATGGCGGGCGTCGGGGCGTACCTGATCCGAGTGAGTGACGAGGAGTAGACCGACAGCCGGCCCCGTTCTGCGAGTCCCCGACCGGAGGGCGTCGCGACCCACGGCCGCGCTCGCTCCGCCGTCCGGTTCGTCGCTTTTCCGCCCGACCCGTCGCTCCACCGCCGCGCCTTTTAACGCCCCGCCGCGCGTTGCACAGGTCGATGACCGAGCTTCGGGTCTGTTCGTACAACGTGCGCTACGCGAACCCGGATGAGGGCCACGACGTGTGGGAGTTCCGCCGGGAAGGGGTGACGGACCTCGTCCGGTTCCACGCGCCGGACCTCGTGGGGTTCCAGGAGCCGGTGCCGGAGCAGGTGGCGGACCTCGAGGCGGGGCTCCCGGCGCACCGCCTCGTCGGCCGCGGGCGACGGGCCGGCGGGGACGGCGAGGCGTGTCCCGTCGGCGCGCGGACCGACCGCTGGACGATAACCGACCGCGACACCTTCTGGCTCTCCGAGACGCCCGAGGAGCCCGGCGCCGCGTGGGGGGCGAACCATCCCCGGATCGTCACCTGGGCGCGCGTGGCGCACGCCGGTGATGAGGGGGCCGAAGGCGGCGGCCGCGGCCCCGCGTGCTACCTGTTCAACACCCACTTCGACCACGAGAGCGCGCGGGCCCGCCGCGAGAGCGCTCGGCTGCTCCGGGAGCGCGTGGCGGCGATAGCGACCGACGCGCCCGCGGTCGTGGTCGGCGACCTCAACTGCCGGCCGGGGAGCGAGCCGCACCGGATCCTCACCGACGGCGACCTCCGACCGGCCGCCGAGGCAGCCGACGTGACCCACGGCCCGGACACCAGCATCACCGACTTCCGGGGGCCGATCCACGGCCGGCGCATCGACCACGTCCTCGTCGGCCCCGAGGTTGAGGTGGCGGCGTTCGCGACGCTCGCGGATCTGGACGACCGCGGGCGCCACCCCTCCGACCACCTGCCCGTGCTGGCGCGGCTTCGGATCTGACGGTGTTCCACGGAGGTTCTCGGAGGATTGAGAAGGAGTGGTGACTGGTGCGGGCGGATCGTGAAGGTCGCGTCCGGTTCGAACGTCGCATTTGGCTCTCTGAGACACCCATTCCGGTACTGTTGCAGTTCCTGCTGATCTGGACAGCAACACCCAGAAAGCCCCAGCCGGCTCTCCCTGCGACGTTTTTTCTGAGTCTGCTGTCGATCCTGCTGATCTGGACAGCAACACCCAGAAAGCCCCAGCCGGCTCTCCCTGCGACGTTTTTTCTGAGTCTGCTGTCGATCCTGCTGATCTGGACAGCAACACCCAGAAAGCCCCAGCCGGCTCGACCGGCCGCGGCACGCTCTGCGCGCTCGCGCCTCTCAGCAACGCCCGGCGCGAGTGCTTGAGGCGCCGGGGCCGGATCGAGCCGGCTGCCCCTTTCAGTCCCACCCACAGCCCCGCCCCGTACCGCAACCGCCCAGCTCCGCAACCGCACAGCAGCCTCACGCCTCCCCAGCCTCGCCGCAGCCGCGGTCGCGCGACCGCACCGTACCGCTGCGCGACCGCGGCTGCGGGCTCCCTCGCGCGCGTTTCTCGCGCGCCGACCGCACCGCCACGACCACTGACTGAACGGACGGCCGTTGCCGAACGCTCGAAATTCGTGGCTTGCGATGACCACTACTCGGCGTCGTCGCGTTCGTCGTTCTCCTCTGGGTCTTCGGCGTCTTCGGTGTCTTCCGATTCCGCTTCGTACTTCGCCAACGCGTCCTCCCAGCCGCGCGCGGCCGTCTCGTGGGTCTCGCGCAGGTCCGCGATGGGGGTCTCGGTCGCGTCGACTCGCAGGTCGGTGTAGTAGGGGTCCCCGCCCTCGCGGTCCTCGGTGGTCTCGACGATCAGCGCGGCCGACTGAACGGGGAGGTCCTCGCGCTTGTCCCCGCCCTCCGCGTGGCCGGCTTCCAGCGCGTCGATCAGCCGTTCGGACAGCGGCGCGTCGCCGAAGGCGTCGGACTCGTAGGCGGCCGCGGTCGCCTCGATCACCGCCTCGCCGGTCAGCAGGTTACCGGCGACGGTGTAGTTCTCGCCGATCGTGTGGCCGAACCAGCCCTTGCACTCCTCGCCGGAGAACGCGAACGTCCCGTCGGCGTCGACGCCGTGAAGCTGACGGCTCTCCTTCCCGTCGTCGGCGTTCAGCAGGGCGGGCAGGGCGTCCTCGACCGCGAGCCCGTCGTCGAGGTACGCGATCCCCTTTCGCCCGAGCTCGACGTTGACGAGCGACTGGGTGGCGACCGCGCCGCTCTCCGAGGCAAACGGACAGAGCGTCCCCACGCCGGGCAGTCGGGTGGTGACGGCGACGCCGAACCGGGTCTGTCTCTCCCCCTCGTCGTCGGTGTACTCCTCGCGGACGCAGATGCTGAAGGTCATGGCCGAGCATCGCCCGCGAGCGGACAAAAACCCGGGTTTCGCGGAAGGGCGGACTCCGGTCGGTCCGCGACCCTGATGTGCGGGCGCGTCCGGGAGTCGTCGCAGTGCGTCTGACGTAAGACCTAATGCGGTCTCCCCGGCATTGGGGTGTATGGGCATCATGAGCAAGATCCTCGGCGGCGGGGGCAACCGGTCGGTCGACGACTACGTCGAACTCGACCTCGACGACTTCGCCGAGGCGGCCGGCGGCGCAGGGATCACGGTCCACATCGCGGAGATCGGCGACAAAAGCGACATCATCCCGATAAAGGACGCCGTCTACGACGGCGACTTCGTCATCGCGGACATCACGCGCCACTCCACCTCCGACCGCACGGTCGAGTACATCATCGACGAGCTGCGACAGGTCGCACAGGAGGTCGACGGCGACATCGTCCAGAAGGGCGACGACCAGATCATCCTCGCGCCGACCGGCGTCTCCATCTCGCGACAGAAACTGGAGTAGCAGAGACTCGTGTCCTCTCGGACATTCCGTGGAACATGAGCGGTGCGCCGCTTCGCGTCTCCGCCGGTGAACTCTCCGCGGACGAGATCATCGACCAGCTCCGCGACGGGCGCCGCGTGCTCGTCACCGTCGAGGCGTACGGGAGCGAGTCCGAGGTCGCGCTCCGCCACGACGGCGAGACGTTCTACTGCGACACGCCGACGCGGCTCCACCGCCACGACGACGAGGCGGGCATGCGCGAGTGCATCGCCCACATGGGGTACGCCCGGCCGGAGAACTGACCTTTAAGCGCGCGGTCACGTACTACGCCCATGAGCGACCCCGAGATCGAGGACCTCGTCGGTGACTCCTCGCCGAGCTTCGAGCACGTCCTCTCGTGTGTGTTCGGCGTCCGCGACCACGAGAGCCGGACGTACGTCGTCCTGCTGAACAACCCCGGAAGCACCATCGCGGAACTGGCCGAGGAGCTCGACCGCGACCGCTCGAACGTCAACCGCTCGCTGTCGACGCTGCTGGAGAAGGGCCTCGTCGAGCGGCAGCGTCGCCTGCTCGACTCGGGCGGTTACGTCTACCAGTACACCGCCGTCCCGCTGTCGGAGGCGAAAGAGCGGCTCCACGCCGCGCTCGACGAGTGGGTCGCCGACGTCCACGACGCCATCGACGGCTTCGAGCCGGGGGAGCTGTGAGCGCCCGCGGCCCTCTCCGCTCGTAGGGCCGGATCGTCCCACGGCCTCAAGCCGGCTCGTAGGCCACCACCGCGCCCGCGATACCGTCGACGACGAGCAGGCGCCCACCGCCGACCGCCAGCCCGCCGTGGGCCGCGAGGTGCGCGCCGTCCGCTCGGATCGCCAGCAGTTCCCGGTCGGTGAATCGCCCGAGGTCACCACGTCGGTGGGCGAGCACCTCGCTGCCGGCGATCGCGACCGCGTCGCCGACGACCGCGGGCTGGGACACCTGGATCCCGGTCCCGCCGTCCGCCGTCCAGCGCCGCGAGCCGTCCGCGGCGTCGTGAGCGGTGAGACTGCTGTCGGCGACGTAGATCGACCCAGGGGCCGCCGCGGCGCTCGTCCAGCTCCCGCGGTCGATCCGCCAGCGGCGCTCGCCGTGGGGAGTCAGCGCGACCGTCCCGCCGATCCCGGTCGCCACGACGCCGGCCTCGTCCGCGACCGGGCTCGCCATGGCGGCCTCCAGCGGCTCCCGCCAGCGAGGCTCGCCCGAGGCCCGGTCGAGCGCGAGCAGGGTCCCGTCGTCGGGGAGGTAGACGCAGTCCGCGTCGATCGCGGGCGCGATCAGCGTCGTCATGTCGTCGCCGACGGCGTTGTACTCGTCGTAGCGCAGCGGTTCGAGCGACCGGCGCCAGCGGACCCGCTCGGGACCGGCCGCGTCGCCGCCGAGGTCGACCGCGAGCGCGGCGGCGTCCGTGCGCAGGTACGCGCCGCCGTCGGCGACGCTCGGCGCGAACCCCCGCGCCTCGAGGTCGACGCGCCACAGCTCGGTCCCGGTCGCGCGGTCGAGCGCGACGAGCGCGGGCGGATCATCGGTCCGAGTCGGCGGGTCGTGGGGCACGAGCACCGCGCCGTCGGTGAGCGCGAGGCCGCCGGAGGGCCGCAGGTCGATCGGCTCCGGCCACCGCGGCGCGCCGTCGGCGGCGGCGAGCGCGAAGACGCCGTGGTCGCCGGCGGCGTAGACGGTCCCCTCGGCGACGACCGGCTGGACGTAGGGCCAGCCGCCGACGCGGTGACGCCACGCGACGCTGACCGCCGCGGGGAGGGTCGCGTGGGGGGCGTGGTTGGCGTTCGCGGCGTCGCGTCCGACCTGCGGCCAGTCGCCCGAGAGGTCGGGCTCGCGGTCCTCGCCGAGGGCGGCGCAGCCAGCGAGCCCGGTCGTGCCGAGGGCGGCGGCGCCGGACAGGAGGTCGCGTCTGGTGGAGGGCATCGTGCGGGCGTTCCGGCGGCGCGGATAAAGGCTTTCAGGACTCCGAGGGCGGTCGGCGCCGGGCGGCGCGGGTCGGTGTCGGTCCCGCCCGGCACCATCCGCCAGCACCGCCCGCCTTTTACGGGCCGGGTACGGAGGGTTGACCAATGAGTCTCGACCTCGACGCTCCGGCCCCCGAGGCCCCCGACTGCGCGGCCGACGGCGCGTGGCTCGCCTGCATCGAGTGCGGCGCGACGTTCGCCCCCTTCGAGGACGTGCGCTACACCTGCGACGACTGCGACGGCCTGCTGGAGGTGCGGTACGCCGACCCGCCGACGTTCGACGGCTTCGGCGCGGGCGCGGACACAGAGGGTCCCGAGCGCGGCGTCTGGCGCTACCGCGAGGCGCTCCCGTTCGACCTCGGCGTCACGCTCCCCGAGGGCGACACGCCGCTCCACGAGGTCCCCCGCCTCGAGGCGGACGTGGGCGTCGACGCGCTCCGGATCAAACACGAGGGGATGAACCCCACCGGCTCGTTCAAGGACCGCGGGATGACCGTCGGCGTCCGCGTCGCCGAGGAGCTGGGCGTCGGCGCGCTCGCGTGCGCCTCCACCGGCAACACCTCCGCGGCGCTGGCGGCCTACGGCGGCCGCGCGGGCCTCGAGACGCTCGTGCTGCTCCCCGAAGGGAAGGTCGCGGCCGGCAAGATCGCGCAGGCGAGCCTCCACGGCGCCCGCATTCTGGAGGTGGATGGCAACTTCGACAGCTGTCTCGACATCGTGCAGGAGCTGGCCGCCCGCGGCGAGGCGTACCTGCTCAACTCGCTGAACCCCTTCCGGCTGGAGGGACAGAAGACGATCGGCTTCGAGATCCTGGAGGCGTTCCACGCCGACTACGGCACCTACCCGGACCGGATCGTGCTCCCGGTCGGCAACGCCGGCAACACCGCGGCCATTTATAAGGCGTTCCGTGAGCTGGTGCAGGCCGGCGCGCTCGACCCCACCGACGTGCCGAAGATCACCGGCGTGCAGGCCGAGGGCGCGGCGCCGATGGTCGAGGCGGTCGAGGCGGGCAACGACGAGGTCCGGCGCTGGGAGGAGGTCGAGACGCGCGCGACCGCGATCCGCATCGGCAACCCCGTCAACGCGCCGAAGGCGCTCCCGGGGATCAGGAACACCGGCGGCACCGCGGTCGCCGTCTCGGACGACGAGATAACCGCGGCCCAGCGCGACCTCGCCCACGAGGGCGTCGGCGTCGAGCCGGCCTCCGCCGCCAGCGTCGCCGGGCTCAGAACACTCCGCCGCGAGGGCGTCGTGGACGACGAGGAGCAGGTGGTCTGTCTCACCACGGGCCACCTGCTGAAGGACCCCGACGCGGCCTACGCCGCCGGCGGTGACCCCGAGCCGGTCGCGAACGACGTGGACGCGGTGCTGGACCTGCTCGCGGACGAGTAGGGCGCGGGAATCGGAGCCGGGGCGGCCGATGCTCTCGCGATCGGCGACCGCAGCGCATCGCCTGCGCCGGGGGCTCCTCAAGATCTCTCTGTTGAGAGATTCTTCAACTGAACGCGAGGAACCGGACGCGTTCGGCGACCGAGCCTCGGTCGTCGCCGGTCCCTCGTCACGGCAGTTCGTCCAGTATCGCGAACACTTCGTCCCGCATCATCTCGGCACGCTTCGCGGTCTCGGTCCGGCCTCGTTGCTCCTGCACGTACAGCGACTCGAAGTAGTAGACCAGATTCAGCAGGACGTACGCCGGCCGTCGCGCGTCGAATCCCGCCGGGAGCGAGCGGACGGACTCGTACCCCTCCCGGAAGCGCCGTCGCAGCTCCCCGGGCTCCGGGCCGAAGGTCGGCATGCTCGTTCGCCAGTAGTCGAACTCGCCGGGGGCCGCGACGGCGTGCTCGAAATCCACCAGACACGCGACGCGACCGTCGGCGACCGCGACGTGTTCCGGCGTCGCCCAGCCGTGACAACACACCGGCTCGTCCGCCCCGTCGAGGAGGCTCGGACGCTCGACGAGATGGTCGAGGACGGCGTTCGCGACATCGGCGTGACCGTGTCGGGCGAGGATCGGGCGGTGGCGGCGGACGTACGCGAGCGCGGCGTCGTGCCACGAGTCGTCGCCGTCGATCGCCAGCTCGCCCCCCTCGGCATCGAACCGTCCGTATCGGTCGACCGTCCCTCTCGTCTCGGCGTGTAGCGTCGCCAGCCCTCGTCCCGCGGCGTGCGCCCACGTCTCGTCGGCGTGGTGCTGCTCGTCGGGGCCCGGCGCGTCGGAGCGCCACGCGGCGACGTAGTACCCGTCAGCAACGAGCAGCGTCTCGGGGACGGGAACGGAGGTCTCCCGTCCGACGAAGTCGATGACCCGACCCTCGATTCCCGCGTTTCCGGTCGGTCCGGTGTCGCCCTTGTACACCGCACGCCGACCGTCGACGACCACCTCGTACACCTCGTGGGGCGGGACGTCGTGTAACTGGCGAACGATTCCGTGACTGTCGAACTGACTGCTGAGCCGGTTTCGAACTCGGTGGGACATGGTGAGCGCCGCGTTACGGGCGGCGACCGGTCGTGCCTCGCACGGTGCTGCGGCTACGACCGGGAGATTCGAACGGATCGACCGGCGGGATCGACAAAAACGTACGGATCGGCACGCCCCCCCGCCCTCGCCGGTGGTCGCCGGAGCCCGGCACGCACCGTGCCCGAGTCCGGCCTGATCTCGAACCGCTTCGACGCCACACCGCAACAATTACTTGAACAGACTCTCAACTATCTTCCGATGGCTCAAGCCACGGACCGGTTGCAACGCTATCTGGAGGACGAACTCGGGGAGTGTCGCAGCGAGGACGTCGACCGGCGGCTCGACGAGCTCGGGACGCTGGAGGCCGCGCTCGGGGCCGGACAGGTCGAGGCGGAGCTCGGCGTGCTCTCGGCGCTGGCGAACGAGACGCGCTACACGCTGGCGCGCGTGCTCGTGGCCGCCGGCGAGGAGCTGTGCGTCTGCGAGCTGCAGGCGGTCGTCGACGTGAGCGAGAGCGGGCTCAGCCACGCGCTCTCCGACCTCGCGGACGCCGGGCTCGTCGAGGGCCGCAAGGACGGCCGCTGGAAGAAGTACCGCGCGACGAACCGCGCCGTCGCGCTGGTGACGGTGCTTGACGGGAGCGTCTCGGATGAGTGACGTGGCCCACGAGCACGGCCCGGACTGCGGCTGTGAAGCCTGCGGCGACCCGCGCTCGATGGACTTTCTGGATAAGTACCTCACCGTCTGGATCGCGGGCGCGATGGCGCTCGGCGTCGGGCTTGGCTTCCTGGCGCCGTCGGTGACCGCGCCGATTCAGGACCTCCACCTCGTGGAGATCGGGCTGGTGCTGATGATGTACCCGCCGCTGGCGAAGGTGGACTACTCGCGGCTCCCGACCGTGTTCAGGAACTGGCGCGTCTTGGGTCTGAGCCTCGCACAGAACTGGCTGATCGGCCCGACGCTGATGTTCGGGCTGGCGGTGTTCTTCTTCAGCGGGCTGGTGCCCGGCTTCCCGGCGCGGCCGGAGTTCTTTCTCGGGCTCGTCTTCATCGGGATGGCGCGCTGTATCGCGATGGTGCTCGTCTGGAACGAGCTCGCGGAGGGGTCGACGGAGTACGTCACCGGGCTGGTCGCGTTCAACAGCCTCTTTCAGATCCTCACCTACGGCGTCTACGTCTGGTTCTTCGCGCTCGTGCTCCCGCCGCTGCTCGGGATGGACGCGCTCGTCGCAGGAATAACCACCTTCGACGTGAGCGTCGCGCAGGTGTTCGAGGCCATCGTCGTCTTCCTCGGGATCCCCTTCGCGGCCGGCTTCCTCTCGCGGTACGTCGGCACCCGCGTCAAGAGCGAGGAGTGGTACGAGACCGAGTTCGTCCCCCGGATCGACCCGCTGACGCTGCTCGCGCTGCTGTTCACCGTCGTCGTGATGTTCGCCACGCAGGGCGAGGCGATCGTCGCGGCGCCGACGGACGTGCTGCTGCTGGCGGTCCCGCTGACGATCTACTTCGTCGTGATGTTCCTCGTCAGCTTCGGCATGGGCCGGGGGATCGGCGCGGACTACTCGACGACGACCGCGGTCGGCTTCACCGCCGCGTCGAACAACTTCGAGCTGGCCATCGCCGTCGCAGTCGCCGTCTTCGGAGTCGGCTCCGGCGTCGCGTTCGCGACGGTCGTCGGCCCGCTCATCGAGGTCCCGGTGCTGCTCGGCTTGGTGAAGGTCGCGCTCCACTTCCAGGACCGGTTCGACTGGACCGGCTTCGACACCGGTAGCCTCGACGCCCCGGCCGCTGATACCTCGGCCACGGACGCACCGAACGACGACTGAGACCCCGATAATCATCCACTCACACGCACTACAACCATGACCCAGAACACATCCACCGACCCGATCCGCGTCGCCTTCATGTGCGTTCAGAACGCCGGCCGCTCGCAGATGTCGACCGCCTTCGCGGAGCGCGAGCGCGAGGCGCGCGGACTGACCGACAGCGTCGAGATCCTCACCGGCGGCACCCGCCCCGCGGACGCCGTCCACGAGGAGGTCGTCGACGCGATGGCCGACCGCGGTATCGACATCTCGGACCGCACGCCTCGGGCGATCACCGAGGAGGAACTGCAGTCCTGCGACTACGTCGCGACGATGGGCTGTTCCACGCTCGACGTGGGGACCGTCGGCGAGGGGACGGACGTGCGCGACTGGGCGCTCACCGACCCCGACGGCGGCTCCCCCGAGGCGGTCGCCGCGATCCGCGACGAGATCGAGGAGCGCGTCTCCGACCTGTTCGACGAGATCGAGGCCGCGATCGAGACGGGGACCTGAGTCCCCGCCCCGGACCGGACCCTTTTCCCGGCGGCCGCCCGCACGACCGGGCATGAGTACGGTCGCGCTCGCGCTCGTCGCCGTCGTTCCCGTCGTCGCGTTCCTCGCGGCGACGGTCGGCCCGCTGTACGCCGCCGACCGGTTCCGCGAGACGCGGCCGCCGACCGACGCCGAGCGACGGCGCCTCGACGCCCTCCGGGAAGAAGCTGGACTCGATGTCGAGCGCGTCGCGGTGTTCTCGCCGAGCGGCGGGCAGAAACCCGACGACGCAGAGGTATCCGACGACGCAGAGGGGAGCGACGACCCCGGATCGGTCGAGATCTCCGTCCGCGGCCCGCCCGGTCGGCGCGTCCTGTTTCTCACACCGGGCGTGTTCGACCTCGAGGACGGAACCGCGACCGCCCTGCTGGCCGCGGAGGCGGGACGGCTCGTGACCTACTACAACGAGTTCCGCGCCGTCGCGACCGCCGCGGTGCTGGCGCTGCTGGCAGCGGTGGTGACGACGCTCGTCCCCTTCGAGGCGGGCTTTTCCGCGTTGGCCGCGGTCGGCTTCGTCGCCTTCTGGGCCGGTCGGCGCGTGCAGTACGCGGCGGACGCGCGGGCGGCCGACCGCGTGGGCGCGGAGACGCTCGCGGACGCCTTCGAGCGCGCGGCCGCGCTCCGCGGCGTCGAGCCCGAGACCGGGACGTGGCGGACGTGGTTCGAGGTGCAGCCGCCGCTGGGGGATCGGATCGCACGCCTGCGTGAGCGGTAGGCGTCGTCGTCGCGCGGCGTCGATCGTCGCCGCCCCCGTCGCGGAGCGACGGAGTTAGGGGCCGGGACGGCGGAGTCGCCGGCATGGAGACGCTCGTCATCGCGGGCGGCCGGGTCCTCCGCCCGGACGGCCGCGTCACCGAGGACGACGTACTGGTCGACGCCGACGCGGGCACGATAGAGGCGGTCGGGCCGGACCTAGAGGGCGACCGTCGGCTCGACGCCGAGGGCGGCGTGGTGATGCCGGGGCTCGTCAACGCCCACACCCACGTCGCGATGACCCTGCTCCGCGGCTACGCCGACGACAAGGAGCTCGACGCCTGGCTCCAGGAGGATATCTGGCCGGCCGAGGCCGAGCTGACCCCCGAGGACGTGGAGGTCGGCGCGGAGCTCGGCCTGCTGGAGATGATCCGCTCGGGGACGACCGCCTTCGCGGACATGTACTTCGAGATGGACCGCGTGGCCGCGGCCGTCGACCGCGCGGGGCTTCGGGCCAGACTCGGCCACGGCGTCGTCACGGTCGGGAAAGAGGACGCGGACGCGACCGCGGACGTGGAGGAGTCGATCGCAGTGGCGACGGAGCTCGACGGCGCCGCCGACGGGCGGATACGGACGATGTTCGCGCCCCACTCGCTGACGACCGTGGGCGAAGCGTACCTCCGCGAGGGGCTGGAACTCGCGGCCGCTCACGACCTGCCAGTCCACCTCCACGCAAACGAGACGAGCGACGAGGTCGCGCCCATCGTCGAGGAGCGCGGCGAGCGCCCGATCGAGTACGCCGAGGACGCCGGCGCGCTCGGTCCGGGGAACTTCTTCGCGCACGGCGTCCACGTCGACGATGCGGAGATCGCGCGGCTCGCCGCGACCGACACCGCGGTCGTTCACTGCCCCGCATCGAACATGAAGCTCGCGAGCGGGCTGGCCCCGGTCCAGCGCCTCCGCGACGCCGGCGTGACGGTGGGAATCGGGACGGACGGCGCCGCCTCGAACAACGACCTCGACCTGTTCGACGAGATGCGCGACGCGGCGATGGTCGGCAAGGTCGCCGCGGACGACCCCGCGGCGGTCCCTGCTGAGGCGGTCGTGGAGATGGCGACCGCGGGCGGCGCCGCCGCGACCGGCCTCCCCGGCGGGCGGGTGGAGGCCGGCGCGGCCGCGGACCTGATCGTCGTCGACTTCGACGCGCCGCACCTCACGCCGACCCACGATGTCGTCTCGCACCTCGCGTACGCCGCCCGCGGGTCGGACGTGCGCCACACGGTCTGTGACGGCGCGGTACTGATGGAGAACCGCGACGTGCTGACGCTGGACGCGGAGGCGGTACAGGACCGGGCCGCCGAACACGCCGCCGACCTCGTGGCGCGCGTCGACGCCGCGAAGTAGGCGGGGCCGAGACTGCGGAGCGGAGACCGCAAGGCGGTCGTCGACCGGATCCGCACCGCTCAGTCGACGATGATGTCGTCGCCGTCGACGGTCGGCTCCGGGTCGGACTGCATGTGCTCCTGATAGCGGTCGATCCAGCCGGCGAAGCAGTCGGGGCAGAGCCGCTGGGTGTCGATGTTGGCCCGGTCGACGCTGAGCCGCACCGTGCGCGCGAGCGCGTCCGCGGTCGCGTCGCCGCAGGCGTCGCAGGGGTCGTCCGGCGGGGCGTCGCTCATACCCCGTCGTCGGAGGGAACTGCCATAGTCGTTACGCGCGCGACACGCCGCGTTCGAGCGCGCGCGGCGCTACGTCGTCCGGAACGCGCGGTCGCCGGCGTCGCCGAGGCCCGGGATGATGAACCCCTCCTCGTTGAGGTGGTCGTCGATGGCGACGGTCAGCAGGTCGGCGTCCGGGAACCCCTCGCTCACGCGGACCAGTCCGTCCGGCGCGGAGACCGCCGAGAGCACGAAGAGGTTCTCGTAGGCGTCCGCCTCCGCGAGGATGTGGTCGAGGACGGCACACATCGTCGACCCGGTCGCGAGCATCGGGTCGGCGACGATGATCGTGTCGTCGGAGCTGATCTCGGGGAGCTTCACGTAGTCGATGGTGATGGGGAACTCGCCCGCCTCGTTCATCCCGGCTTCCTCGTCGCGGCCGGCGGAGATGACGCCCTGCTTGGCGCGCGGGAAGGCCTTCAGCAGTCCCTCCACGAACGGGGTCGCGGCGCGGAGGACGTTGATGATCACCACGTCGTCGAGCCCCTTCACGCGCTCGCCGGTGGTCTCCTCCAGCGGCGTCTCGACGGGGACGTACTCCGTCTCCATCGCGCCGTCGATGATCTCGTAGCCGCAGATCCGACCGAGCTTCACCAGCCCCTTCCGGAACGCGACCTGCTCCGTCTCCACGTCGCGGAGCCGCGAGAGCGTGTCCTTCGCCAGCGCGTGCGTGATGAGGTGCGCGTCGTCTCGGTCCTCGATGGTCATTACCCGTGAGCGGGGTCGGCTGACCCTTAAAACACCTGTATCGCCCGCGTGGGTCGTCAGCGCGGGGCATCCTGACGCCCCTCGTGCTGTCGACATGCTCCGGCCCCTACTGCAACACGAGCACGTACGTCAGCGCGAACAACACGATCGCCGCGGTCGCGACGTTGACCGGGGTGTACGCCACCAGTCCGAGTAGCCCCATTCCCCAGACGGCGATCCACGCGAACGTCGCCGACAGCACCGCGTTCAGCCCCAACAGGACGAGCGGACTGCCCGACGACGACGCGACTGCGTCCTCGAACCCCGCCGGGTCCTCCCGGTCCTCACTCCCGGCGCCTTCCCCCGCCGCGTCCTCGCGGTCGCCCCCGTCCGATTCGCTCATGTCCCAGTTCGGGAGGAGCGACCACTTAACCGTTCGCCGCGTTGGAGCGTGCGAGTGACCCACACACTCATTGCGTCGCGACCCGAACCCCATCCGTCATGCGCCGTCCTGCGCTCCGCAACGCGGAGGGAACGCCGGTCGACCCGGTGCCCGTGCTGGTGGTGGTCGCACTCGCGTTCATGGTCTCGGTCTCCATCGGCCCGATATACGGGCAGGCGTACGGGCTCTCGCTGGCGGCGTCGCTCGCCGTCTCCGGGGGCGCGTTCCTGCTGACCGCGGTCGGGGCGTACCGCTGGTTGGTCCGGGATGCGCACCCGGAGGTAGCCGGTGAGGTCGACCCCGCCGACCGCTTCGCCACGCTGGTGTACCTCGCGCTGGCGCTGCTGGCGCTCTTCGTCGGATTGACGGTTCCCCTTCTGTGACTGCCGTGCGAACAGTTCGCACGAACGGGGTGGTGTTTAGGCCCGCGGTGCCAAAGCGCTCAGCATGGGAATCGTAGACACGATCACCGAGACGCTGAAATCGTCACGGCCGAAGGCTCCGGAGGAGGGCGGCGACGACGGCTCCAGCGGCGCGTACTGGTGTGACGACTGCGGCGTCCGCGTCCGGGACGTCGAGGTGGAACCCGAGGGGCTCGACCTCTCGGACGACGGCACGCCGTTATGTCCCGACTGCGGCGAACCGCTCCGGTTCGAGCGCGCGTCCGGCACCGGATGCGCCTGCTGAGGCGTCGAACGCACTCCCCTGTTGGAACGCGAGAGCGGCCGCGTGCAGTGCGGACGTAACGCACCCCGTCGCCGTACCGTAACCGTCTTAAGTATAACCGCGGTACGTGTAGGTGAGTCCTGGTAGGGTAGTGGACTATCCTCTTGGCTTGCGGAGCCAGGGACCGGAGTTCAAATCTCCGTCAGGACGTTTCCGCTTTCTCGGACGGTCGACGCCGGAGCGACTGCGCCGCGGCCGCGGCCGGCGGTGCCCGCTCGCCGGGCCGCCCTCGTCCCCCGCTTTCGATCCCGTCGACTCCCTCAGCTACTTGTAGTGTCGTGGTGTGGTCTCGCACGTGTCTCGCACCGGAACCGACGGTGGTGACGACGACGGGGCGACGGAGCCCGACGAGCGCGGCGCCGATTCCGAGGCGGTCGATGAGCGCGTTGTCCTCGCGAACGGACTGACGCTGGACAAACGCGACGAGTTCGCGGCCCGCAAACACGCCGCGTCCGACTCGGACCTCCGGCGGATCGCGCTGCTCGGTCCTGCCTTCTGGACGGCGACCTCGCTGGCGAGCCTCCTCGCCGTCGTCGCCGGGATCGTCTTCCTCGTCAGCGACGCCGCGACGAGCGCGGACGTCGCGTTGGTCCTCCGCGCGGCGCTCGGCGGCGACCTCGTCCGGCTGCTGTCGGCGTACCCGATCGCCGTCGTCGCGGGGGCGCTCCTCGTCGCGCACCTTTGGCATTACCTCGTGTCCCCCGTTCGCGGGGCAGTCACCGAGCTCGGATCGCGGGTCCGCCGCGCGTTCGACCACCTCCGGCAGTTGCTGCTCATCGCGCGCTGGGACACGCTGAAGGTCGGTAACTACTGGTTCCCGTTCACCGCGCACCTCTCCGACCGCGATCCCCTGCTGGTGTTGGGCCGCGACGACATCGCCGTCACGGGAACGTACGGCGACCGTCCACACTACCGCAACGTCTTCGTGGACGCGGTCTACGTCCGCTTTCGCGGTGGCCCGCGCCGGCTCGAACTCGAACACGCGCTGTTCGACGACCGGGTCCGGCGTTTCCGGGCGATGCTGTTGATCGGACTTGCGATCCCAGTCGCCACCGAGTCGATCACGGCCGCGCTCGGGCGACCGATGTCCCCGACGACGACCGCCGGAGTCGCCGGCGTGCTCGTCCTCGCAGCGGCGGTCGCCCCGTGGCGCGTGCCGTGGCGCGAAGCGGTCCCCGCCGCCGTCGTCGTCGGAGCGCTGTGGCTGGCCTCGAACGCGGCCCCGCTCCCGGAATTTCCGGTCCTGTGCGCGGCGGCGTTCCTCGCGGTGCTCGTGCCGCTCGCGGCGACGCGAACGCTCGGGTTCCGGTCGCGCTTCTACGGCGAGTCCGCCGCGTTCTCCCGTTCCGACGTGGTGTTGAACGAGCCCGACACCGGAGAGGGACGCACGCGGCTCGGTAACTCGCTCCTCGGATACGGCGTCTTCTACGTGAGCGAGTACTTCCGCGAACTGCTGGGTCCCGACCGTCGGACGCGGGTGACGGCGGGAGCGGAACTGGCCGACGCGCTCGCGGCCGATCCCGACGACCACGCGGCGGTCGCCGCGGCGGCCGGGCTGGAGACGGCGTGGGCCGGGGGCTCGTTCAGCGGTGAGGAGACCGTGGACGTGGAGGTGGTCGGCGTGGACACCCTCGTCACGACGACGGATCCCCACCGGGGACCGGTCGGACGGGTGGTGGCGGGACTGCGTCGCCTCGCCGGTGAGGGGGACGACGACGTGACGACGGATCTGGACCGAACCGGGAGCAGTCACGGGATCCGACTCCCGGTCAAGGCGTTCGCGAGCGTCGCCCATTCCCCCGAACGGCTCGACGGATCCCTGCCCGAGGAGCCGATATTCGCCGGCGTCGAGTGGCCGGAGGAGCGGGTTCACCACCTGTTCCTCGGTGGCGCCGAGCACAACGTGGGGCTCCGGAAGCTCATCCTCACGCTGAAGGCGGCGGGCTACGAGAACGTCGACCTCGCCGAGAACGCCTTCGCCGACCCCGACGGGATCCAGTTCCCCGCGGAGTACTTCGTCTCCGCGGTCGTCGAGGAGGACCTCCTGAGCCGCGACGACCCCGCATTCCTGTTGTTTCGGCACCCGATCGATGGGAGAACGGCGGAGGGAGACGACGACGCCGAGGGGGAGCAAGCCCACGCGATAGTCGGTCTCTCGGCGCTCGGGTCGAAGGCCGGCTTCCTGTTCTGGAACGACCAGCGGCGGCGGGGGTTCCCCGACCTCGATCCGGACGTCCTCTATCAGGTGACCTACGACGACGAGGACATCGAGGACCTCGGCGATCCCTTCTTCGACGAGCGGGCGGCGGAGCGGCTCCGGATCGAGGTCGGAGACGCCGAGGTCCTCGAAGCGCCGACCGAGACCCGCCTGGGGCGTGCCGACCTCTCGATCGCGTTTCGCGACGACGGCGGGGGCGGTCCGGACACCGGGAGCGCGGAGACGGGCGACGCGAGGCGGGGCGGTGAGAGGTCGTGACCGCGGAGGACCGCGACGGGATGCACGGCCTGCTCCCCGAGGGTCACCCGGACGCGGTCTTCCTCAAGGGACGGACCGCTGTCCACGACCGGGCGCGGAACCGCTGGCTCGTCGCCGTCGACCCCCTCGATCCCGTGGTTGCGTTTCGAGACGTGCCGGGCGCATACACAACCGTCAGAGAGGTCGCGGGGTGCGACCCCAGGATGACCGCGGACGGGGAGACGGTCCGCATCGAGGGGCCGTTCCTGATCGGCGCCGGCGTCGCACTGCTTGCCGGCGACGACCTGATCTGTCTCCGGCGGTCGGGGAGAGCGAGCTTCGATCCGGGCGCGTGGACGACGCCCGCCGGTCGCCTCGACCACGCGCCCCTGGAGACCGCCTACCGCGAGCTGTACGAGGAGCTGCTCGTCACGGACGACGGCGAGCCGGCCTTCGTCGCCCCGGACCCGGGAGCGGGCGCCGAGGAAACGCTTCGGGCGGTGTACGCCGAGACGGTCGCGAACGCGGGGCTTGACCCGGACCCGACCGCCTGGGATCGGCTGCCGACGACCGTGCCGGACGCCTACGAGCCGCATCTGGCCGCCGTCGAGACGGTCGCGGGCGACCACGTCGAGCGAGCGTCCCTGCTCGCGACGTTCGTCGAGGACGCCAACACGCTGGAGCTTCGCGCGGTCGCCCGTACTCCGGACCGTCCGGGACTGGCGTTCGCGGACGGAGAGGGGAACCGGCCGGTCCGCCGGTTTTCACCGACAGCGCTGCGTGCCGCGAGTGCGGACGAGCTCGTTCCGTTTCTGCAGTACCTCCGCGAGACGGTGTACTGATCAGCGCGGTCACACTCGACCCCGCCGACAGCCTCCCGGAACGGCGAACGCGTCCGCGGGGACGAATCTCCGACCGCCGAACCGTTTAACGGCGCGCGACTCCGACCGTTCGACGTGACGCGAGACGAAGACGGAACGGACGAGGGCGTCGAGTCCGGGCGTGAGCCGGAGCCAGAGCCGGACCGCGAGCCGGTCTCTGTCGGGGCCGCGCTCGACGCCGGGCGCATGCTCCTCACTCAGGGTCACCTTCGCGCGGCTCGCGAATCGTTCGAGCGCGCGTGGCGTCCGCTGCCGACGGGGAGCGACGACGAGCGCCTGCTCCGCGGACTGATCGGTCTCCTCGACGCCGTCCGCGGTGCGCGGCGGGGCGATTCGGACGGCGTTCGGGCGGCGGCCGCCACCGCGCGGGAGTCGCTCGCGTCGGTACCGGCCGGTCACCGCGGGATCGCAGTCGGGGACCTCGGAGAGCACCTCGCGACGCTCTCGGCCACCGCGGCGGACCCGACGGTCAGCGAACGGGAGCCCCTCCCCGACCTCGCGCCCGACGCGCCCGACCCCCTCACGGAACCGGACCTGGACGCGGTGCTGCTCGCCGTCGAGTTGCTCGCGGACGCCGTCGACGGCGTCGACCCCGCGGTCGTCGCGGACGCCGCGCGCTACGCCCGCGAGGAGCGGGGGACCGGACGGACGCGCTACGCGGAGCTGCTGACCGCGTTCCTCTCCGACCCCGACCAGCGTGCGCCCGTGTACGCACGGCTTCGGGACCGGGTCGAGCGCGAGCGTGCGAAGGAGGACGACGTGGCGGGGCTGTTCTGAGACCGGTCGGGACCGCCGTCACTCGGCGGCGTCGAGCGCGCTGATGAACGCCGCGTAGAGGTCAGGCCGGCCGTACCAGCCGGCGTCGAGGAGGTCGTCGAACGCGTCGAGCGCGCGGGGGGCCGGAAGGTCGCCGTTCGCGACCGCGGCCGACAGCACTCCGGGGACCGTCGTGGTCGGAACGCCTTCCGCGGCGGCGATCCGGCCGAGGTACGGCTCCTCCGCGACGAGGGCGCCGGAGACGAGGTCCGCGAGCGCGACGGCCGCGGCGTCGGCGTCGGCCAGCCGGTCGTTCGTGCGGAGCCGCTCGTACAGCGGTGCGTCCGAGACCGCGACCGCGCGGAGGGCGTCGGCGTCGCCGAGCCGGACCAGCGCGCTCGCGGGGGGCGTCTCCGGGGCGGCGGCGGCCAGCGTGTCGAAGACGGTCTCGGGAACGAGCACCTCCTCGTCGACGCCCGCCAGAACGTCTAGCCGCTCGGCTCGGCCCAGCGCCGCCAGCGCGGAGACGGCGACCACGAGGGTCATCCGTCCAGTTCCGCGGCGACCCGTTCGGAGTCGACCCAGGTCACCGACCGCTCTTGCAGGAGGTCGGCGAACGCCCACGGGTCCAGTTCCGCGATCTCGGCGCCGCGCGCGAACGACACCTCGCCGGCCGCGAATCGCTCCACCGCGCGGTCGCGACGCCACTCCGCGAGCGCGTCCGACAGCAGCCGCTCGGCCGCGGCGTCGCGCGGCACGTGCTCCGTCCGTGCGTATCGTGCGAGGTCGCCCGCGAGGTCGTCGTCGAGCGCCACCTCCACCCGTTCCATGCCTCGCTCTGACACGGGGGTGGGTGTTAAAGGATGCGTCCGGGGCCGCCCGAGCGGGACGCGGACGGTGCGGGAGCCGAACCCGTCAGCGGCCGTACGCGATCCGCTGTGCCGCCTCGTCGAGCCACGCGCTCGCCTTCGAGAGCCACACGGCGGGCGACGCGCGACGGAACTCGTCCTCGTCGACCTCGATGCGTTCCCCGGCGAAGGGGTCGCTCCGGAGGCCGCCCGTTCCGCCCTCGCCGCCGTCTTCGCCGTCGATGGCGTCCAGCGCGTCGACGACCGTCGTCATCGAGCACCGGCCGCAGGTCTCGGCCTGTTTCTTCTCTCCCATGGGTCCGTCTACCACGCTATTGGTGCGCCGGCGTGTTAAACGCATCTCCGCGTGCGCGGCGCGCACACGACCGCTCCGCGGTCCGTCGCCGACCACTGGGGCCGACGGCGACCGGTCGCCGCCCGCGACGCTCGACCGCTCTCGTCCGACGCCGACGGGCTTTTATCCGGGGTGTGGTATTTCCAGCCATGGGATATCGAAACGTGGACGCGGACGCGGTGGAGCCGGAGCCGGACCGGCCGAGCGAGTGCCGGAAGCTCGGCGGCCCGGCGGGGCTGGAGGCGATGGCGGTAAACCGCTTCCGCGCCGAACCGGGCGAGGAGATCCCGCTGGCGTACCACTACCACGACGAACAGGAGGAGGCGTTCTACGTCCTCGACGGGACGCTGTGGGTGGAAACGCCGGAGGGGACCCACGAGGTGCCGAGCGACCACCTGTTCGCGGTCGACCCGGGAAGCCCCCAGCGCGCGCACGTGCCGGCGGACGCGGACGAAGCCGCGACCGTCCTCGCCATCGGGGCGCCCGCGGTCTCGGGGGACGCCCACGCCTACGACCCCGACGAGGAGTAAGCCATGAGCGGCGACTCCGAGCGCGTCGACGCCGGGTCGGCGGACGCCGGGTCGAGTGGGACCGAATCGAGCGGGGCCGACCGCGTCGACCCCGACCGCCTCCCGCCGGAGATCAGGGAGGCCGTTCCGGACTGGGATGACGAGTACCTCGACCGCGTCGGCGACCGGCTGATGTACGGCTACGACCTGGAGAAGGACTACCGGCTCGACGGCGAGCGGTGGGACCTCTACGGCGAGATGCGCGTGCGCAACGAGAAGCAGTTCCTCCACCCGGCGCTCAGCTACGCCGACCACGAGGCCGAGGAGTACCTGTTCGCGCGCCGCGAGGAAGGGGTCACGGTCCGCGAACTGGAGCGGCTCGTCGAGCGGGGCCACGACGTGGCCGACGAGCGCGTCGACCCTGACGAGGAACACTACGGCACGGACGTGACGTTCGCGCTCGTGACCGAGGCGGTCCCGGACGACGTGCGGGCGTTCGTGGACGGGTTCCGCGACCGGACCTTGCTGAAGTTCGGCTACTACGGCCACTACGACGTGAACCTGATCGTCGTCGCCCCCGACGCGGAGGCGATCGTCGCCAGCGAGGCGGCCGACGCCGCCGAGGCGTTCACCCTCTGGGAGGACGTGAGCGAGGAGCGCGAGGGGTTCCTCTCGCGGTTCGCCCGGCGGTTCTGGACCTGAGACGGCGGGAGATAGAGGTTTTTGGCACCGAGCGCGGCCGCTCGCGAGGTGAAATGAGGAGGGCAGGAGGCCGCGGGGAACTCGCCGCGGGCACCGAACGCGTCCGGGACGAGCGTCCCGCAGCGGGACGATTCGCGTCGACCGATCGGGTCAGTCGTCCGCGGGCGCGGATCCGACCCCCTCGCGCACGTTGGCGAGGTTCTCGTAGCCGATCTTGACCAGCGAGAGCGCCAGCCAGACCAGCACGAATCCGAGGACCGCCTGCACGCCCGAGGAGATCATCGCCGCGGTGCCGTCCGCACCGCCCTGCAGGATGTTCGTGTAGATGTTCCGATACAGAGCGATGAACGTCAGCGCCGTGACGGTGATCGCCACCATCAGCGCCATCGGGACGCCCGTGCTGAGCAGCTGCTTGGACTCGTCCCAGTTGGCGAGCCAGATGGTCGCCGTCAGCAGCGCGAGCGCCGCCAGCAGCTGGTTGGCGCTGCCGAACAGCCCCCACAGCGTCACCCACTCGCCGGAGATGACGAGCACGTAGGCGATGACGCCCTGTAGCACGGGGTTGGTGTACCGGCCGCGGGCGAAGCCGCCGAAGTCGCCCGAGAGCCCGGTCGTCGTCTCGCCCGCGGGCGCGCCGACGATCTCCTCCATCATGTAGCGGCCCAGCCGGACCGCCGTGTCGGTGGAGGTGAGCAGGAAGCTCACGAGCACGAGTGCCATGAACACGGCACCGATCGTTTGCGGGATGCCGAGGCTCGTGAGGATGATACCGCCGCCGGCCGCGAAGTTTGGCAGCGCGCCGCCGATGCCGCCCGCGGTCGCGTCCGCGACGAAGCCGGCGACCGCCAGCGTCGACAGCGCCAGCGCCGCGAGCAGGCCCTCACCGAGCATGCCGCCGTAGCCGATCAGGCGGGCGTCGGTCTCCTTGTTGAGCTGCTTCGAGGTCGTCCCCGAGGAGACCAGCGAGTGGAACCCGCTGACGGTCCCACAGGCGATGGTGATGAACAGCAGGGGGAACAGCGGCCAAACGCCGGCCGCCTCGGTCCCCCAGAAGCCCTCGAACGCGCCGATCGACGAGTCGATGACGAGCGGCTGCGCCGGCGTCGTGATCAGCGTGCCGACGATGATCGCGAGGATCCCCCCGCCCACGCCGGAGTACAGCAGGAACGAGGAGAGGTAGTCACGCGGCTGGAGCAGCACCCACACCGGGAGCGCACTCGCGACCCCGCCGTAGACGATGATCAGCGGGAGCCACGCCGCGACGTTCGGCTTCAGGATCGCGTCCGCCGAGACGACCGCACCGGGGATCCAGCCGCCGGCGCCGAGTCCGATCAGGTCCGCGAGGACGAGCGTCCCCTCGGGGTACGCGCCGGCCTCGACGGCCGGGAACAGCGCGAACGGGTACTGGATGCCGACCCAGACGGACGCGAACACGCCGGCGACGAACAGCGCGGTCCCCGGGAGGAACGGTCCGTTGAGCTGGTACAGGTAGACGCCGAACAGCAGCGCCAGCGCCACGTACAGGAACGAGGTGGTCGTCACCTGCGGGAACGCGTTGAACACGATCCCCACCACGAGCGCGAACACCGCCACGACGAGGATGATCGTGAGGAACGCGAACCACAGCAGGAGGTTCTTCCCCCGCTCGCCGACGTACTCGCCGACGATGTAGCCGATACTCTTCCCCTCGTGGCGGATCGACCCGCTGAGGGAGACGAAGTCGTGGACCGACCCGATCAGCGGGTTCCCGATGGCGATCCACGCCAGCGCGGGCACCCAGCCCCAGATGGCGCCGGCCGTGATCGGACCGACGATGGGCGCGCCGCCCGCGATGCTCGAATAGTGATGCCCCAGCAGTACCGGCTTCTTGGCCGGTACGTACTCCTGCCCGTCCTCGTACTTGTGTGCCGGCGTCTCGTTGGTGTCGTCGAGTTCGACGAACCGGGAGAGGTACTTCGAATACCCCAGATACCCCACGGTGAACGTTACCAGCACAGCAAGCACGATCCAGATTACTTGCGTCATTGTTACCCTACCTCACGCTAAACCATGAGGAAAAGGGAACTTAAGTATTGCCACCCAACCCCGGCGAGAAAAGCCGCCGCTGGTGCCGGTTTTCACCGGTTTCAGTCTCACCGGCTTCAGTCTCACTCGGCCGCGGGGTCGACCGCGGTGGGCGGCTCCGCGGCCGTCTCCACGTCGAGTTCGGCGGCCACGTCCGCGAGCAGGTCCCCCTTCACCTCGCTGGTTCTGGTCTCGATCTCCGCGACCAGCGGCGGCGCGAACTCCTCGCGCACGCGGGCGATGCGCTCGCGGTCGGTCGCGACGCGGTCCCGGAGGTAGCGGGCGCCGCGGCCCTCCTCGTCGGGGTCCGGCTCGGGGGTGAGCTTGTTGGCCACCAGCCCGCGGACCGCGAGGTCGCGCTCGCTCATCCCCTCGATGGCGCGAGCGGTCTCGTTGAGCGAGAGCTGGTCGGGGTTCAACACGAGGAAGAAGGCGGCGTCCTCGCGTAGCGCGGCGCCGGCGAACTCGAAGAATTCCTTCCGCTCCTGGAGGCGAGCCAACACCGGGTCGCCGTCCATCACGCGCCGCGGCTCGCGGTTGCCGATGGCGGCCTTCTCGAAGAGGTCGATGCTGCGCCGGCGCTTGTGAGCCAGCCGCTCGATCCAGTCCTCCAGAAACTCGGGGAGCCCGAGCAGGCGGAGCGTCGAACCGGTCGGGGCGGTGTCGAAGACCACGCGGTCGTACGGCTCCGAGGCGCGCATCACCTCCACGAACCTGTCGAACAGCGCCGACTCGTAGGCGCCCGGCGTCTGGTGAGCCATCTCCAGCTGCCGGTCGATCTCCGAGACCATCGCCGGGGAGACCTGGTCGGAGAGGCGCTGCCTGATGTCGTCGAGGTGGGCCGCCACCTCGTCGTCGGGGTCGATCTCCATCGCGTGGAGCCCGTCGATCCCCGTCACGGGCGTCGGCTCGTCGGTGAACTCCTGATCGAACACGTCCGAGGTGGAGTGGGCCGGGTCCGTGGAGACGACGAGCGTCTCCAGCCCCGCGTCGGCGCATTTCTGTGCGTACGCACACGAGACGGTGGTCTTGCCGACCCCGCCCTTGCCGCCGAAGAAGACGAACGGCTCCATCAGAAGTGGTACTGCTGGCCCTTGCGTTCGATCAGCGTGTCGCGGTCCCACAGCCGGCGCTCCCACGCCTCGAACTCGTCTTCGAGGTACGGGAGCAGTTCGGCCGTGTAGTAGGAGACCGGCGAGGGGATCCCGAAGGCGTCCGGGAAGCACGCCAGCAGGAAGGAGTCCTCGAGGTCCTCGGCCTCCTTCTCGATCTTCTCGTAGGCCGGGTGGCTGATCATCCCGTGGTAGAGCCCGCGCGCCCACTCGTCGAGGGTCGCGAGGAACCGGTCGATGCGCTCGGCCAGTGTCATGGATTCACACGTAGCGGTCGGCGCGGTAAAAGGTGTCGCGGCTCGGTGCTCGCGACGCCCGCGGACCGCGGCTTCAAGGTCGTTCCCCTCCACCGCGTGGGTATGAGCGAGCCGATCCCGGTGACGATCCTCTCGGGGAGTCTGGGGGCGGGCAAGACCACCCTCCTGAACCACCTGCTGCGGCACGCGGGCGACCGCGACGTGGCCGTCCTCGTCAACGACATGGGGGACGTGAACGTCGACGCCGACCTCGTGGCGGAGGGGTCCGACCTCGACGTGGAGGGCGGGGTCGCGGAGCTGTCGAACGGCTGCATCTGCTGTGAGCTACAGGACGACC
>NZ_LKIR01000142.1:115602-130362 GCF_001462205.1 Haloparvum sedimenti
CGGTGGTCCGGCTCGCACGAAGTCGCGAGTTCGACCACCTGGTCGTGGAGTCGTCGGGCATCTCCGAGCCCGCGCCCGTCGCGCGGCTGTTCACCACCGAGTCGCGCGTCGCCGCGCTGTACGACGTGAACGCGCTCGTGACGGTCGTGGACGCCCGACAGTTCCGCGACGCGTTCGCCGGCGAAGGGACCCCGGAGCGCCGCACGGACCCGGACGCCGACGAGCGGCCGCTCTCAGACCTCCTCGTGGAGCAGGTCGAGGTGTCGAACGTCGTCCTGCTCAACAAGGCCGACCTCTGTACGGACGCGGAGCTCGCGGAGGCCGAGGAGCTGATCGCGGCACTCCAGCCCGACGCCGAGACCATCCGCACCGAGTTCTCCGCGGTCGATCCCGCCCGTCTGCTGGACGAGGACCGCTTCGATCCGGACGAGATCGGCGACCTGCCGGGGTGGAAGCGCGCGCTCGCGGACGACGAGGGCGACGGGCACGACGAGGGCGGCCACGACGGGGACGGGCACGCCCACGACGAGCACGGCGACCACGCCCACCGCCACCCGGACGAGGTGTACGGCGTCACCTCGTTCACCTACCGACGACGACGCCCCTTCCACCCCGGCCGGATCGCCGCCCTCCTGCGTGACCTCCCGGAGAGCGTCGTCCGCTCGAAGGGGACGCTGTGGGTCGCGGACAACGACCACCGGCAGGTCGTCGGGCAGGCCGGCCCCTCGGTTCGCGTGGAAGCGCCCGGGCCGTGGATCGCCAGCCTCCCCGAGATCGACCGGGACCTCTACCGGTCGAACCGGCCCGACCTGGAGTGGCACGACGAGCACGGCGACCGCCTGACGGAGTACGTCGTCATCGGCACCGGACTGGACCGCGAGGCGGTGACCGAGGCGCTAGACGACTGTCTGGTCACCGACGAGGAGTGGGAGAGACTGGAGGAGGGCGAGTCCCTCGGCGCCGACGACCCCTTCCCCGACGAGCCGGGCGCGGAGGTCGCGCTCCGCGAGCCGGGCGCCTGAACCCCGGAGAGAACGCGAGACGGTCGCGAATCCGGACCACCGCGGAACGGTGCGCCCGGCGTCGGACGACCGAACCGCACTCACGGCGGGAGTTCCTCCTCATCCGCGAAAAGCGTTCGTCCGGCGTGCGGTCGCAGTGCGGTGCGGGGCGGTGTAGTCGGCGCGCGCCGCGGCGACCGCGGAGCGTGTCGCCGCGACCGCGCGAGGTCGCCAGCGTCGCCGTGAGCGCGGTGCGGAGCGAACGGCGGCTCGGAAATCTTTGATTTCCGGCGCGCTACTGCACGCTGGCTGCTCGAAAATCTCCGATTTTCGGTGGAGGCGGCCGCGTGGCCGCATGCGGTGTCTCCAGCGCGCTACTGCACGCTGGAGGCCAGCGGGACGCGGTTTGTCCCGCGCTGCGGTGTCGCGGCCACGCGGCCGCCGAGGTTGGGGAGGTGCGAGGCTGCTGTGCGGTCACGGTGCTGTGCGGTCACGGTGCTGTGCGGTTGCGGTGCTGTGCGGTTGCGGTGCTGTGCGGTTGCGGTGCTGTGCGGTCACGGTGCTGTGCGGTTGCGGTGCTGTGCGGTCACGGTGCGGTCGCGGTGCGGGGTGGGACTGAAAGGGTGGTCCTGTCCCGAGCGGCAGTATCAGCAACAGACACGGAAAACGCAGTAGTGAGAGTCGACTGGGACTTTCCGGGTGTTGGTGCCCCGATCAGCAGGTTCGACAACGGTTACAGAAACATCGCGCGGGGGGTCGACCCCATCGCGACACCCGCGAAAGCTACCCTTAACCGCGGTCAGCCACTAGATCGGGTATGAACTGTCACTACTGCGACCGGGAGGCCGCGTACGCCGCGTCCACGGACGGAGTGAGGGTCGGGCTCTGCGAGGAGCACTTCCGGGAGCAGGTCGAGCGCCTCGCGGAGTCCGAGGAGCTGGAGGAGCTCCGCGAGCGGATCGACATCGAGGGCGCCGAGTAGGCTCTCGCGGCGTTCCCTCTCCTTCTCTTACCTCACCCCACCTCACCGCCTCCTACCTCTCGATCCCCTTTCCGCGTCCCTTCCGCGCCGCGAGCGAACCTTAGAAGTCCCCGCGTTGCCAACGCCCGAGCATGCACCTCACCGACCGCCCGCGACGGCTGCGCACGGACGGCGTGCGCGAGCTCGTGGGCGAGACGACGCTGTCGGCGTCGGACCTGATGGCGCCGGTGTTCGTCGACGCGACGACCGACGAGCGCGTCCCCATCGAGTCGATGCCCGGTCACGAGCGCGTGCCGGTCGCGGAGGCGGCCGCGCGCGTCGAGGAGGTCCTCGCGACCGGCGTCGAGGCCGTCGTCGTGTTCGGCATCCCGGAGTCGAAGGACGCCCACGGGTCGCGCGCGTACGCCGAGGACGGCGTCGTCCAGCGCGCGATCCGGCGGATCACCGCCGAGACGGACGCCTACGTCGTCGGCGACGTCTGCCTCTGTGAGTACACCGACCACGGCCACTGCGGCGTGATCGAGGACGACGCCGAGGCGGACCCGACGCTCACGGTGAAAAACGACGAGACGCTGGACCTCCTCGCTCGGACCGCGGTCTCGCAGGCGGAGGCGGGCGCGGACATGGTCGCGCCCTCCGCGATGGCCGACGGGCAGGTGGCCGCGGTCCGCGAGGCGCTCGACGACGCCGGGCACGCGGACGTGGCGCTGATGAGCTACGCCGCGAAGTACGAGTCCGCCTTCTACGGCCCCTTCCGGGACGCCGCGGACGGGGCGCCGGCGTTCGGCGACCGCCGACACTACCAGATGGACCCCGCGAACCGCCGCGAGGGGATCCGGGAAGCGCGTCTCGACGCCGAGCAGGGCGCCGACGTGCTGATGGTCAAGCCCGCGCTGCCGTACCTCGACGTGGTCGCCGACCTCCGGCGGGAGTTCGACCGGCCGATCGCGGCGTACAACGTCTCGGGCGAGTACGCGATGCTCCACGCGGCCGCGGAGAAGGGGTGGCTCGACCTCGAAGCGGTCGCCTACGAGTCGCTGCTGTCGATCAAGCGTGCCGGCGCGGACCTGATCCTCACCTACTTCGCGGAGGATCTGGCGGACCGGCTCTGAGTCGACTCGGTCGAAACCGGAGCGAAGAAACCGGCCTCAGACGACCTGCTCGCCGTCGTCGTCGTACACCGCGATGGCGTCGACGGGGCAGACGCGGGCCGCGAACTTCGCGTCGAACTCCTCGCCGTCGGGCACCTCGACGACGAACACGTCCTCGTCGGTCTCCTCGCCGTCGACGAGGTCCGCCTTCCCCTCGTCGAGGTTCTTCTCGAAGCCGTCCCACTCCGCGACGCACTGGTACATGCCGATGCAGGTGTCGCGGTCGAACTCGACGCGCATGGGGCGGGATTAGGCGAGGCGGTACAAAGCGATGGCGTTCGTGGCGGGGTCCGGCAGCGGTCGAGACGGGGTCCGGCAGCGGTCGAGGACGACTCACAGTACGACCGCGACGACCGCGAACAGAATCAGCACCCCGCCCACGTCACAGAGGTTCGTCACGATTGGGATCGTGGTGTCGTCGGGGTTGAGCCCGATCCGGTAGGACGCCTGTACTGCGAGCAGGCTCATAACGACCACGAGCACCGCCAGCGCCATCCCGGACAGGAGCGAGACGGTGAGCACGTCGGCCAGTCCGAGGCTGCCGCCCAGCAGCCTGCCGAGGCCCCACGCGGCGACGCCGACCGCGGAGAACACCGTCGCCGCGAGCGCGAAGACGGCGCCGACGTTGGCCCGGACAGCGGGGTTCGACGGCGAGAGCTCGAACGTCCCGAGGTGGATCCCCGTCGAGAGCCGTGAGCACATGATCGACGCGAGGTTGCCCGCGGTCCCGATCTGCACCGGGACGAGGATCAGCAGCGCGGGGTTCTCCAGCAGCGCCTCCTCGTAGGTCTCCAGCACCGTCCCCGACACCATCTGGAGCACCGACAGCGCCGCCAGCAGCGGGACCATCGTGCGGACGATCCGGCGGATCGTCCAGTCCGGCGGGATCCCGCGACCGGTGCCGCGCTCGGCGTCGATCGGCGCCTCGTCGGGCGTCACCTCGTCGCGGGATGCGTCGGTGGTGCGCTTCCCATCCCCGGCGTCGCTCACAGCACGACCTCCATAACCCGGATCCCCACCATCAGGAACGCGACGCCGAACACGTCGCCGAGCGTGGTGACGATGGGACCGATGACGTTGTCGGGGTCGAGCCCGCGCCGGTAGCCGAGTAGGATCACCGTCAGGAGCACCGACAGCATCAGCACCGCCGAGAGGAAGCCCGCGACGACCATGATCCCGACGAGTTCGAGCACGTTCCCCTCGCGGCCGAGGACGCGGAGGACCGCGAACGCGACGACCGCGATGAAGACGGAGACGGTCATGCCGTTGACGAAGGAGGCGACGACCGCGTTCCGGAGCGGCCGATCGAGCGCGAAGTCCGGTTCGATGAGCCCCTGGTGGAGCCCGGTGGAGATCCGGGCGCCGAGCGAGCCGTAGACGCCGCCCCGCGTGGCGAGGAACGCCGGCAGAAGGAGCAACAGCCCCGGGACCTGCCCGATCCCGCGGCGCATCGTCTCGGTGCCGAGGATCGTCCCCGCGAACAGCCCGGCGACGAGGCTCACGAGGATCACCGGGAGCGCCTGTCGGTAGATGTCCCGGGCGGTGTCCTGCCCGTACATTCGTCCGTCCCAACGGCCACCGGGTACAAAAACCCGTGCGGGCACCGCGAACATCGCCGTCGACGGCGCTCCGAGGTGGCCTCGGGACTTAAGTCCGTCCGGCGGATCCGGGCGTGTATGGAGTACGCGCTCGCCATCGACGGCGCACCCGAGACGATCCCGGGCGGGACGGGGATCCTCCTGTTACACCCCAGCATCGGCGAGACCGACCGGATCGATACGGACTTTCTGAAGGTCGACACGGACGCCTTCCTCGTGGTGTCCACGCGGACGACCGCCCGCGAGGTCGAGCAGAAGTTGGACTATTACGACGTGGACGAGTCGAAGGCGACCATCCTCGACACGCTCTCCGTCGAGCGGGGCTACTCGCGCCGCTCCGCGGAGAACGTCCACTACGTCGCCGCGCCGGAGGACCTCGACGGCGTCGTCGAGCGCGTCGGGCGATTCCTCGCCGACACCGAGGGGAAGCGCCGCGTCTCCGTCGACTCGCTCACCGAGATGGCCTACTACGCCGACGAGGACGAGACGTACGAGGCCGCCGCGGCGATGGTCGACCTGCTCGCCGACCACGACGCAGTCGGCGTGTTTCACCTCTCGAAGGAGGTCCACGACGAGGCGACGATCGACCGCTTCCGGGAGCTGTTCGGCGGCGTCGTCGACCTCGGCGAGGACGGCTCCGTGAGCGTCGACTTCTGAGAGCAGGCGGCGAACAGCCCTCCAGAACGTTGCGGTCGGCGCGCGCGAGCAACGCGCGCGAGGGAGGCGGCGGCGCGGCCGCTTGCTGTGCGGTGCGGTTCCGCGGCCGCGCCGCCGCCGAGGTTGGGGAGGTGCGAGGCTGCGGTGCTGGGCGGTCGCGGTGCGGTTCTGGTGCGGTTGCGGGGTGGGACTGAAAGGGGCAGCCGGCTCGATCCCGCCCGGACGACGTAAGCACTCGCGGCGGGCGTTGCTGAGAGACGCGAGCGCGCAGCGAGGCCCGGCGGGTCGAGCCGGCTGGGGCTTTCTGGGTGTTGCTGTCTCGATCAGCAGGATCAACAGCAGTTTCAAAAACATCGTACGGAGAGCCGGCTGGGGCTTTCTGGGTGTTGCTGTCTCGATCAGCAGGATCTGCGACGGACACAGAAGAACCTCACAAAACGCCACAGGAAGGGGGAATCGCTGTTTCTCCGACCGCTTTTAGACGATGGCGCGCACACGCGGATGCATGAGCGACGACGCGGCCGCCGGGGACGCCGACGGTCACCACTACGCCGACCCCGACGAGAACCCCTACGTCCGCGACCCGCCGACCGACTTCGAACCGGTCGAGGAACTGGACCCGGAGACGGCGGCCGAGCAGGCCGCGCTGCTTCGGGACGCGGTCCGCGAACACGACTATCGGTACTACGTCGAGGCGGACCCCATCATCTCGGACGCGAAGTACGACGCGCTGTTCGACCGGTTGCTCGAACTGGAGGACGCGTTCGACCTCCCGACCGAAAACTCCCCGACACAGCGCGTCGGCGGGGCGCCGGTGGATCACCTCGAAACGGTCGCACACACCGCGCCGATGCTCTCCATCGACGCCTCGACCGACGCCGCGGACGTGCGCGAGTTCGACGAGCGCGTGCGCAGGAACCTCCGCGAGGCGGGGCTCGACCCCGACGTCGACTACGTCTGCGAGCCGAAGTTCGACGGCCTCTCCGTCGAGGTGATCTACGAGGACGGCGAATACGCGCGCGCCGCGACCCGAGGGGACGGGCACGAGGGCGACGACGTGACCGAGCAGGTGCGGACGATACGCGCGGTCCCGAGCAAGCTCCGGGGGGACCCCCCCGAGTTCCTCGCGGTCCGCGGCGAGGTGTACATGCCGCTGGACGCGTTCGAGGAGCACAACCGCGAGCGCCGAGAGGCGGGGAAGGAGCCGTTCGCGAACCCCCGAAACGCGGCCGCGGGGACGCTCCGCCAGCTCGACCCCTCCGTCGTCTCGGAGCGGCCGCTCTCGATCTTCTTCTTCGACGTGCTCGACTGGGCGGAGGCGGGCGGGACGGAGTCGGCCGGGGCGGGCGGGACGAGCGCGGACGCAAGAAGCGCCGGCTCGGAGGACGAGAACGCGGGAGACGCCGCCGAATCCGGCCACGAGCGCCCGCCGACCCACTGGGACGAACTCGGCCTCTTCGAGGACCTCGGGCTCAGACACAACGACCGCGTGGAACTGGTCGCGGACATCGACGAGTCGATCGACTACCGGGACCGGATGGAGTCGGTCCGCGACGACCTGAACTACGAGATCGACGGCACCGTCATCAAGGTGAACGACCACGCGGCCTGCGACGCGCTCGGAACCACCTCGCGGTCGTACCGCTGGGCGTTCGCCTACAAGTTCCCGCCGCGGACCGAGACCACGACGGTCGAGGACGTGGTCGTGCAGGTGGGCCGCACCGGCCGGCTCACGCCGGTCGCGATGCTCGATCCCGTCGAGGTCGGCGGCGTGACGGTTTCGCGGGCGACGCTCCACAACCCCGAGGAGATCGAGACGCTTGGCGTGAACGTCGGCGACGTGGTTCGGGTCTACCGCGCGGGCGACGTGATCCCCTACATCCCCGCGGTCGTGGAGAAGCGCTCGGAGGGGCACTACGAGTTCCCGGCGGAGTGCCCGGTCTGCGGCTCCGTGGTCGAGCGCGACGGTCCCCTGGCGTTCTGTACCGGTGGGCTCGGCTGTCCCGCACAGCTGGAGCGGGCGGTCGAGTACTGGGCGCGCCGCGACGCGCTCGACATCGAGGGGCTCGGGCCGGAGACGGTCGAACAGCTCCGGGAGGCCGGGCTCGTCGAGTCGCTCCCGGACCTCTACCGGCTGGAGAAGGACGACCTCGTGGGGCTGGAGGGGTGGGGCGAGACGAGCGCGGAGAACCTGATCGCGGAGCTTTCGGCCTCGAAGGAGCCGCCGCTCGACGAATTCCTCGCCGCGCTCGGCATCCCGGAGGTGGGGCCGACGACCGCGCGCTCGCTGTCGACGCACTTCGGGACGCTCGACGCGCTGCTGGACGCCGACGTCGAGGAGCTGACCGCGGTCGAGGACGTGGGCGAGACGGTCGCGACCGAGATTCGGGAGTTCCTCGACGCCGAGCGCAACCGCGAGGCCATCGAAGCCCTCCGCGACCTCGGGGTCGACCCCCAACCCGTCGCGGGCGAGACCGGCGACGAGCTCGACGGGCTGACGTTCGTGTTCACGGGCGCGCTGTCGGTCCCCCGTAGCGAGGCGCAGGAGCTGGTGGAGCGACACGGCGCGAACGCGACCGGGAGCGTGTCCGGCAACACCGACTACCTCGTCGTCGGCGAGGACCCCGGCGCGACCAAGCGCGCGGACGCGGACGAGGAAGGCGTGCCGGAACTGGACGAGGAGGCGTTCGCCGACCTGCTGGCCGATCGCGACATCGAGTGGCCGCCCGCGGAGTGACCCCGCGTCCGGCGCGTCCCCGATTCAGAAAACCGTCCGTATCAGGGCGCGACGCCGACCGTCAGCAGGGTTCCCCACGTCCGGTAGCGGTCGAGCATCGCCTCGCGCGTCTCCCAGTTCTCCGTCGGGAACGCCTCCGCGGGGGGGATCTCGATCTCGCGGTCCGGGATCGCGTCCTGTTCGGCGACGTGGAGCCCTGCCTCGCGGAACGCCTCGCGATACTGCTCGCGGCTCCACAGGGTCATGTCCACGGAGATGGAGTCCTGCCATGCGTGCGTGTGCTCGCTCTCCGCGAAGAAGTTGACCGCGCAGTAGAAGGTGCCGCCGGGCTTCAGAACCCGGTGGACCTCCTCGAGCGTTCGATGGGGGTCCGCGGCGTAGTAGAACGCCTCCATCGTGACGACGTGGTCGACCGAGTCGTCCGCGAACGGCAGGTCGTCGAAGTCCCCGACGAGGAAGCCAACGTCGGGATCGTCGGTGTAGCTCCGGGCGTTGCGGGCCATCTCCGGTGCGCCGTCGAGGCCGTAGCCGCGGCCGATCCCCCGCTCGCGGAGCGCGCGGAGCGCGTACCCCGACCCGGTTCCGAGGTCGACGACCGTGTCGCCCCGCTCCACGGGCATCCGGGCGAGGACGTGCTTCGCGGTGTGCCAGTGGCGCTCCTCCATCCCGCGGTCCTTCCCCGACGCGGCCCACTCGTCGAACTCCTCGCGAACGCTCATGACCGACTCTCCGGCCGGCGGCGTGAAAACCGGTTCGGACGCCTCGCCGTCGGGGGAGCCGTCGGGGGAGCCGTCGGGGGAGCCGTCGGGGGAGCCGTCGGGGCGCCGGCGAGGCGTCGGCGGGACCACGACGGACGGAGGGGCGCTGGCGGCGGAGTTTTATCGCCGCCCCTCGCATGGGGACCCATGAAGCGACCACGGGGGCTGCGGCGGCCCAACTTCCGGATCGCGGACTCCGCGCAGCAAATCGTCGGCGGGTTCCTGCTCGCGGGGCCGTTCGTCGTCACCGAGGAGGTGTGGGTGCTCGCCGGAGGGATGAACGGGCTGCAGGCCGTCCTGACCGCCTGTGTCGTCGCCGCCATCGGCTACGCGGCGCTGTACCGCGCGGACACCGGCCGCGACCCGGACGAGGAACAGGAGGTCGTCGGGATCCCCGTCCGGTTCGTCTCGCTGATGGTCGTCTCGTTCGGCTCTGTCACGGTGCTTGCGCTCCTGTTCGACGCGCCCGCGACGTTCCTCATCGATCGGGGGATCGCCGGCCGGGAACTCTGGTTCACCACCGCGAAGGCCGTGACCGTCGGCGCGGTGTTCAGCGTCGTCGGCGCCGCGACCGCCGACAGCGTCTTCTGAGACTTCCGTTTTGGAAAGCAGGAGCGGAGAGCGGAGTCGGTTCTGGCTGCGGCGGGATGGATGACCGGCAGGCGCCGTCAGTCCTCCTCCTCACGACGCTGCGTATAGGACCGCTCGTCCGGCTCGACCGGGACGTACGTCCGGCCGGCGCGGGCACCCATCGTCAGTTCGCCCAGCGAAAGCTGGGTCACGTCCTGCCCCTCGCGGACTTCCTGACGCCGGCGCTCGGAGGTCTGGAAGTAGTTGACCATCGTGACCAGCAGCACGCCGCCGAGGGTGTTCCCCAGCAGCACCGGCAGGATGAACGTCGTCAGGCCGGACAACAGCGCCGCCTCGCCCAGGAAGAAGAGGTACATCAGCTCCGTGAACGAGACGACGACGTGGAAGAGGTTCGCCAGCGGGATACAGAGGAACGCGACGTAGATCAGGACCAGCCGCGAGATGGTGTCCCGCGAGGCGTAGTCCATCCAGACGACGCCCGCGACGATGAACCCGGCGGCGCAGGCCTTGAAGAACAGGTCCCAGAAGGGCGTCTGCAAACCGCTCTGTGAGAGACTCATCGCGGCTTCCGCGGCCGCGGGCGAGAAGACGCCGGTGTACGCCAGCACGAGCGCACCCAACCCGCCGCCAACGAAATTGCCGATCACCACGATGAGCCAGACCCGCAACAGCGCGGGGATGCTGGCAAGCCGCTCCAGCACGAGCGCGACCGGCGGGAGCGTGTTCTCGGTGTACAGCTGATACCCGCCGATGATGATGTAGATGAACCCGATGGGGTACAGAAGCGCCTTCAGGATCGGGTGGCCGTCCGTGGCGCCGTACAGCGACGCGTACATCAAGAACGTCAGCGTGATCGCGAACCCGGCCGCCAGCGCGCTGAAGAACAGCTCGCGGATCCCGGTGTCGATCTCGTCGTCCGCGGCTGCGACGATGCGCTGGAACACCTCGTCGGTCTCGAAGCGGTCCCGGACCACCGCCCCGACAGCCGGCGCGCCGTGACGCGACTCCTCGACCGCCTGTCGGACGGCCTCGCTTCCGTTTTCCTCATCGTCGCTGTCGGTCATCAGGTGTCGGTACAGGGGCCGGGGTAAAAATGGCTGCCACCGCGGCCGGCGATCAGGAGGGGTCCGTCCGCTCGGCTTCGGGACGCGAACCGGCGGTTTAACACCTCCCGCCGACCTCGGTCCAACCGACATGCCCCGCGTCTGGCTCGTCGACCGACAGTTCGACTCGAAGGGCCTCGTCCGTCTCACCTACGCCACGGCCGACGGCGAGCGCATGCACACCACCGAGATCGCCCAGCAGCGGCTCGTCACGAGAGGCGGCGTCACCGCCGGCCGCGAGGTGGACGGGTCGGACCTGGCCGCGACGGACCCCGAGGACATCGAGCGCTTCGCCCGCGAGGCCGCCCGGATGGCCGAGGAGCACGACCTCGACGACGAGGTGTAGCGCGGCCCGGCCGACGAGGTGTGGCGCGGCCCGGCCGACGAGGTGTGGCGCGGCCCGGCCGACGAGGTGTCGCACGCTCTCTCCGACCCTTTAAATCCGAGCGGGGACGACGGACACCCAATGGAACCGACCTCGCTCTCCGGGCTCCCCGCGGGCGTCGGCGAGGCCCTCGAAGCGGAGGGGATCGCCGAGCTCTACCCGCCCCAGGAGGCGGCGGTCGACGCCGGAGTGACCGACGGCGAGAGCCTCGTCGCGGCCGTGCCGACCGCGTCCGGGAAGACGCTGATCGCCGAGTTAGCGATGCTCTCGGCCGTCGAGCGCGGCGGGAAGGCGCTGTACATCGTTCCCCTGCGCGCGCTGGCGTCCGAGAAGAAGGCCGAGTTCGAGCGCTGGGCGGAGTTCGGCGTGACGACCGGCGTCTCGACGGGCAACTACGAGTCGGACGGCGAGTGGCTCGCGAGCCGCGACATCATCGTGGCCACCTCCGAGAAGGTCGACTCGCTGATCCGCAACGGCGCCCCGTGGATCGACGACCTCACCTGCGTCGTCTCCGACGAGGTCCACCTCGTGGACGACGCCGGCCGCGGCCCGACGCTGGAGGTGACCCTCGCGAAGCTCCGCCGCGTGAACCCCGGCCTGCAGACCGTCGCGCTCTCCGCGACCGTGGGCAACGCGGACGTAGTCGCCGACTGGCTCGACGCCGAGTTGGTGGAGTCGGACTGGCGCCCCATCGACCTCCGGATGGGCGTCCACTTCGGCAACGCGATCAACTTCGACGACGGGAGCCAGAAGGAGGTCCCCGTTGAGCGCGGCGAGGACCAGACCGCGGCGCTCGTCGCGGACGCGCTCGACACCGAGGAGGAGGGACAGGGCGGCTCCTCGCTGGTGTTCGTCAACTCCCGACGAAACGCGGAGTCGGCCGCGCGCAAGCTGACCGACGTGACGAAGCCCCGACTGACCGCCGACGAGCGCGACGACCTCCGTGCGCTGGCCGAGGAGATCAGGGGCGTCTCGGACACCGACACGTCCGAGGACCTGGCCGACGCCGTCGAGCAGGGCGCCGCCTTCCACCACGCCGGGCTCGCGAGCAAGCACCGGAGCCTCGTGGAGGACGCCTTCCGCGACCGGCTGATCAAGGTCATCGCCGCGACGCCGACGCTCGCGGCGGGGGTGAACACGCCGGCCCGCCGCGTGATCGTCCGCGACTGGCGGCGCTACGACGGCGAGTTCGGCGGCATGAAGCCGCTGGACGTGCTGGAGGTCCACCAGATGTGCGGCCGCGCCGGGCGGCCGGGGCTCGACCCCTACGGCGAGGCGGTGCTGCTCGCGAAGGACTCCGACACGATGGACGAACTGTTCGAGCGGTACATCTGGGCCGAGCCGGAGAACGTGCGCTCGAAGCTCGCCGCCGAGCCCGCGCTCCGAACGCACGTGCTCGCGACCGTCGCGACCGGCTTCGCCTCGACCCGCGAGGGACTGTTAGAGTTCCTGAGCAACACGCTGTACGCCACGCAGACGGACGATGACCGCCGGCTGGAGTCGGTGACGGACACCGTGCTCGACTACCTGGAGATCAACGGGTTCCTCGACCGCGAGTACGCGGACGGGACGGAGTCGCTGTCGGCCACCTCGACGGGTCATACCGTCTCCCGGCTGTATCTGGACCCCATGAGCGCCGCCGAGATGATCGACGGGCTGGAGGCGGCCGCGGGGGCGGAGGGGGGAGACGGAGACGAGGCGGACGCCGGAACCGCGAACGCCGAGTTCGTCCCCGCCGAGGACGGGGGGACCGGCGAGGAGGCCGCGTTCGTCAACTACACGCGGAGCGAGGCGGACGGCGCCGAGGACGGAGAGGAGAACGAAGAGGAGAGTTCGGACGAGGGCGAGGGTACGGATGAAGGTGAAAGCGACGGGAGCGCCGACATCGACCTCACTCCGCTCGGGCTCTATCACCTCGTGAGTCGGACGCCCGACATGTACGAGCTCTACCTCAAGTCCGGCGACCGCGAGACGTACACCGAGCTCTGCTACGAGCGCGAGGCGGAGCTCCCGGGCGACGTGCCCTCGGAGTACGAGGACGTGCGCTTCGAGGACTGGCTCGCGTCGCTCAAGACGGCGCGGATGCTGGAAGACTGGGCCAGCGAGGTGGACGAGGACCGAATCGCCGAGCGGTACGGCGTCGGCCCGGGCGACATCCGCGGGAAGGTCGAGACCGCGGAGTGGCTCCTCCGGGCGGCCGAGACGCTCGCACGCGAGGTGGACGTGGACTCGGATGCGGTCGTCGCGGTCCGCGAGGCGCGCAAGCGCGTCGAGTACGGCGTTCGCGAGGAGCTTTTGGACCTCGCGGGGGTCCGGAGCGTCGGGCGCAAGCGCGCTCGGCGGCTCTACGAGGCGGGCATCGAGGATCGGGCGGACCTCCGTGAGGCCGACAAGTCGGTGGTACTCGGTGCGCTCCGCGGGCGCGAGAAGACCGCCGAGCGCATCCTCCAGAACGCCGGCCGCGAGGACCCCTCGATGGACAACGTGCGCGCGGACGCGAGTGCCTCCGCGGCCGCGACCGCCGGCGCCGCGGAGGGGGACGGCGACGGCCAGTCGAGCCTGGGTGATTTCGGATGACGGGCGCGACTGCCAGCAGTGCTCCCGAGGTCGACGTACGCGTCGTGGCGGGGACCGCGCGGGTCGACGACCTCGACGCGTTCCTCGCGGAGGTGAACGCCGTCCGCGAGGCGACCGGGGCCGTGGTACAGGTGTTCGACGCGCAGTACGTCGTCTCCCGGCGACACCTCGTCCGCGCGGTCGAGTTGGCCGAACGGGCGGCCGCCCGCGGGGAGACCGTCGCGCGGGACCGTGCGGTCGGGGTGCTGCTGTACGCCGCCGGCTGCCGGCAGATCGACCGCGCACTGGCGATGGGCGTCGACGAAGGCGAGGGGGCGGCCGCGGCGGTCGTCTACGCGCCGTCGGCGGCCGAAGGGGAAACCGGCGGAGAGCGCGGACGCGGAGACCGGCGGACCGAAGAGCGCGGATGCGGTGACCGGCGGACCGAAGAGCGCGGATGCGGTGACCGGCCGACCGAAGAGCGCGGATGCGGTGACCGGCCGACCGAAGAGCGCGGATGCGGTGACCGGCCGACCGAGGAGAACGAGGAAGCCGTCGAGAGGGCGGTCGACCGCGTGCTCGACCTGCTAGCCGATTCCGCGGTCGTGGGGCCCGACGGGGACGTTCCCGGGACCGACCGCGCGACCGTCCGAGAGTTCTTCGACGTGAGCGACGCGGAGCTGGCCGCGGTCGACGGGACGCTCGCGGACGTGGTGCTGGAACGGGTCGCTCTGCTCGACGTGGAGAAGTGACCGACTGGGTAGGTTCGGCGGGCGACGACCGGAGCGGTTCGGCGGGCGACAACCGGTCGCGAACGAGGACCCGGAGACCCCTCCGTTTCAGGTGGAAACACGGAGACGTGACTCCGAACGCAGTGCAGGAGAAATAGTTCCACCAGGATTCGAACCTGGGTCGAAGCCCCCAGAAGGCTTCAGGATTGGCCGCTACCCCATGGAACTACGAACGCATCAGTCGGTAGTGCGTGGATAGTTATGAGTGTTGCGAAGCCGAGTCGGCTGGCGACCCGCTTCCTGCGGGTGGTTTTTGCAGCATGCGCCGGTCGCCGTGGTCGGCCCAAGGACGAGCGAGGACCGATACGTCGTGGTGGCAGTTTCCTCGGAGGTGCATATATCGTTACCTATTAGTCCGACAGATAACCACGTTCGTGTATGTACATCGGTCGTTTCGTCGTCGTCGGACCCGGTATCGGCGCCTATCGCGTCTCCTCACGCTCGTTCCCG
>NZ_LKIR01000142.1:130372-135971 GCF_001462205.1 Haloparvum sedimenti
GCCGCGTGGTCGACCGCGAGGGGACGCTGACCGTGGGGCCGACCCCCGACGCCCCGGAGACGGACAATCCCTACATCTCCTACAACTGTGCGCGCGCGGTCGAGACGCCCGCGGGCGAGACGCTCGCTGTCGTCGGGAACGGTTCGCACGTCGACCCGATCGCAGAGAAACTGGAGCGGGGGTACCCCGCCCGCGACGCGCTCGCGAATCCCCTCCTCGCACTCGACTTCGAGAAGGACGACTACGACACCCCCCGGATCGCCGGGGTCGTTGGGGCAGAGACCGCGACGATCGGGACGGTCCGACGCGATGCGCTGCTGGTGGAGGAGGTCGACGAGCCGACGCTCGTCGCGACCTACGAGAAGGACGCGCCCGAACCGTTCGGTCTCGACGCCGCGACCGCGGGTGAGGCCGCGGTCGAGGTGCTCGCGAGTGATTTCGAGCACCCGGTCTGTGCAGCCGGGGCGACGGTGGACGCGGACGGTGTCTCCCTCGCCTTCGAAAACGGCGACTGACCCCGTTTATCTGTGAGGGAAGCAGTCCTGACGGTCGATGTGTTGCCTACTTCTGACAGAGATCCTCAACGCCACTTCTGACAGAAATCCTCAGCGTCGCAGTTTTGTTCCGTGTCCGTAGTCCGGTTCCGTGTCCGTAGTCCGGTTCCGTGTCCGTAGTCCGGTTCCGTGTCTCGAGGATGTGCCCGTAGTTCGGTTCTGCGCCCGCGGAAGCTACGCCTCGAACTCCTCTTGAACGATCTCCAGGGCCTCCTCGCGGTCGTCCCAGTCGACGAACAGCGCAACGGAGGTGGCGCTGGTGATCAGGTCGATGATGTTGATCCCGGCCTCCGCGAGCGGGGAGACGATCTCCTGGATGATCCCGGGGCGGTTCGGGAGCTCGCCGCCGGACAGGCGGATGACTGCAACCGGGTCGTGGACGGTGACCGACGAGAGCGCGTCGTCGGTGACGACCTCCTCGTGGAGCAGGGCCTCGGCGGCCTCCGCACGGTCCACGTCGACGTAGAAGGTGACCGAGTCCATGCCGGACGCGACCGCGTCGATGTTGATCTCGTCCGTGCGGAGGCGCGTGGACAGGTCAGCGAGGATCCCCGGCCGGTTCCTGATCGCGCGGCCGGCGACCGTGAGGCAGGCGAGCGGCTCCTCGCGCATGTCGATCAGGTTCTCGAACTGCCCCTCGATCTCCGTGCCGCCCGCGAGTAAGTCGCCGTGCTGGTAGTGGACGACCCGGACCGCCAGGTCGGTCCCCTTGTACGAGAGCGCGCTCGGGGCGACGACCTCCGCGCCCCGGAACGAGAGGTTTCTGAGTTCGTCGACCGTGATCCGGCCGACGTTGCGCGCCCCCTCGACGACTCGCGGATCGCCGGTCATGACGCCCTCCACGTCGGTGACGATGACGACCTCGTCGGCGTCCATGTAGTTGCCGAGCATGACCGCAGTCGTGTCGGAACCGCCGCGACCGAGCGTCGTGACGTTCCCGTCGTGGTCCTCCGCGAGGAAGCCCGTGATGACCGGGACGACGCCGTCCATCTCGGCGGCGAGTTGCTGGGCGCGGGCGCGCGTCTCCTCGACGTCCACCTCGCCGAGTTCGTTCGTGATGACCGGCCAGTCCGGATGGCCGGGTTCGAGGAACACCGCGTCCACGTCGCGGGCCGCGAGCGCGGCCTTGAGCATGCGGACGCTCGTCCGCTCGCCCATCGAGACGATCTCGGCGCGGTCGGCGTCGTCGGCCTCGAACGTGATCTCGTCGAGGAGTTCGTCCGTCGTCGATCCCATCGCGCTCGCGACGATCGCGATCTCGTGGCCCTCCTCGACCGCCTTCGCGACCGAGTCGGCCGCGCGGTTGATGCGGTCTCCACTCCCCAGACTCGTGCCGCCGAACTTCGCGACTACGCGCATCGACGGCCTCCGGCTCTCGAAACGTGACGCTCGGGCATGAACCCGCATAGACGAGGAAGCCGCATAACTGTGTCCTCTTGTCCAACCGTTGCCGGAGAGAAAACACCGAGACGGCGCTCCGATGACCTGATGTTTCAGGAACGTTTCGCCTGCCGGAAACGAACGGAAACGCCTCGACTGATGAGCGTCGTCCGCTCGGTCGTTGGGGCCGCCTGCTCGGTCGTTGGGGCCGCCTGCTCGGTCGTTGGGGCCGCTGCCCGATCGTCGGCGTCGCCTGCTCGGTTGTTGGCGTCGACTACTCGTCGTCCGGACCCCAGTCGCCGGGCATCTCGATGACGTAGCGGCCGTCCTCGCGCAGCGAGATGATGTACTCCTGTCTGTCGTACAGTTCCATCAGGTTCAGTTCGTACTCGCCCTGGCCGACGATCCGGATGCTCTCGAACTGGTCGTTGAGTTCCTCGCGAAGCGAGTCGAGTCCGGGACGTTCGTCGGCGTGGGGACCGCCCCCATCGTCGCCCCCAGTTTCGGGTCGAGAGGACGTGCCGTCCGTATCCGGGAGTTCGTCGGGCGAGACCACGTCCGAGCGGGCGCTGGCCTGCGCGCGGTCCTCGGCGTCGACCTCGGGCCCGGTCGCAGCGTCGTCGCCCGCTTCGACACGGTCCGCCTCGGCGCCGCTCGCTGCGGCGTCTGTCTCCGCATCCGTCGTGACGCTCGTGGTTGTGTCCGTCGTCGCGTCCGTCGTCGCGTCCGTCGTCGCGTCCGTCGTCGCGTCCGTCGTCGCGTCCGCCGTCCGCCGAGCGGAGTTCGACCGCGTCCGCGGTTCGGCGTCGTCGCGGGAGGCGGTCTGCCCCTCCGTTTCGGCTGGAGCGGTCGCGTCGCGGTCGCTGGACCCGGACCCTGGCTCCGGGTCAGGATCCGTCGCTCCCGGGGGCTTGAACTGGAACTTGTTCCCGCCGCAGTCGGGACAGCCGGAGAGCATCTCCTTGGAGCCGTCCGCGAACGTCCGTCCGCAGGAGGTACATTGGTGAGGCATTACCGGAGGGGCGTCACTTCCGGGAGACGAGCGCGCTGATGAGCGTCTCGTCCTTGTGGAGCGTTTCGAGCTGATTGGCCGGGCCGATGACGGTGAGCTTCTTGGCCGACTCGCGGCCCATCAGCCGGTCGAGGAGGCTCTGGTCGGTCGCCTGCGACTGGGGGTAGGTCTCGATCTCGATGCCGGAGAAGTCGTCGGGACTGATCTCGGTCATCGTCACCTCGATGAGCTTCGACTCCTCGTCCGGGGAGAGCCCCTCCTCAAGAATGACGATGTTGCCGTCGCGGACGCCGTCGAGGATGAGCCGGATCTTCTCCATGCTCGTGAGTCCCTCCATCCGGGCGCCGCTGATGAGGTCGATCTGGACGCCACCGTCCGGTTCGTCCGCCGATTCGTCGGAGGTGACCTCGGGCATTATCCGAAGTACTCCGCGATCTTGTCGTACACTTCGTCCATGTTCTCGCCCTCCAGCGCCGACAGCGGGATCGTCTCGTGCTGGGGGAAGGCGTTCGCAACGCGCTGGACGTTCGACTCCGGCAGGTCCGTCTTGTTCGCGAGGATGAGCACCGGCAGATCCTGCGACTCGATGATGCCGATGAGCATCGTGTTCACCTGCGTGAACGGATCCGTTGTCGAGTCAAGCACGTAGATGACGCCGTCGACGTCCTCGCGGAGCCAGTGCATCGCCTCCGCGACGCCCTCGGTCGCCTCGCGCGACCGGCGGACGGCGTCGTCCTTTTCCATCTCGTGGTCGAGGAACTCCTTGTAGTCCACCTTGGTGGTGACGCCTGGCGTGTCGACGATGTCGATGGTCACCTTGCGGCCGTTGCGCTCGATCTCGACGCCCTCCTTACGGCGCGCCCGCCGCGTTTCGTGCGGAATGTGACTCTCCGGTCCAACCGCGTCGCCGGTCCAGTCGCGCGCGATCCGATTCGCGAGCGTCGTCTTCCCGGCGTTCGGCGGGCCGTAGATACCGATACGTTTGGGTTCGCTGTCGGTGAACAACCGATCCGTGACCCGTGATACGCTGTCCCGTAGATTTGTGAGCAGTCCCATCCTGATTCCGGCCTCCCTCTCTCGCGCGGGGATTGTAGCTACTCTCTTCGCCGCTCTCACTTAACAACTGCGTCAGACACACCTACAGAACCGGGGAAGACGCCTCGAAGCCACCGGTCAAGCGACCGGCCGTGACCGCTCGACCGCGAGAGTGTTCACTAGATGGGCGATCGCTTTCCGGATTCGCGGTCGTCCCGTTCTCCGGATTCGCGGTCGTCCCGTTCTCCGGATTCGCGGTCGCTTCACTTTACGGATGGGCAGTCACCTCGCTCGAACACGAGACGAGGGGTGTCCCTCCCCCACCCCTTCGTTTCGTGTGGAACGGTAGGTGGTGGAGGGTGGCTTTCGTCGTTCGGCGGGTGTTCTCGCAGAGAAGCGTCAACTAACAAGAAAGAACGGTCGGTATATTTCCTGTCTTCCTGTATTACGGATACTGTTCTAGTAGACATGTGTTAAAACCACCGGAAATAATATACCCCTCCCCCCACCCCACCATTCCCAGTTCCACACGAAACAAAGGGGTGGGGGGCACCCCACCACCCACCGTTTCCCGTCGACAACCACGAAACACGACTCTCTCGAGACGAAGGCACCCGTGATACACGACGTGTTTTCAGACTTATCGGCCTGTTCTAACCGATACCTTCCGCTTCGTGTCGGATGCCTTCCGTTTCGTGTCGACTTGACCAGGCTGCTCTCAACCAGGAAACGACTCCCTTCAGTTGCAATCCAGTCGAAGCGCTCAGTTCAGTCGAAACGCTCCCCACTTAGCCTCGCCCACTTAGCCTCGCCCACTTAGCCTCGCCCACTTAGCCTCGATGTTATCGAAGATGCGAGGCTAAAACTTCGCCCTTCAGGGTGGGGAGGATCTCAATGTGACGCACTTCTCCGACGAAAAACGACGAGCAGAGATTCTCCCTCCCACATCCACCTGAAATGCTGCCCCCTAATTATCGACTGCAACCACGGGCTACCAATTTCTCGATTGTTTATCAGGGATACCGGCCGATTCCGACCGTCTCTCGGTCGCTCATCAACATCGATATCGCCGCCGCTTCGATGCAGTCCGGATCGATGGTGGTCCACGCGCCCCCCGCTTCAACTGGAGAGGGGAACACTTTTATTCCGTCTGTTCATCTGGTTCGTCTGCATCAATTGGACGCGCCCGATGGATATATTCACGCCGGAAGGCTCGTATTCGGCAGATAGGGACTGTCTGACTACGTTCCCGGGCGCGTTTTCCACCTGAAATTGGGGGGTATACATGGACGACACGAACGACGACTACCAACAGACCGCGTCGCGATCCGATGCCGCGTCCGCGACTGACGACGGGGCCGTTTCCGACGCCGACGACGAGGAGCCCGATGCCGCGACTCCGACAGAGACGGATAACGAGGCCGATAGTGACGCCGCAGTCGATGGCGACGCCACGGCCGATAGAGTCGATGGCGACTCCACGGCCGGTGGCGACGCCGCGGTCGATAGTGATGCCGCGGTCGATAGTGATGCCGCGGTCGATAGTGATGCCGCGGTCGGTGGCGACGCCACGGTCGATGGTTCGGGTAATCCGAACCCACCCGACCCAGAACCGCAC
>NZ_LKIR01000142.1:136426-136701 GCF_001462205.1 Haloparvum sedimenti
CCTCCAACATCCTCATCTACGGGAAGACGGGGACCGGAAAGACGGCGTCCGCGAAGTTCGTCTCCAACGAGCTGGAGTCCACCTCTCAGAAGTACGACGTACCCTGCGAGGTCGAGTACATCAACTGCGAGGTGACCGACACCCAGTACCGCGTGCTCGCGCAACTCGCGAACAAGTGGCTCTGTTGAAATCCCATGAGTTCTACATTATCGCCGCTGAAGCAACCGAGTGAACGGAATGCCTTTGCCTCGGTGGCGTCTTCAACGAGTATGCGC
>NZ_LKIR01000142.1:136711-136809 GCF_001462205.1 Haloparvum sedimenti
GAACAAGTTCATCCGGAAGAATCAGGAGGTCATCGACGACAAACTCGACCGGCTCCGGGACCTCCGCTCGCGGCTCGCCGACGAGGGTGCCGACGAAG
>NZ_LKIR01000142.1:136819-137186 GCF_001462205.1 Haloparvum sedimenti
ACCGAGGAGGGGTCCGAGTCATCGATCAGACCGTCTTCAGTGAACGGCGAGACACCGTCCTCGGCGCACGCGGACGGCGCTGAGGGGGCCGACTGGGAAGCGACCGACATCGACCTCGAAGTCGGGTCGACCTCCGGTCGCGACCGGTCGTCTCCGGACGTGGACCTGGTCGGCGATGTCCTCGACGAGGAACCCGACGAAGACGAAGACAGTCGAGGGCTGTTCGACGACCTGCTCTCCGGCGAGCCGATCTTCGAGAACAAGGAGGTCCTCCGCCCGTCGTACACACCCCACGAGCTCCCCCACCGGAACGACCAGATCAACCAGATGGCGACGATCCTCGTGTCCGCGCTGCGCGGCGAGACTC
>NZ_LKIR01000142.1:137401-137589 GCF_001462205.1 Haloparvum sedimenti
TCATCCGGAAGAATCAGGAGGTCATCGACGACAAACTCGACCGGCTCCGGGACCTCCGCTCGCGGCTCGCCGACGAGGGTGCCGACGAAGGCGACGACCACCGACGCGGCGACCGCCGACGCCGCAGACGCTGAGGCCGTCGACCCCATCGATCCCTCGGCGTTCGACTCGATCGCGGAAGTCGACGA
>NZ_LKIR01000142.1:137599-137831 GCF_001462205.1 Haloparvum sedimenti
GCGGTAAACGCCGACGCGACGACCACCGACGCGACGACCACCGACGCGGCGACCGCCGACGCCGCAGACGCTGAGGCCGTCGACCCCATCGATCCCTCGGCGTTCGACTCGATCGCGGAAGTCGACGATCGAATCGCGGAACTGGAAGACGACCGCGAGGAGATGGAGGAAGTGCCCATGACCGGGTGGCCGACCGACCGCGTTTACACGACGTTCTTCGACGCGGTCGACT
>NZ_LKIR01000142.1:137841-138215 GCF_001462205.1 Haloparvum sedimenti
GGCCCCCTCCACACGCTCTGGAACACCCGCCTCATCGGAACGTACCTCCGATTACGTGTCGGATTTCTCCTCGCAGGGGTTCTAGCGCTTGCTGGTGGGGCCGTCCTACTCGGAATCGGCGGTGTCTGGGGGCTTCTGGCCCTCTTTGGCCTCGTCTTGCTAATCCTGTTGGCCCTTGGGTTCGTCCTGATTACTCGATAGTTCCGGTGACCATTCGCTCCTCTATAATCGACTACAACGCTCTCTACACCTCACGTTGAGAGTTCCTTGTCGATATTGTGGATGAGACAGCCGACAGCGATTTCCCGGAACTGTTTCCACCAGTGGCGTGAGCGGACGAATGCACCGTACTTGCGTTTGAGTCGAGAGTTCAC
>NZ_LKIR01000142.1:138225-146889 GCF_001462205.1 Haloparvum sedimenti
ACAACGAGCGCGTGGTCGTCATCATGCTCGACGAGATCGACAAGCTGGTCGAGAAGTCGGGAGACGACACGCTGTATAACCTCTCGCGGATGAACTCCGAGCTGGACAACTCCCGGATCTCCATCATGGGCATCTCGAACGACCTGAAGTTCACCGATTTCCTCGACCCTCGCGTGAAGTCGAGCCTCGGCGAGGAGGAGATCGTCTTCCCGCCGTACGACGCGAACCAGCTCCGGGATATCCTCCAGCACCGCTCGACTGCGGCGTTCAAGCCCGACGCGCTCACGGACGACGTGATCCCCCTGTGCGCGGCGTTCGCCGCCCAGGAGCACGGCGACGCTCGACGCGCGCTTGACCTGCTCCGGACCGCCGGCGAACTCGCCGAGCGTTCGCAGGCGGAGATCGTCGGCGAGGAGCACGTTCGGCAGGCGCAGGACAAGATCGAACTCGACCGCGTCGTGGAGGTCGTCCGCACCCTCCCGACCCAGTCGAAGATCGTCCTCTTCGCGGTCATCCTGCTGGAGAAGAACGGCGTCCACAACATCAACACCGGCGAGGTGTTCAACATCTACAAACGTCTCTGCGAGGAGATCGACGCGGACGTGCTCACGCAGCGCCGCGTCACCGACCTCATCAGCGAGCTCGACATGCTCGGCATCGTCAACGCGGTCGTCGTCTCGAAGGGGCGCTACGGCCGCACCAAGGAGATGGGCCTCTCCGTCCCCATCGACGAGACCGAAGCAGTCCTGCTGTCGGACTCCCGGCTCGGCGACATCGAGAACGCGCAGCCGTTCGTCCAGGCCCGCTTCGACAACTGACGGTGAAGCCTCGGCAGCCGGCTGTTCGAGAATTTCTCATCGCGTTCACTTTTCAGCAGCCGTCCGTCGACAGTCACTTTTCAGCAGCCGTCCGCCGAGAGGCTCACGTACGCCGGCGCGTCGCGACCGCACCAGCACCGATCAGGCCCGCACCGACGCCCGCGGCACCCGAAAAGGCGGTGCCGCTGAGGGCTCCCGACAAGGTGGTGCCGCCGAACAGGGTCGCCTGCCCGGTCGCGATCAGCCGGATCCAGCCGAGGTAGGGGATGCGGAGCCGTGCGACGCCGGTGACCCAGTCGTCGCGGACGACGCGGGCGATCCCCTGCGCCTGGTCGTAGTGGGCGTTGTTGTCGCCCTTCGTGATGTAGCCGGTCGCGGGCGCGGGACAGTTCCGTAGCTCCGCACAGCTGTCGGCGCTCATGTACTCCTTGTCGGCGCGGTCGTACCAGTTCTCGCCCTCCTCGACCCGGAGGTGCGCCCGATGAATGATCGGCGAGCCGCCCGATCCCGGGTCGTCGAACACGACGACGGAGCCGTAGCCGCCGAACGTGCGGTATCCCGCTGATTGGCCGTCCTCCTGCGTGACGATGCCGTTCTGGGCGGTCGCGACGTCCGGAGCGAACCGCCCGGGCTCGGTGACGACGATCAGGTCGCCCTTCTCCATGTTCGGCTCCATGCTGCCCGACTCCACGGCGACCATCGGCGGCCAGACGCCGCTGATCCCGAACAGCAACAGCCCGACCGCGAGCACGACCACCGCGCTCGAGAGGAACTCCCGAGTCCACATGAGCGGCCCCGATTTCGCGTGCAGAAACCTGCTCAGGGGGTCCGCGTCCGCCCCGTTTCCGTCCCCCGTCGCGGTCTCGCGCTCCGCGGCCGCGGTCCCGTGCTCGGGGCTCGGCGCGTCGGTGGCGGTCGAGGCAGTCCCGCTATCGCGCTCCGAGTCTGCGCCCGCGTACTGGCGGTCGTTGCCGCCGAACGGACCGTCCTCGGGGAGCCCGTCGCCTCCATCGCCTCCATCGCCCCCATCGCCCCCATCGTCAGCGTCCGCTGTCTCGGTCCCGGGATCGCGGCCCTCCCGCTCGTCCTCGTCGTCGGTCGGCGGGGTATCCCCGGGTTCCATCGCCTGCGGGTTGGCCACGTCCGGTGTTGAAACTTCTGGGTTCCGGCGCCGTCGGCGTCCGGCCGGCTGTCCGCCGCGCGACCCGGTCGGTCCGGCACGCTTTTGCCCGCCCTGTGCTTCCGAAGCGATGTGCCGCTGGAGTCGTCGTCCCGGATCGTCAGCGAGCTCGCGAGCCGCGGCTACAACGCCGAGCGCGAGGCGGTGACCCTGCTCGCGGGCGCTCCGAACCCCGCGCTCACGCTGGAGGCCGCGGTCGAACACGCGCCCGACGACGCGCTCCGAATCACCACCGAACACGTCCGCACCGTCCTCGACGCCGACGGTGCCCCGGACGCGCCGACCGCCCCGGACGCGGACGCCGCGACCACCACCCGTGGAGAGACGACCGCAACGACCGGGGACAGTTCGTCATCGCCGACCACCGCTGAGGGTCCCGATGAGGGTCCCGATGAGGCCCCCGATCAGGACCCCGATCAGGACCCCTCCGTTTCGACTGGAGACACACCGCATAAACCACCATCAGAAGCAGCCGGGACTCCAGTCGAAACGAAGGGGGACGAAGACGGAGAGCCGACGGTCGACGCCACCCACGACCGCGACCTCTCGCTCCGCGAACTGGCGATCGCCAACGACATGACCGGCAACAGCACCGGGACGGGCGAGTACGGCGACTTCGTCCGGACGTTCCGCGACCGGTACGAGCGCCTCTCCTCGGTGCTCCGGGGGCGCGTGAACCACCGGCCCGCGGAGGCCATCGACGCGATGCCGGGCGGGAGCGACGCCGCGATGATCGGGCTCGTCAACGACGTGCGCTCGACGAAGTCGGGCCACTGGCTCGTCGAGCTGGAGGACACGACGGGCACGTTCCCCGCGCTGATCATGAAGGACAAGGGGATCGCGGACAACGTCGACGAGCTCCTGCTGGATGAGTGCGTCGCGGTCGACGGGACGCTCGCGGACGACGGCGGGATCCTGTTCGCGGACGCGCTCCACTTCCCGGACGTGCCGCGGACGCACCGCCCGAACACCGCCGACAGACACGTGCAGGCGGCGCTCATCTCGGACGTCCACGTCGGGTCACAGGAGTTCATGGCCGACGCGTGGCACCGCTTCACCGACTGGCTCCACACCGAGGAGGCCGCGCCCGTCGAGTACCTCCTGCTGGCCGGCGACATGGTCGAGGGCGTCGGCGTCTACCCGAACCAGGACGAGGAGCTGGACATCGTCGACATCTACGAGCAGTACGAGCGCTTCTCGGAGTACCTCAAGGAGGTGCCCGCGGACACGGAGATCGTGATGATCCCGGGCAACCACGACGCGGTCCGGCTCGCGGAGCCGCAGCCCGGCTTCGACGACGAGCTCCGGGAGATCATGTCCGCCCACGACGCGCGAATCGTCTCGAACCCCGCGACCGTCACCGTCGAGAACGTCTCCGTCCTGATGTACCACGGCGTCTCGCTCGACGAGGTGATCGCGGAGCTGCCGGCGGAGAAGGCCAGCTACGACGAGCCGCACAAGGCGATGTATCACCTGCTCAAGAAGCGCCACGTCGCGCCGCAGTTCGGCGGCCACACCCGGGTCGCGCCGGAGGACCGCGATTACCTCGTCATCGACGACGTGCCGGACGTGTTCCACACCGGCCACGTCCACAAGCTCGGCTGGGGGAAGTACCACAACGTCCTCGCGGTCAACTCCGGCTGCTGGCAGGCCCAGACCGACTTCCAGAAGTCCGTCAACATCGACCCGGACGCGGGCTTCGCGCCCATCCTCGACCTCGACACGCTGGAGATGACGGTCAGGAAGTTCTCCTGAATGACGGTCGAGAAGTTCTCCGAAGCCCCCCGCGACGACGCCTACGTCTCGCTGCCGTCGGTCGCGGGGTCCAGCCGGTAGCGCACGGTCGGCGTCCCCTCGAACCGCGGCCCGGAACCGACCGCGGAAAAGCCGGCGCGCTCGACCGCGTCGCGCTGCCCGCTCGCCGTCTCCTCGACGACGATCTCGACGACCATCCCCTCGCGCTCGGCGAACCGGACCGGTTCCGCGAGCAGGCGCTCGACGGTCTCCGGATCGCCCGCGAATCCGGTGACGTGGACCGCGTCCGGCCGCGCGTCGAAGGCGACGTAGCCGGCCGGGTCCGACGGCTCCGTCGGGTCGCCGGGATCGCTTGTGTCGTCGGGGAGCCCGGCGGCCGCGTCCGACTCGCGGACGGCCACCCGAACCGACCGCTCGTGGACAGCGTCGCGGACCGCATCCACCGGCCGCGACGCGAGCGCGGCGACGGCCTCGGCGTCGGCCTCCACGGCGTCGCGTACGTGCATGGGGGAGTCGTTCCGTCGCGTGGGTCATAAATGCGCGCCCGGCGACGCGCGAACGGCTCTCCGGGATGCCCCGAAAACCGTGCTAACGGTTCACAATTCCGTGTCCTCGCTGACGACAGAACTTATGTGTCGAGCGGCCGTTCGGCCACGTATGCTGCGGAGCGCCTTCGACAGGGCTGACGCCGTCGTTCGTCGGGCCGCGGAGCGGACGGGCGTGCTCACGGGGTCGGCGACGCTGCTCGGCGTCGGCCTCTGGCAGGGGGTGCAGGTGCAGGGCGTCACGCTCGCGCTGTGGGTCATCAGCCTGCGCGTCCTCTACCTCGACGCGGTCGCGACGTTCGTCGGCTTCACGGCCTTCTTCGCCCTCGCGGGCGGGCTTCTCCTGTGGGAGGTCACGCGCCGTCGGGACGAGGACCGCTACCTGTACGAGGGCCCCACCGTCGACGCGCTGATCCCGGTGTACCGGGACGGCGAGGTCCTCGAGCGGAGCGTCGAGAGCCTGCTCGACAGCGAGTACGCCGACCTGCGGATCCGGGTGATAACGGAGCCGGGCGACTGCGGGACCCGGGGCGTCGCGGAGGCGCTGGCGGCCGAGCACCCCGCGGTCGAGGTGCTGGAGAACGGGCGTCCGGGGTCGAAGGCGGGCGCCATCAACGACGCGGTCGCGCGCTCCGACGCCGAGCACTTCCTCGTGTTCGACGCCGACGAGGTGGTGGCGCCCTCCTTCGTTCCGGCCGCAGTCGGCGCGCTCGAGCACGGCGCGGACGTGTTCCAGGGACGGCGGGTCCCCGAACCGACCGGGCTCGTCGAGACGCTCGCGTACTGCGAGCGCGCGCTGTTCCATGCCAGCTACAAGCCGGTGGAGCTGACCGGCTTCGCGAACTGCCGGAGCTCCTCGACCGCGTTCACCCGCGAGGCGCTGGCGACGGTCGGGGGGTACGCCGACTGCCTCACCGAGGACCTGGAGTTCGCACACGCCTGCTACCGACACGGGCTCGACGTGGAGCAGTGTCGCAACCACGTCAACCTCATGGAGGCGCCCCACACGGTCGGCGACCTGTGGGGCCAGCGCAAGCGCTGGCGTACCGGACAGGTCGAGGTGCTCCACCGGACCCTGCTCGGGAAGGGCGACGGGAGCCATCGTCGGCGCCTGCTCTCGCTCGGACGCCTCGTCTCCAGCATGCTGGGGAGCCTGCTCACGCTGACGCTCGCCTCGAAGTTCGCGGTCCTGATGCTCGCGGACCTGGCGCCGTTCTACCTCGCGCCCGTACTCGTCGTGGGGGCCACCGTCGGGGGGCTTATCGTCCGGGACCGCGCGGACGGAGCCGTCGACGGCGCGCATCCGGTCTGGCTGGCGACGCCGCTCCTGGTGCCGTTTTTCGGCGTGCTTACGCTGTCGTCGGTCCTCGGCTACGCGCTGACGTGGGACGGCGACTGGTTCCGCGTCGCGAAGACGGCGGGGAGCTAGCGGGTCGGAGGTGGCGGGACACTCCCGGACGCGGTCGCGCGGAACTGGATGGTTTTAAGCGGGGCGCGGCCGCAGGTTCGGACATGAGCAAGGCAACGAAGATCGTGGTCGGAACGGTCGGATCGGCGGCGCTGCTGTCGGTACTCGTGGTCCTGATGTACGTGTTCGCCTGAATGTTCGCGTCCCGAGACCTCCCCGCGGACGTGGCGGCCGTCCGCGAGGCCCACGCGCCCGAGGTGCCCGTTCTCGACGCGGAGGCGGACTTCGAGACGGTCCCGCCCGCGGTCGCGGAGGACCTCGGGCTGTTCGTCGACCGGCTCCGCCCCGCGAGCTACCCGGCCGACTGGCTCCCCGATGACGCGCCGGAGACGCTCCGGAGCTACGCCGGCCCCGAGTTCACGGTCGGGATGCCCGGCGGCGGGACCGTGGTCTGGACCGACCAGACCGCGCCCGAGACCGTCCTCGTGAAGCGCCGCGCGGAGACCACGCCGGACGACTTCCTCGCGTTCCTGCTCGCGGAGGCGTTCGTCGAGGTCGGGGCCGACCCCCCGACCGGCGCCGTCGCGGGCGCGGCCGCGATGCCGGAGGGCGCGACCGGGATCCCGGAGCACTTCCTCCCCTTCTTCGGCGAGCGGTACGCCGACCTGGACGCGGCGATCCGGGATCCCGAGGACCCCGCGGGGTACGGCCCGACGGACGTCTATCAGGTCGCGAACGCGCTGTTCGACGCGTGGGTCGGCCTCCAGACGCGCGAGACGTTCGAGCAGTGGGCGGACGACCCCGAACGCGAGCGCCTCCACGACGCGTGGGTCGACGCGGGCGATCGCCTGACGGACCGGCTCGAGGAGCTCCCGGGCCTCGTCGCCCGCGGCGAGACGGACTTCGCGAACGCGACCGAGTACGCCTGTTCGGCGGTCAGACACGGCCTCGACCTGCCGGCGCCGTTCGCGGCGCTGGACACGACCGCGTTCCGCGACCGCGGCGCGCCGTACGCGGTGAAGTGGGCCGAGAAGACGTTCGACGCTCTCGCGGACGCGTAAGGGGACTCATACGGCGTTTGGGTCGCTTGTGGTGCTGATCGGGGCGGGAGCAACTGGGGCGTTTCTGGCGACTCTCTCCACTACTGATCTGACTCTGTTGCAGATCCTGCTACTTGGAACAGCAACACCTCGAAAGCCCCAGCCGGCTCTCCCTGCTACTAATCAGGCTCTGATGCAGATCCTTCTGATCGGGACAGCAACACCCAGAAAGCCCCAGCCGTCTCGACCGGCCGCGACACGCGCTGCGCTCCTCGCTCTCCGCACAGCCCGCTGCGGTGCTTGCGGTGCCGGGGCCGGATCGAGCCGACTGCCCCTTTCAGTCCCACCCACCGCAACCGCACAGCACCGCCCCGCAGCCTCGTACCTCCCCAACCTCGCCGCAGCCGCGGTCGCGTGACCGCACCGCAACGCGACCGCGGCTGCGGGCTCCCTCGCGCGCGATTCTCGCGCGCGCCGACAGCACGACACCGCCACCGCACCGCGACCGCACGCCAGACGAACGTTTTTGGCAGAAAAAGCGCGACTCCCGCCGTGAGTGCAGTTGGGGGTGGTCGGTCGATCAGCGACTCATCCGGTGCGAACCACGAGAGAAGCGAGCCAATCCCGGCGCTCAGATGTCGGCGACGTCCTCGATGGCGTCGGTGAGTTGCTTGACGCTCTCGACCGTGTGCTCGCCCATGTGCCCGATCCGGAACGTCTCCTCGCCGATGTCGCCGTAGCCGTTCGAGAAGACCATGTCGTACTTCTCGGAGACCTCTTCGATGGTGGCGGCGACGTCGATGTCCTGCGTGTTCTCGATGCAGGCGACCGTCTGCGACTCGTAGCCCGCCTCCGGAAACATCGCGAAGTGCTCCTCGGCCCACTCGTGGACGTACTCCTGCATCTCGCGGTGGCGCCGGTCGCGGGCGTCGAGCCCCTCCTCGAGCATGTGCTTCATCTGCTTGCGGTAGGCCAGCATGACCGGGATCGCCGGCGTCGAGTGGGTCTGCCCCTTGCGGTCGTAGTAGTCGAGCGCGCGCTGGAACCCGCCGTACCACGAGGCGGAGTCCTTCTCGAGTTCGCGCTCGTAGGCCTCGTCGCTGACGACGCAGACCGCGAGGCCGGGCGGCATCGCGAACGCCTTCTGCGTGGACGCGAAGATGGCGTCGATGCCGTGCGCGTCGATGTCGACCGCGTCGCCGCCGAGCGCGGAGACCGCGTCGACGACGAAGTATGTGTCCGGGTACTCCGCGACCACGTCGCCAACCTCCTCGACGGGGTTGCGCACGCCGGTCGAGGACTCGTTCAGCACGCACGCGACCACGTCGTACTCCTTCTCGCTCGACTCGATGGCCTCGCGGACGTCCTCGGGCTTGACCGCCTGCCCCCACTCGTACTCGAGGCGGTCGACGTCCCGCCCGAGGCGCTCGGCGACGTTCGCGTGGCGCTCGCTGAAGCTCCCGCAGGTCGGCACGAGCAGGCTCCCGTCCTCGTCCACGAGGTTGAGCGTCGTCGCCTCCCAGAACTCGGTGCCGGAGGCCGTGAGGATCATCGTCTCGTTGTCCGTGCCGAGGAACGCCTTCGTGTCCTCGACGATGGTCGTGTAGAGGTCGGTCATTCGGTCCATCCGGTGACCGAACATCGGCTGGGCCATCGCCTCGATCACGTCCTCGCGCACCTCGGTCGGGCCGGGGATGTACAGGGTCTTCTCGGGGTAGTCGCCGGTGTACTCGCGTTTCTCGGTCATGTGGGTCGTTGGTGAATGGACCGGGCCGAGGGAGTATGGTGTTTGTGATGCCCGCGAGGCTACTCTCCCTTCTCGCCGCCGGGCAACAGGTCCGGCTCCGTGATCGATGGGTGGATCCGGACCACCCCCGTCCGACGCCGGACCCACCAGACGGTCGCGGCGGAGCCGACG
>NZ_LKIR01000142.1:146899-151943 GCF_001462205.1 Haloparvum sedimenti
AACAGCCCCGCCTCCGGACCGAAGGACCCGCCGGTGACGAGTTCCGGGCCGGTCACGCGCGTCTCGACGACCGTCGCGGGCACGCCGAGGCCGCTGACGCCGAAGCCGTAGACGCCGCCCTGCACGAGGTTCCACGTCACGTGGACGCCGACGGGGATCGCGAGCTCGCCGGTCAACACGTAACCGAGCGCGAGGAAGACGCCCGCGAGTCCGATGATCGCCGTCGAGAGCACGGTCGCGCCGGGGTTGGTCGCGTGGAGGACCCCGAACACCGCCGAGGACGCGACCGTCGCGACGACGACCGCCGTCCGCTCGCCGGCGAACCGGAGCCCTTCGGCGACGTTCGTGAGGAGCCACCCGCGCGAGATCAGTTCCTCGTAGATCCCGACGGAGAGGAACAGGAAGAGGACGACCGCGAAGCCGGCGACGAACGAGCCCTCCGAGACGAACGTGCCGGTCGGGACGTACCAGCCGGCGCCCCAGCCCACCAGGAAGATGCCGGTCTGGAGCGCGGCGCCGAGCGCGAGCCCGAAGCCGAGATCGATCCACCATCCGCGGTCGATCCGGAGTCCGTAGTCGCTCCAGCGCCGTCGGTCCACGAACCGCGCCGCGAGCGCGAGGCCGCCGCCGGTCGCGACAAGCGAGACGACGCCCGTCAGCGCCAACCCGCCGCCGGCCGGCGCGACCACTCCGACCGCGCCGAGGACGAGAACGATCCCGACGGCGGTCGCGAACAGCAGAAACGCGCCGATTCCGAGCCTGAGCGGACTCCGGACCCGCTCCTCGCGGTCGTGCCAGACGACGCGTCGGAGCGTCGCGACGATGTCCATGTCCGATTCCCGCCCCGGTCCGACTTAAAACCGCGAGACGAGAGCGCCGCATACCGGACGCCGCTCGACACCGCGACCGACTACCCCGGCCGCGAGGACAGAAGCACCGCGGCCGCGACGAGAACCAGCCCGATCAGGACGGAGACGGTGAAGTGGATCACCGTGATCAGCGTCGTGGTCCGCCCCTCGACCTCGTAGCGCCACCGGATCGCGAACCAGTCCAGCAGCACCGCGGCCGGCAGCGTCAGCGCGGCCGGCAGCGAGAGGGCGCCGCTCGCGACCGCGACGACAGCGGGGACGGGGCCGACCCCGAGCGCGCGCCGCGGGGACACGTCTCCGAGGACGTTTCTGGCGGCGAGGTGCGCGGTGAGAGTGAGAAACGCGGCGATCCCGAGGAACGTCCCGAGAACGGAAAGCGGGCCGACGACGGCCTGCAGGAGCATGGAGGGGTGTATGGCCGGCGGGGGTAAAGCGGCCGCGGTTCGGGGGCGCCTCAGCCGAGCAGACCGAGGTCCTCGAGGCGGTCCACGATCACGTCGACGGCCGCCTCCGCGTCTGCGGGGTCCTTGCCGCCGGTAATAACGAGCTTTCCGGAGCCGAAAAGCAGCGCGACGACCTCGGGCTCCTCCAGCCGGTAGACGAGGCCGGGGAACTGCTCCGGCTCGTACTCGATGTGCTCGAGGCCGAGTCCGATGGCGATCGCGTTCAGGTTCAGGTCCTCGCCGAGGTCGGCGCTCGTGACGATGTTCTGGACCGTCACCTCGGGGTCGTCCTCGATGGGGATCTGGAGCTCGCGGAGCTTCTCGAAGACGATGTCGAGGCTGCGCCGGACGGCGTCCGTCGACTTCGCGCCGGTGCAGACGATCTTGCCGGAGCGGAAGATCAGCGCGGCCGACTTCGGGTCCGTCGTGCGGTAGACGAGCCCGGGGAACTGCTCGGGGTCGTAGTCGGCGCCCTCGAGGTCCATCGCGACGCTCTGGAGGTCCAGCTCCTGGCCGATCCCCGTCGAGGCGACGACGTTCTCGATGTTGATCGTGTCCTTCGGATCGGTCATCAACGCCTCGAACGTCGGGTGACGCATTTAAAAAGGTTCGTCACACGCTGATACGTCATGATACTGATGTTGGTGGATGGAAATGTGGTTCGAGTCGTTCGTAACCTCCAAGCTCTCCGATCCGGATGTGACGTGTTCGTTTCACGGTGTTGTCACCAGGACGGAAGCCCGCGGCCGCGAGATCGGCAAACCGGGTTCCGCGCGGGGAGCGGTCTGGCCGGGCTGCCCTTGACCCGCCATTCGCCACGCTCTTGCCGTCCGCCGACCTCCCGGCGAACGTGTACTGGCTGGAACTGTCGGGCGAGGAGGACGCGTTCGCGGCCCACGAGGCGGCAAGCGCCGCGGCCGGGGTCGAGCTCCTCGCGCCGGGGATCGCCCGGGCAGGCGCGGCCGGGCCGGCGGTCGAGCGGTTGGCGTACACGCGCGCCGCCCACGAGGCGATCGGCCGGACTGAGGCTGATGTCGACGCCGCGGTCGCGCTGCTGGAGGCGGCCGGGATCGACCGCGAGGGGACCGTCGCCGTCCGGGCGCGGGACGTGCGCGGCAGTTCCGGCGTCTCCACGAGCGACGCCGAGCGCGCGCTCGGACAGGTGCTCGTCGACCGCGGCTTCGAGGTGGATCTGGACGCTCCCGACCACACGCTCCGCGCGCTGTTCGCCGCGGGGCGGCGCCCCGACCACGACGCCGTGGCCGGCGCCGACGGAGAGGAGTCCTCCGTCGCGGCGCTCGGCTGGGTCGCCCGTGAGGGGCGGCGTGACTTCGCTCCCAAGCCGACCGACCGACCGTTCTTCCAGCCCGGGAGTATGGCGCCGGCCGACGCCCGGGCGTACGCCAACCTCGCCGGCGCTGCACCGGGCCGCCGATTTCTGGACCCGATGTGCGGCACCGGCGGACTGGCGGTCGAGGCGGGGCTCGTGGGCGCCGAAGCGGTCGGCACCGACGCGCAGGCGAAGATGGTCCGGGGGACGCGGCGCAACCTCCGCGAGTACGTCGGCGGGTCCGACGACCCCGCGTGGCACGTCGCCCGCGGGGACGCCACCGCGCTCCCCCTGCGCGACGACGCTGTCGACGGCGTCGCCTTCGACGCGCCTTACGGCCGGCAGTCGAAGATCGCGACCCACGACCTGGCGGATCTGGTCGCCGGTGCGCTCGCGGAGACGGCTCGCGTCGCGCCGCAGGCGGTCCTCGTCGCGGACCGGGACTGGCGGAGCGAGGCGCGGGGTGCCGGCTGGCGCGTCGACGCGACCTTCGAGCGCCGCGTCCACCGCTCGCTGACCAGACACGTCCTGACGCTGACCCGGGAGTGAGCGTCCTGCCTCGGCCCGCGCGGCCGGCGCGAACGGCCCCCTCGCCCCGCGCATCGAGTCACGTCTTATAAGCCGCCGCCGCGCCACGCCTCCGGCATGGACGCCATCTCCTTCGGGACGGACGGCTGGCGGGCGACGCTCGACGAGTTCACGGACGAGCGCGTCCGCGCGGTGGGGCAGGCGGTCGCGGACCATCTCGCGGCCGCCGGTCGCGACGCCCCCGTTCTCGTCGGATACGACGCCCGCGAGACCTCCGAGGGGTTCGCCGAGAGCCTCGCGGCGGTGCTGTCGGGCAACGGCTTCGACGTGTTGCTTCCCGAGCGGGACGTGCCGACGCCGGTCGTCGCCTTCGGCGTCGTCGAGCACGACCTCTCGGGGGCGCTGATGGTGACGGCCTCGCACAACCCCCCCGAGTACAACGGCGTGAAGTTCATCCCGAGCGACGGCGCGCCCGCGCTCCCGGAGGTGACCGCGGACGTGGAGGCACGCCTTTCGGATCCGTCCCCCCTCGACGACGAGGACGCGTGGGGAACGATCCGGCGACACGATTTCATCAGCGAGCACGCCGCGGCCGCCCGCGAACTGGTCGACGCGGACCTCTCCGGGCTCTCCGTCGTCTACGACGCGATGCACGGAAGCGGCCGCGGAGTCACCGACGAACTCCTCCGGTCTGCGGGTGCGGAGGTCCACACCCTGCGCGGCGAGCGCGACCCGGCGTTCGGCGGCGGCGCGCCGGAGCCGAGCGCGGAGAACCTCCACGCCCTCGCCGAGGAGGTTGCGGCCCGCGACGCGGATTTGGGAATCGCCAACGACGGCGACGCCGACCGCGTGGCGGTGTGTACCCCCGAGCGCGGCGTCCTCGACGCCAACCTGTTCTACGTCGCCTGCTACGACCACCTGCTCGAGACCCGGTCGGGACCCGCAGTCCGGACCGTCTCCACGACGTTCCTCGTCGACCGCGTCGCGGAGGCGCACGGCGAGGAGACCTACGAGGTGCCGGTCGGCTTCAAGTGGGTCGCGCAGGCGATGGCGGAACACGACGCGCTGTTCGGCGGCGAGGAGTCGGGCGGCTTCACGCTGCGGGGCCACGTCCGCGAGAAGGACGGCGTGTTGATGGCGCTGCTGGCGGCCGCCGCGGCGACCGAGGAGGGGTTCGACGCCCGCGTCGACCGAATCGAGGCCGAACACGGCCGGATCGTCGCGGACAAGATCAGCGTCCCCTGTCCGGACGACGAGAAGGGTCGCGTGATCGACGAGCTCTCCGACCACATCCCCGACGAGGTGGTCGGCCACGAGGTCGCTCGCGTGGTCACGCTCGACGGGTTCAAGCTCCTGCTCGACGACGGCTCGTGGCTCCTGATCCGCCCCTCGGGGACGGAGCCGAAGCTCCGCGTCTACGCGGAGGCCGACGACGAGGCGCGCGTCGCGGGGCTGCTGGAGGCGGGGCGGGAGCTCGTCGAGCCGCTCGTGGCGTAGCGGTCGACCGGCGTCCGGTCGGGTTGTGGCCGGCACCAAACCGGCCGCGCGTCACCCGCGGCCGCCCGCGCGAACAAACTACAACGAATCGGGTGCCTTTTTACGGGATACCGCCGTAGCCCGCAGTATATGTTCAAGGCCATCGTGAGTGCGTCGACGCTCCAGGACGCGCTCGGTTCGGTGAGCGTGTTGGTCGACGAGTGCAAGGTCCGCCTGAACGAGGAGGAACTGGCCATCCGCGCCGTCGACCCCGCGAACGTCGGCATGGTCGACCTCTCGCTCGAGGCCGCCGCCTTCGAGTCCTACGAGGCCGACGGGGGCGTCATCGGCGTCAATCTCGCGCGCCTGCAGGACATCGCCGGCATGGCCAACTCCGG
>NZ_LKIR01000142.1:151953-170929 GCF_001462205.1 Haloparvum sedimenti
AGGAGACCCGCAAGCTCCATATCGAGGTCGACGGCCTCTCGTACACGCTCGCGCTCATCGACCCCGACTCCATCCGCCAGGAGCCGGACATCCCGGACCTCGACCTGCCCGCCGAGATCGTCGTCGAGGGCGCCCAGCTCGACCGCGGTATCACGGCCGCGGACATGGTCTCCGACCACATCCGCCTCCGCGTCGACGAGACCGAGGAGGCGTTCTACATCGAGGCCGAGGGCGACACCGACGACGTGGACCTCAAACTGGAGCGCGAGGACCTCATCGACCTGCAGGCCGGCCCCGCCGACTCCCTGTTCAGCCTCGACTACCTCAAGGACATGAACAAGGCGATCCCCGGCGACGCCGAGGTCGTCGTCGAACTCGGCGAGGAGTTCCCCGTCAAGCTCCACTACAGCTTCGGTGAGGGGCTCGGCAACGTGACATACATGTTAGCGCCGAGAATTCAGAGTGACTGAGGCGACGTGCCCGATCTGCGAGAAGGAGTTCAAGCGGGTCGGAACACACTGGGCGAGGGGCCGATGTCCGTATCCGAAAATACCTCCCGAAAAGAGAGATATGATCATCGGGCTCTTAATGGGCGACGGATCAATTCCGGTACAGTCGGGCAAAGATAACGGTATCTTCCACGTCCCGATGGTCAACCGCCAGTTTCTCGAATGGTATGACTATCGGATGGGCATCTTCACGACTGGTGTTTCGTTAAAGAAGACCGCAGAAGAACTCGCAGAAAACAACCGCAAATCGGGATTCAGTCCGAATGCAGAAGCGGAGAACTACCATGACATGTATACTGTCTGGAGTCGTGCCCATCCATATTTCACACGTCTTCGATCTTGGTATCGAAGCGGGTCAAAGCGTATTCCTGATTCCCTCGACTTGACGCCAAAGATCGCAAAGTTTTGGTACATATCTGATGGTTTTCTTGACGTCGATCGAAATCGTTCACCAAGAGCCGCAATCCGAACGATAAGTGAGGCTGACAGACAAGATTTCCTGATTGACTTGTTCCAAGAGCAAGGGTTCGATCCCGACTTCCGAAGAGGAACGATTCGATTCACTCGCAAAGAAACGCGAGAATTCCTCGAATGGATGGGGAACCCACCGCCGGGGTTCGAGTACAAGTGGATTATCCGCTCCCGTGATCGTTATGATCGGATGAAGAAGCAAGCGTACGGTGAAATCCGAGGTTAACGAACATCCAATCACATGTATTTCACATCACCGTGACTCCGAATCGTCCTGACTAGATTCGCGCTCCCCCGCCCTCACTCCCCCGCGGTCTCGCTCGCGGTCTCGCGCTCGACGGTGGAGGCCGCGGCCGACGCCGACGCCGTCCACGCGTCCCCGAGCGGGAGCCGGATCGTGGCGACCGTCCCCCGTGGCTCCCGGTCGGCGAACGCCGTCTCGGCGCCGACCGCGGCCGCGGCCCAGTGGACGATCCAGAGCCCGAGTCCCGAGCCGTGCTGGAGCGCGGTCTCGCGGCCGGCCTCGATGGCGTCGAGCTCGCCCTCCGGGATCCCCGGCCCGTCGTCGGCGACGCGGACGACCGCCTCGTCGCCCTCGCGCGCGACGGTCACGCGCGTCCACGCGCCCCCGTTCGGGCGCTCGACGCCCGCGCCATCGTGGTGTCTGAGCGCGTTCTCGATCAGGTTCTCGACGGCGGCGGCCACCGTCGTCTCCGGGAACGGCGCGGTGGGGTCGTCCCGGACGGTCAGCTCCACGTCCGCGTCCGGAAACTCCTCGCGACAGTCGTCGACGACGCGTTCCACGAGCGCGCCGAGCGCAAGCGCGGCGGCCTCCTCGCCCGCGAGCAGGGTTTCGACGGTCCGGGCCTTCTCGCCGAGCGCAAGCAGCGCGCCGGAGCGTCGCTCGATGGCGTCGGCCATCCGGTGGTGGTTGTCGTCGTCGATCTCCTCGGCGAGCAGTTCCGCGTAGCCGTGGACCACCCCCATGTCGTTGCGCAGGTTGTGTCTGAGCACGCGGTTGAGCACCTCCAGTTGCTGTCTGCGGCGCTCCCGCTCGGTCACGTCCGAGAAGACGACCGTGTGCCCGACCGGGGTTCCCGCGGGGTCCGACAGCGGCGAGACGGAGACGGCGTAGGTGCGGCGGCCGTCCGCGGAGCGCACGTCGACGGGGTCGGGGTCCGTCAGGTCGAGATCGAACGGGAGCGCCGCCGCGAGCGGCGTCAGCCTGACCGACTCGTCGTCGCCGAGCGCAAACGCGTTGCGAGCGGCGGCGTTGACGCGGACGACGCGGCGGTCGGTGTCGACGACGGCGATGGGATCCGACAGGTCGTCGATGGCGGTGCGCTCGGCCGCGCGCAGGGCGGTGGGGTCCCGCTCGAACATCTCCGCGCGGCCGAACGCGTACGCATCGAGGGCGATGTGCGGAATGAAGAGGATCGGCGCGAGGTTGAGTTGCGGGGTCGGGCCGACGCCGGCGGTCCACGCCAGCAGCGCGAAGCCGGGCGGGAGCGCGCTCGTCGCGACCGCTGCGGCCTCCCGGCGGTAGAGCGGCCCGTAGTCGACGAGCGTGTCCACCAGCAGGAACACCGCGCTCGCGACGGCGACCGTCGCGACGGCGACCGCGAAGTAGGCCCAGGGCTGGAGACCGTACGAGACCGTCGCGGCGCCGAAGGTCGGGTCGAGCGCGAAGTCGGTCCACAGCAGTCCGTGGAGGGAGTTCGTGAGCGCGAGGAGCGTCGTGATCGCCCCGACCGCGGCGAAGGGAGCGAACAGCCGGCTCCGGATCACGTGGCCGCGGCCGGTGTACTCCAGCGCGAACGCGAGGAAGGTGATCCCGGTCCAGACGATGCCGAACCACACCAGCGACTCGAGCAGTCGGCGGACGATCGGGTCGAAGGTGAGAAGCGCGATCCCGTAGGCGAAACACCACGTCGCCTGCGCCAGCAGCGTGGCGAGGAACCAGCTCGCGCCTGGCTTGCCGCGGTGTCGCGCCAGGTAGCGGATCAGCGCGAGCGTCCCGGCGCCGGCCGCGATGGACCCGACCGCGGGCCACGCCGGAACCGCCGCGCCGTCGATCATGCCTCCCGAGAGGCGCGCCGGCGTGCTAAAGCTGTCGCGGTCGCGTCACTGGCGAGCGGCCGCGAGGGTCCCCGAGCGTCGCCCCGGCGACGAGTCGTTCGGTTCGGCTACCGCGCGTGCTCGATGACGCGTTTGGCCGCCTGCGCCTTCTCCTTCCAGCCGTAGCCCGACTCGTAGACGTGGCGCTTCTTCTCGACGAGCTCCGCGGGCGAGGCCTCCTCGAAGCCGCCGCGGTCCCACGCGCCGGAGGTGTGGAGCCACTCGACGACGTTCTCCTTCGTCTCCGCCCACGAGAGCCCGACCATCTCGTACCACGCGATCATCGCGAAGACGGCGTTGTCGTGACAGCCCGGCACGGAGCCGTGCTCATAGAGCGTCCGCATCGGCTCCCGGGTCGGCTCGGAGACGAGTTCCTTGAACTCCGCGGCCGTGAGCAGCCGCAACGAGCCGTCCTCCTCGACGATCCGCTGTTCGCGTTCGAGCGTCGACAGCGCGGCCTTGTGGAGCCCGGACCACTCGCCGTCGACCGCGCTCCGCAGCGCGGGCTCGGCCATCCCGTTCGGCTCGCGGGTCAGCACCGCGAGCAGGTCGGTGTAGGCGCGCTCGATGTCGGGCCAGTCGACCCCCTCGAAGTCGCAGTCGGCGTCGTGCAGGCTGTTGGTGGTGCGACAGCCCGGACAGGGGTAGCGGAACGTCGGCACTGTCCCCCCCTCCGTGACGCCGGGAAATAGGGTTTTCGCGACACGCCGACGTTCGTGTTCGACCGCTTGCGGTCGGGCCGGTCAAGCTGCACTCACGGCGGGAGTTCTGCGGGTTCCGCGAAAAACGTTCGGCGGTGCGGTTGCGGCGGTGCTGTGCTGTCGGCGCGCGCCGCGGCGACCGCGGAGCGTGTCGCCGCGACCGCGCGAGGGAGGGCTGGGCGCGGCCGCGCTGCGGTGCGGTGCTGTTCCGCGGCCGCGTCCAGCCCGAGGCTGGGGAGGTGTGAGGCCTGCGGTGCGGGGCGGTGCGGGGCGGTTGCGGGGTGGGACTGAAAGGGGCAGCCGGCTCGATCCGGTCCCGACGAAGTAAGCACTCGCGCCGGGTGTTGCGGAGAGGCGCGAGCGCGCAGCGAGGCGCGGCCGGTCGAGCCGGCTGAGGCTTTCTGGGTGGTGCTGTCCCGATTAGCAGGATCAACAGCAGTTACAAAAACATCGTACGGAGAGCCGGCTGGGGCTTTCTGGCTGTCACCGTCTCGAGCAGCAGGACCCGCACCCGAAACTGCCCCCGGCCAGTAGCGGTCGTCAGCATCGACGAACCGCCACGAAACCCGTACTGCGACCCGTCTACAGGTCCGCGCGCTCGAACAGGACCATCCCCACGTAGACGGGGACGACGAACCACAGCACCATCAGCGCGGCCACGAAGGGGTCGGTGAAGACCACCGGAAGCTCCTGGCCGAGCGCCTCCTGTGCGGCCGGATCGGGGAACAGGAAGAAGCCGAACAGCTGCTGGCGCGCCTGCATCTGCGACTCGAAGACGAGCGAGTCGGCGAGCGTCTTGTACGCCGCGATGGGGTTGAGCAGCTTGGCTCCGAGTTCGACGAGGTAGCGGTTCTGGGCGGTCAGGCCGGCGTACTCCTGGAGCCCGCCGGCGATCCGGCTCGTGGCGGTGCCCCAGAACACCTGAAACAGGACGAATGCGCCGACGGACCCCACCATCGCCTCGCGGTCGCTGCGCGCGGCCGCGGAGATGCCGACCGCGAGGCCGACGAAGACGACGCCGAGCAGCATCGTCAGGAAGCCGAACGCGAGGAAGCTCGCGAGCGCGAAGCCGGAACTCGCGGGGATCAGCACCAGCCCCGCGGCGAGGAATCCGACCGCGATGGGGAGCGCGATGACCGCCGACCGGCCGAGTACCTTACCGACGACCACGTCGGCGCGGGAGTGGGGCAGCGACAGCAGGAGCTTCAGCGTCCCGCTCTCGCGTTCGCGGGTGATCGACGCGTAGCCGACGACGATGGCGATGATCGGCACAAGCACCGCGGTCCCCTCCTTCATCAGCTGGATGAACAGGAGCGCGATGCCGGTCGCCTCCGCTCCCTCCCCGAGGCCGATGCCGAGCGTGAACCGGAACAGCGCCGGCCCGGCGAACAGGACGACGAACAGCGCCGACAGCACCAGGACCCATCGCGAGCGCACGGCATCCCGGAAGTCCTTGCGCGCGACCGCTTCGAGGCTCATTCGGCCACCTCCCCGGCGGCGGGTGAATCATGCTCGCCCGTCCCGTTATCGCCCGGCGCAGCGCCCTCGGTGTAGGCCAGGAAGAGGTCCTCCAGCGAGGCCTCGGTGGTGGTGAAGTCGGTGACGGTGACGCCGGCGTCCTCAAGCGCGCCGATGACGGCGGTCTTGGCGCCGCTCTCGCAGTCGACCGTGACCGTGGTGCCGTCGGTCGCGGCGCCGCGGACGCCCTCGAGCGCGCGGACGGCCGCCAGGTCCTCCTCGCTCGCACCGTCGACGGAGACGCGGAGCGTCTCGCCGCTGCCGACGGTCTCGCGGAGCCCCTCGATGGAGTCCTCGGCGACGAGTTCCCCTGCGCGGAGGATGCCGACGCGGTCACAGACCGCCTCGACCTGGCCGAGCACGTGCGAGGAGAAGAAGACGGTCGCACCGCGGTCGGCCTCCTCGCGGACGATCTCGCGCATCTCCTTGGCGCCCGCGGGGTCGAGCCCGGAGGAGGGCTCGTCGAGGATCAGCAGCTCGGGCTCGCCGACCAGCGCCATCGCGAGCGCGAGCCGCTGGGCCATCCCCTTCGAGTAGCCGCCCGCCTTGCGGTCGGCGTCGTCCAGCAGGCCGACCCGGTCGAGCACCGGATCGGGATCGACGTCGAGCTCTTTCGACTCGATGGCGAACTCAACGTGCTGGCGGCCGGTGAGCCGCTCGTACACGGAGAATCCTTCGGGGAGGACGCCGATGCGTCGCCGGATCGCGACGCTCTCGGCCTGCGCGTCGCGGTCGAGCACGCGGACCTCGCCCGCGGTGGGGCGGACGAAGTCGAGGATCATGTTGATCGTCGTCGACTTGCCCGCGCCGTTCGGGCCGAGGAAGCCGAACACCTCGCCCTCCTCGACGGTCAGGTCGAGGTCGTTCACGGCGGTGACGTCGCCGAACCGCTTCGTGACCCCGGACAGCTCGATGGCGCTCATGCTCCGAGGTTCCCGCGCTCCCGAATAAAGGGTTTTGGCTGGTCGGCGCGGCCGGAACGGGCTCGTGGTCGGCTCGCCTCGGTCACCTCAGCGCCGCTCGTGTGCGAAGACGTGTGCGTCCGCGGGGTCGAAGGCGACGCTGATCGTTCCCGAGAGGGGGTCGGTCGTCCGGACCACGAGCTCCCGGTCGCCCCACGACAGCCGAACCCGGGTCGTCTCCCCGAGGAACTCCGCGCTCGCGACCGACCCGCGGAGGACGTTCGCTGGATCTCGACCGTCTTCCTCCGCGTCTCGCAGGATACGCAGGTTCTCCGGCCGGACGCAGAAGGACAGGCGGTCCCCGACGGCGACGTCTCCGGGGGCCCGGACGCGCGCAACTGTCTCGCCCACGTCGACTGCCGTGATCGCTGCGTCCGTTCCGCTTTCCGCGTTCCCCGCCCCTCCGACAGACCCCTCAGTTTCGACTGGAGAACCGACACCATGCGGCGCGTTCTCGTGGATATTTCTGTCGACTTGATCGGATGGTTCGACGTGCCCCTCGACCGCCTCGACGCGCCCCTCGAAGACGTTGTTGTCCCCGACGAACTCGGCGACGAACCGGGTCGCGGGCCGTCGGTAGACCGTCCGCGGCGGCGCGACCTGATCCGGCGTCCCCTCGCGCATGACGGCGACGCGGTCGGAGACGGCCAGCGCCTCCTCCTGGTCGTGGGTGACGTAGACGGTCGTGATCGACAGCTCCCGCTGGATGGCCTTCACCTGCGCACGGAGGCGCTCGCGGAGCTGCGCGTCGAGCGCGCTCATCGGCTCGTCCAGCAACAGGACCTCGGGACCGGGCGCGAGCGCGCGGGCCATCGCGACGCGCTGCCGCTGGCCGCCGGAGAGTTCGTCCGGGTCGCGGTCCGCCATCCCCGGCAGGTCGACCAGCTCCAGCAGTTCCCGCACGCGCTCCTCGCGGGTGAGTCCCCCTGGCGGCTCGGCGAAGTTGAGCCCGTAGGCGACGTTCTCGCCCACGGTCATGTGCGGGAACAGCGCGTAGTTCTGGAAGACGACGCCGACGTTCCGGTCCTCCGGAGGGAGTCCCTCGACGGACCGCCCGCCCAGCCGCACCGTCCCCGCGTCGGGCGCCTCGAAGCCCGCGATCAGTCGGAGCGTCGTCGTCTTGCCGCAGCCGGAGGGGCCGACGAGCGTGAAGAACTCGCCCTCGCGAATCCGCAGGCTCACGTCCGAAACCGCGGTCGTGTCCCCGTATCGTCGGCTCACGCCGTCGAGCTCGACCGCGACGGGGGCGTCGTCGGGAGCGGCACCGTCGCCGCCCGGCCGGTCCTCAGAGCCCACCGGTCTCACCTCCGAAGCGGTCGATCACGACGAAACTCGCGCTCGTGACGAGGAGCAGGACGACGCCCATTGCGGTCGCCGGTCCGAGCCGTCGCCCGATGAATCGTTCGATGGCGATCGGCATCGTGTACTGCTCCGTGCCGGTCGCGAGCACCACCGTCGCGGAGAACTCACCCATCGAGATGGCGAACGCGAACGCGGCGCCCGCCACGACGCCGGGGCGCACGAGGGGCAACTCCACGTCCAGCAGCGCTCGCGCCCGCGACGCGCCGAGCGCGCGCGCCGACTCGACGAGGGAGCGGTCGAGCGCGTCCAGTCCCGGGCCGACCGTCCGCACGACGAAGGGATAGCCCGCGACCGCGTGGGCGGCGACGACCGCGAGCGCCCCCCCGACCGCGATCCGCGTCCCCCAGACTTCGACGCCAAAGACGAGCCCGCGGAGCAGTCCGAGGCCGACGACGATGCCGGAGATCGAGAGGGGCGCCATCGCGACCGCGTCCACCAGCTTCCGCCCGCGATAGTCCCTGGTCGTCAACACGGCGACGACGACGCCCATCGGGAGCGCGACCGCGAGCGCCCCCACGCCGAACAGCAGCGAGTTGCGGACCGCGGGCCACGGCCGCACCTGAAACGCCGCGCCGGTGCGCTGACGCTCCACCAGGAACCGGTAGTGCTCCAGCGTGAGCCCGTCCGGTCCCGTGACGCTCGCGAGGAGCATGCTGAGGACGGGCGCCAGAAACACAGTCAGCGCGACGAGTGCGTACGCCGCGACGCCGACCCGGACGAGGGCTTGGCCGAAGGAGGGCGAGGCGGGGAGGAGTCGGTGACGCGGCAGAGGTCTGACGCCCCGCGACCGCACCGTGTGGCGCGCCTCGTAGCGCAGGTAGGCGTACAGCAAGCCGAGCGACACAGCGAGCTCCACGATCGCCAGCGCGGCCGCCTCCGCGTACTCCAGGTTCCGGATCAGCCGGTAGACGAACACCTCGACCGTCGCCAGCTCGAAGCCGCCGAGCGCGAGGACGATGGGGAACGTGCCGAAGGTGAACACGAACGTCAGCGCGGCGCCCATCAGGACCGCGGGGTACACCTGCGGCGCGACCACGTCCCGAAACGCGCGAAAGGGACCGGCGCCGAGGCTCCGGGCGGTCTCGACCGCGCTCGCGTCCACGGACTCCCACGCGGCGGTCGTCACCCGAGTCACCAGCGGCGCGTTGTAGAACGCGTGGGCGATCACGACCGCCTCCAGCGTGAACAGCAGGTCGACCGTCGGCAGCCCCACCGCACTCAGCGCGGCGTTCAGCGTGCCGTCGTCGCCGAAGGTGGCGACGAAGCCGACCGCGACCATGATCGACGGAAGCACGAACGGGAGGATCGTCAGCGAGCGCAGGGTGCGGCGGCCCGGGAACTCGAACCGCGCCAGCACGTACGCGCCCGGGAGCCCGAGCGCGACGCTGGCGAGCGTCGACAGCGCCGCCTGATACGCCGTGAACCCGACGATCCCGAGCCGGCGGTCCGGGCCGAGCAGTCGCCCGGCGACCGCGAGGGGCGACTCGCCCGCGAACAGCCCCGCGAGGTCGCCCAGGTAGAAGGGGTCCCGGAGGACGCCGACCAGCACCTCGAGCGTGTAGCGCCCGTCGACCCGGACAGCCTCGACGAGGACGGTACCGACGGGGTAGTAGAACAGGACCGCGAGGAGGAGGACCGTCCCCGCCGCGAGCGCGGGGAGGATGCGACGCTCGGCGCGGTCGCGCGCGGTCCGAGCGGCGGCGCTCGACGCGTCGCCGTCCGCGGCGTCCGAGGCGTCGCCGGGCGTGGTTCCGCCGTCCTCTGCGGCGTCGCCGGGTGCGCCCCCGGCGTCTCCCGAACCGTCGGTCACGGCGGGCTCAGTTGCCGGCGAACTGCCGTTCCCAGGCGTCGACCCACTCACTGACGGAGCCTTGCAGCTCCTCGTATGTGAACGTCACCGGTTCCGGCGGCTCCTTGGCCAGCTCCGCGTAGTCCTCGGAGAGCTCCGCGGTGTCGGTCGCCGGGAACTGGACGTTGCGCTGGGCGATCTCGCCCTGTACGTCGGGGCGGAGCATGAAGCTCATGAACTCGCGGGCCAGGTCCGGGTTGCTCGCGTCCGCGAACCGCGCCATCCCCTCGGGGTTGGCGTACGCCTGGTCGTTCAGGAAGCGGATCTGGTGCTCCTCGAGGTTCGCGCCCTCGCCCGCCGCGAACACCTGATCAGTGGAGTAGGAGACGACCATCGGCGCCTCGCCGCCGGACCACGCCGCGTAGGCGTCCTCCCACGAGCCGAGCACGCGCACGTCGTTGGCCTGCAGGTCCTCCCAGAAGTCGAGGTAGCCGTCCTCGCCGAAGCGGTGGACCGTGTGGAGCAGGAACGCGCGGCCGGTCGCGCCGCTGGGATCCTGCGCGATGAGGTCGCCGCGGTACTCCTCCTCCAGCAGCCCCTCGAACGTCTCGGGAGCCTCCATTTCGGTGCCGTCGTAGACGAGGCTGATGTAGCCCGTGTCGTAGGGGATCGCCCGGCCCTGCGGGTCGAAGTCCAGCCCCTCGCGCACGTCGTCGGTCCCCGCCACGTCGCCGGCCGCCACGAAGAGGTCCTCGTCCAGCTCGCCGTCGACGCGCACGAGGTCGTCGGTGTTGAGCCCGACGTAGAGGTCCGCCGAGATGTCGACGCCGGCGGCCCGGCGCTCCACGTAGTAGTTGAGTTCGTTGTCCGGCGTCTGCCAGACGAGTTCCGCGTCGAACTCCTCCTCGAACGTCTCCTTGAGCCACGCGCCCGGACTGGTCGAGGGCGCGTCGATGAACGAACTGTACGTCCCCACGACGAGCCTGTCCGTCCCTCCGTCGCCGCTCTCGCCCGGCGCCGTGCAGCCGGCGAGCGCCGCCGCGCCGGTCGCGCCCGCGGCCGTCAGAAAATTCCGCCTGTCGAGTCGTCGGTTGCTCATTACTGGGTAGTCCCACTTGGTGGTACTTAACCGGCACGCTCCGTGACGGTTCCTCCCGTCGCCGGTGGATGGCAACCGGCTGCCGCCGACATTTATGTTCCCGCGGTTCCCCGACGACGTATGACGCGACGCCGGTACGTCCTCGGCGGGCTGACGGTGCTGTTCGGGCTCCTCGCGGTCGCGATCCTGTGGGAGGTCGTCGGGACGGTGTTCTTCGCGCTCACCGTTGCGTACGTGCTCGCGCCCGTTCGCCGGCGGTTGGCCGGTGTCGGTGCGTCCCGGCGCGTCGCGGCCGGCGTGGCGACGGCGGCGGGGTTCCTGGGGACGGTGGTCGTGTTCTCCCCGCTGTTGTTCGTGCTTATCGTCCGGTTAGAGAGCGTCGTCGACGCGCTCGAGCGGGCGCCGGAGACGGTGACGCTGGAGCTGTGGGGGTTCAGCCATACGGTCGTGACGGCCGACGCCGCCGCGGAGGTGACCGCCGCGCTCGTCGCCACGGCGGCGTCGGTCGCGAGCGCGGCGCCGGTGCTTCTGATCAAGCTGATGCTTTTCGTCTTCGTCGTCTACTCACTGCTCTACTCGGAGCGGAGCCTTCGCCGCGCCGGGCTCGCGCTGGTGCCCCCGGGCTACCGCGACATCGCCGGCGCGCTCCACACTCGCGCGCGGCGGACGCTCTACGGGATCTACGTCGTACAGGTCGCGACCGGGATCGCGACGTTCCTCGTCGCGCTCCCGGTGTTTCTGGCGTTCGGCTACCCCTCGGCGATCGCGCTGGCGACCGCGGCCGGCGTGCTCCAGTTCATCCCCGTATTGGGGCCGAGCCTCCTGATCCTCGCGCTCGCGGTCTCGCACCTGCTCGCGGGCGATGTCGTCGCCGCGATCGCCATCTTCCTCGTCGGCGGCTTCCTGGTCGGCTGGGTGCCGGACCTCGTGGTGCGCCCGTGGCTCGCGGCCGAGACCGCGAAGCTCCCCGCCAGCCTCTACTTCATCGGCTTCACCGGCGGCGTGCTCACGATCGGCGCCATCGGCGTCATCGTCGGCCCGCTCGCGGTCGCGCTCGTCGCCGAACTGTCGAGCCAGCTCTCCGACGAGTTCAACCGCATTCGCGTTCGGGAAGAACCGGACTGATCGGCGACGAGACGGTCCGTGGCCGCCTCCCGCGGCGGACATGGTTGGCCACCAACCATTTTGGTGTGGGAATCTTAACAAAAGTACATGAACAAAAACAGCGAGCGGAGCGGCCGCTTTACCGCCCTGACGGCGGCGGTCATGGCGGTGGTCGTGGTCGTCAGCGTGCTTGCGGGAGGAGCGGCGGCCGCGACGTCGTCGGTCGAGGCCGGCGGTACACAGGCTGACCTCGGACAGAACGGACAGGTAACACAGAACGTCGAGCCGACCGATCAGGAGAACGTCTCGCTCGTGTACGTCGACTCGAGCACGGGCAACGTCACCGTCGTCACCGGCAACGCCAGCGGCGCGTCGACCCACGACCTGAACGTCAGCGCCACCGCCATCGGACCGGCCGCGGACCTCACCGAGGACGGGACGCTACAGGTGCCGTACATGAATAGCAACGGCGACCTCTTCGTCGTCAACGTCACCGACGGGAACACGACGCAGGTCGCGTCGTCGGCCGTTCAGTCTCCGAGCAGGATGGCCGTCGGAACGTGGAACGGCTCGTTCGGTATCCTCGCGGCGAACAGCGACGACGACATCGTTCGGTTCCACTACAACTCGACCGCCGACACGTGGAACGAGACGACGGTGAAGTCCGGCGCGGACGCACAGGCGGTGCTGGGCGTGGCCGACTACGACGGCGACGGCGACGACGACCTCGTGTACGTCAACTCCAACCCGTACGTCGCCCACCTTTCACAGTCGGGGGAGACGACCACCGTCGGCAGCGTTACGATCGGACAGGGGAGTAACGTGTACGGTGCGGGGGCTCCCGCGAACCTCGATCAGAAGGGCGACGTTCGGGTCCCGGTCGTTTCCAGTTCGGCGGAGCCCGGAGTCCTCGACTCGGAGAGCAATCTGGAGATCCTCGACAACACTGACGGCCAGAAGAAGCCCGTCACCGCCGCGAACTGGTCCGGTGGTCCCGAGAAGGAACTCGTCTGGATGACGAGCTCCGGCTCGATCAGCTACACGACGCTCAACGGAACCACGTCGTCGGTCAACGCGGACGGGAACCAGATCAGCGGCGTGCAGAGCGCCGGCGTCGCGGGCGTCTACGCCTACGAGGAACCGAGCTTCGAGGTGTCCGACTTCGAGCTCGCCCGGACGGGATCACAGAACGTCACCGCCTCGTTCGACACGTCCACCCGGATCGACGGGGCGAACGTGACGATCGAAACCCCCTCCGGCTCGACGGAGCACGTCACGCTGAGCGGGAACGAGTCCTCCCGGTCCAGCGGGGACGAACTGCTCTACGAGTACGCGATCGTCTACGACGGTGACGCCGACGGGCAGTACAACGGCACCCTCTCGAACGTCACGCCCGCGACCGCCGCGGACGAGGTGACGCCCGGCCTCGAAGCCTCCACGACGGTGGACTCCGTCGCACCGACGGTCGACGCCTCCGGCGACACGACCGCGACCGCGGGCGAGTCCGTGAGCCTCTCCGCGAACGCCAGCGACGCCACGACCAACGTCACCTCGATCCGGTGGGAGCTCGGCGACGGCGCGAGCGGTAACGGCACCGAGGTGACCCACACCTACGACGCCGCCGGTGAGTACACCGCGACCGTGACGGCCACGGACGCGGCCGGCAACGAGAACACCGACACGGTGACCGTCGACGTGAACGCCGCGGACGACGACTCGGACGCGGACGAGTCCGGGAGCACGCTGCCCGCGGACGTCCGCGAGCGCGACAACGCCGCTATCGACTCGGACGACATGGCCCGGCTGCTCGGAAGCGACGTGCAGCGCATCGAGTTCGAGTCGGCGCCGACCGACGAGACCGTCGTCGTCGACCGCGTCAGCGACCTGCCGGAGGACGCGCCCGACCTCGACGACGTGGTCTCGATCTACCGGATCGATGTGCCCGCGGTGGCGAGCGGCTCGGAGGCGACCCTCGAGCTCTCCCTCGAGGAGAGCGAACTGGACGGCGCGGACGCCTCGGCGGTCGTCGTCGAACGCTACGACGGCGACGAGTGGACGGCGCTCGACACGTCCGCGACCGTCGAGGACGGCGAGGTCGTCATCGAGGCCGAGACCGACGGCTTCTCGACGTTCGCGGTGACCACGTCCGGCGACGCGACGGACGGCTCCGATTCGGGCGACGGAACGTCCGACTCGACCGACACCGCCGACGGAACGCCGGAGACCACCGAGGAGCCGACCACCGACGACTCGTCCGACTCGGGCGACACCGGCGACTCCGGGAGCGGCGACTCCACGACTGGCACCAGCGAGACGCCGACCGCGTCCGGCGTGAACGTCCCCGGGTTCGGCACCGTCGTCGCGCTGATCGCGCTCGTCGCGGCCGCCTTCCTCGCGCGGCGTCGGTAACCCGCCGTCTGCTCTCGTCCGCCGCCGCCCCCGTCTTTCTCTCCTGTTTCCTCTCCGTGGTCTGCCCGTCAGTCGCTCCGCGTGCCGACGACCCACTTGTGGGAGTAGCTCTCCCCGCACGCGCAGTGCGCGTACGCGTGGACCACGTCGCCCTCCGCGTAGAGGCCGCCGACCTCCTCGTTCTGGGCCTCCGCGAACGCGAAGACGAACCGGACCTCGTGGTCGGTCTCGGGGTCCTCGTCCGCGAACGGGCACGCGCCGCCGTCGAGCGTGCGCGCGATCTCGCCCTCGTTGGCCATCGCCTCCTTCGCGAACGCCATGGCGTCCATGCCGGTGCCGGCCTTGAACGCCGAGCGGCCGGTCTCCCCGTCGACGACGACGCGGACGCCGCCGTCGGTCTCCGTCCCGACGTTCCGGAGCCGGGAGTCGTCGTCGAGGTACGAGTCGCTGATGAACAGTACCACGTCGTCCGGCCGGTCGCCGGACAGGAACGCATCGAGGTCGCTCATTACCGGCGATGGGGCGGCCGGGCGTAAAAGCGGCCCTACTGCGGCCCGCGGCCGCTCCTCGCCGTCGGAGGGGCACCCTGTTCCGTCACCTGTGGCGGTCATTCGTCCAGTCGAGGGTCGTGGTAACCGTACCCTCGCAATCCTTATCCCTGAAACGGCCATACGTTTGTTTGCAATGGCAAACGGTAAGGTTGACTTCTTCAACGACACTGGCGGCTACGGTTTCATCTCGACTGACGACGACGCGGTCGACGACGACGAGGACGTTTTCTTCCACATGGAGGACGTTGGCGGTCCGGACCTCGAGGAGGGGCAGGAAGTGGAGTTCGACATCGAGTCGTCCCCCAAGGGCCCGCGCGCGACGAACCTCGTCCGCAACTAACTACTGAATTATCGGCCGTCGCGTCAGCGATGGGCGACGATTCCGCTTTTCGGACCATTCATACCTCGGAGCCGCGGCGCTCGTCGGCGAGCGGCCGGCGACCGTATCTTTAAGTCAGTTCTCGCGTGACGCGTAGGCATGGCGTTCGACTCCGCCGCCGACCGCACCGCCCGTCCGACCGACAGCGACGGGACCGCGTTCTTCTTCGGCTGACCGGCCGCGGCGGAGCGCCCCCGCGGCGGGGGCGTGAAACCGGGCCGTTCGGCGGCGTCGCCCAGTCCCGGTCGCCGCGACCGCGGAGGCCTCCGGCGCGCGTCGGCACCTCGCGCTTCCTCGGGCTCCGCGCTCCCGCGTCGCGGCGTCCCGCAACCGTTACCTATCGACCGCTCGCGTATCCACACAACCAGAATGCGACTTCCGGAACGACAGCTCGCGGTGCTCGACGCCGCGAGCGCGAACGACGAACGGACCATCGACGAGATAGCGGCGTCGACCGGGCTCAAGCCCGAGACCGTCACGGGCGCCGCCTTCGACCTCCGCGACGCCGGGCTGATCGGCGTCGCTGAGACCGCCGACGAGACGATCGAACTCACCGAGGAGGGCCGCGAGTACGTCTCCGAGGACCTCCCCGAGGCCCGGCTCTACTGGACGGCGCTGGAACTCGGCGCGGCCGACGAGCCGGTCTCGATGAGCGAGGTCATCGGGAACGCCGACCTCGCCGGCCCCGAAGTGGACATCGCGCTCTCGAACTTCGCGCGCAAGGGCTTCGGCGCCATCGACGCCGGCGCGGTCTCGGTGAACGCCGACGCCGACCCCGACTCGGACCCCGAGGCCGCGGCGCTTTCGGCGCTCGCGGACGGCGAGGCCCCCGACGCCGACGAGGCGGTCCTCGACCAGCTGGAGCGCCGAGGCCTGATCGACCGCGTCGAGCACACCACGCGCTCGCTGACGCTGACCGACGAGGGCGTCACGGCGCTGATGGAGGGCGTCGAGGCCGCGGAGACGGTCGACGCCGTCACTCCTGAGCTCCTCACCAGCGGCGAGTGGGAGGACGTGGAGTTCACCGAGTACAACGTCGAGGCGGACGCGCCCGTGGTCGAGGGCGGCCGCAAGCACGTCCTCCGGGGGACCGCCGACCGCGTGAAGGACGTGCTCGTCGGCATGGGCTTTCAGGAGATGGAGGGGCCCCACGCCGACGCCGACTTCTGGATCAACGACTGCCTGTTCATGCCGCAGGACCACCCGGCGCGCACCCACTGGGACCGATTCGCGCTGGACGTGCCGCCGATTCAGGACCTGCCCGACCGGCTGGTCGAGCGCGTCGAGTCGGCCCACCGCGAGGGCTGGGGCGAGGACGGCGACGGCTACCACTCGCCGTGGGACCGCGACTTCGCCGAGGCGGTCGCGCTGCGCGGCCACACCACCTCGCTGTCGATGCGCTACCTCTCGGGCTACGCGGGCGCCGAGCTGGAGCCGCCGCAGCGCTACTTCTCGGTCGAGAAAGTGTACCGCAACGACACGCTCGACCCGACCCACCTGCTGGAGTTCTACCAGATCGAGGGGTGGGTGATGGCCGAGGACCTCTCGGTGCGCGACCTGATGGGCACCTTCGAGGAGTTCTACCGCCAGTTCGGCATCGAGGACATCCGGTTCAAGCCGCACTACAACCCCTACACGGAGCCGAGCTTCGAACTGTTCGGCAAACACCCCGAGACGGGCGAGGAGATCGAGATCGGCAACTCCGGGCTGTTCCGCGAGGAGGTGCTCGGCCCCCTTGGCGTCGAGTGCGACGTGATGGCGTGGGGGCTCGCCTTAGAGCGGCTCGCCATGCTCACCACGGGCGCGGAGGACATCCGCGACCTCCACGGGACGCTGGCCGACATCGACTTCCTGCGGAACGCGGAGGTGACCTACTGATGCCCGTCGTCGACATCGACCCCGACGAGCTGCGCGAGCTGAGCGGGCACGACGAGAAGGACGACGCGGCGCTCAAAGCGGACCTGTTCGGCCTCGGGCTGGAGTTCGAGGGCGAGACCGACGACGGCGAGCTCCAGTTCGAGTTCGCGCCCGACCGGCTCGACCGCCTCAGCGTCGAGGGCGTGGCGCGCTCGCTGCGCTACCACTACGGCGACGCGCGCGGCGTCCACGTCCCCGACACGAACGACGCCGACTGGACCGTCGAGGTCGAGGAGTCCGTCCCCGACGAGCGCCCGTACGTCACGGCCGCGGTGATCCGCGGCGTCGACCTCGACGAGCGCGCGCTCGACTCGCTGATCCAGCTGCAGGAGAAGCTCCACGCGACGATGGGGCGCGGTCGGGCGAAGGGCGCGATCGGCATCCACGACCTGACGATGCTGAAGGGCGCCGCCCACGGGGAGGAGGGGACGAACTCGATCACCTACCGCGGCGTCGAGCCGGACGGCGACACCTTCGTCGCGCTCGACTCCGACGCGGAGCTGACGCCCGCCGAGGTGCTGGAGAAGCACGACACGGGCCGGAAATACGCCGACCTCGTCGCCGACTACGAGCGCTACCCCGCGATCTACGACGACCTCGGGCTGTTCTCGTTCCCGCCGGTGATCAACGGCCGCCGGACCGAGGTGACGACCGGCTCCCGCGAGCTGCTCGTGGAGCTGACCGGCACCGACCAGTGGACGATCGACCGCATGTGCAACATCGTCTGCTACGCGCTGGCGGCCCGCGGCGCGACCATCGAGGACGTCGACATCGAGTACGCCGGTGAGGGACCGGACGGCCGCGACGAACTCGTCCGCCCGGACCTCGAGGTGGACGAGAAGTCCGTCACCCACGACCGGATCGAGACGACCGTCGGCGTCGAGTTCGAGCCGGAGGAGGTCGTCGACCTCTTCGAGCGCTCGGGGCTGGACGCGAGCTACTCGCTCGGCGAGGACGTGACCTACGACGTGGAGATTCCGCCGTATCGCGTCGACGTGCTCCACCCGACGGACCTCGTGGACGACGTGGGCCGCGCCTACGGCTTCAACGAGCTCGAGTCGCGGTACCCCGACGTAGGCACGGTCGGCGGGCGCCACGAGCGCTCCCGGCTGGAGGACGCCGTCCGCGAGGCGCTGATCGGCCTCGGCTTCGAGGACCTGCTGAACTTCCACATGACCAGCGGCGAGGCCAACTACGACCGGATGGGCGTCGAGCCGGGAACCGACGTTCTCGGCGGCGGCGAGCCCGTGGGGATCACGGAGCCGTACAGCGAAGACTACACCCAGCTCCGGACGTGGGCGCTCCCCTCGATCATGACGCTCCTGGAGCGGAACACCCACCGCGCGTACCCGCAGGACGTGGCCGAGGTCGGGCTGGTCGCCGAGCGCGACGAGACCGAGAACACGAACGTCGCCGAACACCGCACCGTGGCGGCCGCGCTCGCCAGTCAAGACGCCGGCTACGAGGACGCGAAGGCCCGCCTGCAGGCGCTTGCCGGGCGGTTCGACGCCGACCTGGAGACGCCCCGCACCGAGCACCCCTCGTTCATCGACGGTCGGACCGCGGCCGTGGTCGTCGATGGCGAGGAAGTCGGCGTCGTCGGGGAGATCCACCCCCGCGTACTGGTCGAACACGACCTCGAGCTACCGGTGGCCGCCTTCGAGTTCCGACTGGACGCGCTGGCGGAGTAGGGCGTCCGCCCCGGTCGCTCGTTCGCGTCGCCGTTCATAGCGCTCCGTCGACATTCTCGGCGGCTTCAGACGGAACGGTGACGAAGGCGGTCGGATCGCGGGGATCTCTGCCAGTTCGAACGCCTCAGCGCTTCTCTCTACTACGTCCGTGGCTTTTCTGTTTTTGTGGCTGACCCTGCTTCTGGGGTCCGCAACATCCAGAACGCTCCTGCTGGCTCCCCTACGACGCGTTTTTTGTTTCTGGCGCAGATCCTGCTGATCTGGACAGCACCACCTAGAAAGCCCCAGCCGACTCGATCCGGCCGTCGTGAGACGGTCCGGGCTGCCTGCGGTAGCGGGCTGCCGGGCTGCGACTCACGGGCTCCCGCTCGTTCCTCGCGGGAACGCGGCACGCTC
>NZ_LKIR01000142.1:170939-179583 GCF_001462205.1 Haloparvum sedimenti
GCTCGCGTCTCTCCACACAGCCCGACGCGAGTGCTTGTCTGGCGAGACGGTCCGGGCTGCCTGCAGTGGCGGGCTGCCGGGCTGCGACTCGCTGACTCTCGCTCGGCAGGCTCGCGAGAGCGGCGCCGGGGCCGGATCGAGTCGGCTGCCCCTTTCAGTCCCACCCCGAACGCGACCGCACAGCAGCCTCACGCCTCCCCAGCCTCGGTCGCGCGCGTTGCTCGCGCGCGCCGACTGCACCGCACCGCCGCGATCACTGACCGGGCAGCCGTTTCCAAACCCTCGACATTTTCGCGGCTTGCATCGGTCGTCCGAGTCGTCGCTCAGTCGTCCGCGTCGCCGTTCAGCCGGATCGCCATCTCCAGTTCGAAGCTCTCCGCGTTGGAGGTCTCGAAGCCGATCTTCTTGTAGAGCGCGACCGCGGCGCGGTTCCAGCGCTCGACGGTGAGCCACACCTTCCGGATCCCCTCGGCCTGCCCGTAGCCGAGCAGCGCCTTCATCAGCCGCGTGCCGATTCCGGCCTCCTGGTACTCCTGCAGGACGAAGATGGCGAGCTCGTAGGCGTCCTCGTCGGGGACGAGCGTGGCGTGACCGGCGGCGTCGTCGCCGTGCCACGCGATCACGTTCAGGCAGTCGTCGGCGAGGATCGTGTCGAGCCAGTCGCGGACGGCCGCGGGCTGGCTCGGGGGGATCCCCTGCGCCCGGTCCGCGGGGTCGAAGGCGTCGTACATCTCCGCGAGCGCCTCGTGTTCGGCGTCGCTCCCGTCGTAACCCCGGATCTCGATCACCCGGCCCTCGCGGTCCTCGAACGACAGCGGCGGCTCCGGGAACGGCTCGGCCACGTCGTCGGGGAAGCGTGCGGGCGTCATCGGACCAGCGTGACCGAGGTCGTGGCGTTCAACAGGACGAACTGCGCGATGCTCCCGAGGTTGATCTTCCCCATCGGGCTGGTCTGGCCGCCACCGAGCGCGATGATGTCGAACCCCTCCGACTCCGCGATCTCGACGAGCCGGCTCCCGGGATCCCCCTCGACACGGCGGATCTCCGCCTCGAGCGCGGCGTCGGCGAGCACCTCCTCGGCGCGTGCGACGACCTCCTCGGGCGACCGCGGTGAGTCCGGATTCTCCACGACCGCCACCGTCAGGTCGTCGCCCGCGCTGACCGCCCGCTCGACGGTCCGCTCCAACGCGTGCAGCGAGTCGTCGCTGCCGCCGATCCCGAGAAGCACCTTCATGCCCGTTTCCTCTACGGCGCACCTCAAAAGGGTTGTCCGTCCGGGGGCAGGAGATCCGGTCGACGGGAACCCTTTTGCCGGGCGCTGGGGTTAGATGGGGTATGAGCGAGGACCCTGCAGGCGCGTCCGACACCGCGGACGCGGCCCCCGAGTCGTCCGAGAGCGCGGCGGACGTTGATCGAGAGACGCGCCCCGATGCGGAGAAGGCGGCCACCGAACCGGAGTCGACGACCGCCGACGCGGAGGGGGCGGCGGACGGCGAATCGGATCCGGCGGACGGCGCGTCGGATCCGGCGGACAGCGCATCGGACCCGGCGGGCGACGTGCCCCCGGACGTACAAAAGTACGAGCGCTTCACGAAGATGGACGGCGCGCAGTACGACCGCGTCAACGAGTTCCTGCGCGACCGAACCTACATCACCGCCCGCGAGTGGGCCATCGCCCGGCTCTGTGCCGACTTCCGGACGGAGACGGGCGTCGAGATGACGAAGATCGGCGAGAACCTCCCCGAACTCGTCCCCTTCATGACCGACACCTACACGCCGCAGGCGGTCAATCAGGCCCGCCACTCCTTCGAGGAGAAGGTGACGAAGGCGGGCGCGACGTTCCTCTACGGCGCAATGTGCGGCTTCTTCACCGCCGAGGACTTGGACGAGATGATGTACGAGGTGACCGAGATCGCGAAGTTCCTGATGGAAGTCGAGGGAGTCGACCTCGCGGTCGAGGACGAGCTGGAGGCCGAGGAGCGCATCTCCAGCGTCATGCGGGAGGTCCGCGAGGAGAGCCAGCGCCTCCGCGGACAGGAGGTCACCTGCCCCGAGTGCGGCCACGTTCACGAGCCGACTCCCGACGAGTAGGGCGCTCGCGGTCGGTTCCGACACCACTTAGCCACCGGCGCGCCCACCTCGCCCATGGACTTCGAGACCACCTTCGGAACGTCCAGGCCGGTGATCGGGATGGTCCACCTCGGCGCCCTCCCCGGAGCGCCGCAGGCGGACGCGGGGATCGACGCGGTCGTTGAGCGCGCGGTCGCGGACGCCCGGGCGCTCGCGGCGGGCGGCGTCGACGGGATCATGGTCGAGAACTTCGGCGACGCGCCCTTCTACCCCGACGACGTGCCGAAACACACCGTCGCGTCCATGACGCGTGCGATCACCGAGATCGCCGACGCCACGGACCGCCCGCTCGGCGTGAACGTCCTCCGGAACGACGCGCCCGCGGCGGTGGGCATCGCGGCCGCGACCGGCGCGGACTACGTCCGCGTGAACGTCCACACGGGCGCGCGCGTCTCGGATCAGGGGGTCCTCCAGGGGAAGGCCCACGAGACGATCCGGCTCCGTGAGCGACTCGACGCCGGCGACGTTGGCGTGTTCGCGGACCTCGACGTGAAACACTCCGCGCCGCTGGCCTCGGGCGAGTTCACCGCCGAGTCGTTCGCCGACCAGACCGAGCGCGGCCTCGCGGACGCCGCGGTCGTCTCCGGGCGCGGCACCGGCGAGCCGACCAGCCCCGCGGACCTCCGCGAATGGGCCGCGCGCCGGGACGAAGTCGGGCTGGAGACGCCGATCCTGGTGGGAAGCGGCGTGACCGAGGAGAGCGTGGCCGACCTGCTGGACATCGCCGACGGCGTCATCGTCGGCACCGCGCTGAAGGAGGGCGGCGAGACGACCGCATCGGTCGACGAGGGGCGGGTCGCGGACCTGGTCGCGGCCGCCGACGCGTCGAGATAAATCGGCCCCAGATCTCCGTACGACGTACGCGGGGTTCTTGCCTCTACTGTGGATCCTGCTGGTCGGGATAGTGTTCTCTCGGGCCTCTCGCCCGACTCCCCCTGCTACAGATCTGCGTTCGTCTCGCCTGCAGTGCCTGCTGATCTGGACAGCATCGTCCAGAAAGCCCCACCCCCGCACCGCGACAGCACCATACAGCACCGCAACCGCACAGCACCGCAACCGCACAGCACCGCAACCGCACAGCACCGCAACCGTCCCTCCGGGGGTGACGTTGGCTGGTCGAACCGCCGCCAGCCGCCGCGTGCGGCCGTACCACAGGACCGAGGCGGTTAAGGGCTAACCGCGGAAACGGGCACCCAAGAATGCCCAGCGGAGAGTATGACCCGGACACCGCCGAGCCGCACTGGCAGCGCCGATGGGTCGACGAGGAGACCTACGCCTACCCCGACGGGGAGACCGACCCGGACACCGCCTTCTCCATCGACACGCCGCCGCCGACCGTGTCGGGCAACCTCCACTGGGGCCACGCCTACGGCTCCATCCTGCAGGACATCGTCGCCCGGTTCAACCGGATGAACGGGCACGACGTCTTCTACCCCTTCGGCTACGACGACAACGGCATCGCCTCCGAGCGGCTGGCGGAGCGGGAGCTCGACATCCGACATCAGGACTTCGAGCGTCGGGAGTTCCAGCGCAAGTGCCGCGAGGTCTGCCGCGAGTACGAGGCCGACTTCACCGAGAAGATGCAGGGGATGGGCCTCTCCATCGACTGGAACAACACCTACCGCACCATCTCCCCCGAGGTCCAGCGCGTCTCCCAGCTCTCCTTTATCGACCTGTACGACCAGGGCCGCGAGTACCGCGAGAAGGCGCCCGCCATCTGGTGTCCCGAGTGCGAGACCGCCATCTCGCAGGTCGAGACCGAGGACGCCGAACACGACTCCCACTTCCACGACATCGCGTTCGCGGTCGCGGACGCGGGCGAGGAGTTCACCATCTCCACGACGCGGCCGGAGCTTCTGCCCGCCTGCGTCGCGGTCTTCGTCCACCCCGAGGACGACGAGAACCAGCACCTCGTCGGCGAGGACGCGGAGGTACCCCTGTTCGGACACGAGGTGCCGATCATCGCGGACGACCGCGTCGACATGGAGACCGGCTCCGGGATCGTGATGTGCTGTACGTTCGGCGACCAGAACGACATCGAGTGGTACCAGGCCCACGACCTGGACCTGCGCGTCGCCATCGACGAGTCCGGTCACATGACCGACGTGGCCGAGGCCTACGAGGGCATGCACTCGAACGAGGCCCGCGAGGCCATCGTCTCCGACCTCGACGATGAGGGCTCCCTGCTCGACCGCCGCGCGATCACCCACACCGTCAACGTCCACGAGCGCTGCGGCGTCGGCGTCGAGTTCCTCGTCACCGAGCAGTGGTACATCCAGGTGCTCGACAAGCGCGAGGAGTACCTGCAGGCCGGCCGCGAGATGGAGTGGTTCCCCGAGAAGATGTTCACGCGGTACGAACACTGGGTCGAGGGGCTCCAGTGGGACTGGCTCATCTCCCGCCAGCGCTCCTCGGGCATCCCGTTCCCGGTCTGGTACTGCGCCGACTGCGACCACACGGTCGTCGCCGAGAAGGCCGACCTCCCGGTCGACCCCCTCTCGGACGACCCGCCGGTCGACGCCTGCCCCGAGTGCGGCCATAGCGAGTTCGTCCCCGAGGACGACGTGCTCGACACGTGGGCGACCTCGTCGCTGACTCCCCTCATCAACGCCGGCTGGGACTGGGACGACGACGCGGGCGAGTTCACCATGGATCGCCCGGAGATCTACCCGATGGACGTGCGCCCGCAGGGCCACGACATCATCTCCTTCTGGCTGTTCCACACCGTCATCAAGTGTTACGAGCACACGGACGAGGTGCCGTTCGAGTCGGCGATGATCAACGGGATGGTGCTCGACGAGAACCGCGAGAAGATGTCCAAGTCGAAGGGGAACGTCGTCGACCCCGGCGAGGTGATGGAGGAGTTCCCGGTCGACGCGGCCCGCTTCTGGGCGGCCGGCTCCGCGGTCGGCGACGACCTCCCCTATCAGGAGAAGGGCCTCCGCGCGGGCGAGAAGCTGATCCGCAAGCTGTGGAACGCCTCGAAGCTCGTCGAGTCGCTCGCGCCGGAGCCGTTCCCGGACGAGCCGGACGAGCTCCGCGAGATCGACCGCTGGCTGCTGGCCGAACTCGACCGCGAGATCGAGTCCACCACCGAGCTTCTGGAGCGCCGCGAGTTCTCGAAGGCGCGCGACGGACTCCGGACGTTCTTCTGGAACACGTTCTGTGACGACTACCTCGAGATCGTCAAGAACCGCGAGGATGCCTCCGCGGCGTACGCGCTCCGGACGGCCCACCGTCGGTTCCTGAAGCTGTTCGCGCCCCTGCTCGCGCACGTGACCGAGGAGCTGTGGCACGACATGTACGCCGAACACGACGCCGTCGCCGGTACCCCCGCCGCGGAGTCGATCCACCTCGCCGACTGGCCCGAACCGCTCGGGCTGGAGGCGGACCACGCGGCCGGCGTCGCGGCGACCGAGGTGGTCGGCGCGCTCCGGAAGTACAAGAGCGACAACCAGCTCCCGATGAACGCGACGCTGGACGCCGTCGAGGTGTACGGCGACGTCCGCGGCTTCGAGGCCGACATCACCGGCGTGATGCACGTCGACGACCTGACCGTCCACCCGGACGCCGACGCGCCCGTGGAGACGGTCGTCGCCGGCATCGACCTCGACTACGCCACCGTCGGCCCGAAGTACGGCGACGACATCGGCGACATCGAGGCCGCGCTCGCGCAGGACGAGTTCGAACTCGCGGGCGAGGAACTCCACGTGGCCGGGTTCGAGCTCACCGCGGACGAGTTCTCCGTCGAGCGCGAGCGCCGCTACGACGGCGCGGGCGAACTCCTGGAGGTCGGCGACGTGGTCGTCATCGTCCGCAACGAGCCCGAGACGTAGCGCGCCGCGGTCCTTTTTGTCGAGGCTTTCCGTCGAACTACCCGTCAGCTCCGACTACAGGTCGGCGCCGACCGCGTCCGCCACCGAGTCGAACCCGTCCCGCTCCAGCAACTCCAGCAGCCCCTCGTTGATGTCGCGGGCGAGGCCCGGCCCCTCGTAGACGAGACCGGTGTAGAGCTGGACCAGCGAGGCGCCCGCCCTGATCTTCGCGTACGCGCCCGCGGCGTCCGAGACGCCGCCGACGCCCACGACCGGCACGTCCGTGCGCTCCGCGATGAACCGGACCATCTCCGTGGCAGTCTCCTCAATGGGGGCGCCCGAGAGCCCGCCGCGCTCGGCCCTGCTCGGGCTCCGAAGCGAGTCGGGTCGCGAGGTGGTCGTGTTCGTCGCGATGACGCCGTCCAGCCCGAGGTCGTCGACGACCGCGAGCGCCTCCTCGACCGCCGGACGGGGGAGGTCCGGCGAGAACTTCACGAGCAGGGGCGAGGCGCCGGCGTCCGACAGCGTCCCGAGGATGCGTTCGAGCGCCTCCCGGTTCTGTAACTCGCGTAGACCGGGCGTGTTCGGGCTGGAGACGTTCACGACGAAGTAGTCGCCCGCGTCCGCGACGCGCTCGTAGGTGTACAGGTAGTCGTCGGCCGCCTCCTCCAGCGGGGTCGACTTCGACTTGCCGACGTTGATGCCGACGGGCACGTCCGGGAGCGGCTCCGCGTCGAGCCGCTCGCCGACCGCGTCCGCGCCGTGGTTGTTGAACCCCATCCGGTTGATCAGCGCGCGGTCCTCCTTCAGCCGGAACATGCGCGGTCGAGGGTTCCCCGGCTGGCGCTCCGCGGTGACGCCGCCGACCTCGACGTGGCCGAAGCCGAGCGCCGCCAGCGCCCGGGGCGCCTCCGCGTTCTTGTCGAAGCCGGCCGCGACGCCGACGGGATTCGGGAACGCGCAGTCGAACGCCTCGGTCTCCAGCCGCTCGTCCTCGACGACGTACCGGCGACGGAGCAGGTCGGTCGCGGGCGTTCCCTGTACCGTTCGCAGGAGCCGGTGCGTGGCCCGATGTGCGGTCTCGGGCGGCAGCGCGAACAACAGCGGCTTGCAGAGATCGTACGCGCTCGTCATTGGTTGCCTCTCGGAGCGAACGCCCATGAAGCCGCCGGACCGGAGCGATTCGACCCGGTCACCGACAGGGGCGGTAAAAAAAGCGCAGCGTCAGAAGTCGTGTTCGAGGTCTTCGGGGTCCGACTCGGCCTTCTGGATGATGATCTTGCCGTCGCGGACGCGGACGAACACCTCGTCGCCGATGTCCATCCCGGCGACGGCGAGTTCGTCCTCGTGGAGGTTCACGTGGACGTTGTGGTACTCGCCGTCGTCGTCCTTGGCGCCACTCGGACTGAGCTTCTTCTTGCGAACCATCGCGGTTGTCTGCCCCAACCTCGCCGCACGAGATACATAAGTGTTGTTTACGCGATGTACGCCCCGCAGACATCGATGTGCGCCTCGCGGCCATCCCGACGTACGCCCCCCAGAGGGCTCGGTTCGAACGCTCGTTCCACCCTCGTTCACTGGCCGGAACCGACCGCGGGCGAGCGCGATGACCCGTCGCGCCGCGGATTTTGGACCGGATCTGCGCCGAATTACCGGTGTTTCGGGGGCGATCGGACCCGCCGTCACCACAAGGTTATAAATAGAAGGAACCGCCGTCCCCCTATCTGCCCGATATATTTATAACAGATTGTGTGTTGGATTGCCATGGAGGTCAAAAACCATGGTACGTGAAGACGGTAAGCGGAACTTCGCGCTGCGCGAAGACGACGGTTCGGAGTCGAGCGTCTACTCGGGTAACACGCCGCGGCAGGCCGCGCTGAAGGCGGCCCGTCGGTTGGACCCCGCGAGCTCGGAGTCCGCGGCCGACAAGACCGAGCTCAAGCTCCGGGAGAAAGGGACCGACAAGGTCCACATCTACGAGGGCTGGGCGTGGGAGGAGACGGCACCCGACAACAGCCCCGACTGGATGCCCGAGGAGATCACCGAGGCGAACGTCTCCAAACAGGGTATCAAACACCTCGAAGAGTAATTCCCGGGCCGCATCGATCCGCGTTTTTCGACGCTTATACGACCGCCGAGTCGCTACGCTCGTCCGCGCGGCCAGTCATTCGGCGGGACTCGCTGTGCGGCACGGGATGACCGTCCGACCTCCGACCGCGCGATACCTTTCGGCGATCTCCGAGACCGAGAGCCGCAGCGTCGGGGGTCCTCGCTTCTCTCACGATCGATCGGCGGTCGCGGCCCGTGAAACCGCATGCCGTACGGCGATCGCTTCGACGGGGTTAAGTACTGGCCTGCCATTCGAATGAATGCGAAGAACGCTCCCGCGAGGGGGCGACCGGGACCCTTCGGGGTCTCGGGCGACCGTTCCGACGCCCTTATGTGTGGGCGACGATTCGGAACGTAATGCGAAGAACGCGACGCGAACTCGGACCGTTCAACCCGGTCCGCTTTCGCAGAGTCGGCCCGGTTTCCATGCCGACGTCGCCCGTGGGGCTACCCCCGGGCGGCGCACTCCGACTCGACCCATGAGGATCCCATCCCTGCGGTCCGCCGTAAGACGGGATCTGATGTGAGCCAACGACGTTCGGTGTCACCCGCTTTCGCGAGTGACCCGAACACGGACCATGCAATGGTGC
>NZ_LKIR01000143.1:0-183 GCF_001462205.1 Haloparvum sedimenti
CCGGCGGCCGCATTAGGACTTGTGCCGCGGCGAGAGCGGGGCTACCGGGAAGGGCGCCGCTCTCCGGGCGTGGGTCGCGAGAAAAAAAAAAAAAACGTCTTTGAACCGCCGGCCTCCTCCATGTCAAGGAGGTGTCATAACCAGACTAGACCACCAACCCGCTCGGGGGCTTCCTTGACGCGT
>NZ_LKIR01000143.1:193-13543 GCF_001462205.1 Haloparvum sedimenti
ATTTGAACCGCCGGCCTCCTCCATGTCAAGGAGGTGTCATAACCAGACTAGACCACCAACCCGCTCGGGGGCTTCCTTGACGCGTTTCGACGTACCCGGCCAGTATAAATGAACCTTTCGAATCGACGGGCCGGATCGTCGTTCCGTCAGTCACTTATACGCCCGGCGGCCCGCCGGCGATCGCGGTTCACGGCAGGCCGCGACGGTCCGCAGGCGACCGCGAGGGACGGTTTGCAAGCGACCGTAACGTGGCGTCACTGCGCGGCCGTAGGGCGCGTTCGAGGTGTCCTGGGTGCAGCGAAAGGCCGACGCCGCCCCGATATTTCCGGGTCCGATTTGGAAGAAATACGGATGCTTTAAGGCCCCTTAGTCTGTGCCTCGTCCCCATGGGTGCAAGCGACACACAACCGTCGGCGATCGAGCGGTTCGGTCTGCGGATGGCGAAGATTGTTGAGAACGTGATGCCCAGCCCGTTCCTGTTCGCGATCATCCTCTCGTACCTGGTGTTCCTCGCGGGGATCCTCGTCGAGGGGAACGGTCCGGTCGAGATGGTCAACTTCTGGTACGACGGCTTCTGGGCGTTCCTGACGTTCGCGATGCAGATGACGCTCATCCTGATGACCGGCTTCGTCATCGCGTACCACCCGCGAGTGAACGACCTGATCGTCAAGCTCGCGTCCGTCCCCAACTCGGGCAAGAGCGCGGCCGCGCTCGTCGGCGCGTTCGCGATGGCGGTTGCGTGGCTGCACTGGGGGCTGAGCCTCATTCTCGGGGCCATCTTCGCCCGCGAGATGGGGAAAGCCGCCCACGAGCGCGGCATCGACGTTCACTACCCGATCCTCTGTGTCGCGGGCTACATGGGGCTCGGACTGACGTGGCACTGGGGCCTGTCCGGCTCCGCGCCGCTGCAGATAAACACGCCCGGGAACGCCTTCATCGAGCAGGGTATCCTCGACGGCGTCGTCGGCACGTCGCTGACCATCTTCTCGCCGTACGCGCTGCTCCTGACGCTCGCCTCCGTCCTGTTCGGCAGCGCGATGCTGTACCTGCTCGCGCCGACGGGCGAGGCGGCGAAGGGGATCACCAACTACGTCGACGAGAGCGAGCTGTTCGACGCGGCCGCGGACGGCGGCGCCGACGCTGCCCCCTCTGAGCCCGACGAGCAGGTCAGCGACATCGTCGAGAGCGACACGATCGCGGACCGACTCAACAACAGCCGGATCCTCGGCGGGATCATCGCGCTGACGGGCGTGCTGATGATCGGAAGTAAGCTGGTCGCCGGCGGCCTCGACGCGTGGACGCTGAACCTGGTCAACTTCATGTTCCTCTTCGGCGGCCTGCTGATCTACCTGCGGCCCCAGCACTACCGCGAGAAGTTCGGCGAGGCCGCGGGCGCCGCGGCGGGGATCATCCTGCTTTTCCCCTTCTTTGCCGGCATCCAGGGGATGATGAACGCCTCCGGACTCTCCCAGTCTCTCGCGGACGCCCTGTTCGCGGTGTCGACGCCCGAGACGTTCCCGATCGTCGCGTGGCTCACCGCGGGCGTCGTCAACGTCTTCGTCCCCTCCGGCGGCGGCGAGTGGATCGTCCTCGGCCCCTCCGTGATCGAGGCCGCGAACAACCTCGGCGTGCCCGTGGGGCAGGCGACCATCGCGTACGCGGTCGGTGACGCCCACACCAACCTGCTGAACCCCTTCTGGGCGCTGCCGCTGCTGGCGATCACCGGCGTGAAGGCCCGCGAGATGTTCGGCTACGCCATCGCGATGCTGCTCCTCCTCGTGCCGTTCCTCGCGGTCGCGCTCACGGTCATCCCGTACTGAGCGCGGCGGCGGGTCCCGGCCCCCGATCCGCGCGCCGGATCCCCGGCTCTTCAAGTTCTCCGACCGTCACCGCCCGGTATGGTCGACCTCTCCGCGCGCGCCGAGCGCCTCGACGCGTACCTCGACGACCGCGACCTGGACGCCGTCTGGTTCGCGCGCCCGAACGCCTTCGCGTGGCTCACGGGCGGCTCGAACGTCGTCGACGGCGACGCCGACGTGGGCGTGGCCGCGGCGGGCTACGACGGCTCGTTCCGCGTCGTGACCGACAACATCGAGGCGGACCGGCTCCGCGACGAGGAGCTCCCGGACGCGTTCGCGGTCGAGGAACACCCCTGGCACGAGGGGTCGCTGGGCGAGGCGGTCGCCGCGCGCTCGCCGGACGCCGCGGCCGCGGACTTCGACGTGCCGGGATTCGACGCGGTCGATGCGGGCCGGCTCCGCCAGCCCCTCACGGAGGGCGACGCGGAGCGGTACCGCGAGCTGGGTCGGGAGGCCGCGGCGGCGCTAGAGACGGTTTGTCGTCAGCTCGAGCCAACCGATCCCGAGTACGAGGTCGCAGCGGGCCTCGAGATCGCGCTCGCCTCGCGCGGCGTGAACACGCCGGTCGTGCTCGTTGGCGGGAGCGCGCGCGCGCGGTCGTACCGCCACTACACCCCCACGGACGCCGAGCTCGGCGACTACGCGCTCGTGTCGGTCACCGCCGAGCGCAACGGGCTGTACGCCTCACTCACGCGCTGTGTGGTCTTCGACGCGCCCGACTGGCTGAAAGGGCGCCACTACGCCGCGAGCCGCGTCGAGGTCACGGCGCTGGCCGCGACGCAGGCGGCCGCGCGCGGCGAGCTCACGGACGGCCCCGGACCGGACACCGCCGGCGACGTGTTCGGGGTCGTGCAGGACGCCTACGAGGCGGTCGGCTTCGACGGCGAGTGGCGCCACCACCACCAGGGCGGCGCGGCCGGCTTCGCGGGCCGGGAGTGGATCGCGACGCCCGAGGCGGACGACCCCGTGACGGCGCCGATGGGCTACGCCTGGAATCCGACCGTGCAGGGGGCCAAGAGCGAGGACACCCACCTCGTCACCGACGACCGCGTCGAGAACCTCACCAAGACGGGCCAGTGGCCGACGATCGCGGTCGACGCGGTCGACCTCGACGGCGTTCCCGACCTGACGCTGGAGCGGCACGCGCCCGTCGTGCTGTCCGGCGGCGGCGAAGGTGACGACGCGGACGAGGCGTCCGGGGACGATACGGGACCAGCGTCCGAAGACGGCACGGAACCGGCGTCCGGAACCGAAGAGTAGTTCGACGTGCGTCGAACGAGAGGCTCGACGCTATCGGATACCTTTTTGGTTCGGTCGGGGGAAGCGACGGTATGGGACTGGACGACGACGCGCGGGAGTACCACCGCGAGGACCCCCCCGGAAAGATCGAGATCGCGACGACGAAGCCGACGAACACCCAGCGCGACCTGAGCCTCGCCTACTCGCCGGGCGTGGCCGCGCCGTGTCTGGACATCGACGAGGACCCCGAGAAGGCGTTCGAGTACACGGCGAAAGGGAACCTCGTCGGCGTGGTCTCCAACGGATCCGCCGTGTTGGGGCTCGGGAACATCGGCGCGCAGGCGAGCAAGCCGGTGATGGAGGGGAAGGGCGTCCTCTTCAAGCGGTTCGCCGACATCGACGTGTTCGACATCGAGCTGGACATCGCCGAGGTCGAGCCCTTCGTGGAGGCGGTCGCCGCGATGGAGCCGACGTTCGGCGGGATCAACCTGGAGGACATCAAGGCGCCGGAGTGCTTCGAGATCGAGCGCCGGCTCCGCGAGCGGATGGACATCCCCGTCTTCCACGACGACCAGCACGGCACCGCGATCATCTCCGGCGCCGCCCTCCTGAACGCCGCCGACATCATCGAGAAGGACCTCTCGGACCTCGAGATCGTCTTCTCGGGCGCGGGGGCGTCCGCGATCGCGACCGCGAAGTTCTACGTCTCGCTCGGCGCCGAGAAGGAGAACATCACCATGTGCGACTCCTCGGGGATCATCACGCAGGAGCGCGCGGACGCGGGCGACGTGAACGAGTACAAGCGGGAGTTCGCGCGCGACACGGCGGGCGGCGACCTCGCGGCCGCGATGGAGGACGCGGACGTGTTCGTCGGCCTCTCGGTGGGCGGCATCGTCTCACAGGAGATGGTGCAGTCGATGGCCGACGACCCCATCCTCTTCGCGATGGCGAACCCGGACCCGGAGATCACCTACGAGGACGCGAAGGCGGCCCGCGACGACACCGTCATCATGGCGACGGGGCGCTCCGACTACCCGAACATGGTGAACAACGTGCTCGGGTTCCCGTTCCTGTTCCGCGGCGCGCTCGACGTGCGCGCGACGGAGATCAACGAGAAGATGAAACGCGCCGCCGCGGAGGCGCTCGCGGACCTCGCGCGACAGGACGTGCCGGACGCGGTCGTGAAGGCGTACGGCGACGACCCCCTCCAGTTCGGCCCCGACTACGTCATCCCGAAGCCGCTCGACCCCCGCGTCCTCTTCGAGGTCGCGCCCGCGGTCGCGCAGGCGGCGATGGACTCCGGCGCGGCTCGGACCGCGGTCGACCCCGAGGGGTACCGCGAGCGCCTCGAGGCGCGGCTCGGCAAGTCGCGCGAGATGATGCGCGTCGTGCTCAACAAGGCGAAGAGCGAGCCGAAACGCATCGCGCTCGCGGAGGGGACCGACGAGAAGATGATCCGCGCGGCCTACCAGCTCTCCGAGCAGGGGATCGCGGAGCCGGTGCTGCTCGGCGACGGCGACAGGATCCGCCGGACCGCGGACGAGCTCGGGCTCTCCTTCGAGCCGGAGATCGTCGACCCCGACGCCCACGAGCTGGAGCCGTACGCCGAGCGCCTCTACGAGCTCCGCAAGCGCAAGGGCGTCACGCGCCGCGAGGCGAGCGAGCTGGTCCGCCGCGACACGAACTACCTCGGCAGCGTGATGGTGGAGATGGACGACACCGACGCGATGTTGACCGGGCTGACCCACCACTACCCCTCCGCGCTCCGGCCGCCGCTGCAGGTCGTCGGCTCCGCCGAGGACGCCGAGCACGTCGCCGGCGTCTACATGCTGACGTTCAAGAACCGGGTGATCTTCTGTGCCGACACGACGGTCAACCAGGCGCCCGACGACGAGGTGCTCGCGGAGGTCACCAAACACACCGCGGACCTCGCGCGGCGGTTCAACGTCGAGCCGCGGGCGGCGCTGCTGTCGTACTCCAACTTCGGCAGCGTCGACAACGAGGGCACGCGCAAGCCCCGCGAGGCGGTCGCCCGACTGCACGACGACCCCGAGGTGGACTTCCCGGTCGACGGCGAGATGCAGGCCGACACCGCGGTCGTCGAGGACATCCTCGAAGGGACCTACGGCTTCTCGGACCTCGAGGAGCCCGCGAACGTCCTGATCTTCCCGAACCTCGAAGCTGGCAACATCGGCTACAAGCTCCTCCAGCGCCTCGGCGGCGCGGAGGCCATCGGCCCGATGCTGGTCGGCATGGACAAGCCGGTCCACGTCCTCCAGCGGGGCGACGAGGTGAAGGACATCGTCAACCTCGCGGGCGTCGCGGTCGTCGACGCGCAGGACTGACGGTCGCGGAACCGCACCGCCGCCGGCGTCCGGAACGACGCCGACCCCCTCGGCGGCGCTCACGGGGGTAGCGACCCCTTACCGAGATTATCCCTTCTGAGAATTTGGTCAACGCCTTGATACCCCTCCGCTGCGGACGGAAGGACAGAAACGGGCGTCACGCCGGCGAGCCGGTCGAGGCGCGCGTTCGTCCAACCATGAACATCAAACAGCTATTCACGGACGACAGGGCAGTCTCGCCGGTCATCGGCGTCATCCTGATGGTCGCGATTACGGTGATCCTCGCGGCCGTCATCGGCACCTTCGTGCTGGGACTCGGCGACAGCGTGCAGCAGAGCAGTCCGAGCGCGAGTTTCGACTTCGAGTTCGACACCAGTAATGATAATGTGACAGTTACCCACGAGGGAGGAGACAGCATTCCATCCGCACAGCTGAACGTCACGAAGGGGAATGGCGACAACTGGACTAATCGGCCAGAATTCACCGGTGAAGTAAATGCCGGTAGTTCGGCAACCGGTACAAGTGACAGCGCTTGGGCCGGCGAAACCGTCCGCGTGATCTGGACCTCCAACGACGGGAGTTCCAGTCAGACCATCGCCAGCCGCGACGCGCCGAACTGACGCCGCCCCGACCGAGAATTTTTCTGAGACCGACGAGATCCCCGTGAGCCACGCGCTCACGGCTCCAGCTATGGCTATATGTATGGCCGTCCTACTCCTGTCGAGAACCATGAACTTCAAAGGGCTGATCGCGGACGACAGGGCGGTCTCGCCGGTCATCGGTGTCATCCTGATGGTCGCGATCACGGTCATCCTCGCGGCCGTCATCGGCACCTTCGTGCTGGGACTTGGCGACTCGCTCCAGCAGAGCAGTCCGAGCGCGAGTTTCGGCTTCGACTACGACGAGAACGGCAGCGACTACAACGTCACCGTCACCCACGAGGGCGGAGACAGCATCCCGATCGACCAGCTGTCGGTCGCGTTCACGAACGCGAGCGGCGCCTCGGTCACCGAGGACTGGCAGGGGAGCGGACCCATCACGGCCGGCGACAGCAGCACCCACACGAGCGTCGGAGCGGAGTCCACCGTCCGCGTGATCTGGACCGCCAACGACGGCAGCTCCAGCCAGACCATCGGTCGCTCGACCGCACCGAACTGATCGTTGGGCGCGCGCTCGTGACCGCGGCCGGGACTCGCGGGCGACCGCGACGGTCGGGTCGCGGTCGCGAGCACCGACCGTCGCGACCGCCGACACGTTCGCTCGGGTTTCGAGCGTCTCGGTATCAATCAGGTCCCGAATTGCGGAAACAAAACTCCGAAGAGCGACGCCTATTTATCCGGGTCATCCCATGATTGCTCCATGCCGACGAATAGCAACGACGAGATCGGACGCAGAGGCTACCTGAAGTTCGCGGGGGCGGCCGCGGCGAGCGTCGGACTGGCCGGCTGTGCCGGCGACGGCGCCGACATCGACACGCCCACGGAGACGGAGATGGGCGGTGGCGGCGAGGACACCGAGACCGAGACGGAGGACACCTCCGACGAGCCGTTCGAGGCCACCGTCACCCAGGGCCAGATGGCGACGACGCTGGACCCGCACAACCACCGCGAGACCTCGACGGACAACGTGCTCCTGCAGGCGTACGACCGCGTGCTCTTCCGCGACGCGGAGGGGCGCATCGTCGAGCGCCTCGCCACCGACTGGGAGCGCGTCGAAGACGGCCACGTGCGGTACACGCTCCGCGAGGGCGTCACCTTCCACAACGGCGACGAGCTCACCCCCGAGGACGTCGCCTACTCCATCCGGCGCGTCGTCGACCCCGAGACCGGGCTTGAGAGTCCCCAGCGCGACCAGCTGGCGGGCATCGTGGACGCGGAAGCCGACGACGAGGAGCACGCGGTCCACGTCTACTCCGACGGGCTCAACCCGATGGCGTTCTCGCTGCAAGCGTCCTACTGTCTGATCCTCCAGCAGTCGTGGGCCGAGGAGCGCGAGCAGGGCGACATCGCCCAGGAGATCAACGGGACCGGCCCGTACCGCATGGTCGACTACGAGGAGGACGTCTCCGTCGAGTTCGAGAAGTACGAGGACTGGTGGGGCGAGGAGCCCGACGTCGACGCGGTGACGTTCCAGGCGGCCGAGGAGTCGAGCGCTCGCGTCTCGGAGCTGCAGGCCGGCGAGACGGACCTCATCGTCAACGTGCCGCCGCAGGACGCGCCGACCATCCAGGACGGCGACGCCGGCAGCATCGAGGCGGTCCCGAGCACGCGCGTGCTCTTCCTGGTCCACAACCAGGCGAAGGCGCCGTTCGACAACTCGGCGTTCCGGCAGGCGCTCAACTACGCGATCGACCTCGACTCGATCATCGACAACGTGCTCGACGGCTTCGGCGACCCGACCGGTCAGCCCACCCTTTCGGGCTACGTCGGCCACACGGACGACGTGGACCCGTACCCGACCGACGCCGCGGAGGCCGAGGCGCTGATCGAGGAATCCGGCTACGCGGGCGAGGAGATCACGCTCCACACGCCCGTCGGGCGCTACCTCGGCGACGTGAACGTCGCGCAGGCGGCCGCGGGCTACATCGACGACCTCTCGAACGTCTCCTGCTCGGTCGAGCAGCGCGACTTCGGCTCGCTCGCCAGCGAGATCCTCGACGGGTCACGCGACACCTCGCCCGCCTTCTTCCTCATCGGCTGGGGGAACACCACGTTCGACGCCAGCCAGACGATCCTGCCGTGGCTCACGAGCGGCGGTTCGATCAACCACTGGGACCAGTCGGACGTCGACGAGTGGATGGAGGACGCGGGCAACGAGTCCGACGAGGACGCGCGGGCGGAGCTGATGGCCGACTCGAACCGGACGATAAGCGAGGAGGCCGCGTGGACGTTCCTGCATCGCCAGTACAGCGTGTACGGCATCAGCAACCGCATCGAGTGGACCGCCCGCGAGGACGAACAGATCTCGGTCGAGGAGTTCACGCGGGCCTGACCCGACGGTCATCTACTCGATGTCTCTCGCAAAGTTCCTCGTTCGACGCAGCCTCCAAGGGCTGTTCGTCATCTGGGGGGTCGTCACCGCCGTCTTCATGCTGCGGTTCGTCACCCCGGGCAGCCCGGTCGACTTCGTCGCGCCGCTCGACGCCTCGCCCGAACTCCGTGCGCGCATCGCGGCCGAACTGGGCCTCGACCAGCCGATGTACATCCAGTACCTCGATTACCTCTGGGGTCTGCTGCAGCTCGATATGGGCTACTCGTACATCTCGAGTACGCCCGCCGCGGCGCGGGTGTTCGCGCGCCTGCCGGCGACCATCGAGCTGGCGGTGGCGGCGACGGTCGTCGCCATCGTCTTCTCGATCCCGCTGGGCGTCATCTCGGCGACGAACCGGCACGAGCCGGCCGACTACGCCGCGACCGGCTTCTCGCTGGTCGGTATCTCGACCCCGAACTTCTGGCTCGGGATCATGCTGGTGCTGCTCGTGTCCGTTCAGCTCGGCTGGTTCCCGACCGGCCGGCGCGCGATCGGCTTCTGGCCGGCGGTCCAGCTGATCTGGCAGGAGGGAACTCTCGCCGGGATCGTCGTCTGGCTCAGGTACATCACCCTTCCGGCGATCACGCTCGGAACGTACTTCACGGCGCTTATCACACGGCTCACGCGGTCGGGGATGCTCGACGAGCTCGGTAAGGAGTACGTCCGCGCGGCCCGCGCGAAGGGACTCCCGGAGACGCTCGTGCGCTACAAGCACGCGCTCCGCAACACGCTGATCCCGATCATCACGATCCTCGGGCTCCAGCTCGGCACCCTCATCGGCGGCGCGGTGATCACCGAGGCGGTGTTCACCTGGCCCGGTCTGGGCACGCTCGTCATCGACGCGATCAACTCCCGCGACTGGCCGATAATCCAGGGATCGCTGATCGTCATCGGCGCCGGCTTCGTGATCGTCAACACGATCGTCGACGGACTGTACGCGTACATCAATCCGCAGGTGGTCTACGAATGATCTCCCGTCTCCCCGCACACACGAACGCGCGCTGTGGTGCCCCCGTGCGCCACGTGGTGGTACCGTGATCTCCGACCGACTCAAGCGGAACCTCAAAAAGGAGTTCCGCAACAGCCTGCTCGCGAAGGTCGGCGTGTTCCTGATGCTGCTCGTCGTCCTCTCGGCGACGTTCGCGCCGCTTCTGGCGCCGCACAACCCGACCCAGACGAACCCCGAGCAGGCACAGCTTCCGCCGCTCGGCTTCGAGTCCGAACGCGAGACCAGCGAGTTCGTCGACGGCGAGGTCCAGACCGTGAGCCGTTCGGTCGAGGGGTCGATGGAGCACCCGATGGGGACCGACGCGGTCGGCCGCGACATGGCCTCGCGGATCCTCTACGGCGCCCGCACGTCGCTGCTGGTCGGGCTGATCGGCTCGGCGGTCGCGGCCATCACCGGCGTCACGGTGGGACTCACCGCGGGCTACTACGGCGGCCGGATCGACGACGGGCTGATGCGCTTCGCGGACGTGATGTTGGCGTTCCCGTCGCTCGTGCTCGCGGTCGCACTCGTCGGGCTGTTGGGGCCGCTGACAGTGCCGATACCTGACCCATTCGTGACCGCCGGGCTCGCGGACGGGATGCCGGAGACGTTCGTCTTCCCCGTGACCGTGACGCTCGTCGTCGCGCTGGTGAACTGGGTGTGGTTCGCCCGGATCGCTCGCGGGGAGGCGCTCTCGCTTCGACAGGAGGAGTACGTGAAAGCCGCCCGCAGCATGGGCGCCAGCGACGGGCGGATCATCCTCAGACACGTCCTGCCCAACAGCTTCACGCCGATCCTCGTGTTGGCGACCATTCAGGTCGCCGCGATCATCCTGCTGGAGTCGGCGCTGTCGTTCCTCGGCTTCTCGGGGACGAACCTCTCGTGGGGCTTCGACATCGCGCAGGGGCGCAACTACCTCGCGACCTCGTGGTGGATCGCCTCCATCCCCGGGCTGGCCATCGTCGCCGCCGTCATCGGGATCAACCTGATCGGCGACTGGCTGCGTGACGCGTTAGACCCCGGTATCGAGGGCGAGTCGGGGGGGATGTAGATGGTCGACGACGACATCCCCAGCACGGTCGCGACGTCCGAGGAGGACCTCCTCCGCGTGGAGGACCTCGAGACGCGCTTTTTCACCGAGGAGGGACAGGTCAACGCCGTCGACGGCGTCTCCTTCGCGGTGCGTGAAAGCGACGTGTTCGGCATCGTCGGCGAGTCCGGCTCCGGGAAGTCGGTCACCGCGCTGTCGTTGCTGGACCTCGTGGAGTCGCCCGGCCGCATCACCGGCGGCCACATCTGGTACCGGAACGCGGACCTAGCCGAGGAGCACCGCGAGCGCACGCCCGAGGCGGTGGACGGCGACTTCGTCGACGTGCTCCAGCTCTCCGAGGGGCAGCGCCGCGCGCTGCGCGGCCCCTCCTTCTCGATGATCTTCCAGGACGCCATGTCGGCGTTCAACCCCTCGCTCACGGTGGGCGAGCAGATCGCCGAAGCGGTCGAGGTGCAGCGCCGCGCCGAGGCGAACCCCCGGTCCGTGCGCTCGAAGACGCAGGGGTACGGGCTCGGGAGCTACCTCTCGGGACTCGTACTCCCCCAGCGCGACTTCGTCAACCGACAGAGCAAGCTGGAGGCGATCGAACTGCTGGAGAAGGTCGGCATCCCCGACCCCGCCGAGCGCGCCGACGAGTACCCGAGCCAGTTCTCGGGCGGCATGCTCCAGCGCGCGATGATCGCGATGGCGCTGGCGGGCGAGCCGGACGTGCTGGTCGCCGACGAGCCGACGACCGCGCTCGACGTGACCATCCAGGCGCAGATCCTCAACCTGCTGAAGGACCTGCAGGCCGAGACGGACATGAGCATCGTCCTGATCACGCACAACCTCGGCGTCGTCGCGCGGATGTGCGACCGCGTCGGCGTGATGTACGCCGGCGAGATCGTCGAGCGCGGCACGCTCGAGGACGTGTTCGACGACCCGGTCCACCCGTACACACAGGGGCTGCTCGGCTCGGTCCCCGACCTCGACAGACCGGGCGATCGACTCCACCCCATCAAGGGGAACGTCCCCGACCTGATCGACTCGCACATGGACGACCGGTGCTACTTCGCGGACCGGTGTCCGAAAGCGATGGAGCGCTGTCTGGACCCGCCGGGCGAGCGGCAGGTGGGCGGCGAGCACGCCGCCCGCTGCGTCCTCGTGGACGGCGAGTACGACGAGAGCGAGGCGCTCGCGGACGGCTACTTCGAGGGGTCGACCGCCGGCGATGCGGCGGCGAGCGAGGGATCGACCGCGGACGCCGCGGCCGAGGAGGCGACGAGCGATGACTGACCACGACGAGCCACACGACGACGCCCGCCGCACCGACGACACCCGCCGCACCGACGATACCCGCCGCACCGACGAGCCACTCGTCTCGGTGCGGGGGCTGGAGAAGTACTACTACGAGCAGGACACGCTGATCGACCGCCTGCTCCGCAACGACCCGGTGTCGATCAAGGCGGTCGACGGCGTCGACTTCGACGTCTATCCCGGCGAGACGCTGGGCGTGGTCGGCGAGTCCGGCTGCGGGAAGTCGACGACCGCGGAGACGCTGATGCGCCTGCGCGAGCCGACCGGCGGCTCCGTCACCTTCGACGGCGAGGAGGTGTTCGAGATGGACGGCGACCGGCTCTCCGAGTTCCGGAAGCGCGCGCAGGTGATGTTCCAGGACCCGTTCTCCAGCCTCGACCCGCGGATGACCGCCGGACAGATCGTCCGCGAGCCGCTGGAGATCCACGGGGTCGGGACCCGCGAGGAGCGCCGCGAGCGCGCGGCAGACCTGCTGGAGCGCGTCGGGCTCTCCGCCGACCAGACCGACCGCTATCCGCACGAGTTCTCCGGGGGCCAGCGTCAGCGGATCGGGTTCGCCCGCGCGCTCGCGCTCGAACCGGAGTTCATCGTGCTCGACGAGCCGGTCTCCGCGCTCGACGTGAGCGTGCAGGCGCAGGTGCTCAACCTGCTGTCGGACATGCAGGCGGAGTTCGACCTCACGTACCTGTTCATCGCACACGACCTCTCCGTCGTCCGTCACATCTGCGACCGCGTCGCGGTGATGTACCTCGGCGAAGTCGTCGAGGTCGGCCCGGTCGACGAGATCTTCGAGAACCCCGACCACCCCTACACCGAGGCGCTGCTGGAGAGCGTGCCGCGCGCGGACACCGACGAGCGCGACCGCGAGGTGACGGCGCTGCGCGGCGACGTGCCCTCGCCGCGGAACCCGCCCTCCGGCTGCTCGTTCCGGACGCGCTGTCCGAAGGTGATCCCGCCGGATGAGGTCGATCTTCCACAGAAATCGTACACCGACGTGACGACGCTCCGGAACCGCATCGAGCGCGAGGGGCTCGACTTGGAGTTCGTCTGGGAGTTCGCGGGCGACCCCGACCGCGAGGACACTGCGGCGTTCAAGGAAACGATGCGCGAGGAGATGTTCGACTCGTTCGACGCCGACTTCGCGGGCGAGGACGCCGCGGTCATGGACGAGGCGTTCGACGCGCTGGCCGCGGGCGAGGTGGAGACGGCCGCCGAGATCCTGCGCGAGCGCTACGCCTCGGTCTGTGAGGCGGTGAATCCCGAACTGCCCGACAGCACGCATCCCGCCGCCTGTCACCTGCGCGACCAGCCCGCCGACGTGCGCGAGGCGGTCGCGGCGTGGGAGGCCGACGACGGAGCCGCGGCCGGTGGCGCCGTCGGCGACGGCGCGCCCGCCGAGGACGCCGGCTCGTCGGCGGACTGATCTCGCCGGAACCGGCCCGGTCGTTTTTCGAGGAGCGTATTTCGCCGTGAACGGCGACGTCGCGAGGTGTACCGTCAGGACTCGCGCCACTTGTGACCGCACTCGACGCAGGTGAACAG
>NZ_LKIR01000143.1:13890-74396 GCF_001462205.1 Haloparvum sedimenti
CAGTCGTCACAGAATCGCATCTGTCCGAACGGTACGCGGGTGTCGGATAAATGTGTTAACGACGTCGCGGTGACGGACTACCCGGTGTTCTTCATGCCGGCCGCGATGCCGTTGACTGTCAGCCGGAGGGTGCGCTCCTCCGCGTCGGTGCGGTGGGTCTGGTCGAGTAGGTGCGCCTGCAGCACGTTCAGGGGGTCCACGTAGGGGTTCCGGCGGTCGAGGCTCTCGCCGAGCCACTCCCGGCGGACCAGCTCCTCGCGCCCGGAGATCTCGCGGACGAGCTCGACGCCGCGCTCGTACTCCCCTTTCAGCTCGGGGAAGAAGCGCTCGCGGAGGTCCTCGTCCGCGAGGTCGGCGTACTCGGCCGCGATCTCCATGTCGGTGCGCGCCATCGCCATCGCGGCGTTGTCCAGCGTCGTGCGGAAGAACGGCCACTCCTCGTACATCTCGCGGAGGGTGTCGAGGTCGCCGCCGTCGTCGAGGTAGGCGTCGACGCCGGTCGCGAGCGCGTACCACCCGGGCAGGATACACCGAGTCTGGGTCCACGAGAACACCCACGGGATCGCGCGGAGGTCCTCGACGCTGCGGTCCTCGGAGCGGGAAGCCGGCCGCGAGCCGAGGTTGAGGTCCTCGATGACGGTGATCGGCGTCGCCTGCTCGAAGTAGGGGACGAAGCCGTCCGACTCCAGCAGGTCCCGGTACGTCTCGCGGGCGACCGGCGCCATCGTCTCCATCGCCTCGATCCACGCGTCGGGGATCGCCTCCTCCGGCTCCTCGGTGGCCTCGTGGCGGGCGCGGATCTGCGCGTCGAGCATCTGCTCCAGCTCGCGCTCGGCGATGCGCGGGTTGGCGTACTTCTCGGCGATGGCCTCGCCCTGCTCGGTGAACTTCACCTGCCCGGTGACCGTCTCGTTGGGCAGCGCCAGAAGCGCCTCGTTCATCGGACCGCCGCCGCGGGAGATGGATCCGCCGCGGCCGTGGAACAGCCGGAGGGTCACGTCCTCGGCCTCACAGAAGCGCGCGAGCCGACGCTGGTTCTTGAACAGGTCCCAGTTGGCCGCGAGGAAGCCGTTCTCCTTGTTGGAGTCGGAGTAGCCGAGCATCACCTCCTGGACGCCGCCGCGCGTCTCGAGCGCCTCCGCGTACGCCTCGTTCTCGAACAGCGTCCCCATGATTCGCTCGGCGCCGTTGAGCGCGGACTCCGTCTCCAGGAGGGGGACCACGTCGAGCCCGCAGTGGTCCGGCAGGGAGACGACGCCGGCCTGGTCGGCGAGGAACAGCACCTCCAGCACGTGACTCGGCTCCTCGGTCATCGAGATGCAGTAGGTGTCGATGGCCTCGACGCCGAACTCCGACTGCCACTCGCCGAGCGCCTCGAACCGCTCCAACACGCGCGCGGCGGTGTCGGACACCTCGCCCGGCTCGGCGGGGTCGACGACCGACTCCTCCTGCAGGATCGCCTCGGTGAGGAACTCGGCGCGCTCGTCCTCGTCCATGCCGGCGTAGTCGACCCCCTCCGCGGCGGCGGCCTCCGCGACCGCTTCGGTGTGGTTCTCGCGGTGGTCGCGCAGGTCCAGCGAGGCCAGCGAGAAGCCGAACGTGTCGATCCGGCGGCGGAGCGGGTCGAGGTACGTCTCCACGAGCTCCGCGTTGCGGTCCGCCGAGAGGCTGTCCGCGACGGCGTTCACGTCGTCGAGCAGCTCGTCGGGGCCCTCGTAGCCGCCGGGGCGCACGTCGCCGACGCGGTCGAGACGCTCGCGCATCAGCCGGAGCTTCTGGCGGTACGGCTCGTCAGGGTAGCGCTCGACCGCCTCCTCGGTGATCCGCGGGAAGCGGTCGCGGTCGGCCGCGAGCGAGCGCTCGAAGGCGGCGGTCGTCTCGTAGCGGTCGCCGTCCTGACTGAACACCGCCGAGAGCCGCTTCAGCTCCTCGCGGTAGCGCTCGATGACGACCGCGCGCTGGCGTTCGAGGGTCTCAGTCGTCACCTCGGTGGTGACGAAGGGGTTGCCGTCGCGGTCGGAGCCGGCCCACGAACGGAACTCGAACAGCTTCGGCACGTCAAGGTCGGCCTCGTAGCCGGCGCTCCCGTCCCCGCCGTTCGCGCCGTCGGTCGCCCCGCCGTCCGCGGCGGCCGCGACCGCGTCGGGGAGGTCGTCGCCGTCGCCCGCGGTCAGCGCCTCGGCCACGTCGTCGTAGATGGTGCCGACCACGTCGTAAAGCGTGTTCTCGAGGTACCACTGAACGTTGCGGGCCTCGTCTTCCGGCTCCGGGCGGCGACCGCGGACCTGCCGGGTCCCCCAGAGGCTCGTCACCTCGGCGTCGATGTGGCGCCACACGTCAGCCCGTTCGCCGTCCGTGAGGTTGCGCTCGTCCAACTCCTCCAGGCGGCCCGCGATCGACCGAAGCTTCGCCTTCACGGTGCCGCGGCGGGCCTCGGTCGGGTGGGCGGTGAACGTCGGCTCGATGAGCACGTCGTCGAGGAGGTCGCGCAGCTCGTCGGCGTCGACCCCCTCCTCGGCCAGGTCCGCGGCCGTCCGCGAGAGAGCGTCCGGTAGCGAGTCCTCCTGTCGGCCGTTCCGTACGGCGCGAACGCGCTCGCGCTCCTCGGCGAGGTTGATCAGCTCGAAGTAGGTCGTGAACGCGCGGGCGACGATGCTCTCCTCCGCCGGCGACAGCTCGTCCAGCTCCGCCCGAAGGGCCTCGCGGTCGTCGCGGTCCCCCTCTCGGTACGCGATCGCCGCGGTCCGAAGGTCCTCGACGGTCTCGAACGCCTCGGTCGAGGTCTGTTCCGACAGCACGTCGCCGAGCAGGGCGCCCAGCTCCCGAACGTCCTGCCGCACGCTCCTGTTGTGCAACTCCATGCGAACGAGTATCACGCGAGCCCGGTTAAAAACACGTATGAGGCGAAGAATTGCCTCGCTTCGAAGTTAATCATGAAGGATCGACCGTCACGCAGGCGTGCGTTTCTCGACCCGATAGGCCGCGCCGTCGAACGCGACCGTCAGCGCCTTCCGGTCGTAGCCGACCGCATTCGTCGCGACGCCGCGGCTCGTCCGGAGCCGGACCCGGTCGAAGCCCTCCCGTAGCTCCGACCGGAACGCGAGCGTGTTGCGGAAGCCGGCGTACCACGGCTGCATCACCTGCTCGGGGATGAGCCGGCGGTCGAGCTCCGCCTCGGCCGCGTCCGCGGCGACGCGCTCGGCGACCAGGTCCCGTGGGCGCTCGGCGTCCACGCGCGTCCGGTCCGTGACGACCAGTTCGTCCTCGCGACGCTCCGTCTCCGCGTCGGCGGTCGGGACGACGGCCGTTTCGTCGCCGCCGAGCTCGAACAACGCGGCAGGGTCGCGGTCGTCGACGGAGATCCCGACGCGCGCCGCGTAGGTGCCGCCGCCGAGGTGCGCGACCCCGTCGCTCCCGCCGAACACCAGTGCTCCCCGTCGCTCCGTCTCCCCGGTGTCGAGCCCGTCGCCGCCGTAGAACGTCCGGTCCCACGTCTCGGTGTCGCCGGGCTGCACGAAGCCCATCGGCTGGTTGATCCCCCGCGGGGCGACGTGGAACCACTCGCCGTCGACCAGCTTGTGGAGGCTCCAGTCGTAGGGGTTCCCGCCCGCGATCTCCTCGCCGTGGTTGACGTACGTGAACCGGATCCGGCCGGGCGGCTCGACGCGCTCGGCGCTCGGGTACAGGTACGTCGGCGTGGACGCGTCCGCCTCGTGGAACCAGCGCTCGCTCGTCCCGTCGCTCGCCCAGGTGCCCGCGAGGTCCGGCACCGTCCGGTCGGCGAACCGGGAGTCGGCGCTCGGTCCGGGCGCGCCGCGCTCCCACAGGGTGACCGCGAAGCCGCCCTCCGGGGCGGACTGCCGGTAGCGCGCGGGCTGGAGTTCGCCCTCGCCCTCCCGGTGGCCGACGACGACGTACTCGCCGTACAGCGTGTCTCCCGGTTCGAGCCGGAGCACGTCGGGCAGGTCCGGGTGCGTGACCCCCGCGGCGGGCCGCCAGACGCCGGCGTCGGTGCGCTCGACCCTCGGGTCCGTCCCGATCAGGTCGCTCTCGGCGGTCGGGAGCAGCTGGAGGTCGCCGCGGTAGCTCGTGTCCCGCAGCTCCACGTCGGCGTACCCCGCCGCGTCGACCCGCAGCGGCGCGTGGAACGGCGGGATGTCGAGGAATCGGACGTGCTCCACGAACGGCGATTCGTTGGTCGCCGTTGCGGCGAGACGGACCGGCCCCTCCGCGCTCGCCGACGAGAGAACGCGGAGCCGAACCTCGACGCGCTCGTCGGTCCGGTAGCGGACCCCGGCCAGCGCGCCGGCGCGGTCGGCGCCGGGCATCGTCAGCGGCTCGAACTGTGCGAACCCGTCCCCCTCGGGGAGGTCGAGGCGGTCGTGCTGCTCGTCGGCCGGCGGGGGCGTCGCGACGCTCGGCGCCTCATCGGTCGGGGGCCGATCCGTCGCCGCGTCGGTCGCGGGGTCGGTCGTTCGGGTGGCGGGGTCGTTCCCGGTCGGGTCGTCGGGTGCGTTACAGCCGGCCAGGCCGGCGGTGCCGGCCGCGAGGAGGGCGAGGAGTCGGCGGCGCTGCATGGACGAGGGGTCGGCCGGGGACGATAAATGCCTTCAGGAGGCACAAACGGTCGTTTGCGCCATCCCGTTCTCTCGGAGCCGTCCGCGGAGCGGCCCGGTCAACGCCGTCGACGGACGATGGCCGCCCCGACGGTGCGTTCCCACGTTGCCGGAGGCTTCGTCATGCTTTTTACCGGCCCGACCAAGGATCCTCCATGAGCGAGGACGACAAGTATCCGGCCGAGTCCGGCCGGCGGCGGTTCGTGAAGGGCGTCGTCGGCGGCGGCGCGCTCGCGGGGGTCGGCGCCACCGGGTCGGCGACCATCAACTCCCTGACGACTTCCTCCGGGACCGGCGGGGGACAGACGACCGCGATGGCCATCGAGCGCGTCGGCGGTCCCGCCCCGCGGGGGATGCCCCAGATCCCGGTCGAGATCACCGACGACGGGTTCATTCGCGGCAAGTGGCCCGAGACCGCCACGGAGACCCAGGAGGGTCAGGAGATCACCGTCGCGAAAGAGGAGATGCCCGGCGGGGTCACCTACTCCGGCGAGTGGTTCCAGTACTGTGGGATCGAGAGCTACCAGGGGATCCAGCCCGAGTTCGAGTCGGACAACATCTTCAAGTCCGCGGCCGGCGGCTACGACTGGCAGGCCGACGCCTACGAGAGCGGCGACCCGATCCACCGCGACGACTTCGCGGACTACGCCGAGTGGGGCAACGGCATCGGCGCCGACGGCGTCGGCAAGCCGGCGCTCGTCAGCTGGCGCTCCGAGGACACGGACAGTTCGATCACCGCGGTCGTGCTTCGGTCCCCGCGCATCGAGGAGGCGGCCCAGGACAACGAGTGGCTCCAGGCGTCCACGCAGGACGGCTTCATGGCGTGGGTCAACGTCTGCACCCACTTCTGCTGTATCCCGGGCTACAAAAAGAACGAGGAGTCGGCCCGCTACGACGCCGCGGACGGCGTCTACTGCCAGTGCCACCAGTCGGTGTACGACCCCTTCAGCATCGTCGAGACGCTGTTCGTCGCCCGTCCCCGGACGGACTAGTTCGGATCTCGCGGGGACCCCGATCGCGTCCCCCGTGCCACCTCGCTTTACTCCCGACGCCGACCGCGCACCCGTCGGTTCGCCGGTCGCCGACCCGGGCGGTTTTTGGTTGCCGATCCCCCACGTGCGGACATGACCGAGGACCGCGCCGACGAGGCGGACGGAGAGTTTGCAGCGGAGATCGCCGCGGCTCGCGACCTGCTCGACGGCGAGGAGGTCGACGCGGCGTACGTCGGCGTGGTCCGCGACGGCGAGGTGGACACGACGTTTGCCCAACGCGCCGCGGACCCCGAGCGCGAGGGCCTGCGTGCGCTCGCGCTGGCGGCCGCTCACCTTCGGCTCGTCGCGGACGAGGCCGGCGTCGACGCGTCGACGGTGGCCGCCGACGCCGCGTCGCTGGCCGAGCGCGTCGAGGAGATCCCGGGGTCGACCGAGGCGCTTCCCGACGAGTAGGAGGACTCCGCGGTCGGCCCCGGCGTCACTCTTCGAGGGGCAGCCACGGGGTGACGAGGTCCGCCCCCTCGAGGTGCCACCGCTCCTGTGGCCCAGCCGCCACCCGCCGAAGCTCGACGACGGCGTCGAAATCAGCGGCGGCCGCGCGAGTCCGATCCGCGTCGAACGGCGCCGACAGGTGGTAGTGGCCGATCCCGCGTGCCTCCCGGACGGTCTCGCGAAGCGACGCGACCGTCTCCGCGCCACCGGGCGACTCGAGCAACGGGGCCAGCGCGGTGACGCCGAGCCGGAATCGCCCTGGCTCGTCGTCGCTTGTCGACGCAACGTCGTCGACCGCCTCCGGGACCGACCGCGACGGCGTGGACGGCGCAGTCAGGGCCGCAGCCGACCGCGTGTCCACCGCGGCGTCGATGACGCGGCCGCCGTCCGGCAACCACTCGTCCGAGTCGACGTTCCCGACCGTGATCAGGACGCGGTCCCGGTTCGCGCCCGGAGCGCCGAACAGCCGGCGGGTCGCGGCCCGGCGGGTCGCGGCGTCGGTCGCGCCGACGACCAGGAGGTTACAGCCCCGCCGCTTCAGCCGGGCCAGGTGCTGACGGACCCGCGCCCGGTCCCGCCGCGTGGACTCCATACGCGTCTCGTCTCGCCGAAACGGCATTAGTTTTTGGGACGAGACCGTCGAATATTCGCGAGACACGTCTCGACGACCGGTGATCGGGGCACTCGTCGTCCGCGGGTGCACGCGAGCGATACTCGAGAGGCGAGGACCGCATCCGGACGGCCGATCAGTCCTCGCCGAGTCGGCGGAGCTGGACCGAGACGCCTGCGGCCGCGACGAACAACAGCGCGAGGTTGAACGCGGCCAACACGATCGGTTGGTAGGCAGGATCGACCCACGTCCGGACGGTCGCGCCCGTGTACCGATAGAAGCCGATCGACGTCACGAGCGCCACGAAGACGAACGCGCCGAGCGCCGCCTTGTCCAGAAGGCTCCGGAGGCGCCGCGTCCGTCCCTCGTCTTCTCTCTCCGAGCCGGCCACCTCGTCCGGGGCCGCGGTCACCGCCGGCTCTCCGTCGGCGTCCGGTCGGTCGTTCGGCGTCGCGTCAGCGTCGGTCGGGGGCGATGCGTCAGCGTCGGCGTCTGGGGTGTCTGTCATCGGGAGTCACCTCGGTCGGCTCCGCGGCGGCGCAGGCGGCCGGCCAGCATGAGCGACAGCAGCGCGAGGACGGCCGCGACCGCGCCGAAGCCGGGCGTCTCGCCGTCGGTCGCCCCCTCGGGCTCCTCCCGTGGGGCTTCGGCCTCGGACTCCTCCTCGGCGAAGTCCTCGGCGTTGAACGCGACCTCCTCCGTGGTCTCGTTCGCGCTGATCGTCTCCCGCGGGTTCAGGTTTGCGACGCTGCCGGCCTCGTCCACGACCACGCCGTCCGCGCGGACCATCGCGTCGACGTAGTAGTTGTAGTCGTCCGGCACGGTGACGGTCACGTCGACCGTCTCGGTGCGTCCCGGGCGGATCGCTTCCACGGTCGTCGTCGCGCGGTCGGCGACGACGTTCGAGTCGCTCTGTCTGAGCAGGACCGCCAGCTCCACGGCCTCGGAGGGGTCGTCGCCGCGGTTCGTCACGGACGCGGTGATCCGAAGCGTGGCGGTCTCGCCGTCCGCCTCGTCGACGGCGACCGCGAGCGTCGGCCAGACCCGGTGGTCGGGGAAGCCGACGCGGCGGTCGGCGTAGTCTGGCGTCAGCGCCGCGACGCCGCGGACGGTGCCGCTGTCGCTCGCCACGCGCTCGCCGTCGGCGAACACCGTCGTCTCGATCCGGTAGCCCCCCTCCCGCGGAACGACGAGCGTCCCCGCCGCCGAGACCTCGCCGTCGCCGGTCACCTCGCCGAGTTCGACCCGCCGCTCGTCGACCAGCAGGCCGGACTCGGAGTCGACCGCGCGATAGCGGACGCTGACGTTCTCGAGGGCGCCGCCGCGGTGACGCAGCCCGGTGTCGATCCGCAGCGCGGCGGTCTCGCCGGTTATCTCGCCCGGGGCGATCGCCGTCTCCGCGACGGCGAGGTGGCCGGGGGGTGCGTCCTCGGACCGCGGGTCGTCGAGCGCGTCGGGGGCGGCGAGCACCAACCCCGTGGCGCCGAGGAGGAGGAGGGCCGCGACGACCGCCAGCGTGGACTCTCGGTTCACGCATCGAGCGTCCAACGCATCGGATAAGTGTCTTCTCCCCTCACGACGGCAACACGTGTGGCCGGCGCGGATACTTTTAGGGCGGCGGGGTTCGACGCGTCCACCATGACGACGTACGTGCTCGCGACCGACTCCGTCGACGCCAGCGCCCGGATCTGTGACTACCTGCAGGACCGCCTCACGACGGACGACACCGTCCACGCGATCAACTCGAAGCGGGGCGGCGACGAGACGACCGCCGAGGCGATCAGGCTCGGCGAGGACGCGCTCAACGTCGTCTCGTCTCGACTCGGCGCCGCGGTGACCGTGGAGACGCACCAGTTCGTCCGCGGGAACGATCCGGCCGCGGACGTGCTGGAGTGTGCCGAGGAGGTCGAGGCGGACGAGGTGCTGATCGCCGTCCGGCACCGCACCCCCGCGGGGAAGGCGCTGTTCGGCAGCGTCGCGCAGACGATCCTGCTGGAGGCGGAGCGGCCGGTGGTCTCGATCCCGCGGGAGTAGCGGGAGCGACCGCGAAATCGCGACGCGTCCCGGCTACAGATCCCGCACGGCTTCGACCGCCTCGCCGATCGGCGGCGCGTCGAACCGGTCGGTTCCCGTGTAGGCGTTCGCGCCGGCGGCGTACAGGTCCGCGACCGCGCCCAGCACGCCCTCGGGGAGCGTGCGCGGCTCGGCGTCACACAGCGTCCGCCAGTCGGCAACGTCGCGCTCGGCGACCGCCGCCTTCGCGTCCGCGACCGCGGCCACCCAGTCGGGGTCCTCGCGCTTGTACCACTGCCGGACGACCTCCTTGGACACCTGCTGGCCGTCGTAGGAGAACCGGTTCTCGTCGAACGTGCCGACCACGTCCGCGACCAGCAGGTCGCCCCCGTGGTACAGACACTCGATCTTGCCGTCCTCGTGGACGAACCCGGCCTCGTCGGCCCGCTCGGTCACGACGCGGTTCACCTCGCGCGCGAGGTCGGCGAGCGCGTCGACGTCGGCCGCCCCCGCGATCCGGTCCGCCTCCTCCCGTGTGAGGTAGCGGTCCTGTTCCTCGTACTTCGTGGAGAACTCCACCACGGGCTCGGGGAGGTCGACGACCCCTTCGGGCCACTCGTCGCGGTCGAGGCCGACCTCGCGGGGGTGGCGCCGGCCGCGGAGGCTGGAGCCGACCGGCACGCGATTGCGGAAGACCACTTCGAGGGGGATCAGGTAGTTCTCGCCCGCCGCGTCGTGGTAGGCGTCGTAGTCGTAGCCGGAGTGGTCGGTATCGACTTTTTCGCCCTTCCCGCCCACGTACGGCAGGTCGGGCACCTGCGTCAGCGCGATGACCATCTCGGTCGGCGCGCCGTCGGCCTCGGCGAGCGGGACGACCGCCGCCTCGGGGACCGAGTCCGCCGCCGGGTCGGTCCCCGCGGCCGGGTCCACGACGCCCCGGTAGTGGGTCGGGACCCCGGCCGCCTCCAGCAGCTCGAAGTTGTACGCGCCCATCGAACAGAGGCTCGCGCCCTTGCCGGGGATGGCGTCGGGCATCCGCCCCCAGTCGAAGACGGAGTAGGCGTCGGTGAACACGAACCGGCCGCGGCCCAGGTCGGTCGCGGTCGCGGGCTCGGCGACCCGGAACTCCTTCACGCTCGTCATACCCGAGAGCGTGCGCGCCCGCCCCATGAATCTTTCACTTCTGTGGTCACCCGGCCATGAATCTCCGCCCAGATATCCATAAATGCGGATCAGTCCGTGGTCGCCGAGAGTTCGCCCGGAGGGAAACCGACATACCGGCCGCGACCGAGTGACGGGTATGACGGTCACGCGCACGGTCGAGCTTGAGGGCCACATCATCGACTCGGGGACGATGCAGCGCGCGTTCGCGGCGGTGATGGATCTCGGCGGCTCCTTCGACGTGGAGCAGTTCGACGTGGGACGCCACGAGGACGAGGAGTCCTACTGCCGGATGGCGGTGTCGGCCGACGACGAGGCGACGCTGAAGGAGATCCTCCACGAGCTCCACCAGAACGGGGCGGTACTGGAGAACCCGCCGGACGCCACGCTCGTCGCGGCGCCCGACGACCGCGTCGTGCCGCCGAGCTTCTACTCCACGACGAACCACCCCACCGAGGTGCGCTACGAGGGCGAGTGGCTCCCGGTCGAGCACATCGAGATGGACTGCGCGCTCGTCGTCGACCCCGAGGGCGGTCCCGACGGCGGGCCGCGCGCGTACACGAAGGTCCTCAACGCGGTCGAGGAGGGGGACCTGATCGCCACCGACGAGGCGGGGATCCGCGTCAACCCCCCCGAACGCCCTCGCGGCGGCGAGGGAGCGTTCGGCTTCATGCAGGGCGGCGTCTCCGCGGAGCGCCCCTCCGAGTCGACCATCCGCGAGGTGGCCGAGGAGATCCGCGAGGTGAAGGCGAACGACGGGAACGTGCTCGTCGTCGCGGGCCCGGCGGTGATCCACTCCGGCGCCGGCGACGACCTCGCGCGACTGGTCGAGGCCGGCTTCGTCGACGCGCTCTCGGTCGGCAACGGCTTCGCGACCCACGACATGGAGCGGTCCATCTACGGCACCTCGCTCGGGATGAACGTCGAGACGCTCGAACACCCCCGGAAGGGCCACAAACACCACATCTGGGCGATAAGTGAGGTGATCCGCGCGGGGGGCATTGAGCCGGCCGTGGAGGAGGGACTCGTCACTGAGGGCGTGATGTACCAGTGCGTCCAGCAGGACGTTCCCTACGTGGTCGCGGGGTCGATCCGCGACGACGGCCCGCTGCCGGACACGATCACCGACGCGGTCGCGGCCCAGGACGCCATCCGCGAACAGGCCCGCGAGGCCGACATCGTCCTGATGCTCGCGACGCTGCTGCACTCGGTCGCGGTCGGGAACTGCCTCCCCTCCACGACGAAGACCGTCTGCGTGGACATCAACCCCGCCACGGTCACGCAGCTGCTCGACCGCGGCTCCGCGCAAGCGGTCGGGATGGTCACCGACATCGGCACCTTCGTCCCCACGCTCGCGGAGTACGTGATCGAAGGCGAGTCCGACCTCGGCGTCGCCGACGACTGAGCCGAATCCGCCTCGATTCCGGTTCAGTCCCGGACGTGGATCGAGGAGCCGAGGTACTTGTGAAGGGCCTCGTCGACGCTCTCGGCGCGGAAGTCGTCGAGGTGCGCGGCGACCGACTCCCGGAGCGCGTCGAGGTACGCCTCGTCGGTGCGCAGTTCTCGAAACGTGACCGCGGTCACCTCGACGCCGAGCCGGTCGCTCGCGACCGACCGGAACCGCTCCGGAGCGCCGAGTTCGCCGCGCCAGAGCCGGTCGCGGAAGAACCGCCAGTCGGACGCCGCGGCGTCGGCGCCCGCGGACGCGCCGTCGGAGCCGCCCCCCGACTCGAGGCCGGATTCGGAGGCCGTCGGCGGCGTCGGCGCGGGGATCTCCATCGTCGTCTCGAAGCGGTTCGGCGACACGCGGACCCCGTCCGGCTCCAGGCGGAACTCGACGGTGAAGACGTAGGCGGCGTTCATCGGCGGGACACGGCGTGAGACGAGTCAGTACTCGTCGTTGCAGCGCCCGGCGAGGCGGAGGTCCTTCTCGGTGATGCCGTCGGCCTCGTGGGTGGTAAAGCGCACCTCGACCTCCCCGTACCGGATGACGATCTCGGGGTGGTGAAACGCCTCCTCGGCAATCTCGCCGACGGTGCCGGCGAAGGAGACGCCGTCGAGGTAATCGTCGAACTCGTAGACGCGGACGATCTCGTCCCCGTCCCGCTCCCAGCCGTCCGGGACCTTCCGGTCGACAGCGTCGTCGTCGAGTCGTTCGGGCATGATCGTGGCGTTCGTTCGCGTTCGGTTAAGCGTTCGGGCGACCCTCGCGTTCCGAGCGCGATCACGGGCCAAGAGATCCCCTGACACACAAGGCATATCCTGACAGCGCGTCTTCGAGTGGACGAATGCTCTCCCGGCTCCGCGGCGGCTTCGAGCGCGCCTACGAGCGGCTGCTCCGCCGGGAGATCGGCGAGACACCCACGCACGTCGCCATCATCCAGGATGGAAACCGGCGCTACGCCCGCGAGCAGGGCGAAAACGCGCCCGAGGGCTACCGGGCGGGCGCCTCCACCACCGAGCAGGTGCTGGACTGGTGTGCCGACCTCGGCGTGGCCGAGCTGACGCTGTACGCCTTCTCAACGGAGAACTTCGACCGTCCCGACGAGGAGCTGGAGCCCCTGTTCGACCTCCTGGAGGACAAGCTCCGCCAGTTCGCGGACGCCGACCGCGTCCACGAGCGGGAGGTCTGCATCCGCGCCATCGGCGACGTGGACCGGCTCCCCGACCGCGTGCGCGAGGCGGTCGCGTACGCCGAGGACCGGACCGCGGGCTACGAGCAGTTCCGGCTCAACATCGCGCTCGCGTACGGCGGCCGAAACGAGCTGCTGTGTGCGGCCCGCGACGTGGCGAGCGACGTGGCGAGCGGCGAGCTCGACCCCGCGGACGTGGACCTCGCGGAGGTCGAGAACCGCCTCTACCGCCGCCCCGTTCGGGACGTGGACCTGATCGTCCGGACCGGGGGCGACGAGCGCACCTCGAACTTCCTGCCGTGGCACGCCAACGGCAACGAGGCCGCGGTGTTCTTCTGTGCCCCCTACTGGCCGGAGTTCTCGCGGATCGACTTCCTGCGGGCGGTCCGTACCTACGAGTCGCGCGAGGAGTCGTGGCAGCGCGCGCGCACCGACCGTGCGGTGGCGCTCGTGCGCGCGGTCGGGGAGGCGGAGCTATCGGAGGTCCGGTCGGTCGCCGGGCGGCTCCGCGAGCAGCTCCCGAGCGCCGCGGCCGAGCGGCTGGCCGACGAGGTGGCGCGCCACGACGCCGCCGCGGGCGAGGAGGCCCCGGAGTAAGACCGGCCCGAGCGGCCGGCCGCGGCGAGGCGAGCGCGTTTCTCAGAACCGGTCGGACGCGGGCGCCGGCGGCATCGCGCGCTTGTGGGCGGTCGCCTGTACCTGCTCGACGACCGCGTCGACCTGTTCCGGCTCGACGCCGAGCTCGCGGACCGTGGCGGCCTTCGAGAGCGGGCCGTCGACGTGACACGCGAGGATCGCGTCCAGCGTGTCGTAGTCGATCCCGAGCTCCGCCTCATCCGTCTGGCCGGCCCACATCCCCGCGGTCGGGGTCTGCATCACCAGATCGTGGGGAACGCCGACGTGGGCGGCCAGCTGGCGCACCTGCATCTTGTAGAGGTTCCCGATGGGGTTGCAGTCGACCGCCTGGTCGCCGTACTTCGTGAAGTAGCCCGTCATCGCCTCCGAGCGGTTGCCCGTCCCGAGGACGATCCGGTCCTCGGCGTTGGCGACGAAGTAGTTGAGCACCGCCCGCGTGCGGACGAAGACGTTCCCCTTCGCAGTGCGGTCGGCGGCCGCCTCCGGGACGGCCTCAAAGAACCCGTCCGCGATGGGCCCGATCTCGATCACGTCGTACTCGATGCCGAGGTTCGCGGCGACCCGCCCCGCGTCGCTCATCACGTCCGGGTCGTTCACCTCGGAGGGCATCGTGATCCCGTGAAGCGCCTCCTCGCCGAGCGCCTCGACCGCGAGGTAGGCCGTGAGCGTGGAGTCGATCCCGCCCGAGAGCCCGAGCACCGCGCCCTCGGCGTCCGCGTCCTCGACCGTCTCCGCGATGAACGAGACGATCCGGTCGCGGGTCGCCGCCAGTTCCTCATCCGAGAGCCGTAGGTCGAGCGGCGGCTCCGCCGACAGCAACACCGACTGGTCCGAGCGCTGAGTCATCGGGCGACGGTTCGGCGCGCGGCGACTAATAAGCACTCGCCGGCGAGTCGGACGTGGACGAACGTCCGGTTTCGGAGGCGAGGGGAGACGGCTCCGGCCCGGCGCTACCTAAATCAAGGAGAGAGTCCCGCCGTTCACGGCGGGCGTGAATTCGACAACTGCCGAACAACCGACGACGACACTCAGTCCGGGGTATCCAAGTTCTCCTCCGCGTGGAGCAACATCCCCTTCCACGTCAGGCCGTTGTGCCGCTTAATCGCCCGTAACCGCTCGTACTGTTCGTCATCCTCTATCTCGATTTGGACCGTCGTTGCCATGCATCCATTGACTAACCATATGTTTATCAATGTGCCGCACGACCCAGTAGTTGATGAAGCGGACCAACACGTTCGACGTAGTTCCTCAGTCCGAGAAGGACGAGGAGTTACTTCGACGCCTGTTGGACGCTTCTGCCGCTCTCTGGAACGAAATCAACTATGAGCGCCGCGAACACTACGCCGACCCAGACGCCGACGTGTGGGAAATCAGCGAGTATCGCGGACGCTACGGCGGGACGCTCGGCGCGTCCACGGTTCAGCAAATCGAACGGAAGAACCGCGAAGCGTGGCGGTCGTTCTTCGCGCTCCAAAAGAAGGGCGAAGCAAACGGCAAGCCCGGATACTGGGGCAACGCCGAGGACGGCCGCGAACTCCGAACGTACATCCGAAACACCTCGTACTCAGTCGAGTGGGGCGAATACTCCCGACTCGAAATCCTCGTCGGTCAAGACCTGAAAGAGGAGTACGGGTTGGGACACCGCGAACGCCTTCGGCTCGAAGTCCGGGGCGACCCCAACTGGGACGAGTACGACAAGCAGGGTCGGTTAGAGTTGTTCTGGGACGAGAACGCACAGTCATTCAGGGCCTTTCAGCCAGTCACTATCGACAATTCTCGGCTGGCACAACCACTGGCGGACGAAACCGCCGCGCTGGATATTGGTGCGAACAACCTCGTCGCCTGTTCGACCACGACCGGAACGCAACTGCTGTACGAGGGACGCGACCTGTTCGAGCGATTCCGCGAGACGACGCGAGAAATCGCCCGGCTCCAATCGCTCTTGGACGACGGCCGGTACAGCAGTCACCGGATACGCTCGCTGTACCGCCGTCGGACACGCCGCCGCGACCACGCCCAAGACGCGCTTGGCCGGGACCTCCTCGAACGGTTGCACGGCGAAGGCGTCTCCACGGTGTACGTCGGCGCACTCACAGACGTACTCGACACGCATTGGTCGGTGGAAGCGAACGCGAAGACGCACAACTTCTGGGCGTTCCGCGCGTTCATCAAGCGACTCGCGTGTACCGCCGAGGAGTTCGGCATGGCGGTCGAAGTTCGTTCGGAAGCGTGGACCAGCCAAGAGTGTCCGCAGTGCGGTTCGACCGACCGGACGACGCGCCACCAAGACACGCTGACGTGTCCATGTGGCTTCGAGGGCCACGCAGACCTCACCGCCAGCGAAACGTTCCTGAGGCGGCAGACAGACGTACCAAGGCCGATGGCACGGCCCGTGCGCCTCAAGTGGGACGACCAGGAATGGTCAGAGTCACCACGCTCTTGTCCCAACGAGGAGCGCACAAACCCGCAAGTTGCCTCCGTGGGTCGGTAAGCGATACCCCCAGCGCGAGGAAACCTCGCCGTTTACGGCGAGGAGGATGTCATAGTAGCCCCTCGTGGTCGGCCAGCAGCAACCCCTCGAGGGTGGCGTCGTTCGTCGGCGGCTCGCGGGCGACCTCGACCGCCTCCTCAACCGGCACCGTCCGCGGGGTCAGGAACTCGTTCGTGTCGAGCGCGCGCTCGACCGGCTCCAGGTCCGTCGCGAAGACGTACCCGCGCTCGTGTCTGAGCGCGCCGGTCGAACACCACGTCTCCTGCAGCAGGCTCGTCGACCCGGGCGCGAAGCCGGTCTCCTCGGCCAGCTCGCGCTCGGCCGCGGCGGTGAACGACTCCCCCCGCTCGACGATGCCCGCGGGGAGTTCGAGGTGGGTCTCCCGGACCGTGGGCCGGTACTGCTCGACGAACAGCACCTCGCCCTCGGCGACCGCGACCACGACGGTCGCCGGCGGCAGCTCCGCCCAGTAGTAGTCCTTCAGGCTGCCGTCCGGCTGCTCGACGCGGTCGTAGCCCGCGGTGATCCAGCCGGTCTCGTACTCGACGACGACCTCCTCGACCGGCCACTCCGGCTCGCCCGGGAGGGAGTGCTGCCGCCCGTCCGCGAACGCGGGGTGCTCGCGGAGGTCGGCGGTCCTGTCGCGGTCGTCGCTCATGCGGACTCCTGTCTGACGGTCGCGTAATAGCGGGTCCCCTCGTACTCGATCCGGACGCGCCCCTCCGCGACGACCGCCTCGGGCACGCGCTGTGAGAGCGCGTCCACCTCGTTGAACGGCGTGTGCGTGAACGACTCCTTCAGGCCGTAGGGGCCGGTCTGGTACCCCTCCGACCGGCCGTCCTCGCTCGCGAGCGCACCCGTGAGGTAGGGGTAGCGGCGCTCGGAGACGCCCGTGACGTTGACCGCCGGCCCCTCCTCGTCGGTCGGCTCGACGACGAGGTGGTAGGGCTCGCCGGTGCCGAGGTACCCCGGAAGCGCCCCGAGCGCGAGCAGGCCGACGACGACCAGCGCGATGACGACGATCAGGTTCCGCGTGACCCGGCGCATGGCCGCGCTTGGGCGGGCGGGCGAATACGGGTTTCGCAACGCCGACGCGCTTTAGCCGGTCCGCGCCCGTCCCCCATTCGTGGAGTACCGGTTCGAACTGGCGCTGTGTTCGGCCCTGGAGTCGACCGACCGCGTCGTCGCGCGCCAGCTCGGCGCCGCGGTCGCCGCGCCCGGGTCGCGCGTCGTCGACGTCTGCCTGCTGGAGCCCGGGCCGGGGTTCGACGAGCGCGCCGCCATCGCGTCCGACACCATCCCGCCCGCGGCGGTCGAGGCGCCCGTCGGCCCCGGCACGGCCGTCCCGGTCCGCGACGCCTTCGAGACGGACCCCGGACGCGCGGCGGGGATCGTGGACGCGGCCGTCGAGGCGGGCTACCTCGAACGCGAGCGGCGCGACGGGGTCGACTGCGTCCGCGCGACCGCGCGCTACCCCGACGACTGGGTGGGGTCGCTGACCGCGGTCGAGAACAAACCCGACCTCGGCCGGCCGGGCGATCTGGAGGCGCAGCTCCGGTTCGACGTCGCGCTCGGCCTGTTCGACGAGGTGGTGCTCGCGACCGCCTCCTACGTCACCCGCGCGCACCTCAACCGGATCCCCGACCCGGTCGGCGTCTGGCGCTTCGACCCCGAGACGGACGAGCGCGAGGTGGTTCGGGAGGCGACGCCGCTTGCCCCGACCGATCCGGGCGTGGAGATCCGCGATGAGCGCGGCCTCCGGACCGACGTGGCGCTCGTCGACGCCGCCGCGAAGGCCCGCAAGCGCCGTCGGATCGCCGAGCGCGCCTACGGCAAGGGGTGGCGGCCGGCGCCGCCGGCGTGTGCCCGCGCCGCGGTCACCGCGGACGGCCGCCCCCGTTGCGAGCACTTCGACCGCGTGGTCCACCCGGGCGGCGAGTGCGGCGAGGGCTGTCCGGCGTTCGAGGCGGACGAGGGACCGGATGCGGACCTCGAGTCGCTCCGCGACGCCCGGAGCGCGTGGGTCGCGGACCCCGACGGCGGCGGGCCGCGACGACAGACGGGGTTGGGGCGGTTCGGCGAGTGAGGGTGTCCGAGGACGACCCCGCCGGACCGGTCAGCCGTGAAGCCGCCGGTGGGCCGCCGCGATGGCGGCCGCGGCGAGAAGCGGCGGAACGACCGCGAGCGCGGAGGGGGCCGCATAGAGCGCGCCGACGACGGCGGAGTTCGTCGGCTCGCGGAGCTCGGCGGGCGCGGAGATCAGCAGCGCGAGGTAGATCGACGCGAGGAAGCCGAACCCGGCGAGCGCGAGCGCGGCGTCGTAGCGGTCGTCCACCGACTCCTCGCGGCGGTGGCGTCTGGCGACCAAAAGCGTCGGCGCCAGCAGCGGCCCGGCCGTCAGAAACCCGGCGAGAACGAACAGCGTGCGCGTGAACGACGCGAGCCCGCCGGTCGTCAGGTCCTCGGTGTTGCCCATCTCCACGACGAGCGCGAGCGTCATCACGACGGCGATGAGCGCCGCCGCGGCAGTCCCGACGAGGACGTAGAGCCGGAAGAGCCACGACCGGCTCGCGAACAGCGCGTAGGGGATCGCCCCGAGGGCGCCCCGGTAGCTGTCGAGCATCGCCCCGGAGTAGGACCCTCCGCGGCTTAACCCCCGCGGGACGGGGTCGTCGGCTTCCTCGCGCCGCGGCGTCCGGAGGTCGCCCCTCGCCGCGAGTCCGCCCTCTCGCCGCGAGCCGGTCTTATAAGGCCGGGCGGGCCGACGCTCCGGACATGCACACCGCACAGGAGCTCACGCTCGCGCGGCTCCCCTCCGGAGTCCCGATCCGCACGACGGTTCACGTCTACGGCGAGGCGGTCTCGGAGCACGGCGAGGACGCGACCGATCCCGCCCGGATCGCGGACGCCGACGGTCCGGTCGTCTACGCGCAGGCGGCCCAGCACGGCCGCGAGGTGAACGGCGCGGAGGTGCTCCGTCGGCTCCACGAACGACTCTCCGACGGCGAGGGAGAGGAGAGGGGGGACGAGTTCTCCGGAACGCTGGTCGCCGTGCCGGTCGCGGACCCGCTGACGTTCGACCGCGTCTCCTACACGACGCCGGAGGCGCTCGACTCCGTCAACGGGAACATGAACCGGTGCTGGCCGGGCGACGCCGACGGGACGATCCACGAGCGCATGGCCGCGAAGCTGTGGGCGTACGCGGGCGGGGCGGACGCCATCGTCGACCTCCACACCGGCTCGCCGACGATGCTGACCCACACCGTCTACATGCGCGGCGACGAGGAGTGTCGGGCGCTCGCGGAGGCGTTCGGCACGGACCTCCTGCTCGCGGAGGCCGCGGGCGACGACGCCGACACGGAGTGGGCCGAGCGCGACTTCGGGGGCAAACTCCGCGTCGCCGCCACCCGCGAGGGGATCCCCACGATAACGCCCGAACTCGCCCACAGCCGGGAGGTCGTCGAGGACGCGGTCGAGGTGGGAGTCGCGGGAACCCTCAGCGCGCTGCGACACGCCGGCGTGCTCGCGGGCGAGGCGGCCGAATGGTCCGGAACGGTCGCGAAGAACCACCTCGGGCGCGTCCGGGCGACCGACTCGGGGCTGTTCGTCCCCCGCGAGGACCTCTCCACCGGCGACGCCGTCGCCGCGGACGAGCGCGTGGGGACGCTGTACGACCCCACGACCTACGAGACGCTGCAGGTCGCTCGCACCGACCGCGCGGGGATCGCCTACTCGGTCGCCCGCGAGGCGACCGTCACCGCGGGCGGTACCCTCGTCGGCGTCGCCGAGGTGCTGGAGCGCGCGGACGGTAGCGTTTAGGGTGACCAAAAACAGAAACGCTTATGTAGATTAGGCCCACCTAAACCAGTGTGAACACCACGGTCGATCGGCGACGCCCCGTCGTCGAGCGCGTCGACGTTCACCCTGTCGGGCCGTCCGAGCGGTGCCGTCCCGCCGAGCGCCACGTGCAGCGTGACGAGCCGTACGTCCGGGGAGGGGGTGGTCGGAACGCGCGGACGCTCACACACGACTGACCACCTTCGGGCCCGGCCGACCGTCTCCGTCGGTCCGGCCGCGGCCCGCTCCCGAACGCCGCGTGGCTGCTGCCGTTCGGGACGCCGGCGTCGATAGTCGCCGGCTGCGGGACGGTCTCCGCGTCCCGCACTCGGCCGACGCACGTCGGCCGCCGGGGAACGCCGTGGGCATCACCCGTTCCCCACCGGACGCGCCCATTCGCGACCGCGCTCGCCCGCGGCCGCGGCGGCGCGTCCCCCAGCCGCCCCGACCCCCGCCCGGGGCGGCCGTCTGTCCTTTCGTCCATCGTCACTCGGAGCGGCGCCGCCGACCACCCGCCCGTCCCGTGGTCGCGCTTCGCACGCGCCCCCCGATTCGTAACGTATATCCGTCACAGCGCGGTACGCAGAAATGCGCGTCCGGGTTAGGGTAGTGGACTATCCTTCAGCCTTGTGGAGGCTGAGACGCGGGTTCGATTCTCGCACCCGGACCTTCTCCAAGCGACCGACCGCGGAGCGGCGGCGCGTTCCGCGCTGATCCCCGTGTGAACTACCCACATAGGTAAGTGGTCACAAGTCGTCAGCACGGACATGTCAGGGTCAGATCCATCCGGAGCGCTCGCGGAGCTGTACGAGGACCGTATCGGGACCGCGCGGACTGACGACGAGGTCCGCGGCTACTGGCTGTTCGCGCTGGGGGTACTGTGCGGCGCCCTCGGGGTGATCGTCTTCGGCTTCACGGCCCCCGGAACCGGGACGCGGGCGCTCGGATACGCGCTGGTCGCGCTCTCGCCGCCGCTTGCGATGCTCGGGGCGGTCGTCCGGTTCCCGTTGCGCCGGTCCGCGACGACGCTCGCGGCGCTCGGGACGCTTCTGACCGCGTTCGCCGTGCTCTACTTCCTCGTCGTCTTCCCCGACGGCTGGTCGCGAAGCGGCGGCAACGGCGTCGTCAACGCGCTCTACGCCGCTGGGATCGTCCTGATCGGACTGGCCGGCGCGGTCGTCCCAATGGTCACCGACCCGGTGTACGAGGAGGTCGAGACGCTCCGCGAGGAGTCGGCCGGCACCGCCACGGAGATGGAGGGGACCGCCGCGGAGCTCGACGAAACGACCGCGGAGCTGGAGGAGACGCAGACGCGCGTCCGCGAGCTGGAGGAGGAGCTGGCCGCCGCCAGCGCCGAGCTGGAGACGCTCCGGACCAGCCGCGCGCGCTTCGAGCTCTACGAGGACCGCGCGGGCGAGACGCGCTGGCGGCTGCGCCACCGGAACGGCAACGTCGTCGCCGACTCCGGACAGGGGTACAGCAGCCGACAGAAGGCCCAGCAGGGGATGCACAGCGTGATGCGGAACGCGCTCGGCGCGGGCGTCCTCCGGATCGATCCCGAGGCGGATGAGGCGGACGAAGTGGACGCCGGCGAGGGGAAGGACGCCGACCCGGTGCCCGCCGACGCGGACGACCCCGACGTGGCGGTCCCCACGGAGGACGAGGACGTGGCGAGCCGGGCCACCTTCGAGCTGTTCGAGGACGCAGAAGGGGACTGGCGCTGGCGGCTCCGCCACGAGAACGGCAACGTCATCGGCGACTCCGGTGAGGGGTACGCCTCGAAATCGAACGCGAAGCGCGCGACCGCCCGCGTCCGCGAGCACGTCGCGGGCGCCGACTACCTCCGGATCGACCCCGCCGCCTTCGAGATCTACCGCGACGCGGCCGGCGACCACCGCTGGCGGCTCGTCCACGAGAACGGCAACGTGCTGGCGGACTCCGGCGAGGGCTACTCCTCGCGCACGAAGGCCCGGCAGGGGCTCGACAGCGTCCGGTCGAACGCCCCCGACGCCGCCGTCGAGAACGTCTGAACCGGCGTCCGGCGGCTCGGGGGTCCGACGGTCCGGTGGTCCGGCGGTCGCTCCCGACGCCGGCGCACAGGTTTATGTGGCCATCGAGACATGGTAACATGTTCCATGAGTGCTACATTCGAGGTTTTCGAGGACAAACGCGGGAAGTACCGCTGGCGGCTCCGACACGAGAACGGGAACATCATCGCCGACTCGGGGCAGGGATACGCCGACGAGCGCGGCGCGCGCGAGGCGGTCGACCGCGTCCGCGACTACGCGCCCGAGGCCGACGTGCTCGACGTCGAGGACGCCGCCTTCGAGGTGTACGAGGACCAGGGCGGCGAATGGCGCTGGCGGCTCCGCCACCGCAACGGCAACATCCTCGCGGACTCGGGCGAGGGGTACGCCTCGCGGTCGGCCGCGGAGGACGCGGTCGACGGCGTCAAGCGCAACGCGCCCGGCGCCGACCAGGAGGAGACGGAGGACTGACCGCGGCGCTGCTCGTCGGCGCGCGCCTCACCGCAGCGGACCGGCGTCGTCGGAGCCGGCGGCGCCCTCGCTCGGAAGCACGCGCTGCCGGAGCGACGCCGGGCGACCGCCGGTCTGGATCACGTTGAACGCGGTCATCAGGTCCGTCCGCGAGACGAGTCCGACGAGGTTGCCGTTCGCGTCGATGACCGGCAGGCGCCCCACGCCGTGCTCCTGAAGCAGTCGGAGCGCCTCCATCGCGTCGGTGTCGGGCGTGACGCTCTTGATGTCCCGCTCCATGATCTCGGCCACCTCGTAGGCGTCCCGCTCCACCTCGCGGACCTCGCGGGCGTCCTCGAGCGTGACGAGGCCGACGAGGTCGTCGCCGTCCAGCACCGGGTAGCCGGTGTGGCGCTCGCGGAACATCCGGTCGACCAGCTCCGCGACGGTCGTCTCCTCGGAGACCACGTCCAGGTCCTCGCGGGGCGTCATCACGTCCGCGACCTGCACGTCCTGGAAGGCCGCCTTCAGCGTCGTCTGCTGGGCCTCGCCGGAGGCCGCGATGTAGATGAAGAAGGCCAGAAGCACCAGGAACAGGTTCGAGAACAGCCCGATGATGCCGAGCAGGAACGCGAACACCTTGCCGACCTCCGCGGCCTGCTGGGTCGCCTTCGCGTGCGGCTTGCCGCGCGCGAGCAGCGCGCGGAGCACGCGGCCGCCGTCCATCGGGAACGCCGGCAGCATGTTGAAGACGGCCAGCACCACGTTCAGGACGGCGAGGTAACCGAACACGAAGACCAAGGGGTCGAGCCCAGCGGGCGTCGCGAGGAACAGGCCGTAACAGATCACGCCGACGCCGACGCTGGTTATCGGGCCGGCGACCGCGATCCAGAACTCCTGTTTCCAGTCCTCGGGGAGTTCGGCGAAGTTGGCCATTCCGCCGAGGAGCCAGAGCGTGATGGAGTCGATGTCGTAGCCGTAGCGCATCGCGACCAGCGAGTGACCGAACTCGTGGACGAGCACGCCCGCGAACAGCCCCAGCGCGGACGCGAGCCCGATCAGCCACGGGGTCGTCCCCGCCTCCAGCGACGCGACGTCGATCCCCGCGCCCATCGTCTCGTTGACGACCGTCGCGATGGCCGCCACGTCCGAGCCGATCAGGTACGCGAACAGCGGCAACACGAGCAGGAACGTCCAGTTGAGCTTGATCGGAATGTCGAACAGGCGCCCGATCGTGATTCCTCGCATGCCGTTCCATTGGCGGGCCGCGCTCATAAAGGCGGGGCGAGCGGTGCCGCGGCCGGCCGAAAAACCGTTCGCCGACGCGCCGCGGACCGGCGAACCGGCCTTATAAGTCCCGCCGGCCGCGAGGGGAGGTATGAGCGACACCGACGGCGACACCGACCCCGACGGCGACACCGACGGCGGCGCGGCACCGGAACCCGTCATCCGACGCGACGGCGAGATCGAGTACGAAGTGGTCGGCGCGGCCGACGGCATGGGGAAGGGCGTCCTGATCGGCGAGGAGCACGGCGCGCCGAACTTCGCGCTCCGGAAGTTCCTGATCGAACCGGACGGCACCGTCCCGCGCCACACCAACGAGGTCGAGCACGTCCAGTACGTGCTGGCGGGCGACTACGTGGTGGGCATCGGCGACGAGGAGCACCGCGTCGGCCCGGGCGACTCCCTGCTGATCCCCGCGGGCGTCGAGCACTGGTACGAGAACGACGGCACGACGCGGGCCGCGTTCCTCTGTACGGTCCCCCACGGCGACGACGCCATCGAACTCGTCGAGGAGTGAGCGGAGGACCGCGATGACGGGGGAGACGAGGACGCGCGGGACGCGACCGTGACCCCGACCGACGCCGAGGCGAAGGCACGGGCGTACTACGACGCCATCGACAGCGGCGACTACGACCGCCTTGCGGCCCTGCTGCGCCCGGAGTTCGTCCACTACCGACCGGACCGCACGCTGGAGGGCCGCGACGCCTTCGTCCGGTTCATGCGCGACGAGCGTCCGATGACCGACACCACGCACGCGGTCGACGGCGTCTACCCCGAGGGGATCGGCGTCGCGGTACGGGGGCGCCTCCGCGGCCCCGACGGCGAGGACCTGTTCGCCTTCGTCGACGTGTTCGGCTTCGAGGACGGCGCGGTCGCGGCGCTGGAGACGTACACCGAGACGCTCGACGACTGACGGTTGTGCAGCCACCCTTCGAGACCGGAAGCGCTGCTGTACAGCACGTACCTGGCGGTCGGCGCGCGCGAGGAACGCGCGCGAGGGAGGCGGCGGCGCGGCCGCATGCGGTGCGGTTTCGCGGCCGCGCCGTCGCCGAGGCTGGGGAGGCGTGAGGCTGCTGTGCGGTCGCGGCGCGGTTGCGGTGCGGGGCGGGGCGGAGCGGGGCGAGGTGGGACTGAAAGGGGCAGCCGGCTCGATCCGGCCCCGGCGCCGCAAGCACCGCAGCGGGCTGTGCGGAGAGCGAGGAGCGCAGCGCGTGCCGCGGCCGGTCGAGCCGGCTGGGGCTTTCTGGGTGTTGCTGTCCCGAACAGCAGGATCGACGGTAGTACCAGATCAGTAGTACGGAGAGCCGGCTGGGGCTTTCTGGGTGTTGCGGACCAGCACAGCAGGATCGACAGCAGTCACAGAAAACTCGCCGTCCAAAGAGCCAGTAACCGAGGCGGAGATCTCCCCAACCCCGTCCACGCCCGAACGCAATCCTTACCGCCGCCCCTCACCGACTGCGTCCATGCGCGAGCAGTTCGAAATCCGGAACCACGACGGGATGGCCCGGCTCGGCCGGCTGGAGGTCCCGCGGGCGGACCGGACCGTCGAGACGCCCGCCCTCCTGCCCGTCGTCAATCCGAACGTGCTCACGATCGAACCGCGGCGGCTCCGCGAGGAGTTCGGCGCGGAGATCCTCATCACCAACTCCTACATCATTCACAACACCGACCGCGTTCGCGAGCGTGCGCTGGAGGAGGGGCTCCACGAACTGCTCGGCTTCGACGGCGCGATCATGACCGACTCCGGCTCCTTCCAGCTGGCGGAGTACGGCGACATCGACGTGACGACCGAGGAGATCCTCGAGTTCCAGCGCGCCATCGGCTCCGACATCGGCACCCCGGTGGACATCCCGACGCCGCCGGACGTCGACCGCGAGACCGCCGTCTCGGATCTGGCGGAGACGAAGGACGCGCTCGCGGAAGCGGAGACGGCCGACACCGGCGAGATGCTGGTCAACGCGCCCGTGCAGGGGTCGACGTATCCCGACCTGCGCGAGGAGGCGGGCAACCACGCGGCCGCGACCGACCTGGACGTGTTCCCGGTCGGCGCGGTCGTGCCGATGATGAACGGCTACCGCTACGCGGAGATGGTCGAGGCGGTCATGGGCGCGAAGCGCGGGCTCGGCCCCGCCGCGCCGGTCCACCTGTTCGGCGCCGGCCACCCGATGATGCTGGCGCTGGCGGTCGCCTGTGGCTGCGACCTGTTCGACTCCGCGGCGTACGCGCTGATGGCCCGCGACGGCCGGTACCTCACCGTCTCCGGCACCGAGCAGCTGGAGGACCTCCGCCACTTCCCCTGCTCGTGTCCGGTCTGTGCCGAGCACACGCCCGCGGACGTGCGCGGCGCGCCGGACGAGGAGACGGAGCGCCTGCTCGCCGAGCACAACCTCCACGTCACCTTCGAGGAGATGCGGCGGATCAAGCAGGCGATCGCGTCCGGGAACCTCATGGAACTCGTGGAGCGGCGGGCGCGCGGGCACCCCCGGATGCTCGACGGCTACCGGACGCTTCTGGACCACGCCGAGCAGGTCGAGGCGCACGACCCCGTCTCGAAGGGGAGCTTCTTCTACCTCTCGCGGGAGTCGGCCCGCCGGCCCGAGGTCGCGCGCTACCACGACCGGATCGAGCGCCTGCCCGTCCCCGACAGCCTGCTGCTCACGCAGTCGAAGGCGCCTTCGAAGCACGAGTTCGACGACGCGTGGCGCGTGTGGCCGCCGTTCGGGCCCGCGCCCGCCGCGCTCTCGGAGACGTACCCCCTCACCGCGACCGTGCCCGAGCGCTCGGACCCGGACCTCCAGCGCGCGGCCGCGGAGGGGGTCGCGCGGCTCGCCGCCGCCAATCCCGGGACCGACGTGACGCTCGCGCACGACGACTGGGACGAGCGCGCGCTCGCGGCCGTCCCGGATGCGGTGACGCTGGAGAACCTCGCCGAGTTGCACCGATAGCGAAGCGCGAACGCAACGCAATTGTCCGTCCGCCGTCGAGAACGGGTATGACCGACCACTTCGAGGTCCACGAGCGCGACGGCGCCGCCCGGCTGGGCGAGCTCCGTCTCGCGGACCCGGTGACGACGCCGGCGCTCGCGGACCCCTTCCTCGAGGACGCGGGCAGCCTCTGGGCCGCCGAACAGGAGGTCCCCGACGGCGACGACGACGCGCTGACCGTCCTCCCGCACCGCGCGTTCCCCGCGGGCACCCGCGACCCAGTCAAGGAGTCGTTCCGGGTCGACGGGCCGGACGTGGACTACCCCAGCGCCGTGGTCGTGGCCGCGGACGACGCCCGCGACGTGGGCGCGGACGCCTACCTCCTCTCGGACGCCGAGGGGTTCGTCGGCCACGCCGCGGCGTTCGTCGAGGCGATCGTCGAGGTGCGCGAGACGCTCCCCACCGACACCGCCGTCTTTCTGTCAGGCGTCGCCACGCCGCGCAACGCCGCGACGCTCGTCTACGCGGGCGTCGACCTGCTGGACGCGACGAAGGCCCGCGCGAGGGGGTTAGAGGGGATGTACCTCACCGACGAGGGCGAGTACTTCCTGGAAGACCTCGAGGAACTCCCCTGTGCCTGTCCGGCCTGCGCGACGCCACGCGAAGAGTTCGACCGCGCCGACTGCGCCGCGCACAACGTCAACGCCCTGAAGGCCGAACTGCGCCGGATCAGACACCGGATCCGCGAGGGGCGGCTCCGCGACTACGTCGAGGGACAGGCCCGCCACGACCAGTGGCTCACCGCGACGATGCGCCGGCTGGACGACCAGTGGGCGTACCTGGAGGAGCGGACGCCGCTCATCCGCGATTCGGAGCTGACGGCCGCGACCGAGGACACCCTCTCCCGCGTCGAGATCCAGCGCTTCGCGGACCGCGTCACCAGCCGCTATCGCAGCCGGCTCACGGACCACCCGCTCGTCCTCGTCCCCTGCTCGGCGACGAAGCCCTACTCCGACTCCCAGAGCCACCGCCAGTTCCACGACGCCATCCAGTGGCGCGGCCACGTCGCCTCCATGACCTCGCCCATCGGCGTCGTGCCGCAGGAGCTGGAGACCACCTACCCGGCCCAGCACTACGACAGCGTCGTCACGGGCGACTGGTCCGGCGACGAGATCGAGTTCGTCGCGGAGGTGCTCCGGCGCTACCTCGAGCGCAACGACTACCCGCGCGTGATCGCGCACGTCCCGGAGGACGGCTACCGCGAGATCTGCGAGCGCGTCGCCGCCGAAGTGGACACCCCCTTCGAGTACACCTGCGTCGACCACCCCACGACGGACGAGTCGCTCGGCGAGCTCAACGCCGCGCTGCAGGGCGAGGACGCCTACCGCAAGCGCGAGCGCGAGCACGCCACCGTCCGCGCGCTGGCGGACTACCAGCTCGGCGACGGCGCCGGCGACGCGCTGTTCCCCGAGGACCTCCGGACGACCGGCCGCTACCCCAAGATCCAGTCGTGGACCGACGGCGTCGGCGACGACGGCACCCAGCTGGCCACCATGGTCCCGCAGTACGGCGTCCACTCGTTCACGCTCGCGGGCGGGAAGCGCTGGGTCGAGAGCGACGCCCCCACCAAGCGCGTCGAGATCGACGGCTTCGTCCCCCGCGGCTCGGTGCTCGCGCCCGGCGTTCTCGACGCGAGCGACGACATCAGGCCCGGCGACGAGGTCGTGATCGAGGGCCCGAAGGCGTTCGCGGTCGGCCGCGCCGCCATGAGCGGCCCCGAGATGGTCGACTCCTCGCGCGGCATCGCGGTCGAGATCCGGCACTCCGAGGAGAAGTAAGGGAGCGCAGTCGACCGGATTTCTGTCCTCGCTATCGGTTAAGAACGTCCGCAACGCTGTCCCTCAGGTTTATGACTGTTGCAGTATTAACAACAGTCGAGGAGAGATCAATGCCCGCATTCGACGAGGAACCGGCCCCGGCTCCGGATCCAAACGAGTTCGACGCGGCGGACGCGGACGTCGACGACCGCCTGGAGTTCCGCGCCGCGTTCTCCGAGACGCTCGCACAGCACGGCTTCCCGGATACGCTCGTGCTCGCGCGGGAACGCGCCGCGGACGTCTTTCACGAGCGCCGGTTGGAGATTCTCGACCACCTGAAGGAGCAGAACCCGGCGTCGGTGCGCGCGCTCGCCGAGCAGTTGGGCTACGACAAGGGCGTGGTGAGTCGCGACCTGCAGCGACTCGCCCGGATCGACGTGATCGAGTACGAGGACGCCGGACGGTCGAAGGCGCCGCGTCTCAAGCACGAGCATGTCGTCGTCGAACCGATAGTCTGACCGCGTCCGCGGCGCGGGATAGTGGTCAGCTGTTTCGAAGGAAGCCGAAAAATCGGAGTGGCGAACGCCTTTCGCAAAAGACTCGGCCCTCTGTCGTCGATTACTGTTCCTGCCGCGCCACCTCGTGCCGCCCGAAGCCGTACCGCAGGCGGTTCGCGAGCCGGCGCGAGAAGCGGCCGTCGTTCCGCGAGTCGAAGCGCTCCGCGAGCGCCTGATAGATGAGCGGCACGGGGACCTCCTGTTCGAGCGCCTCCTCGACGGTCCAGGTGCCGGTGGAGCCGCCCGCGACGTGGTCGGCCACGTCGCCGAGGTCGGAGCCCTCCTCCGCGAACGCCTCCTCGCAAAGCTCGAGGAGCCACGACCGGATGACCGCGCCGTTGTTCCACGTCCGCGCGACCGACTCCATGTCGAGGTCGTAGCGCCCGTCGTGGAGCAGTTCGAACCCCTCGCCGTACGCCTGCATCAGCGCGTACTCGACGCCGTTGTGGACCATCTTCACGTAGTGGCCCGCGCCCGACGCACCCATGCGGTCGTGGCCGTCCGGGCCGGTCGCGACCGCGTCGAAGACGGGCGTCATGGCCTCGTAGGCCCACTCCGGGCCGCCGATCATCAGCGAGAACCCCGCCTCGGCGCTGGCCGGGCCGCCGGAGGTGCCGCAGTCGAGGTAGGCGGCGTCGGTCGCCTCGGCGCGGCGGACCGATTCCTCGAAGTGGGAGTTGCCGCCGTCGACGACCACGTCCGCGTCCGTGAGGTGCGGATCCAGGTCCGCGAGCGTCCCGTCTACGGGGTCGCCCGCGGGGACCATCAGCCAGATGCGCTTGCCGTCCGGGCCGCTCCCCTCGTCCAGCCGGTCACACAGATCCTCGACCGAGTCGGCCGGGTCCGCGCCGGCCTCGGCCGCTTCCGCGGTCGCCTCCGCGGAGAGGTCGAACGCGACGACCTCGTGGCCGGCGTCCAGCGAGCGGTTCACCACGATCTGGCCCATGCGGCCGAGTCCGATGACGCCCAGGTGCATACGCGAGCGGTCGGCGTGGCCCGAGGTAGTGGTTCCGGTTCGGGAGACACGGCGCGCCGCTCGGGTCCTCGGAGCGGTCGCTTTGCGGGGGACGACTCCGTCGACAGAAATCGCTCCGCGAAGAGCTTATCCGCTCCGCTCGTAGCGGTTGCGGACGACGATCGCGGTCGCGTTCATCGTCAGCAGGACGACGAGCAGCGTCACCACGCCGGCCGCGACGACGCCGTACCGGAACTCGGCCTGCGGAAAGTTCGCCCACGCGTAGATCTGCATCGGCATCGCGCTGAACTTGCTGAACAGGCTGTCCGGCGCGCTGAACACGGTGGTCGCGGCCCCGACCATGATCAGCGGCGCGGTCTCGCCGATGGCGCGCCCGAGCGCGAGGATGGTCCCCGTCAGGATGCCCGGCAGCGCCTCCGGCAGCACGACGTTCTTCGTCGTCTGCCACCGCGTCGCGCCCATCGCGTCCGACCCCTGTCGGAGCTCGTCGGGCACGGCGCGGATCGCCTCCTGTGCGGAGATGACGGTGATCGGGAGGATCAGGAGCGACAGCGTGAGCGACACCGTCACCGCCGTCCCGTACCCGAGCCCGAGCGTGTTCGCGAACAGCCCCAGCCCGAGCAGGCCGTAGACGACGGAGGGGACCGCCGCGAGGTTGGCGATGTTGACCTGGATCACGCGCGTCAGGACGCCGACGACGCCGGTCTCGGCGGTGTACTCCTCGAGGAACACCGCGGTCCCCACGCCGAGCGCGAACGACATGAGCGCGACGAGCGCGATGAGGATGATGGAGCCGACGATTGCGGGGTAGAGCCCGGCTTCCTCGGGCGTCCGCGAGGGGGCCTCGGTGACGTACGTCGGGTCGAGCCAGGGGTCGGGGGCGGCGATCCCGAACGTCTGGACGACGAACGCGCCGACGAGCGCGCCGCCGACGAGGACCGCCGGGAGGACCAGTCCCGAGAGACCCTCCCCGTCGTCGAGCTGCCGGTCGAGGAACGCCAGCGTCGGTACGCCGGCCGCGACCGTGACGAGCAGCGTGTAGACGGGATCGACGCCGACGAGGCCGAGGAAGCCGGCGCTGCCCGCGGCGACGCCGGCCAGAAGGGGGACGACGCCCACCGCGACGGCGGCCCGGCGGCGGCCGCGCCGCGCGACCAGCAACGCTCCGACGGCCGCGATCGGAACCGCGATCGACCACACGTACAGCGGGAAGTCCGTCGGGTAGGTGTCGACGACGGAACGCACCAGCACGGCGGCGAAGACGCCGAGCGCCGCGAGCGGGACCGCCGCGCCCTCGAGCCGGGGGCGGTCGTAGCGTCGCCCCGCGGCGTACAGCCCGACGCCCGGCACGACGCCGAGGGTGTACGCGAGGAAGTAGAGGCGGGCGTCGAACACCAGAAAGAGGACGCCGACGACGACCCCGAGCGCGGCCCCGCCGACGACACGACTGATCAGGCCGAACCCGACCGTGCCGACCGGGTTCCGGCTCGCGGCGAGCGTCGCGTACGCCGTAACCGGCGTCACCACCGCGAACAGGTACGCGACCTGCCACGAGAGACGGGGAATCGGTCGGACGAGCGCCTCGAAGGCGGTGAACGCGACCGCCGTCGCGACGAGCCCGCCGCTCAGCGTGACCGCCGCGTTTCGCGACAGCTTGCGGTCGTCGGCCGCGTACAGACAGAAGCCGAGGAAGGGGAGCACGAGCGTCAGGAAGTAGACCAGCAGCCACGCCGGGCTGGCGTTCGCCAGGTCGAACGCGTCGACCGAGACGTACACCAGAAGCACCGCGAGCGCGACGAGCCCGACCACGGAGGCCCCCAGCGAGAGGTACTCGAACAGGACCCCCTTGATCCGACTCACCTCGCCGAAGTCGACCCCGTCGTCGGTCGCGGCGTCGCCCGCCGTGCCGGCGGTCGTCGCGTCGTCGGTCGCCATTCAGTACTCCTCCCGGTAGCGGTTAGCGATCCTGTCGCTGATGACGTTCATGGTGAGCGTGAGTGCGAACAGCGCGAGACCGAGCGCGAACATCGAGCGGTACGGGAGCGAGCCGCCGACGAGGTCCCCGCCCGCGATCTGGACCATCGCGACGGTGATCGTCATCCCCGGCTCCAGCAGCACGTCGGCGGGGTGGACGTAGGGGATCCCGCCGGCGATCTCTCGGACATCGGGGAGGTTCGCCTGCGCACCCATCGCGACCACGACGACCATCGTCTCGCCGATGGCTCGCGAGACCGCGAGGATGTACGAGGAGGCGATCCCGGAGACGGACGCGGGGACGACGATGCCGGTCGAAACCTCGTACTTCGTCGCGCCGAGGCCGTAGCCGGCCTGTCTGAGCTCGTCGGGGACGGCGCTCATGGCGTCCTCGCTGATCGACGAGACCATCGGGATCGTCATGATGCCGACCATCAGCGACGCCGACAGCGCGTTGAAGGTGCTGATCTCGGGGAAGATCGTCGCCTTCAGCGCCGGCGTGACGTAGACGAGCGCGAAGTAACCGTAGACGACCGTCGGGACGCCCGCGAGCACCTCCAGCAGCGGCTTCAGGATCGAGCGCACGCGCGGGGTCGCGTACTCGCTGAGGTAGATGGCGGTCAGCGTCCCGATGGGGATCGCGACGAACGCCGCCGTGATCGTCACGACCAGCGTGCCGACGAACAGCGGGATGAGGCCGAACGCCTGCTCGCCGCCGCGGGGGTTCGGCGTCCAGTCGAACCCGGTGAGGAAGTCGACCACCGGCACCTCCGCGAAGAACACGACGGCGTCTGACAGCAGCGTCGCGAAGATCGCGACCGTCGTCAACAGCGTGGCGACCGCACACACCGCGAAGACGCCGCCGTAGGCGTTCTCACGGAGCCGCGTCGCGCCGCTGGCGCGGGACAGGTCCGGCGCGTCCGCGTCGCCGCTCACGCCGGATCACTCCGCGAGGGCGGTCGGGGCCCCGAGGGGGCTGTTCTCGGCGTCGACTCCGGGTCCGTCGTCGGCCGGTGCGTCGGTCGGCACATGGGGCTCTCAGTTGTTCGCTTGTTCGATGGCGGACTCAAGCTTTTCCATCTGCTGTTCCTTCGTCTCCTGCGTGCTCGGCACGTAGCCCACGTCGCCGGCGACGAGTTCCTCGTTGGTCGTCTGCTCGAGGAAGTAGCGCGCGAACTCCGCGACGTGCTCGTTCCCCAGTGACTCCACGGAGGGGTAGGTGTAGAGGTTCCGTGCGAGCGGCTGGTACTCGCCCGAGGAGGCCGTCTCCAGGCTCGGCTCGACGCAGCCGTCGCCGTTGTCGATACCGATCGCCTTCACCTGATCCGGGTTCTGGTAGTAGTACGAGAAGCCGAAGTAACCGATGGCGTACTCGCTGCCCTGCACGCCCTGCACGATGGTGTTGTCCTGCTCGGTCGCCTGATAATCGTCGGTGTGGCCGCGCTCCTCGCCCTGCACGTTCTCGACGAAGTAGTCGAACGTCCCGGAGGTGTCGGCCGCGCCGTAGCGCTCGATCTCTTCGTTCGGGAACTCGTCGCGGACCTCGTCCCACGTCTCGGCCGCGTCGGACTCCCATATCTGGGCGAGCTCCTCGACGGTCAGACAGTCGACGAAGTCCGCCTCGTTGTTGACCACGACCGTCAGCGCGTCCGTCGCCGCGACCAGTTCGATGTACTCGACGCCGTTGTCGGCACACAGCTCCTCCTCCTCCTCGGCGATCTCGCGGCTCGCGTTGTTGAAGTCGGTCTCGCCGACACAGAAGTGGTTCTGGAAGCCGCCGCCGGAGCCGGTCGAGCTGATGTCGACGCTGACCCCGTCGTGCTCGGCCGCGAAGTCCTCCGCGATGGCGCTCATCAGCGGGAAGACGGTGCTCGAGCCCGCAATGTTGATGTCGCCCGAAAGCCCGTCGCCGCCGTTGCCGTCTTCTTCGGTCGTACAGCCCGCAAGTCCCACGGTCGCGGCCGCGCCGGCCGCCGCGACGAAGTTCCGCCGGGTTCCCCACGTCCGCTTCGTGTCGTCGGTGTTCTCGGGCATCATCTGTACGGAGCGCCGTGTTGCGTATGAACCCTGCTATGACCTCTACCGACGAATCAGACCAATATATAGCAGTATATAGCTTACTCACATTCGTCCGTTTCGAGCAGGCAACCCACCAAACCCGCCGAAAAGCCGCCGTAGAAGCCCGAATATGGTGTTGATAATTTCCACCACACAATATTCGCGAAGTATGACCAGACTTGACAGGAAGAACGAGACCGGTCGGACGGACTATATATTGCTCTCGGCAGCGGTCGCGGCCGCGACCACGACGCGGTGCCGTCGGGACTAAGACGACCGGCGCACGTCGGTTCACCATGATCGAGACCGTGCTGGTCGCCGTGGACGACTCGCCGCTCGCGGAGTCGGCGGTCGCGTACGCCGCCGAGGTGTTCGCGGACGCCGACCTCGAAGCGGTCCACGTGGCCGACGTGGAGTACGACATGAACTACGACATGGAAGAGGTCGAGCGGGCATCCCTCGACGGACTCGAGGGAGCCGGCGACGAGCTCGCGCAGTCGGTGTTCGCGACCGTTCGAGAGGTCCTCGCCGACCGCGACGTGGACGCCAGCGCGACGCTGCTCGTCGGCGATCCGGGCGACCGGCTCGTCGAGTACGCGGCGGAGCGCAACGTCGACCAGATCGTGATGGGGACGCACGCGCGAGCCGGCCTCTCCCGGCACCTCATCGGCAGCGTCGCGGAGCAGGTCGCGCGCCGGACGGACGCGCCCACCACGCTCGTCAAGTAGTGCCGTCGGGCCTCCCAGCCGGAGCCCCCAATCGGCAGCGGTCCGGCGGGATTTAGGTCCCGGGCGCGTCCACCGGGTGCCATGGACGAACGCGTACGCGAGCACGCGAGAGTGCTGGTCGACTGGAGCGCGCGGGTCGAGACGGGCGACGACGTGGTGCTGGACGTGGCCGAGGACGCCCACGAGCTCGGCGTCGCGGTCGCGGAGAAACTGGGCGAGCGCGGGGCCAACGTCGTTCCCACCTACGGCTCCGACGAGGTGACGCGGGCGTACCTCCGCGGGCACGACGGCGAGTTCGACGACGATCCGGACCACGAGCTCGCGCTGTACGAGCAGGCGGATTCGGTACTCCGGATCGGCGGCGGCAGGAACACGACCGCGACCGCGGACGTACCGAGCGAGACGCGCCGCGCCTATCGGACCGCCCGGCAGGGCGTCCGCGAGGCCCGGATGGACACCGACTGGGTCTCGACGATCCACCCGACTCGGAGCCTCGCCCAGCAGGCCGGCATGTCCTACGAGGAGTATCAGGACTTCGTCTACGACGCCGTCCTCCGCGACTGGGAAGCACTGGCCGACGAGATGGCGAACATGAAGGAGGTCCTCGACGACGGCGAGGAGGTCCGGATCGTCGTCGACCGCGACGACCGCCCGAAGACGGACGTGACGATGTCGATCGCCGGCCGCACCGCGGTCAACTCCGCGGCGTCGGTCGCGTACGACTCCCACAACCTCCCCTCCGGCGAGGTGTTCACCGCGCCGTACGCCACGGAGGGGCAGGCGTTCTTCGACGTGCCGATGACGATCAACGCGACGCGCGTCCGGAACGTCCGCCTCGACTTCGCGGACGGCGAAGTGGTCGACTTCGCGGCCGAGACCGGCGAGGACGAACTCGCGGCCATCCTCGACACCGACGCGGGCGCGCGACGCCTCGGCGAGCTCGGCATCGGGATGAACCGCGGCATCGACCGGTTCACGGACTCGATCCTCTTCGACGAGAAGATGGGCGACACCGTCCACCTCGCGGTCGGCCGCGCCTACGACGCCTGCCTACCCGCGGGTGAGTCGGGCAACGACTCCGCGGTCCACGTCGACATGATCGCGGACGTGAGCGAGGACTCGTTCATCGCGGTCGACGGCGAGATCGTCCAGCGGAACGGCACGTTCCGGTGGGAGGACGGGTTCGGAGGAGAGGGATCGCGACGCACCGTGTGACGCGAGCGCCGAGCCGCGATCAGGACACGGGTCAGAACGGGTCAGCTGCCACCGTCCAGAAAGCGTCTGAGTGCGGCCGCACAGTCGGGACACAGAAGCACTTCGAGGTCGCCGTCGGGATCGAGCACGTCGACCGCGCCGAACTCCTCGCCGGGCTGAATCGTCACACCGCAGCGGACGCAGTCGTGTGGGCGAACCAGCGTCACGCCGGCACCTCGATCGACTCGACCTCGAGTTCGGGGCCGAGGACCACGTCGCGCGTGACGCCCTCCACGCGGATCCGAACGTTGATCTTCAGCGGGTCCCGACTCAGCACCACCTCCTCGCGGTCGACGCGGGCGTCCCAGTGAGGCCATTCGAACAGGTCGACGCCCTCGCTCGCGAACGCCGCGACTACCCGCGGGAGCACCAGCGCGGCGCGGGACGCTCGCGTCCGCATCCACCAGTGACACCGCGTGCAGTCGTGGCGGAACACGTCCGTGGACTCGGACCACCGAAAGCTCCGAGTCGGACCGAGCGCTCGGAACTCGACGGAGCCGGCACAGTAGGGACAGTAGCCCTGGTGGAGCGACAGCATGTCCCGTTTGATCCGCTTGCTTGCGGTTTCAAGCAGGTTCGCGGGGAGGTCCTCGCCGAAGCATCCCGCGACCAGCACGTAGTGGACGAGCACTTCCTCGCAGCCGCCACACCAGAGGCGGAAGCGGTCGTCCGCGTACTCACACCGCAGCGTGCCCTCGCAGTCGTCGCCCAGACAGGAAAAGTCGGTGTCGAACGGACCGAGGTCCTCGCGGACGCTGTACGCGCCCGCGAGAATGGCCTGATAGATGTCGATCCCCGGTCGCGTCAGGTGATACCCCTCCTCGGTCCGCTCGACGAACGTGCCCCGGAGCTTCCCGAGGTGGTAGGCGAACCGCCCGTTGTCCTCGACGCCCACCCGGTCCTGAAGCGCGGAGAACGGCACCGTCACGTAGCCGTCCCCGTCCTCGGCGGGCCCCCCGAGCTCGCGCACGATGGCGAGGCGCGTCTCGTGGGCCAGCGACGCGAACCGCTCGGATGGCGTCGCCGGGGGGTCGTCGGTCATGGTTCGTTCTTGGTGTCACGAAAGTTATGACTGACGACCGCGGAGGATGTCGTTCTCGACCGGCTCGTCCGGATGCTGCACCGCCAGCACGTCGAGTTCGCCGTCGAACGCCACGATGCGGGTGACGCCCTCGACGGTCATCGTCAGCTCCACGCGGAGCGGGTCCTCCGAGAGCACCGTCTCCTCCCACTCGTAGGCGCCGCTCCACTGCGGCACCGCGAAGGTGTCGACGCCCGCGGCCGCGAACTCGCCCGCGACGGCCGGCTTGATCAGCGCCACCACGGAGGTGCGGAAGTCGATGAACCAGTGGCAGCGCCGACAGGTCCGGCGGCTGGCCACGGGGTTCCCCGCCTCCGTCGGCTCCCGAAGCCGGCGGCGTTGACCGCGGTACTCGATGTCGACGGGGCCGGCACAGTAGGGGCAAAAGCCCAGTTCCATCGAGAAGGTGTCGCGCTTGAGTCGGCGGTCGGCCGCCCGCAGGAGGTCCGCGGGCAGGTCGTCGCCGAACGAGTGCGGGTCGACGGGGTAGCGCACGCGGAACGCCTCGCAGTCGGCACACTCGAGGTGGAACCGGAAGTCCTCGTAGCGACAGACGCAGTCGGCGCCGCACTCCTCCGGACAGGGGATGTCGGTCTCCAGCGGGCCGATGTCCTCGTGGTCCGCGTAGACGCCCGCCTGTATCGCCTGATACACCTGGATCCCGGGGACTCGGAGGCGGTAGCCGCGGTCGGTCCGCTCGACGAACCGCCCGACGAGCCTGTCGAGATGGTAGCTGAACCGGCCGCTGTCGTCGACGCCGACCCGGTCGCGGAGCTCCGAGAAGGGAAGCGCGTCGAACGAACCCGTCCCCCCGGCGTCGCCCAGCACCCGGATCACGTCCAGCCGAGTCTCGTCGCTCAACACGGCGAAGGCGTCCGAGACCGCGTCCACCGGAGGCTCGGTGGTCATCTTCCAGATACTGTCAGCCGAAACGGAAAAACGTACCGTGTGGATCTGGGTCACGGAGCCGGGAAAACTTGTCTGGCCCGAAACACGAAGTGAAGGGAGTTTCACCGAGAGGTTATAATCCCGGCTTCGAAAGCAGGATACGCCGCGCGGGTACCGAATCGTGTGCCTCTGACATCCCGACTCGCCCCTCGGGCGAGTCCCCGCCCGCGGCATTTCTGTCCCGCCGAGCGACTGCGCCGGTCGGCGGCGCCGCGCCGTCACGCCCGCGAGCGGTAGCAATTTACCGTCGGCGCCCGCCACTTCGAGCATGACCGCGGACGAGCACGACGGCGAGCGGCCGCCCGTTGCGGACGAGCTCCGGAGCCACGGCGTCAGCGTCGAGTCCGTCGACTCGCGGGACCCGCTGACGGTTACCTACCTGACGGCGTTTCCCGCCAACGAGGTCCACCGCCGCGAGGTGGGCCGCGCCTGCAACGCCCTGCTTGACCTGGCGGCGGGCGGCGCGTGGGCGCCGACGCGCGTCGAGGCGACCGTCGTCCGTTCGCCGGGCGACGTGCTCGGAACGTGGCACGCGGAGCCGGAGTGGTTCCGCGCGCTGCTCGCGGACGAGATCACCGAGACGGAGTTCTCGGTGCGCGTCGTCGAGACGATATCGAACGCGGACGACCCCGACGCCAACGGCCCCGACGCCAACGGCCCCGACGCCGACGGCCCCGACGCCAACGGCCCCGACGCCGACGGCCCCGACGCGGAGGGCGGCGCGTGACCCGCCGCGACCCGATCAACCGCGCACAGCGGGCCCTCGACCGCCCCGCCCGCGAGCGGTACGCGACGCGACGGCTCGCGTTCGAGAGCGGTGGCGCCACCTGCCGCGGTGTCCTCCACCTCCCCGCCTCGACCGACGAGCCCCCGCTCGTCGTGCTCGCGCCGGACGTGGGTGCCGAGCGCACCGCCGGGCTCCCGGCGGTCGCGGAGCGGCTGGCGGCCGCGGGCTACGCCGCGTTCACCTTCGACTACCGCGGGTTCGGCGGGAGCGACGGGACCGACCGCCGGATCGCGCCCGCCCGCCAGCGCGCCGACCTCGCCGCCGCGGCGGACCGTGCACAGCGCGTCGACGCCGTCGGGCGTGAGACGGTCCTCTGGGGCGCGGGACTCGGTGCGGCCAACGCGTTCCGGCTCGCGGGCGAGCGCACCGACGTGGACGCGGCGATGGCGGTCACGCCGATCCTCGACGGACGCGCCTTCCTCCGGCGGAACCGCGGGACGAAACAGTTTCTCCGCGCGGTGGCGGCGGGCGTCCGCGACCGCGTCGGCGGCTGGGCGGGCGCGGGCGTCGAGGTCCCGATCGTCGGCGACCCGGAGGCGAACGCCGTCGTGACCGGTCCGGGCGCGAAGCGCGCGTACCTCGACTTAGTCGACCGCGAGTCGGACTGGCGGAACGCCACGCCCGCCCGGTCGCTGCTCGCGCTCGCCCGCTTCGGCGTCGGCGACGCGCTCGACGGAGTGCGGGTTCCCGCGCTGCTGCTCGCGGGAACCGACGACGCGCAGGCCCCCGCAAGCGAGGCCGAGCGCGCCGCCGACGCCCTCCCGAACGCCACGCTCGTCCGCATGCCCGCCGACCACTGGTCGCCGTACGCGGTCGACTTCGAGCCCGCGATCGGTCATCAGCTGGCGTTTCTCCGTGATGCGCTCGAGCACTGATCGGTTGGGTGAGCCGCTCGTCGGGCGAGGTCCGACGCGCTTTCTGTCTCGGTTGCAGAACCTGGTGATCGGGACGGCAACGTCCAGAGGTCCCCAGCCGGCACTCTGTACGATGTTTCTGAGTTTTCTTTTTTGTTGCAGCCTGCTGCTTGGACCAGCACCACCTCGAAAACCCAGCCGGCTGCCCCGTCCAGTCCTACCCACAGCCCCGCGACCGCACAGCCCCGCGACCGCACAGCCCCGCGACCGCACAGCAGCCTCGTCCCTCCCCAGCCTCGGCCGCGGGCCGGGCGCGGAACCGCAGCGCGGGACAAACCGCGTCCCGCTGGCCTCCAGCGTGCAGTAGCGCGCTGGAGACACCGCATCGCGGCCGGCCCGCGCCCTCCACCGAAAATCGGAGATTTTCGAGCAGCCGGCGTGCAGTCGCGCGCCGGAAATCGGAGATTTCCGAGCCGCCGTTCGCTCCGCACCGCGCTCCCGGCGACGCCGGCGACCTCGCGCGGTCGCGGCGACACAGGGTCGCCGCGGCGCGCGCCACCGCCGCGATCACTGCGGACGGCCGTGGCCGCCGATCTCTCGGTCCGGCAACGACTTCCGATGCGGGTCCGCTATCCCGCCCGCTCGTGGCGCGGCCGCCTCACTCGGTCAGCGGCATCACGATCCCGAAGACGACCACCGAGATCAGCGCGATCACCGGGCCGAGGAACTCCATGGTCAGGAACACGGTGTTCAGCGTCTCCGTCGCGCCGCCGGTCGCGTGGAGGCCGTACTCCGCGAGCGTGCCGGCCACGAACAGCGCGCCGCCGAGCAGCGCGCCGCCCTTCGTCATGCGTCCGTAGTCCGCGTCGCCGTATCTGCCGGGCATGGTCGCGACCGAACCGTTCGCCTCAAAAATTCGTTTCGGTCCGGCTCACGACCTACTCGAAAGGTTGACAAGCACCGCTCCCCCGGAGACGGTCATGGAAAAGCCGCTTGCGGAGTTCGCGACCGAACTCGTCGAACTCCTCGCGCTGGTGCTCGGGACGGGGGCGCTCTCGTCGGTCGGCGTCTACCTCGAACAGCTCGGGATCGCCGCGCTGTCGGCCGGCGACGTGGTCGTCGGTGCGTGGATGCTCGGCATGGGCGCCGTGCTCCTCTACGGCGGGGGCTGGATGCTCGGCTACGAGACGCTCGTCCCCCGGGCGAAGCGACTGCTGACGAGTTCGGCGGAGTAGACGCTCGAAAACGGCGCGATAGACGACCGCTGCGCGAACTTTCGACTACAGCTCTTTCGCGACGACCGGCGCGACCGACACCGCGGAGCAGGCGCGCTCGAGCGTGTCGGTGCCGATCACGCGCTCGACGCCCGCGCGTCGGAGCTTCGTGACCGCATTGCTCGCGAGCATTGGGTGGACGCAGGCGGCGAGCACGCGGGCGGCGCCGCGCTCGACGAGCACCTCGACCGCCTCGCTCATCGTCGACCCGGTGGCGACGATGTCGTCGACGACGACCACGTCCCGGTCCGCGACCGGCGCGTCCGACGGGGAGATCTCGATCTCGCCGGTGTCGCGGTCGCGGTGCTTCTCGAAGAAGTCCGTCTCGCCGGCGCCGTGGGCGTCGCGGACGGTCTCCGCGATGTCGGTCGCACCCTCGTCGGGCGCCAGAAAGAGCGGGTCATCGAGGTCGGGGAGCGGCGCCGCGAGGACGCCCGCGGCGTCGACGACGGTCGTCGGCACGTCGTAGTAGTCGGCGACGCTCGGCTCGTGGGGGTTCACGAGGACGACGCGGTCGGTCCCGGTCGCGACCGCGCGCGCCATCGCGCGGGCCGACACGGGCTGCCCGCGCTTGAACGCCTGGTCCTGCCGGGCGTAGCCCATGTACGGGACGACGGTGGTCACGTCCGTCGCCCCCGCCTCGCGGACCGCGTCCTGCAGCTGGAGCAGTTCCACCCACGCCTCGTCGCTGTCGGTGCTGGCGACGACGACCGCGGCGTCTCCGGCGAACTCCGGGACCGACGCGAGCCCCTCCCCGTCCGGAAACCGCTCGTAGGTCGGCGTCACGAGCGAGCGTCCCGTCTCCGCGGCCAGCGCGGCCGCGAGCGTCTGGGCGCTCGACCCGGGTACGATCATGGCTACCGGTTCCGCGGACGCGCTTAAACCGGTTTCCTTACTCGCGCGACCGCCGCGACCACCGATCGCCGCGGCTCGGCAGTCGAGAACTGGAGAACGCACCGGCCGAGATTTGAACCGGAGAAAGACGGTCCGGGCGTTCCGTTGCGCCTCGCGGCGCCGGCCGCGGCCGGCGCTCCGCTCGCCGGACGGGTCCGGGCATGCGACTTTCAGGATTCAAATCTCTCTGGGAGATTTTTCTCACGTCGTTCGAAAAATGCACCGGCCGAGATTTGAACTCGGGTTGCAACCATGGCAAGGTTGCGTGATACCACTACACTACCGGTGCGCTTCCTGTACCTGTACGTGGGTCGGTGTTCTACTTAAACCTGTCACATTCGGACGACGGCGTGGGGGACCGCCAGTCCGTTTCGATCACCGGGACGACGACTCAACGACCGTCAGCAGCCGGAACCGCCGTGAGCCCGCGGACCTCGCGGACGCCGACGGTGCGGTGGCGCCAGCCGTCCCCGGCGTCGACGCAGAGCGTCCCGGCGTCGGTCGCCGCGAGCGCCAGCCCGGGACCGTAGCCGACCGCCGCGACCGGGTCGGCGACCGGCAGCGACGCGGCGTCCCACTCGTCGGTCGAGAATTCCCCGCGCCGGCCCCGGTGAATCGAGAGATCCCCGCCGTCGTCGACCGCGAGCGCGTGGCCATCGCCGTCGGCCGCGACCGCCCGGAACCCCCCGTCGAGCGCGTCCATCCAGCCGTTACCGAGCCAGTAGAGCCCCGTCGCCGTCGCCGCGAGCGGGACGCCCGTCCCGGCCACGTCCCGGACCTTCGAGAGGCCGACGCGCTCCAGCGTGTCGCCCACGACGCGGTGGACGCCGTCCGCCGCGGCGACGAGGGGGCCGTCGACCGCGGTCGGCTCCTCGACGCGTCCGAGCCTCGTCCCGGCGGCGGTCTCCGCGACGTGGTCCGCCTCGGTCCCGACCGCTGCTTCGGGGTCGACTCGGCGGACATCGCCGTCCGCGGTCGCCGCGACGAACGCCCCGTCGTGGACGCCGACCGCGGCCGTCGGACCGAGCCCCGTCGACGTGAACTCGAGGGAGGCGTCGGCGCGGCTCCTCGCGGGTGCGTCGGGGGCCTCCGCGCTCGACGGGAGTCGTGCGACCAGCAGGTCCTCCGCCGTCGCGAGCGCGAGGCGTCTCCGGGGTCGCTCGTTCGCGTCGGCGTCCGCCTTCGCGGGACCGCCGGCGACCGCCACGTCCCGCGCGTCCGCGCGCTCGGCGATCCCGAACTCGCCGATCTTGTCGGCGGAGACGGCGACCCGGACGAGCCCCATCCCTGACGCGAGGTAGACGTCGGTCCGGCCGGCCGACCCGGCGTACACGCGCTTCTCGGCCAGCGAGATGTCGTCCTCGGCGGGCATCGTCGGCAGTGGGGCGGCGCCGGCCGAGAAGGTGTCGGTCGGCGACGGGAGCGCGGAGAGGTCGGTCCCTCGCGCGGGTCCGTCCGCGCAAGGGCCAGTACTTGCCCCCGTGCGAGGGACTTTTGCCGGCCGGCGTGCAGGTCGAGGTATGAGCGAGGAGCCACCGTCGGAGCGGCACTCCCCGGTCGGCGAGCCGGTCGTCCGCGCCGACCCCGAGGTGACGGGCGAGCGTGCCGCCGAGGCGGTGGGGTTCGACCCGACCGACCCCGACAGCGTCTCGGAGGCCGCCGACACCGTCGCCCGGTTCGCTGCGGGCGCCGTCGGCGGCGACGACCACGTCCTGATGCTCCGGGGCGCGGCCGCCTGCGCGGCGCTGGTCCGCGGCGAGGGGTCGTACAAGGCGGCCGCCGAGCGCGCGGGCGAGGCCGTCTCCGTCTCCTTCATCCGCAAGTGGGCGCGCGTCCACGACCTCCCACAGGCGATCCGTCGACACGTCGCCCGCGGTCACATCCCGCCAACCGCCGCCAAGCACATCGCGCGCGTCGGCGGCGACGACCGCTACCTGCTCGCGTGGGCGGTGCTGGACGGCGACCTTACGGTTCGGGAGATCCGCTCCGCCGCCTCCGCCGTCAACGACGGCGCCGACGCCGAGGACGCGCTCCGCGAGGCGGGCGTCGTCCCCGGTCGGCTGACGCTGGACCTGCCGATCGCGGAGTACGTCGAACTCCGGCGCCGCGCCTCCATGCGGAACGAGGAGCCCGGCGCGGTCGTCGCCGACGCGCTGCGCGAGTACTTCTCCGAGTAGCGGAGCCGGAGCGGGATACCGGACCCGGGCTACGCGCTCAGGAATCGCCGCGCCGTCGCCCCGATCGTCTCGCGTGCCTTCTCGACTTCGACCCACGCGACCGTCTCGTTGGGGAAGTGCGCCTCCGCGATCGTCCCCGGCCCGAACAGCACGGTCGGGATCCCCTCGGCCACGTAATGGCGCGAATCGGCGCCGTAGGTCGCTCCCCGCGGCTCCGTCTCCGGGAGCCCGGTTTCTTCCATCGCGGCCCGCAGATCCGCGACGACCGGCTCGTCGGGGTCGACCTCGGCCGGCTCGAACTGGACCGAGAACCGCTCGAACCGCGGCGGATGCTCGTCGAGCCACGGGTCGTCCGCGGTCGCGGCCGCCAGCCGCTCGCGGAACCGCTCCTCGACCGCCGCGACCGTCTCGCCGGGCGCGACGCCGATCCGGAACTCCGCGGACAGCGTTGCCGGGACCGTCGACGCCCACGACCCCGCCTCGACGCGCCCGCAGACCACGGGCCACGCGACCGGGAACCGGTCGTAGAGGGGGTGGGTCACCGTCCGGTTGCGTTCGGCCTCGAGGTCCATGAAGGACTCCCGGACCGCCTCGAAGCGCGGGAGCACGTCCTCGCCGACCCACCGCGTCGCGGCGTGGGCGCTCCGCCCGTCGAGTTCCAGTCGGGCCATCAGGCTCCCCTCCGTGGCCACCACCGGCCGGAGGTCCGTCGGCTCCGCGACCACCGCGGCGTCGCGCTCGAAGGGGTACGGGTTCGCGAGCGCCGCGGTCGCGGCGCCGTAGCCGCCGTCCTCCTCGCCGGCGACGGCCTCGACCACGACCCGGCCGTCGAGGTCGGCCTCATCCGCCTCCGCCGCCGCGCGGAGGTCGAGCGCGGCGCCCACGCAGGCCGCGAGTCCCGACTTCATGTCGGCCGCGCCGCGGGCGGTCAGCGTCTCCTCCCCGGAGCGCGCTCCGTCCCCGTCCGGCCCGCCGCGTCTCACAGCCTCGAACGGCTCCGTCTCCCACTCCGACCGCTCGACGGGCACCACGTCGAGGTGGCCGTTCAACAGGAGCGTGGGATACGCGTCGTCGCCGTCGAGGGTCGCGTCGCCGAACGCCAGCGCGCCCGCCACGCTCCGGCGCCCCTCGGCGTCGAGCGCGTCGGGGTCGTCCGGGAACGAGGGGTGGTCGGCGAGCAGCGCCGGGTCGGCGTCCCACGCGTACGTCTCGAACCCGAGCGCGTCGAACCGCTCGCGGACCCACGCGGCCGCGGGGGCCTCCGCACCCGCGGTCGTCGCGAAGCCGCAGAGTCGGTCGGTGAACGCCCGCAGATCGAACTCCATAATCGAGGGTCTCGGGAGGGGCGAATAACGGTTGGGGTCGGCGGTTCGGAACCGAGCAACATCACCGGGTTGGACGATGGGCGGTCCGGTGCCGAGGCCGGCGCCGGCCGGGTTTTGTAAACGCTTATGCGTGCGCTGACGCAACCGAGAGGTGAGGGCCGGTAGCTCAGTTAGGGAGAGCGTCCGGCTTTTAACCGGACGGTCGGGGGTTCGAATCCCTCCCGGCCCGTGCAGCGAGACGATCAGCACCGCTGAGCGTCGAGCGAACCGGCAGGAAGGGTTCGAGCCCGGAGAGTCGCAGCCGGAAACCGTCCGTCGAGCTGTGCGGGGAGACGCAACGGAAGTCCGGAACGTCTCTCCTCGGTTCGAATCCCTCCCGGCCCGTGACCACGTCTTGTATCGCTACGTTCTCTCCGCGCCGAGACCCGTCTGCCGGCTCGAGTCACGTCGCGTGACGGACCCCGTTCCGAGCAACGTCACGACCCAGTTTTCGACCGGCTCACTCCACCCTGACCGTCCGCGTCGCGCGAACCGGCATCAGGGGCAGGTCGGGGAACGTCGTCTCCACGACGAACTCCAGTTCGTCCGCGGTCGGGGTGCCGAACACGCCGACGGGGACCGCCGTCCGCCCGTCGAGGTACATCGTCGTCTCGTTCATCTCCACGTCGTTGACCGTCACGCGGACGCCGACGCGCGCGCCGCCGCCGCGGTTCCGCACCGTCACCTCGAGCATCTCGTTCTCGCCGACGGCGACGGTCTCCGGGAACTCCCCCCAGTCCACGTCGATCCGGGGGAGTTCCGCCGCGGCCTCGACGATCCGGCTCGCGACGCCCTCGGCCATTCCCGCGGCCTCCAGCGCGTCGGCGCCCGCGTCCGCGACCGCGGCGGGCGAGGCGAAGCCGGCGTCGGCCAGCGTCTCCGCGCGCCCGGCACCCACGCCGTCGATGGCGGTGAGCGCGACCGCGTTTCGGGAGACGCCGTGCTCGACGCGCGCCTCGACGCGCGTCCCGAGGTTGGCGGCGCGGGGGCCGGCGAAGGCGTCGAGGAACTCCCGGAGCGCGGCGAGCAGGCGGAGCGCGTTCTGCCGGATCACCCACGCGTCCGATCGGAGGTCCGAGGGGACCGAGTCGACCGTCGACGCGTGGAGGATGGCCAGCACCTTGCGGTGACCGTTCTCCAGGTCGGTGTCGACGCCCGCGGCCGAGAGCGCGCGGTCGACCGCGTCCGCCTCGGACGACCGGGCGGAGACGGAGTCGAACTCGTCGGCGGCCGCGACCGCCTCCAGGATCGCGTCGGCCGTGACGGCGTCGCGGTCGGCCAGTTCGCGGAACCGCTCGGCGGTGTCGAGCCGGAGGTAGTACTTCGAGGCGAGCCGACCGAGCTTCGAGGGGGAGATCCCGAGGTTCTCGTCGGTCTCCGCGAAGCCGGCGTCGACCAGCGCCTCGACCGTCTCGCGCACGCGCTCGCGGACGGCCTCGAAGTCGTACGCCTCGGGTTCCGATCGCGCGCGAACGTAGTAGAAGGTGGTCTCCAGCCACGCCATCACGTCGTCGAGCCCGCGGATCGTCCCCATCGCGATCTCCGCGTTGAGGTGCGCGTCGAGCTCCTCGGCGAGCCGCGACTCGATCTCCTTCCCCTCCGAGAGCAGGCTCCGGTACTTGTCGGCGTCCGCGTGGTCACACACCACCCAGCCGTACCCCACGTCGTCGTAGCCGGGGCGGCCGGCGCGGCCGAGCATCTGCACCACGTCGATTGGGGAAATGTCCGTCTCGCCCTCCAGCGGGTCGTGGTACTTCGTGTCGCGGATCACCACGCAGCGCGCGGGGAGGTTGACGCCCCACGCCAGCGTCGAGGTCGAGAACAGGATGTCGATCTTCCCCTGCTTGAACCACTCCTCGACGCGGTCGCGGTCCTCCTTGCCCAGCCCGGCGTGGTGGAAGCCGACGCCGTCGAGCACCGACTGCCGGAGCGTGTCGTTCGACAGCTCCTTCGCGTCGTTGTGAAAGTCGTAGTCGCCGCGGGCGCCGATCGGCACGTCGCGTTCAGTTAACTCGTCGCGGGTCTTCTTGGCCGCCTGCACCGTGTCCTGTCGCGAAGAGACGAACACGAGCGCCTGCCCATCCTCGCGGACGTGGGGGATCGCGAGGTCGAGCGCGCGGTAGAGCCGGCGGTACTTGTCCGCGAACGCGTTCGCGCCGTGGCTGTACGTTTTTACGCCGGTCTCCAGGTCCACGGGCCGGTACTCGTCGCCGAAGGCGTAGGTCGTCTCGGGCGGCGCGTCGAGCCACTCCGCCACGTCCTCGATGTTCGGCATCGTCGCGGAGAGCGCGACGATGCGGGGGTCACGGAGCCGGCGGAGCCGCGAGACGACGACCTCCAGCACCGCGCCGCGGCGGTCGGAGTCGAGCAGGTGGACCTCGTCGATGACGACGCAGTCGACCGCGTTGATGAAGTCGTAGCGCGCGGAGTCGTGCTTCCGCGTCGCGGAGTCGGCCTTCTCGGGCGTCATCACGAGGATGTCCGCGCGCTCGGCGCGGCGGGGATTGAGGTCCCGCTCGCCGGTCACGACGTACACCGAGTAGCCGAGCTCCTCGAAGCGGTCCCACTCCGCCTCCTTCTCGTTCGTGAGCGCGCGCATCGGCGCGATAAACAGCGCCGTGCCCCCCTCCGAGAGCGTCTTGCAGATCGCCAGCTCCGCGAGCGCGGTCTTGCCGGCGCCGGTCGGCGCGGCCGCGACCACGTTGCCGTCCGTCTCGAGGATGCCGGGCAGCGCCTCGCGCTGCATCTCGTTGAACGCCTCGAAGCCGAACGCGTCCGCGAACTCGGGCAGCGCCTCGGCTACCCGCGTCGGCACCTCGCCCTCCGGGGACCTGCCATGCATTACCACAAACCGAGCGCCTCGGGGGGAAAGGCGTTTCTCAATCGGTCGCCAAGCCGGCGCATGCCCAGGTGGCTCCACAGCGGACGCCGGCGCGACATCTGCGCGCTGGTCCACGAGGCGGGCGAGATCCGCGCGCAAGCGCTCAAGAGTCGCCTCGCTGAGCACGCCGACGAGCGCGTGGACCCGCGGACGTTCAGGCAGACGCTGGACGCGCTGGAGAACAAGGGGTTCCTCGCCGCGCGCGTCGACGGCATCGCGGACGTGTACCGCCTCACCGACGAGGGAGAAAAGCGGCTGCTCGACCACTACGAGTGGCTGACGGAACGGATCGAGAACGCGGCAGTCGAGGACTGAGCGCCATCCACAACCGCAGTAATGGACCGACCCAGCGTCGACGGCTGTCCGTTCAGTGATCGGTGCGGTCGGCGCGCGCGAGGAACGCGCGCGAGGTCGCCGGCACGCTACTGCACGCCGGCTGCTCGAAAATCTCCGATTTTCGGTGGAGGCGGCGGGCGCGGCCGCCTGCTGTGCGGTTTCGCGGCCGCGCCGCCGCCGAGGCTGGGGAGGTGCGAGGCTGCGGTGCGGTTGCGGTGGGTGGGACTGAACGTGGCTTTCGAGGTGGTGCTGTCCCGAACAGCAGCGTCCGCGGCAGACACGGAACACCCGCAAGAGGGAGCCGACTGGAACGCCTGAACCGAACGACGCCCCCGCGACCGGACCGCCCTGGTCACCCCGCCCTACCAAAAGTCCCGCGAGCGGCCGCGAGAAACGGTCAATCGTCCGCGGCGACCGCGGGGTCGCCGTGGGTGATCTCGTCGCCGAGCAGGTCCATGAACGCCGCGAGCCACTCGGGGTGGTCGGGCCACGCCTGTCCCGTGACGAGGTTCCGGTCGCGGACGACGCCGTCGACCCACGAGCAGCCGGCGGCCTCAACCTCCGCGCGCACCGCCGGATACGCGGTCATCTCGTACCCCTCCAGCACGCCCGCGGCCGCGAGGATCTGCGGGCCGTGACACAGCGACGCGACGGGCTTGTCGGCCTCGAAGAAGTGCCGGACCGCGTCGAGCACCGCGTCGTACGTCCGGAGGTACTCCGGCGCGCGCCCGCCCGGGACGACGAGCGCGTCGTAGTCCGCCGGGTCGACCTCGGCCATCGTCGCGGTCAACTCGAAGTCGTGGCCGCGCTCCTCGAGGTACGTCTGGTCGCCCCGGAAGTCGTGGACCGCGGTCTTGACCGTCTCGCCCGCCTCCTTCTCGGGACAGACCGCGTCGACGCTGTGGCCCACCGCTTCGAGGGTCTGGTACGGGACCATGATCTCGTAGTCCTCGCCGAAGTCGCCGACGATCATCAGGATCTGCTTGGACATGGTAACACCGATCACACCTACGCGGAGCAGCGAGATAAAGTTTAGATTCAGAATCACTTCTGGATGATGCACTTTTCGGGTGTGGCGACGCGTCGCGAGAAAGCACTTATACGGGACGGGAGAGGGTCCAACCATGCAACGTCGCCGAGTCCTCCTCGGAGCGAGCGCGTTGCTCGGTGGACTGGCCGGCTGTTCGGCGAGCGACGGTAATCCCTCGCGCGATGACGAGACGCCGACGACCGACGGAAACGGGTCCGCGGACGACGACGGACCGGCGGTGGAGGTTCGCGCGACCGTCGTCGACCAGCCCGCCGAGACCGGCCCCGCGGCCGCGGATCTGGAGGTCAAAAACGTCAGTCGGAACACGATAACGGTTCAGCCGGGTGGACACGGCGGAGAACCGTTGGAGTGGGTCGGCGAATCGCTCCCGGGAGCGGCCGGCGAGGCCGTGTTCCACCCGGTCGGGACTCGTGGCGTGACCGTCATCGACGGGAGCTTTCCGTCCGAGCGGAACGGCGGCTGTTGGCGGGCGGACGCGGCTGCGGACGGCGGCCCGGAACGAGCGCTCGTGAGCGCGCCGCTCAACGCCGAGTTAGCACCTGAGGAGGCACACACGGTCAGACAGCGGATCTACTATCGAGGTCCCCCGGACACCTGCTTTTCGGCGTCCGAATACCGAACGAGCGTGAGCGTGGACGTCTACCGAGACGGGAGTCGGACGGAGGCTCCGGATCCACAGGAAACCGAACGGACGAGACGGACCTACGACCTCGTGTTCAATACGGGAGACGAGTTCACGGTCACGATGAATCCCGAGGAAGACGACCGGTAGTCACCGGAGTAGTGACATCACGGGAGTTGCGAGAACGACGCTTCCGTGTGCGTACGCCATTCGTTACGCGTTCTCTCCGAGGTCCGGTACCGACTCGGCCCACTCATCGTCGTCGCCGTACGCGTCGTCGCCGTACTCCGCTTCGATCTCCCGGAGACTCACCGCGTTGGCGACCCGTGAGGCCGCGACGTCGTCGGCGACCGCCCAGTACGAGTCGACCTTCCGAACGAGACCCTTCTCCCGGAGCCGGGCAAGCGTCTTGTGGACGCTCGAATGCGGAACGCTGGTCATCTCGGCCAATTCCTTGGGGGAAAACCCCATGTCCGGGTGGTCCAGCAGGACCGAGAGGAGCTCGTGCGCGTTCGTCTCCGGTTTGACCGGCGGCGTCTCGTCCGCCGGGTCGAGTTTGATCGGCATGATGTCCGTGTCTGTCAGAGTACGTCAGAGATTGTCATAAACGTTGGCCGTCAGGACGGAGGCGGATGTCGCTACCGCCGATCCGAGGACTCGAAATGGGGTGGGCCGGTCACTCAAGCTTCTCCTGCCACTCCTGCACCTTCGCCAGCAGCTCGACCGGCGGCGTCTCGTTGACGTCCACGTCCGCGAGCGCGTCGAGGACCGCGGCCGTCTCCGGGTCGAGCGCGGGGTCGCCGCCGTCCGCGGCGCTGGCGGTGGCAGGGCCGGTGTCGGCGGCTTCCGTCCCCGCCTTCACCGCGTCCGCGTCACCGTCCGCGGAGGCGAAGGAGCCGGAGGAGAGGTCGAAGACGACCTGTTCGGTGTCTCCGCCGGATCCACCGGTCTCCGCGCCGCCGCGGCCGCCCGCGGAGCCGCCCCTCGCCTCGATGGCCTTCTCCTGCCGGAGGCGGTCGAGGACCTCGCCGGCGCGGTCGACGACGGGGTTCGGAACGCCCGCGAGGTCCGCGACGTGGATGCCGTAGGAGCGGTCCGTCGGGCCGTCCCGAACCGTGCGGAGGAACGTCACCTCGCCGTCGCGCTCGTCGGCGGCGACGTGGACGTTGTGGACGCGCGGGAGGTGGTCCGCGAGCGTGGTGAGCTCGTGGTAGTGCGTGGCGAACAGCGTCTTCGCGCGCACCTCGTTGTGGAGGTACTCGGTGGCGGCCCACGCGATGGAGATGCCGTCGTAGGTGGCGGTGCCGCGGCCCACCTCGTCGAGGATGACCAGCGAGTCCTCGGTCGCGGAGTGGAGGATGTTCGACAGCTCCTGCATCTCGACCATGAACGTCGACCGCCCCTGCGCGAGCTCGTCGAGCGCGCCGACGCGCGTGTAGACGCCGTCGACGAGCCCGATCCGGGCCGACCGCGCGGGGACGAACGACCCCACCTGCGCCAGCAGGGTGATAAGCGCCGCCTGCCGCATGTAGGTGGACTTCCCGCTCATGTTCGGCCCCGTGACGATCAGGAAGCCGCGCTCGCGGTCCATGTGGAGGTCGTTCGGCACGAAGTCGGTCGTGCGCTCCACGACCGGGTGCCGACCCGCCTCCACGTCGAGCGGTCCCGGCTCCGCGAGCGCCGGCCGCGTCCAGTCGTTGGCGGCGGCGTGCTCCGCGAACGACGCCAACGCGTCCAGCTCCGCGACGGTTCGTCCCACGTCCTGCAGGAGAGAGGCGCGGTCGGCGACGCGGTCGCGCAGCGCCTCGAAGAGCTCGTACTCCAGGTCCCCGCGGGCCTCTTCCAGCCGCATGACCTCCCGCTCGCGCTCCTCCAGCTCGTCGGTGACGAACCGCTTGGAGTTCTTCAGCGTCTTGATCTCGCGGTAGTGGTCGGGCACCTCGTCGGCGACGGACTTGCCCACCTGGATGTAGTAGCCGTCCGTCTTGTTGCGGTCCACGGTGACGTGCGAGAGGCCGTACTGGCGCTTCTCCCGGTCCGCGAGCGTGTCGAGCCACTCCTTGGCCGCCTCGTGCTCCTCGATGATCGCGTCGAGCTCCTCGTCGTAGCCGCGCTGAAACAGCCCGCCCTGCGTGACGGTGCTCGGGGGGTCCTCGGCGAGCGCGTCGGCGAGTTCGTCGTGGAGCGCGCGGGCGGCCTCGCGGTCGGGCCGGTCGAGCACCGCGGCCACGGGCGAGTCGGCGAGCGGCGTGTCCGAGACGGCGTCCGCGAGCGCGGGCAGGAGCCCGAGCGTGTCCCGGACGGACAGCAGTTGGCGCGCGCCGGCGCTCCCGCTCGTGGCGCGGGCGGCGAGCCGTTCGAGGTCGTAGGCGCCGTCCAGCACCTCACGGAGCCGGTCGCGGGCGAGCGCCGCCGACGCCAGCGCCTCCACGGCGTCGAGCCGGCGGTCCAGCTCCTCGCGCTCGCGGCGCGGGCGGGTGATCCACTCCCGGAGGAGCCGCCCGCCGGGGCTGGTGACGGTGTGGTCGACGGCGTCGACCAGCGACCCCTCGCCGTCGCCGCTCATCGTCTCGGTGAGTTCGAGGTTGCGCTGGGTGGTGGCGTCGAGCTCGACGTGGTCGTCCGCGCCGTAGGCGGTGAGTCTGGTCATCGACGCCAGCACGCCCGCGCCGGTCTCCTCGACGTACGCGAGGGCCGCGCCCGCCGCGCGGAGCGCCGGCTCGGAGTCGAGGCCGACCGCGTCCGCGGTCTCGTCGCCGAACTGCTCGCGGACGGCGTGTTTCGCGCGGCCGGGCGCGAACGCCTCCGCGTCGTGGACCGAGAGCGCGGCGTCGACCGCCTCGCGGATCGCCGACAGCGTCGCGTCGTCGTTTCTGACGGCCGGCCCGGGCAGCACCTCGACCGGGTCGAAGCGGTAGAGTTCGGCACGCGCCTCGCCGCGGTCCGCGACCTCCGTCACCAGAAATCGGCCCGTCGTCACGTCGGCGAAGGCCAGTCCGTAGGGGCCGTCCGCGTCGGTGTCCGCGCCCGTGTCGGGGCCGGCGCTGGAGCGATCTCGACCGCCGGACCCGGCGCGCACCACCGCGGCGAGGTACTGTGCGTCGGCGTCGGTCGTCTCCAGTAGCGTTCCGGGGGTGACGATCCGCGTTATCTCGCGGGCGTGGCCGCCATCCTCCGTGTCGTACTGGTCGGCAACCGCGACCCGGTAGCCGCGCTCGACGAGCGCCTTCAGGTAGGGGGTCAGCTCCGAGAGCGGGACGCCCGCCATCGGGTACGAGGAGCCGTGCGAGGACTTCTGGGACACCTTCAGGTCGAGCTCCTCGCCGACCGTCTCGGCGTCGTCCGCGAAGAACTCGTAGAAGTCGCCGCACTGCATCGCGAGGAGGTCCGCGTCGGCCTCCGCCTTCAGCGAGAGGAACTCCCCGACGATCCCTTGAGCCATACCCGTACTCCCGCCGTGGCGCGCTAAAACCCTGCGGGTCGGCGCTGGTGTGGGGACCGGTCCGCCGCGGCGCGTGTTGGCGGGACGGCACCGCCGCTCTGCGGCTCGGCGGCTGCCGCGTCGTTGACCCGCCCCTACCCGGTGGGTCCCCGACGCGACGTGTCGGATCCCCTCGCCCGGCTTTGAAGCTTTTCCGTTCCGTGACGGGGGGAGACGGCCGGGAGCGCCGGCGCGCGGCTACCGGTCCAGCGCCGTCGGGTTCACCGCGCCCGGTCCCTCGCCCACGTCGTAGCCGCGGCGGAGCGCCTCGCCCATCTCCTCGACGCTCGCCTCGACCGCGGCCCGGAGCGGTTCCCCCCGGGCGAGCCGGGACGCGACCGCGCTCGAGAGCGTGCAGCCGGAGCCGTGCGTCGCGCGTGTCTCGACGCGAGGCGACTCGATGCGGAGGGTCCGCGGAGCGTCGCCCTGTCCGTCGGCGTCCGCCTCGCTCGACAGCGCCAGCACGTCCACGACGGTCTCGCCCGGCAGGTGGCCGCCCGTCACCAGCGCGGCCTCCGCGCCCGCCGCCACGAGGTCCCGCGCCGCGGCCGCCGCCGCGTCGGCGTCGATCACCTCGCGGTCGGTCAGCACCGCGGCCTCGTCGGCGTTGGGGGTGACGAGCGTCGCCGCCGCGACCAACTCCTCGTAGGCGGCCTCCGCCTCGGGGGCCAGCAGGCGGTCCCCCGTGGCGGCCACCATCACGGGGTCGACGACGAGCGGGACTGCGGCGTCAGAAAAGGCCGCCGTCACCGCCTCGACCGTCTCCGCGGTCGCCAGCATCCCGGTCTTGACCGCCCGCACATCGAAGTCCTCGCGGACCGCCGCGATCTGCGCCGCGACGTGGTCGGTCGGGACCGGATGCACGTCCGTCACCCCCTGCGTGTTCTGTGCTGTCGTCGCCGCGACCGCCGACGTGCCGAAGACGCCGTGAGCGGTCATCGTCTTCAGGTCCGCCTGTATCCCCGCCCCGCCGCCGCTGTCGCTGCCCGCGACGGTCAGCGCCACCGGCCGCGAGACCGGGTCGTACGCGTCGGTCATGTTCGCCCGATGGTTATCTCTCGGTTGTATTAGCTGGTTGTGGTTCGGCGTCACGACACGGCCGCGATTCGGTCGCGGTGCGGTTGTGGTGCGGTTGTGGTGCGGTCGGCGCGCGCGAGAAACGCGCGCGAGGGAGCCCACAGCCGCGGTCGCGCCGCGGTGCAGTGCGGTCGCGCGACCGCGGCTGTGGCGAGGTTGGGGAGGCGAGAGGCTGCTGTGCGGTTGCGGTGCGGGGTGGGACTGAAAGGGGCAGCCGGCTCGGTCCGGCCCCGACGACGCAAGCACTCGCGCCGGGCGGTGTTGAGAGGCGCGAGCGCGCAGCGAGGCGCGGCCGGTCGAGCCGGCTGGGGCTTTCTGGACGTTGCTGTCACGATCAGCAGGATCAGCACTAGATCAGTAGTACGGAGAGCCGGCTGGGGCTTTCTGGACGTTGCTGTCACGATCAGCAGGATCAGCACTAGATCAGTAGTACGGAGAGCCGGCTGGGGCTTTCTGGACGTTTCTGACCCACGTAGCAGGGTCCATAGCCGAGACAGAAATTTCGAGACGGGGTCCTCACAGCCGACAGAAAAGCCCAACAGGAACACCGTCTCCCCCGACGTATCCCACGTCCACTCAGTATTCCGCGGCGTCCCAGCGCACGTCGTCGTACGTCCGCAGGCGTTCGGCGTCGAACCCCTGCTCGAACTTCCGGCGGAGGGAGGCCTTCTCCGCGGCGCCGATCCGGGCGAGTTCGTCGGCCTTCGCGACCGCTTCGGGCGGGCCGCGGGCGGCGGCCACGTCCGCGAGCGCCTGCGTCGTGAGCGCGTCGCGGACCTCGGGGTCGCGGGTGAACGCGTACGGCGCCTCGACCTTGTAGGGCACGTCGGTCCGCGGGTCGTAGACCACCATGAACGTCGTCTCGTACGCCTCGGGGTCGAGTTCGCGGTCGATCCCGAGCGCGTCGCCGTCGGCGGCCATGTGCCTGTCCGTGCCGCCGCGGGCGCGGAACCACGTCGTGCAGGTGAGCTCGTCGGTCTGGAGCTCACCGTCGTCGTCCCGGCGCTCCAGCAGGCGGGTGAAAAGCGCCGCGTCGTCGGGCCACGGCGCCTCGATGCCCTTCGCGTTCAGGACCCGGACGACCGCGCGCCCGGAGGGGTTCTTGACGAACCCGGCGAGGGGCACGTCCGCCTCGACGGCGCGCTCGACGAGCCGGACGTAGTTCTCGATGACGGCGCTCGGCTTCGCCTCGCGGGCCAGATCGCCGAGTTCGGGGTCGCGGTCGACCCAGGTGAACAGCTCCTTGGGGTAGATGGGGCCGTCGAGCACCAGCAGGTCCGCGACCGCGTCGAAGTGCTCCAGGGCGTGGCTGCTCTCGGCGAGGTAGAGCGCGAGCGCGTGGACGACGCTCTCGGCGTAGCGGTTCACGGTCGGGACGTGGAGCACGCGCTGGCGGGTGTGGCCCTCGTCGCGCGGGAACCACTCGGTGTCGTGGTCGGTGGTCGTGTCCGCGGAGTGGACCGTCGCGACGATGGTCCGCGAGCGGTGGAGGCCGAGATCGGTCGGCTCGGAGGCCATCGCGGCGTGGGCCACGTCGACGACCAGCCCGTTCTTGAACGTCGTGGGGTTGATCGTCCCCGAGTCGAGCCCGTGGGTCGTCGGGAAGGGGCGCTCCGTCAGCGCCACGTCGTCGACCGCGACCCGGCGCTTCGCGTGGTCCGCGACCGGTTCGAGGACGGTCCGCCCGTCGCGGCGCAGGTCCGGGAGGAAATCGCTCCAGACCCGGCTCGCGAGGTCCTCGTGGTCGGTCGTGTCGACGTTGCCCGCGATGGAGCGGGCCAGCCGCGCGATGTTGTCGACGTGGATCGGGTCGAGCGTCACGTCCGCTCACGCGGGCGTCGGCGACTAAAAGGGGTCGGTCGCGGGGCCGACCGTCCCGCGAACGTGTCAGAAAAGCGCTCGAAACCGACCGCGAACCCGACCGCAGTCGGCTCCTTCGGCTCCTGCCGACGCGCCGATCCTTCCCGTTTGTCCATTACTATTTGTGAAAATCAGTATCTTCCAAGAAATGACCGCTCGAAATCGGGTTTCGGTAATCGACCGTCATATTCTGGCCGGAGCGAGTGGACGGTTTGCGAACGGTTGGCAGAATTTCTGACTATAGTAAATTATTTACGAAAACCCTATTAGCCGGGCGTCGGACTTCCGGGTATGCACAGGAGGGTTCGCGGATGAGCGTGCTCGAGACGGATCCCGAGGACATGATTCGCGTGATCGACGAGGACGGCGAGGTCGTCGGCGACGTGCCCGACCTCTCCGAGGAGGAGTTCGTGGCGATGTACCGCTACATGAAGCTGGCCCGCCACTTCGACGAGCGGGCGGTGAGCCTCCAGCGACAGGGGCGGATGGGGACCTACCCGCCGCTGTCGGGACAGGAGGGCGCCCAGATCGGCTCCGCGCTCGCGCTCGCGGAGAACGACTGGATCGTTCCCTCGTACCGCGAACACGGCGCGGCGCTGGTTCGCGGCGTCCCGCTGAAACAGACCCTGCTCTACTGGATGGGTCACGAGGACGGCAACCGGATGCCCGAGGGCGTCAACGTCTTCCCCGTCGCGGTGCCCATCGCCTCGCAGATCCCGCACGCCACCGGCGCGGCGTGGGCCAGAAAGCTGCAGGGCGACGACGACGTGTTCCTCTGTTACTTCGGCGACGGCGCCACCAGCGAGGGCGACTTCCACGAGGGGCTCAACTTCGCGGGCGTCTTCGACACGCCGACGGTCTTCTTCTGTAACAACAACCAGTGGGCCATCTCGGTGCCGCGCGAGCGCCAGACCGCCTCCGCGACGCTGGCTCAGAAGGCCGACGCCTACGGCTTCGAGGGCGTCCGCGTCGACGGGATGGACCCGCTCGCGGTGTACAAGGCGACGACCGCGGCCGTCGAGAAGGCCCGCGACCCCGACGAGGACCAGCTCCGACCGACGATGATCGAGGCGGTCCAGTATCGCTTCGGCGCGCACACGACCGCGGACGATCCGACCGTCTACCGCGACGAGGACGAGGTCGAGAAGTGGAAAGCGAAGGACCCGATCCCGAGACTGGAGAACTACCTCCGCGCGGAGGAGATCCTGAACGACGAGCGCGTCGCGGAGATCGAGGCGTCGGTCAAGGAGGAGGTCGCCGGGGCCATCGACGAGGCCGAGTCGGTGCCGCGACCGGAGCCGCGCGAGATGTTCGAGCACGCCTACGCCGAGCTCCCACCTGAACTGGAGCGGCAGTACGAGGAGTTCGCGGCCGTGCGCGAGGAGTACGGCGACGACGCGTTCCTGGAGGACTGAGATGACGGAGACACAGAACCTCACGCTGGTGCAGGCGGTACGGGACGGACTGTTCACCGAGATGAGCGCGGACGAGGACGTGGTCGTCCTCGGCGAGGACGTCGGCAAGAACGGCGGCGTCTTCCGCGCCACCGAGGGCCTCTACGACGAGTTCGGCGGCGACCGCGTCATCGACACGCCGCTGGCGGAGTCGGGCATCATCGGCGCCGCGGTCGGCATGGCGGCGATGGGGATGCGGCCGGTGCCGGAGTGCCAGTTCTCCGGCTTCATGTACCCCGGCTTCGACCAGATCGTCTCCCACATGTCGCGGTTCCGCACCCGGAGCCGGAGCCGGTTCACGCTCCCCATGACGCTGCGGGCCCCCTACGGCGGCGGGATTCGCGCGCCGGAGCACCACTCGGAGTCGAAGGAGGCCTTCTACGCCCACGAGGCCGGGCTGAAGGTCGCCATCCCCTCGACGCCGTACGACGCGAAGGGGATGCTCATCTCGGCCATCCGCGACCCCGACCCGGTCGTCTTCCTCGAACCGAAGCTGATCTACCGCGCGTTCCGCGGCGAGGTGCCCGAAGAGGACTACGAGGTGCCGCTCGGCGAGGCGATCACGCGCCGCGAGGGCGACGACATCGCCGTGTTCACGTGGGGCGCGATGACTCGGCCGACGATGGAGGCCGCCGAGAGCCTCGCCGAGGAGGGGATCGAGTGCGAGGTCGTCGACCTGCGCACCGTCTCCCCCCTCGACCGCGAGGCTATCGTCGAGGCGTTCGAGAAGACGGGCCGCGCGGCCGTGGTCCACGAGGCGCCCAAGTCGGGCGGGCTCGGCGCCGAGATCACCGCGACCATCCAGGAGGAGGCGCTGCTGTACCAGGAGGCGCCGGTCAAGCGGATCACCGGCTTCGACGTGCCGTTCCCGCTGTACGCGCTCGAGGACTACTACCTGCCGAGCGCCGCGCGCGTCGAGGCGGGCGTCAAGGAGGCGGTGAACTTCCCATGACGACGAAGGAGTTCAAACTCCCCGACGTGGGGGAGGGCGTCGCCGAGGGCGAGCTGGTCTCCTGGCTCGTCGCGCCGGGCGACACCGTCACCGAGGACCAGCCGGTCGCGGAGGTCGAGACGGACAAGGCGCTCGTGGAGATCCCCTCGTCGTACAACGGGACCGTGAAGGAACTGCTCGTCGAGGAGGGCGAGATGGTCCCGGTCGGCGACGTGATCATCACCTTCACCGTCGACGAGGAGGGCGACGCTAGCGAGGAGGCCGCAGAACCGGCCGGGGACGAAGCGGCCGGCGAAGCAGAGGGCGCGGAACCGATCGGCGAGAAGGCGGCCGCAGAAACGCCGGCCGCGGAAGACGAGAAATCCGCGACCGAGACGGCCGAGCCGTCGACCCCCGACGGGCGCGTGTTCGCGCCGCCTTCGGCCCGTCGGCTGGCGCGCGAACTCGGCGTCGACCTCGGCGCCGTCTCCGGGTCCGGGCCCGGCGGCCGCGTGAGCGAGGCGGACGTGCGCGCCCACGCCGAGGGCGGGGCGGGCGGCGAGGCCGCATCCGGCGGAGAGGACGCGCCCGCGTCGAGCGACGACGAGTCGGCGTCCGAGCCGGCGTCGGCCGAGACGGGCCGGAAGTCGGCCGTCTCGAAGCGCAGTGAGAGTGGGTCGGCCGAGGCGGCCGGCCGCGAGACGACGCTCGCGGTGCCGGCGACGCGGAAAGTCGCCCGCGAGGCGGGCGTCGACATAAACGACGTGCCGACCGACGAGACGCGCGACGGCGAGGCGTTCGTCACCGCCGAGCAGGTCGAGGCGTACGCGGCCGCACAGCGCGGTGAGGGCGCCGAGACCGAGGCGGGCGAGCCCGCGGCGGCGGGGACGGAACCGGAAACGGGCTCCGCCGGCGCCGACGTCGCCGGCCCGCAGCCCGAGGAGACGGTGCCGTACCGCGGCGTCCGGCGCACCATCGGCAAGCAGATGGCGCGCTCGAAGTACACCGCGCCCCACGTCACCCACCACGACACCGCGGAGGTGGACGGGCTCGTGGAGGCCCGCGAGACGCTGAAGCCGAAGGCCGAGGCGAAGGGGGTGAAGCTCACCTACATGCCCTTCATGATGAAGGCCATCGTGGCCGGGCTGAAGGAGTACCCCTACCTCAACAGCGAGCTCCGCGAGGACGACGAGGAGATCGCCGTCAAGCACTACTACAACATCGGCATCGCGGTCGCCACGGACGCCGGCCTGATGGTCCCGGTCGTCGAGAACGTCGACGAGAAAGGGATCTTCGAGCTGGCCGACGAGATAAACGACCTCGCGGCGCGCGCCCGCGACCGCAAGCTCAAGCCCGCGGAGATGAAGGGCGGCACGTTCACGATCACCAACTTCGGCGCCATCGGCGGCGAGTACGCGACGCCGATCATCAACTACCCCGAGACGGCGATCCTCGGGCTCGGCGCCATCGAGAAGCGCCCGGTCGTCCGCGAGGTCGATCCGGACGACTCGTTCCTCGGCGACGAGGGCGGCGAGGAGGTCGTCCCGGCGTCGACCCTGCCGCTCTCGCTGTCGATCGATCACCGCGTCATCGACGGCGCGGTGGCGGCGCAGTTCGCCAACACCGTGATGGACCACCTTGAAGATCCCCTGCTGCTACTTGATGCATAATGGTCGTCGGAGACATCGCAACCGGAACTGACGTACTGGTCATCGGCGCGGGGCCGGGCGGCTACGTGGCCGCCATCCGCGCCGCACAGGAGGGCCTCGACACGACGCTGGTCGAGAAGGACGCCTACGGCGGCGCCTGCCTCAACCGCGGCTGTATCCCCTCGAAGGCGCTGATCACCGGCGCCGGGCTGGCCCACGAGGCCGGCAACGCAGAGGAGATGGGCATCCACGCCG